>NZ_JNGH01000060.1 GCF_001188485.1 Trabulsiella odontotermitis
GGCAAAAAGCAGAATACCATCCACCACCCGCTGGCCGCGGTTCTGCGCCCGCAACGACAGCACAACGCTCAGCACGCCAAACAGCAGAATATTGGCAATCAGAAACAGCTGGCTGTTGAGGTAAAACGCAGGTTTATACGATTGCATGCCCCACAGAGTGCCGATCCCAAAGGTGAACAGCAGCCCTAACAGGTTCAGCTCCCTCCAGTGTTGCCACACGCTAATGGCGAGAATCCCGACTGAAAGCAGCAGATAAAATGAGAACAGCGCCACGTAGTTTCCACTTCCTGAGGAGAGCAGAAGCGGCGTCAGATAACCGCCGAGGCTGGCCAGCATCGCCAGACTGAGCGCCTTTTGCAGGATCGCCAGGCCAACGCTGGTGGCACAAATCAGCACCAGCAGCCCGAACGCCAGCGAGACAGGCAACATATTCCACAGCCGGAACGCACCAAAAACCGTCAGATAGAGCACACCGGTGCCGCCGCCCTGCAATATCAGGGCATAAACACGCTGTTTGTGGCGCAAAAACCAGCCAAAGGCGAGAAGCCCCACCGCCGCCAGCGCCGTAAACGTCAGCCGCAGTTCGAGGGAGAGGAGTTGGTGCTCAACGGAATAACGGATCAGGAAAGACAGGCCGAGGAACAACAGAATGATCCCCAGTTTCGCCAGCGGATTCCCCTGCATAAACCAGCGCACCAGCGAGGTGACCATGCCGCCAAACGCCGACGGTTTTCCCTCAGGCAGTGGTTTTAATGCCGGGAGCCAGGCAGACTCCGGTTTAGGTTCAGCCGCAGGAGGTGGCGCGCGAACCACAGCGGGTTCCGGCGCCGCTCGCGGTACCGTTGCGGCCTGTACGGTTGGCGTCGGTTGCACCACCGGTGCCAGTTCAGGCTTCCGCTGCTCGAGTTGTTCAACCCGACGACGCAGCGCCATCAACTCATCCCGCACGGCTCCGCTGCGCCGGATGGCGATAATGGCCATTGCCGGAACCACCACCAGCGCAAAAAACAGAATGACGCTGCCAAGGAAAAGAAGTTCATCCATGTGTTCACCTTCACTGTGAGCAATCCCTTTACAGTGGCACAAAATCGCTCATTTGTACGTATTTGCCAGCGAGGCGCGATGAAAATCAGAAAAAAGATCTGTCCTGCGGCAGCGTTTTAACGTCCCGACCACACCGTGGCGGAAATGGGCGGTAGCGTCAGGATATTGTCATGAATGATGCCCTTGCCTTCGCGGTTGTGCCACGCATTCACCGCCATCAGCGGCGTTTTCTCCAGCACCACTTCGCAGGCATCACCGCGGTTGATTGCCACCAGCATGCGTTGCTGCTGCCAGACGCGCAGGAATACCACCACGTTGTCCTCCGCATACACCACGTGGCAGCCACCATAGCGCAGCGATTTGCTGCTTTTACGCAGTTTCGCCATCCGCTGATAAAGCGCCAGAAGCTGATCGTCCTGCTGGCGTTTGTCNTGCGGCAGAACGGATCGTTATTGCCGTCCAGCCCCACTTCGTCACCATAGTAAATGCAGGGAACGCCCGGCCAGGCAAACAGCCAGACCACCGCCAATGGCAGTCGCGCCACGTCTTTACCCAGCAACGATTTAAAACGCGCCGTGTCGTGGCTGTCGAGCTGATTGAACATCCGCAGTTGTTGCTGGTGAGATAATCCGGCGCGATAGTTTTCCATCCACGCCATGCAGGTCTGGGCGTCCATGTGCTGCGGATCGTAGGAGATATCGGTATTGGCGAGGAATCCCCACAGCGGATAGGTAAAGCCGCGGTAATTCATCGCCGCGTCTTCCGCGTCGGTCTGTAGCCACTGGCGGGGGGGGCCCCAACGACGTGTTTGAGGTTGTTTTCCGCGCCGCCGGATTCGCCCAGCATATGCACCACGTCAAGACGCCAGCCGTCCATCTGCCACGGTTCCCTCAGCCAGTGGCGAACGATGCTGTCTTCACCACGGTAGATCTCCTCCACCAGCGTCGGCGAGGCATAATCCAGTTTCGGCAGGCTCGAATAGCCCAGCCAGTTCAAACCACGGGTGCGAATCGCCGCTGTGGTTAAAAACGCCGTCGAGGATCAGCCGCATCCCTTCCTGCCGCGTGTTGTGCCGTAAGCGCAGCAGCGCCTCATCGCCACCAAACTGCGGGTCAACGTGGCGATAATCTTCCGTATCGTATTTATGTACGCTCGGCGCGGTGAATACCGGGTTCAGATAGAGCGCCGTGACGCCAAGCGTTTTCAGGTAAAGCAGCTTTTCGCTGATGCCGTCGAGATCGCCGCCATAAAACGTCGATCCGGCACCCTCGTCGGTGAGCGGTTCGTTCCAGTCGCGCAGTTCAATGTCGCGCCCGGCGGCATGGTGATAATAGCGCTGATCCTGTGCGGGCTTGCGTGACTGGCTGCGGGCAAAACGATCGGGGAAGATTTGATAAAAGACCTGGTCTGCGACCCACTGCGGGCCGTGATCGGGGAGATCGATGGCAAACTGCTCCAGCTTTGCAGGTGGAAAACGGCTGAAGCCCTGCGGCGAAAACCAGAGCTGGCGGTTATCCCACAACAGCTTAAAACTGTAGCGGCGACGGGGCTGCCCCTGTGTGAGATCGATATCCCCGCGCCAGGCCACCACGCCATCGTGTGGCGAACGGCGCAGGCGATGCATCGGCAGCGTCAGTTCTTCATTATCCTGCTCCGCGCGGAGCGTAATTCGCGTCGGAAGATTGTCACCACGCAACCACAGCGTAATCGACAGCCGGTCCTGGCGCGCTTTCACAAACGGCGCAACAGGAAGATGCCAGGCCTTCAACATCGTCAGATCCCCTCATTACAAAATGCTTCCACCATGCCATAGCAGTGAAAAGGATAACTCATCATGACGCGGTTTATTGGGGGAGGAGTTTGGGGGAGGAGAAAATCGCCCCGTTCCGGTTTGGGAAAGGGGCGATAAAAATCAGTTATTTTCAGCTAACTGGCGCTGGCGGCGAGACTTGATGCCCCAGCCAATCAGCAGCAGGATAATCCACGCAACGCCCACATACAGCGAGATACGCGTATCCGGGTGATAGCCAATCAGCGCGATAATAAACACCAGGAACACAAGACCAATTACCGTGGTGACGACACCGCCCGGCACTTTGAATTTCAGCGCTTTCACCTCTTCCGGCGGCAGACGACGACGGAACGCGATTTGCGACAGCAGGATCATGATCCACACCCAGACGGTGGCGAAGGTCGCCAGCGAAGCAATCACCAGGAACACGTTTTCCGGCATGATGTAATTGAGGTACACCGCAAACAGCAGCGCGATGGTCATCACCATTACCGTTACCCACGGAATGCCGCGGCGCGAGGTTTTTGCAAAGACTTTCGGGGCGCTGCCCTGCTCCGCCATGCCATGCAGCATGCGGCCCACGCCAAACACATCGCTGTTGATGGCAGAGAGCGAGGCGGTGAGCACCACAAAGTTAAGAATGCTGGCGGCAAACGTAATGCCCATATGCTGGAAAGTCAGCACAAACGGACTGCCGTTGGTGCCCACCTGGTTCCACGGATAAATCGACATGATCACAAACAGCGTGCCGACATAAAAGACCAGGATGCGCATCGGCACCGAGTTGATGGCGCGCGGAATCGACTTCTCGGGATCTTTCGCTTCACCAGCGGTGATACCGATAATTTCAATCCCGCCGTAGGCGAACATCACCATCTGCAAAGACATCACCATCCCGAGCCAGCCGTTGCTAAAGAAGCCACCGTTGCTCCAGAGGTTGTGGATCCCGGTCGGTTGGCCGCCGTTGCCAATACCCGATAATGATGCCGAAACCGGCGACGATCATGATGATAATGGTGGCGACTTTGAAGAAGGAGAACCAGAACTCCAGTTCGCCGAATACCTTCACGCTCATCAGGTTAATGGCGCAGATGATCAGCACCACGCTCAGCACCCAGATCCAGTGCGGCACCGCCGGGAACCAGACGCCCATATAAATGCCGAAGGCTGTGACGTCCGCGATCGCTACAATCAGGATTTCGAAACAGTAGGTCCAGCCGGTGATGTAGCCCGCGAGCGGGCCGAGGTTTTCCTGCGCATAGCGCGAAAAGGAGCTGGCAGAAGGGTTATGCACGGACATTTCGCCCAGCGCACGCATAATGATGTAAGCGGCGACACCGCCAATGATATACGCCAGCAGTACGCTCGGACCGGCCATTTTAATGGCGTCAGCCGAACCATAAAAAAGCCCCGTACCAATCGCGGACCCGAGCGCCATAAAGCGGATGTGGCGCGTGCTTAGCCCGCGTTTTAGCTTATTTGTACTTTCCATCGACTCCACTGCCAAAAATGCCAAATGTTCAAAAACAAAAACCACGGAGTGTCACACCCCGTGGTTAAATAACCCTGTCTGCGCCGGATTAGTGGGCGTTCGACGTTACCTGGCGGCCCGCCGTGCGATCCCAGATAACAGCCAGTATCACCATCACCATCGTTGGCATCAACCAGGCAAGCCCCTGCTCTGCCAGCGGCAGACGCGCGGTCCAGCCCGGCAGCATATCCGCAAAGGCGGATGCCTTAACGCCGTCAAGGATACCAAAAATCAGGCTGATAAACATCGGCGGCGCAATCACACGGGTGGTGCTGTGCCACCAGTTGCGGGTGAAGCTCAGAACCACCAGCGCAATACACGGCGGATAGATGGCGGTCAGTACCGGAATGGAAATCTGAATCAAATGGCTCAGACCCAGGTTAGACACGGCCATTGAGAAAACGCCCAGCACCAGCACCAGCGTGCGGTAGGAGAACGGCAGATACTGCGAGAAAAACTCCGCGCAGGCGCAGGTCAGGCCTACCGCCGTCACCATACAGGCGATGAAAATCAGCGCCGCTAACAGGAAGCTTCCTGCGCCACCGAAGGTGTGCTGAACGTACGCGTGCAGAATGGCCGCGCCGTTAGCGGACTGCTCAACCAGCAGTGAACTGTCAGAGCCGAGGCGGAACAGCGCCAGGTAGAGCAGCGTCAGGCCCACACCGGCCATCAGACCGGCCCAGATGGTGTAGCGGGTCAGCAAACGCGCTTCCGTCACGCCACGGGAACGCGCGGCGTTAACAATAACAATGCCGAAGACCATCGCCCCAAGCGTATCCATCGTCAGATAGCCGTTCACAAAACCATTGGAGAACGGTGCGGTCTGGTAGGCTTCCAGCGCATGGCTGATCGGCCCGGCGGGCCAGACGATAGCAGCAATGGAGAGGATCAGCAGCGCGATGATTTTCAGCGGCGCCAGGAAGTTACCGACGGTATCCAGCAGCTTGCCCGGGTAAAGCGACACAAGGATCACCAGCGCGAAATAGACCAGACTGTAGATGAACAGCGGCATCGCGCCGTCACCGGTCAGCGGAGCAATCCCCACTTCAAAGGACACCGTCGCCGTACGCGGCGTGGCAAACAGCGGCCCGACGGCCAGATAACAGACGGTCGCCAGCAGGATGCCTGCTACTTTACCGATCGGCGTACTGAGGCTGTCCACACCACCGCCGACTTTCGCCAGCGCCACCACCGTCAGAACCGGTAGACCCACAGCCGTAATCAAAAAACCAAATGCCGCCGTCCAGACGTGTTCGCCAGCCTGCAAACCAACCATAGGAGGGAAAATAATATTGCCAGCGCCAACAAACAACGCAAAGGTCATAAAGCCCAGGGCGATGATGTCGCGAGATTTTAACTGATGGGTCATAGTGTCTGACTGCCTGTGGATGTGGTGTTGTAAAAATGAAACCGTTCGCGTTTTTCCCGATGGGATAATACCGCGGCAATGATTGAGTAACTCAGCGGGATATTCTCCCGAATCCACGCAGCGAAGAATTGTTTTTCGAATTACCGCGCGAATGCAGTGCGTAAAAGTCTGCAAGGGCGCAATTTAAACGCTTATAACGTTTTAAAGCAAGAAGGGATCGCAAAACCAGATGATTATGCTGATAGTAATTTCAGACATGGAATTTTAAGCCAGTCAGACAAAAAACCTATGGCTAATCATGCGAACAAAAAAACATCAGACGCGCATTAATCCATCAGACTAACGATCAGCTGCAAATAAAAAGGACCAGCCTGCGCTGGTCCCGGAAAGAAAAGCTGACAACGACGTGATTAACCGGCTTTTTTGGCAATCAAACGTTCCGGCAGGACAAAGCTAAAACGGGTGCCTTTTCCGACGGTGCTTTCAATATCCAGACGGCTGTCGTGATGGCTTATCGCATGCTTCACAATCGCCAGCCCCAGACCGCTGCCGCCCGTTTGCCGTGAACGTGCTTTATCCACACGGTAGAAACGCTCGGTCAGGCGCGGAATATGCTCCGACGCGATCCCCGGGCCGTTATCTTCCACGCTGAACTGCGCGCCGTGCATCACCCGCTCCCAGCGCACGGTCACTTCCGTCCCGGCAGGGGTGTGGTTGATCGCGTTGTACACCAGGTTCGAAATAGCGCTGCGCAACTGCTCTTCATTGCCCATCACTTTCAGGGAATCATCCACGTCGAAATGAAGAATATGCTTCTGCTGGCTGAGGGTTTGCGCTTCCCGCTCCACAACGCGCAGCATCATCGGTACGTCGATGCAGTCATTCAAGGCCATTTTCGGCGCGGCCTCAATCTTCGATAAGGTCAGTAGCTGTTTCACCAGCCCTTCCATTCGGTAAGTCTGCTCGCGCATAGTATGCAGAGCTTTATCACGCAGCGCGCCTTCCAGGGTTTGCTCCTGCATCATCTCAAGATATCCCTGCAGTACCGTCAGCGGCGTGCGTAATTCATGGCTGACGTTAGCGAAGAAGTTACGCCGTGCGCCTTCCAGCTGGTGCATTTGCGTGACGTCGCGCGCCACCATCAGCCACTGATGATCGCTGTAAGGCATCACGCGGATTTCCAGATGTCGCCCGGTATTCAGCACCAGATTCAGCGGCTTTGAGAAATCGCGGTGTTTAAGATACTGCGCGAATTCGGGATAACGGAGCAGGTTAAGAATGTTCTGCCCGCTGTCGTCGGGCCAGCGCAGACCCAGTACCTGTTGCGCCAGACCGTTACACCAGAAAATGGTGCCCTCTTCGGTGGTGAGGATCACCGCATCCGGCAGCGATTCGGCACCGCTGCGAAAGCGTTTGATCAGGCTTCCCAGCTCGCGCCGCCGTTTTTTATTACGCATCTGCATCTGATGCAGACCGTATAACAGGGGCTCCCAGCTGCCGAGCCCGGGTGGCGGCGTCATGCTGCGATCGACCCATAACCACCAGGAAAGACGCAGTAAATTCCAGAAATGCCAGATTAACAGCCCGGTCACCGCCGCCAGTAAAAACCACGGCAGATAACCAAAAATAGCCCCCAGGATGAACGCCGGGATACAACATAAGATCAGCTCAAGCGCCAGCCTTCTCCATGACAGCCGTTCCAGCACGGGTCTACTCCTGTCAAATTTTTAGAAACGAGCGGAAAAACGATAGCCCGTACCGCGAACGGTTTGAACCATACGATCGTGACCGCTATGTTCCAGCGCCTTACGTAAACGACGAATGTGAACGTCGACCGTCCGGTCTTCGACATACACATTGGTGCCCCAGACATGATTCAACAGTTGTTCGCGACTGTAAACCCGTTCCGGATGCGTCATAAAGAAGTGCAAAAGCTTAAATTCGGTAGGCCCCATGTCGAGCGGATTTTCGCCGGTCATGACGCGATGCGAAGTCGGGTCGAGACTCAGCCCCTGCATTTCAATCACCTCTTCCACCGCCATCGGTGAAATACGGCGCATCACGGCCTTAATACGGGCCACCAGCTCTTTTGGAGAAAAGGGTTTGGTAATGTAATCATCCGCGCCGGTTTCCAGCCCGCGCACACGATCTTCTTCTTCGCCACGCGCCGTGAGCATGACAACGGGAATTTCACGCGTCATCGCTTCGCGTTTCATATGTTTGATGAACTGAAGCCCCGAGCCCCCCGGCAACATCCAGTCGAGCAGAATCAAATCAGGCCAGGGTTCGTTGAGTTGATTCACTGCACTGTCATAATCCTCGGCCTCAACCGGCTGAAAGCCATTTTGCTCCAGCACGAAGCACACCATCTCGCGGATAGGTGCTTCATCTTCAACGACCAGAATTCGTCTCGCCATTATTTACCCTGTATTTTTTAGTAGCAATTTTAGAGTGCGGCGCCATTATGCGTCAGATTTATGACAGATTTATGAAAAGATGACCGTCTTATGATAGTCCTTCAAGGCGTTTATGACACCCATCGACCCTGCACGCCTTGCGTGTTTATAATCGGCGTTACGCTTTTCTGCTACGGACCCGCTATGCGCATCATCCACACCTCGGACTGGCACCTTGGCCAGAACTTTTACAGCAAGAGCCGTGCCGCCGAACACGACGCCTTTCTTGACTGGCTGCTCCGGACCGCAGAAGAAAAAGAGGTCGATGCGATCGTGGTGGCGGGCGATATTTTTGATACCGGCTCACCGCCCAGCTATGCGCGTGAACTCTATAACCGCTTTGTGGTGAAGCTCCAGCACACCGGCTGTCATCTGATCGTACTTGCCGGGAACCACGACTCCGTCGCCACGCTAAATGAATCACGCGATATTCTCGCTTTTCTGAATACCACGGTTGTCGCCAGTGCGGGCAGCGCCCCCTTTGAACTGAAGCGTCGTGACGGCACGGTCGGGGCGATTTTTTGCCCGGTGCCTTTTCTGCGCCCACGCGATATTGTCCTCAGCCAGGCCGGGCATTCCGGCAGCGAAAAACAGCAGCTGCTGCTGGCCGCCATTACCGATTACTATCAGCAACAGCATGAGCAGGCCGTGGCGCTGCGCGGCGATCGTCTCCTGCCGATTATCGCCAGCGGCCATCTCACCACCGTCGGCGCCAGCAAAAGCGATGCGGTGCGCGACATTTACATCGGCACCCTCGACGCCTTCCCGGCACAGCATTTCCCTGCTGCGGATTACATCGCCCTCGGCCATATCCACCGCGCGCAGCAGATCGGCGGCTACGAGCACATCCGCTACTGCGGCTCACCGATTGCCCTCAGTTTTGACGAAACCGGCAAAAATAAAAGCGTTCACCTGGTAAGTTTCAGCAACGGCAAACTGGCGCAGATCGAGACGCTGGACGTGCCGGTCACGCAGCCGCTGGCGGTCATTAAAGGCGATTTTGCCAGCATCAGCGCTCAGCTTGCCGAATGGCGCGACCGTTCTGAGACGGAGCCGGTCTGGCTGGATATCGAAATCAACAGCGACGAATATCTGCATGATTTACAGCGCAAAATTCAGACCCTCACCGAAGATTTGCCGGTGGAAGTGCTGCTCATCCGCCGCAGCCGCGAACAGCGGGAACGCATTATCGCCAGTGAAAAGCGTGAATCCCTGAGCGAACTACACGTTGAAGAGGTGTTTGCCCGTCGCCTGGCGCTGGAAACGATGGAGGCGGATCAGCAGGCGCGATTGCGGCAGTTGTTCGATGAGACCCTGCACAGCCTGTCCGGGGAGGAAAACGCATGAAAATCCTCAGCCTGCGGTTAAAAAACATCAATTCGCTGAAAGGCGAATGGAAAATCGACTTCACCGCTGAGCCGTTTGCCAGCAACGGTCTGTTTGCCATTACCGGCCCGACCGGCGCAGGGAAAACCACGCTGCTGGACGCCATCTGTCTGGCGCTGTACCACGAGACGCCGCGCCTGAATACGGTTTCGCAATCGCAAAACGATCTGATGACCCGCGATACCGCCGAGTGTCTGGCGGAGGTGGAATTTGAAGTCAAAGGCACCCACTACCGTGCCTTCTGGAGTCAGAATCGCGCCCGCAACCAGCCGGACGGCAATTTACAGGCGCCGCGCGTGGAGCTGGCGCGCATCGCCGATGGCAAAATTCTGGCCGATAAAGTCAAGGATAAGCTGGATCTGACCGCATCGCTGACCGGGCTGGATTACGGCCGCTTCACCCGCTCGATGTTACTGTCGCAGGGGCAGTTCGCCGCCTTTCTCAATGCGAAACCCAAGGAGCGCGCAGAGCTGCTCGAAGAACTGACCGGCACGGAAATCTACGGGCAGATTTCGGCGATGGTGTTTGAAAAGCACAAAAACGCCCGCACCGAACTGGAGAAATGGCAGGCGCAGGCGTCCGGCGTGCAAATGCTCAGCGATGAACAACAGCAGGCGCTGCAGCAACGTTTGCAGGCGCTTACTACGGAAGAACAGCAGACGCTGACCGCCCAGGCGCAGTTGCAAACGCAGTTGCAGTGGCTGACGCGTCGGCAGGAGCTGGAAACCCAACAACAGCTCAGCCTGACCCGTTTAAGTGACGCACAACAGGCACTGGCTGCGGCGCAGCCTCAACTGGACACCCTGACCCGCGCGCAGCCCGCCGAACAGTTACGCCCGCTATGGACGCGCTTACAGGAACAAACCGCCACGGGTGCCTCGCTGCGCCTGCGCGACCGGATCGCCCGCAGCGCTGAACAGCAGCATAGCGCCCTGCACGAACAGGAAAAACGCGTGACCGACTGGCTCGGGCAGCACGAGCATTTTCGCCAGTTGGGCAACGCGCTGAGTGGCTGGCAGGCCACCTTCGCGCAGCTTGCGCGAGACACCGCACAGCTCGCCACGCTCCGGCAAAAGCAGCGTGAGCAGCAGCAAAAACTGCAGACGCTGCCGGTGTCCGCGCTGGCGCTGGATGCCGACGCGCTGGCACAGTCTCTCGCACAGCATGGCGCTCTGCGACCGCAGCGGCAGCAGCTCGCTACGCTGCACAGCCAGTTTTTACCGCTACAGCTGCGTCTGCAACAATTGCAGAAAGTACTAAACGCGCGGCAGGACGAGCAGGCGCAGATGGAAACCCTGCTGCAACAGCGCCGTCAGCACTATAAAGAGAAGTATCAGCAGTACGTCGACGTGCGCACCCTGTGTGAACAGGAAGCGACCATCGTTAAACTGGAAGCAGAACGCGCGCGTCTGCAGGCCGGTCTGCCCTGTCCGCTTTGCGGGTCAACGGCACACCCGGCGGTGGCGGAATATCAGGCTCTCGTTCCCGGCGTCAATCAGGCTCGCCGCGACGCGCTGGAACGCGAGGTCAATCAGTTGAAAGAGGAAGGTGCGACGCTGCGCGGTCAGCTGGAGGCATTGCAGAAACAGACGCATAACGACACGCAGGAAGCGAACACCCTGCGCCAGCAGGAGCAGGTCACGGGCGAACTGCAGATCGCGCTGTCACCCGCGGACGATATCGCCACCTGGCTGCAACAGCAGGACGATTACGAACAGCAGCTGTGGCAGTCGAGCCAGCGGCTCAGCCTGCAAAATCAAATTAATGATATACAGCAGGAACTCAACACGCTGACACAAGAACGCGAGGCGCGTTTACAGACGCTCGGCGACGCGCTCAGCACCTTTAACCTGACGCTCCCCGCCGACGGTGAAGAAGACCGCTGGCTGGCGGCACGCAGTGAAGATGCCCGTCAGTGGCAAGCCCGGCAAACAGAACAGCAGACGCTCCAGCAACAGCGTGGGGCGCTGGAGCCACTTTTGCAAACGCTGCCGAAACCCGCCACCGACGAGACGCTGGAACCCGCGCCGCTCGATGGCTGGCAGCAGGTGCATCATGACTGCGTGTCGTTGCACAGCCAGTGGCAAACGCATCAGCAGCAGGAAGCGCGGGAAAATGAACGACTGACGGCGTTCGGGAAACAGTTTACCGACGCGCTGGCCGCCAGCCCGTTTGCCGATCAAGACGCATTTCAGGCCGCGCTGCTCGATGAAAGCACCCGCCAGACGCTGGAACAGCTAAAAGAACGGCTGGAGAAAGCAATACAGCAGGGGCAGACGCTGGCTGAGCAGGCACAAACGGCGTTACAGCAGCATCAGCAAACACCGCCCGCCGCGCTGGATATCACGCAGCCGCCCGACGCACTCCAGCAGCAGCTTCAGCAACTGGCGCAGCAACTGCGTGAAAACACCTCGCAACAGGGTGAAATTCGCCAGCAACTGAAACAGGATGCCGACAACCGGCGGCATCAACAGGCGCTGATGGAAAAAATCACGCTGGCCGCGCAGCAGGTGGAAGACTGGAGTTATCTCAATGCGCTGATCGGCTCAAAAGAGGGGGATAAGTTCCGCAAATTCGCCCAGGGGCTGACGCTCGATAATCTGGTGTGGCTGGGGGGGANNGCTGGAAGTGGTCGATACCTGGCAGGCCGACGCGGTGCGCGATACCCGCACGCTATCCGGCGGAGAGAGCTTCCTTGTCAGCCTCGCGCTGGCGCTGGCGCTTTCCGATCTGGTCAGTCACAAAACGCGGATCGATTCGCTGTTTCTTGACGAAGGCTTCGGCACACTGGATAGTGAAACGCTCGACACCGCGCTGGATGCGCTGGATGCGCTGAATGCCAGCGGCAAAATCATCGGCGTCATCAGCCACGTTGAGGCGATGAAAGAGCGCATTCCGGTGCAGATCAAAGTGCGAAAAATTAACGGACTGGGTTACAGCCGACTGGATAAATCCTTCGCCGTGGAATGAGTTTTCCTCTCCCTTTCGGGAGAGGATGCTGTTCGATTACAGCGGCCACAGCCAGGCAGCGCCGCGCACGCCGCTGGAATCGCCATGCACGGCCTTGCGGATCGGCGTTTCACACTCGCCGCCAAACACCCAGTTTTTCACCAGACCGGGCACCGTTTTGTACAAACGATCGACATTGCTCATGCCACCGCCGAGGACAATCACGTCCGGGTCGAGGATGTTCACCACATGCGCCAGCGATTTTGCCAGCCGCAGTTCGTAGCGGCTGAGTGCCAGTTCCGCGACCGGATCCTGCGCCTCCACCAGCCGCATGATTTCGCTTCCCTTCAGCGTCTGACCGCTAATGCGTTGATAATCAGTGGCAAACCCGGTACCGGAAATAAACGTTTCAATACAGCCTTGTTTGCCGCAATAGCACGGCACTTCTGCGCGGTAGCGCAGCTCATCGTCGTCCATCCACGGTAGCGGGTTGTGCCCCCACTCGCCCGCGGTGCCGTTACCGCCGATATGCGAACGACCGCCGATCGCCACGCCCGCACCGCAGCCGGTGCCAATAATCACCGCAAATACTGTTTGCGCCCCGGCCGCCGCGCCGTCAATGGCTTCCGACACCGCCAGGCAGTTGGCATCGTTCGCCAGACGTACTTCGCGATTAAGACGCTGGCTCAAATCTTTATCGAACGGTTTGCCGTTCAGCCAGGTGGAGTTGGCATTTTTCACCACCCCGGTGTAGGGCGAAATAGAGCCGGGAATGCCCATCCCGACGGAGCCCTGCTGGCCGGTCTCTTTTTCCGCCATCGCCACCAGCGTGGCAATGGTTTCGATGGTCTGGTGATAGTCATCACGCGGCGTCGGCAGGCGATGACGAAAAAGCTGCTCCCCCTGGTCGCTGAGCGCCACCACTTCGGTTTTAGTGCCGCCTAAATCAATTCCAATTCGCACAGAACGATCCCCCGATCCGGATTAACAATGCAAGCGTAGCGACAATTCGCTATCATGCCCGCTGGTTTTAATGACAACGCCGTGGAAATTAACATGCTGTGGTTCAAAAATGTAATGGTTTACCGTCTCAGCCGCGACATCACGCTGCGTGCTGAAGAGATGGAGAAACAGTTAGCCGGACTGGCGTTCACCCCCTGCGGTAGCCAGGATATGGCAAAAACCGGCTGGGTGCCGCCGATGGGTTCACACAACAGTGACTCGCTGACGCACACAGCGAACGGTCAGATTGTCATCTGCGCGCGCAAAGAGGAAAAAATTCTCCCTTCGCCGGTGATCAAACAGGCGCTGGAAGCCAAAATTCAGAAGCTGGAAGCTGAGCAGAGCCGCAAACTGAAGAAAACCGAAAAAGACTCCCTGAAAGACGAAGTGCTCCACTCGTTGCTGCCGCGTGCCTTCAGCCGCTTCAGCCAGACGATGATGTGGATTGATACCGTCAACGGGCTGATCATGGTCGACTGCGCCAGCGCGAAAAAAGCCGAAGACACCCTCGCCCTGCTGCGTAAAACGCTTGGCTCATTGCCGGTGGTACCGCTGTCGCTGGAAAACCCGATCGAACTGACGCTGACCGAATGGGTCCGTTCCGGTACAGTTGCGCAAGGGTTCCAGTTGCTGGACGAAGCCGAACTGAAAGCGATGCTGGAAGATGGCGGCGTGATCCGCGCGAAGAAACAGGATCTGGTCAGCGACGAAATCGCCGTGCATATCGAAGCCGGGAAAGTGGTCACTAAACTGGCGCTTGACTGGCAGCAGCGCATCCAGTTTGTGCTGTGCGACGATGGTTCGCTGAAACGCCTGAAGTTCAGCGATGAACTGCGCGATCAGAACGATGACATCGACCGTGAAGATTACGCCCAGCGCTTTGATGCGGATTTCATTCTGATGACCGGCGAACTGGCCGCGTTGATTCAGAATCTGGTGGAAGGTCTGGGCGGCGAAGCCCAGCGCTAAGAAACGTCCCGGCGCAAGGCCGGGATTTTTTATTTCAGATAACGGCAAAGATACGAGGTCGGCTCGGCGACCTGCAGATAAAACTCACTGTGGCCAGGCACATGGAATACGGCTCCGGCTTCATAGGTTTTCCATTCGGTTTCCCCAGGCAACAAAACGCGCAGCGCACCGCTCACCACCGTCATCTCTTCCGGCTCTGCGGTTCCGAAGGTGTACTCCCCTTCCGCCATCACACCCACGCTGGCTTTGCCCGTACTGCTGCTGGTAAACCCAATAGACTTCACTTTACCGGAAAAGTATTCATTACTTTGAAGCATAAACTGGCCCTTATCGCTTGAGTTAAGCTTTCAATATAGGGGTCAGCATCAATCACTGTCACGCAAAAAAAACAGGCCTTACACCAGCAGTTCCGCCGCCAGTCGCGCCACCAGGATATTTGACAACAGCACCGGGACATCCAACACCTTTTGCAGGAGATCGCGATGTTTTTGACTATAACCGAGACAGTCCAGCATCAATACGTCCGCACCTTTTTCAATTAATTCTCGTCCTGCGTCAACGAGTTGCGCATCGGTATGCTGCATCGGATCCGCCAGCGCAAATTGTGGCGGGGGTTTCGGGATCAGCTCTTTCAATGGAACGAGCACCCCGACATGATGACCGTCGACGATCGACGCCACCAGCGGTGGAATAATCCGCAACGGCTCCAGCAGGATCGCGTTACGCGCGATAAGACCGGTAATTGGTGCAGTACTCATAAACAGAATCACATCATAATGCTGCTGATCAAGAACTTCGATGACGGCCTGAAGATCGCGTTCTACCTTTGCTTTCGACACGTAGGCTCTTTCGTTGTCATTCAGTAACGTCACGATCATCTCTTCGCCAGGTTCGGCGGCATAGTCCTCAATGACCTCTTCACGGGTCATTTTGCCCAGCAGGCTGATATGAGTGATTTGGTCTTCCCTGATATTCTCGGTCAGATAGGGTAATGCCTCATTAACCGGCACGACACCAATAGTAAGAATCGCCAGGTTTGCACTCATGTTATGTACCTTTCTTTCAGACTGCGCACCGCCCTGGCAGAACACAGTCTCACCACTACTTTGATACAGGCTTACGACAGATAAACGCCCTTATAGGGTGAAAAACCAACCGTTCAGAAGCGTAGCATCTCCACTGGCCTTCGAAATGTAAAGATTCCAAATGATTCCAAAACTCACCTGAAATATCTTGAGCTTAACCTCTCATTAACACTTTCGATTAGTGAAAAGTGTGATTCATCGCCGATCGGGCGTATTTCGGACCGCAGGAAAGACATAAATGGCGCAGTTTTTGCTCACTTATGATAAATCCCGGCAAACAAAAAAAGGATATGAAAGGAAATCAAAGCGATGTGGCCCCGGCAAAGCGGGGCTGCAGGAAGGGAGATTAGCTGGCGTGGGCGACCTGTAACGCGGTCAGGATTTCACGCACCACCTGCTCCGGAGAACCACTGGCATCCACAACGTGATGTGCGGTCTGGCGATAAAGCGCGTCGCGCTGCGCCAGTACCTCATGCACCTCTTCGCTGATGGGCTTACCGGTCAGAGTAGGACGCTGAGCTTCTTCCGGAAAGGCTTCCAGCCGTTCAGCCAGCACGGAAACCGGCGCGTTCAGATAGATAACCACGCCATTATTGCGCATAAAATCGCAGTTAATCGGGGAAAGGATAATGCCGCCGCCGGTGGCAATCACCGTTGCGGGTTGCGTGACCGATTGCAGCGTCGCCGTTTCACGCGCGCGAAAAGCAGACCAGCCCTCATCTTCAACAATCTCGGCGATTGATCGCTGCGCCTTCGCCTGTAATGCCTGGTCGGTGTCGATAAAAGCAAAGCCACAGGCGCGGGTCAGCGCCTCACCAACGGTCGTTTTTCCGCAACCGCGGGCGCCGATCAGAAATATAGGTTGTGTCATAACCTGGGGATCCCCCTGGTACCGCAAAGCGCGGGATGGTCGTTCAAAGAAAAGGGCACCATTAAACGCGTACATGCCTGAGTGTAAAATAAATATTACATTTCAACGTTAACACCTTCACTAATAAGCTCTATTCCAGCAGTTTACGTTCGTGAAAGTGTAAACATTTTAGGTCAATTTATGTTTCGGCAACATTACATTAAAGCGTTGTCTTTTGACAAGTCCTCTGGCTGGAAGCGATTACCCTTGCTGGCGCTTAACGCTTAGCAACCACTTTTCCAGCTCGGAGGCAAACTGCTGCCGATCTCGCTGCGACAGGCTATCCGGGCCGCCGGTCTGAATGCCGCTGGCGCGAAGTGTGTCCATAAAATCGCGCATCGTCAACCGTTCGCGGATCGTCGCCTCGCTGTAACGCTCACCGCGCGGATTCAGCGCCACGCCGCCTTTTGCCAGCACTTCCGCCGCCAGCGGAATATCGGCGGTGATCACCAGATCGCCGGGCTGGCACAGCCGCACAATCTCATTATCTGCGACGTCAAACCCGGCAGCGACGCGCAGCGTGCGGATGAAACGCGACGGCGGCACCCGCAAATTCTGATTCGCCACCAGCGTAAGCGCAATTTGCGCCCGGTCGGCCGCACGATAAAGCACGTCTTTGATAACGTTCGGACATGCGTCCGCATCAACCCAAATGGCCATTATGACTCCTGTAGATCCTGACAACAGGCTATTATCTCGTGCTTTTCCCGCCAGAGATAGTCACAAGATGTTAAGCTATATCGCTATAAAACGAGCTGAGGGAGAACGTGATGGAGAAGAAGATCGGTTTTATCGGCTGGGGGCCATCGCCAGATAAGGTTGCCGCCCTGCACGATGAGTTCGGCGTCAACGCCGCGCAAAGCGCTCAGGAAGTGGCGCAGATTGCGGACATCGTCTTTGGCGCCGTCAAACCGGGCATTATGGTCAAAGTGCTGAGTGAAATCGCCTCCAGCCTGAACAAAGACTCCCTGGTTGTCTCCATCGCCGCAGGCGTGACGCTTGAGCAACTGGCGCGCGCGCTGGGCCACGATCGTAAAATCGTCCGCGCCATGCCAAATACCCCCTCGCTGGTAAAAGCGGGCATGACCTCCGTAACGCCAAACGCGCTGGTCACGCCGGAAGATACCGCCGATGTGGTGAATATTTTCCGCTGCTTCGGCGAAGCGGAAGTGATTGCCGAGCCGATGATCCACCCGGTGGTTGGCGTCAGCGGCTCTGCTCCAGCCTATGTTTATGTTTATCGAAGCGATGGCCGACGCCGCCGTGCTCGGTGGAATGCCCCGCGCGCAGGCCTACAAATTTGCCGCGCAGGCGGTGATGGGTTCCGCCAAAATGGTGCTGGAAACCGGTAAACACCCTGGCGAATTAAAAGATATGGTGTGCTCCCCTGCCGGGACGACCATTGAGGCCGTACGCGTGCTGGAAGAGCGAGGATTCCGCGCGGCAGTGATTGAAGCGATGACGAAGTGCATGGAAAAATCGGAACAGCTGAGCAAATCGTAAGGTGGGAGTCGCGTCGGGTGACACGCAAAACCGTTCACCCGACGCGGTANNGGCAGGCACTCATAAATTTACTGCGATCGTCCCCTTTGAGTGACTGCTGCGTTGCCTGCGAGTTGCATTCACGCATTTTCTGCTGCTGCGGCGTCAGGCTTTTCTCATTAGAGGCCGACGAGCCGTTTTTCAGGCAGTCACTCATATAGGTTTTCCGCGCATCGCCTTTCAGCGCCTTTGCGGTCGCCTGCTGATTGCAGGTGGTCATTCTCTGCTGCTGCGGCGTTAAGGTTTTCTCCGCCGCATTCACCGTTGTCATCACCACCATGCCAAAGAGCAGCGTCACCAGTAATGTTATTTTCATCACACCATCCTTCTGCGGGTTATTCCCTGTAAGTCTGGTTGGTTACGGCAAAAAAACCACCCGGCAGTCTGTTTTCGCTGCCGGGTTCACGGTTATTTCAGCGCAAGCGCGTCTTTCATGGTGTAGAAGAGATCGGTCTGATCAGTTAAGCCAACGACATTCGCCGCATGCGGGCCGTAGGCGGCGATGCGCAACTGCGTGCCGGTGTGCTCCATCGACTCTTCTTCCGAGTTGCCGTAGCTGATGGCCATCACCGCGCCGTCTTTGGTGTTCAGCGCCTGCGTCAGGCCAGGGGCTTTGGTTTCTGGCGGGATAATCTGGCTGGCATGCGCATGGTCAGCGGTGACGATAACCAGCGTGTTGCCGTCTTTTTTAGCAAATTCCAGCGCCTTCTGAACCGCTTCGTCCAGATCCACCGTTTCGCCAATCTGACCACACGGATTTGCCGCGTGGTCCTGCTTATCAATGGACGCGCCTTCAACCTGCAGGAAGAAACCTTTGTCGCCATTGCTGAGCAGAGAAATGGCCTTCCCGGTCATTTGCGCCAGCGTCGGCATGCTCGCGCCACGCTGCGGGTTAGGCGTACAGGTTACGGCCGGTTTATCGAGATTGCCATGATAAGAGGCCTTCGGCCCTTCCCAGCGCACCGGCATGTTGCCGTCAGAGAACAGACCGAGCAGCGGTTTATCCTGGCTGGCTTCGGTGATGGCCGCCAGCGAACTGGCATCGCTGACTAACTGGTAGCCACGCGCCTGCGCCTGCTCGCGCAGAGTTTTACCCTGCCATTCGCCTGCGGTCGCCGTTTCAGAGAAGGTTTTCGCGCCGCCGCCGAGGGTGACGTCAGCGCGCGCATTCAGCAGTTGTTCGGTAATCGAGCCTTTTCCGCCTTTTTCCAGCGCGTTGGTCGGGCATTTTTCGCTGGTCACGCTCGGGCCGTAGCATTTACGCGACGTGACATGGGAAACCAGCGCGGCAGGCGTGGCATCCTGTAATTCCGCTGTGGAGACATTCCCCGTTTTCAGCCCGGCAGCTTTTGCCATTTCCAGAATAGTGGTGTGATCTTTTGCGTGAATATCGACACCCAGCGCACCGTTATAGGTTTTCACCCCAGTGCTCCACGCCGTTGCTGAGGCTGCGGAATCCGTGACGTAATCCGGTTTACCGGTTTTCTTATCTAACGCGTAATGCGTGTATTGACCGGTCAGCGGTAATGCATCAATCCCTTTAAAATAACCACCTGCCCCTTCGGCATAATTTCGGGCAGCGGTAATTTCTGAATCGCCCATTCCGTCGCCAATCAGCAGAATAATATTCTTTGCCTTGCCACTATTAATTGAAGCGCGGATCGCGTCGGCCTGATCGGCGGATAAACGACGGGCACCGCCAGGCGTAGTGATATCCCCCTGCGCAGCACGATTATCCAGCACCGTGGTTGATGCGGTTTCGGCACCAATAACCGGAGCGGTAAGCAGAGGTAATAATGCGATGAGTATTACGCTGTATCTCACTTTTATCTTCTCCATGTAATTACTACTTTTTTATTAACAGGGAGACTTTATAAAAGCCAGATGACATTCTTATGACAGCATTCGCAACGCCAGCGCGGCGTGTTAGCTACGCGGATGCCGCAACAGCTTCTTTAGATATTGCCGGAGGATTTCCGTATCATGTTCAGAGACATTCGGTCGCGGCTCTGCTGCATCGAGCGCGGACTCAACGTCCGTCACCAGCGCCTCGAACTGATTCTTTTCCATATGTCGGAGCAGCGCGGTCATGACTATTTCCAGCGCCTCCACTTGTGCAGTCAACTCTTTCGCTTCTTCTTCTTTTTCTGCAAGCTTCACCAACAACTCTGCTATGAGATTTTTCATGGTGCTATTTCCTTTTCAGAAGGAATTCGACGTTAACATTATTATCAGAATACACCTAGTAAAAGTCGCATATGTTTTACATGAAATAGGAAAAATTACAGGCGTAAGCGGTAGCGAAACGTTTCTATGGTGCCGAATAAACGCCGTCTTTGAATTTTATCCGTTGATACTATAAGGAAATAGTTTACGTCCGGCTAAATATTATTTTTCGTAGTGCGACGCAGCGCAAAACGCAGCGGAAATAAATTGATCAGCACCACAATCGCAGTGGCGATAAATACCCAACGGAAACCCGCCATGGCGGATACCGACGCCCCCATCAACGGACCGGCGACATTCCCCAGATACATAAACGACTGGTTATATCCAAATATACGCCCCGTCACCTGATCGCTGGAATATTTAAGCAACAACGTTTGCACCGCCGGCAACATGGCGCCATCAGCGAAACCTAACAGGAAACGCAGAACCCCGAGCTGAAACGGCGAGGTGACAAACGACATGGCAAAAAACATCACGACGGCGCAGCACAGCGTGGCGAGCAGAATGCGGCCAGTGCCGATGCGGTCGCCGAGTTTACCCAACCGGGGTGCGGATATCAGCGCTGAAATTCCCGGCACGGCGGCGATCATCCCGCTCAGGAACGCGATGTTATTGCTGTCGGGCGCCATGGATTTGATAAACAACGCCAGAATCGGGCCAATCGACCCATTACACAACTGTATGACCATCGTCGTAACGAACAGGCAAATCACCAGCCCCGGGTACGGCAACGTGGCGAAGACGGCCTTTCCGCTCAGGCGATCCGCTTTGCTAATCGACGGACGCGCCCCCTCTTTGATGAGGAACAGCGTCACCAGAAAACTGATCGTCAGCAGGATCGCCGTAATGAAAAAGACTGCGCGCAGGCCAACGTGGTCTGCCAGAAACCCGCCCAGTAGCGGGCCGCCGATCACGCCACTGATTTGCGCCGTCGACAACGTGCTGAGCGCCCAGCCGCTGCGCTCGCGCGGCACCTGAGAGGCGACGAGTGCCATCGCATTCGGAATGTACCCGGAAGTCAGCCCCATGACCGCGCGCAGGATAAACAACTGCCAGACGTTGGTGGCAAATGCCTGCAGCAGGATCGCAATCGCCATGCCGAGCGACGCGCGCAGCAGCATAAGCTTACGGCCTTTACGATCTGCAAGGCTGCCCCACATCGGAGACACAATAGCGGAAACCAGAAACGTGACGCTGAAAGTTAACCCGGACCACATCGACAGGGCTTCGTGAGACGTGACGCCCAGTTGGGACACATACAGGGGAAGAAACGGTAAGATTTGGCTAATAGCCAGCCCGGTAAAGAAACACCCAAACCAGACTGAAATGAGGTTAACCTTCCACGATTCCATAACTACACGTTTTTCTTCACCTTATGAATTGATTAGCCAGCTTAGCAATACACTGATATGGAAGTATTGCGTTAGATGCGTTGCGGATGAATTCAGGTTTTTATTTTTCCTCCACATAATTTTGTGAACTTTATCACGTTTATTTTCTTCTTTCACAGCGCGTTATTCTCAGCGCCACACCGTGAAATGAATGCCTTAAAGATTATGGCAGATGCACCGAAATTGACGTGGTATCGTATGTGCTTTGGTTTTTTTAGCGGATGAATGTTGAAATGGCAAAGTTGCGGGTAGGCATTGTTTTTGGTGGTAAATCAGCAGAACACGAAGTGTCGTTGCAGTCGGCGAAAAACATCGTCGAAGCAATTGATAAAACAAAGTTTGACGTGACCCTGCTCGGGATCGACAAGCAAGGCCAGTGGCATATTAACGATGCCAGCAACTATCTGTTAAACGCCCAGGATCCGGCACACATTGCGCTGCGCCCTTCCGACGTTACGCTGGCGCAGATTCCCGGGAAAGCCGCGCAACAGCTGATTGACGCGGATAACGGACAGCCGCTGCCCGCCATTGATGTGATTTTCCCGATTGTTCACGGCACGCTGGGGGAAGACGGTTCGCTACAGGGCATGCTGCGGATGGCGAATCTGCCTTACGTGGGTTCCGACGTGCTCGGCTCTGCCGCCTGCATGGATAAAGACGTCACCAAGCGCCTGCTGCGCGACGCGGGGCTCGCCATCGCGCCATTCATTACGCTGACTCGCGCCAACCGAGAACGTATTCGCTTTGCGGATGTTGAAGCGCAGCTCGGGTTGCCACTGTTTGTGAAACCGGCGAATCAGGGCTCCTCCGTTGGCGTCAGCAAAGTGACCAGCGAAGCGCAATATCATCAGGCTGTCGCACTGGCTTTTGAATTTGACCATAAAGTGGTGGTAGAACAGGGCATTAAAGGCCGTGAAATCGAATGTGCGGTTTTAGGCAATGACTTCCCGCAGGCCAGCACCTGTGGCGAGATCGTCCTCAATAGCGAGTTTTACGCCTACGACACCAAGTACATTGATGATAACGGCGCGAAAGTGGTGATCCCGGCGGCGATCGCCCCGGACGTGAACGACAAGATCCGCGATATCGCAGTAAAAGCGTATCAGACGCTGGGCTGCAGCGGCATGGCGCGCGTCGATGTGTTCCTGACGGCGGACAACGACGTGATCATCAACGAGATCAATACCCTGCCCGGCTTTACCAATATCAGCATGTACCCGAAGTTATGGCAGGCCAGCGGACTGGATTACACGTCGCTGATTACCCGGCTGATTGAACTGGCGCTGGAGCGACATCAGGCAGACAGCGCGCTGAAAACGTCGATGTAACCGCATCGCCGCCAGGCGGCAGCGTCGCTGCCTGGCGAGTCACTCTGCCGGGGTTTCTTCGTCCGGACGACGGCGAATAATCAACCCGGCCAGCCAGAAGCTAACGACCCAGGTCACCAGACCGACCGCGTACGTCTGCCAGCCCTTCGCTTCAAATCCGAGCAGCCCGACAACACCGTTAAGAATAAAGATCAGGCCAATCGCAAAGGCATAATAGTGCCAGTCACGGCGAATTTTTACAGGCAGGTTCATGGTCGCTCCGGATAAGAAAAACGTATCATCACATATTCCGCTCAAAACGTCTGCGGACCCCGCGACAAATCTGAAAAGGTTATCATTTTGGCTTATATTGACGCATTTGTGATCGCCGACAAAATTCCTTCAACTCAGACGAATCCTGAGCTGAAATTACCATAAATCTGATATTGACAAACGACAACCGCTGTCACACTTAAGTCATATTCACTGGACAGGAATCCAGCACCGTATGTCCGGGAGGCGTTTATGACTGATTTCACCATGTCGAAGCCCATTATCAGTGGGCAAAAAAGGGAATCTTCCGCGCCAGGCAATATCGCCTACGCGCTGTTCGTATTGCTTTGCTTTTGGGCAGGTGCTCAGCTCCTCAATATGCTGGTACATGCGCCGGGTGTATACGAACATCTTATGCAAATGCAGGACACCGGTCGTCCGCGCGTGGAAATGGGCCTGGCGGTCGGCACGCTGTTTGGTTTAGTGCCGTTCCTGACGGGCTGTGCGCTGTTTGGCGTCATTGCCCTGTTCCTGCGCTGGCGCCAGTATCATTAATTCTGCGCCATACAACGGGCCCGACGATCGTCCACGCGTTTCGCAAACCATGCTGTGGTTAAGTTACGCGTGATCTTCGGGCTCTCAAGCTGAATTCCCGGCAAGACTTCCTTCGGCAGGACTTTTCCGGTTTTTGCCTCTGCTATTCTGAATACCCCTTCGTAAACCGTTGTCTTTTCAAATGCCAGGCTGTCGCCTTTCTGTAACTGACGGTGGATGTCGCTGTGGCTTAACGACAGACGTGACGCCAGCTTGCGAACCGCCATTTCCGTCGTTCCGGGTTCATCGCTGTCATAGCGGATGAGATCGCCATCAAGCGCCAGCTTCACGCCAGTCGCTTTGCTCACCGCGTTCTGGAAAGCGGCGTTGCGGCTGGCGTACCAGCCAGCATTGAAATCGGCAAAACGGTACAGCGGCACGCTGTAGTTCGCCGGGTAATTCAGCAGATGGTACGTACCAAACCAGAGACCGCCGCGCAGGGAAAAGACCTCCTGCCGCACCGTTCCCGTCATTTTCCACGGATATCCATCGGTATGTGCCTCAGCAAACGCAATGCTGACCTGCATCGGGCCGCCGGTATGCACCGGGTTCAGCGAGCCAAACAGCGTTTGCCCCATCGGCACCATGTTGATGAAGTCGTCAAAAATCTCGCTGAGCTGCTTTTCCGTTTTCACGTTGTCCAGCCGCTCGCTGTAGCTTTTGCCGTTGGGGGACGTTATTTTCAGCGCGGTATGCACCAGCACGGCAGGAATGTGCAGGCGTGCCGCACGCCGGTCTATCTCTTTCCAGGCGATATTGTTCAGCCCCGGTACGGTGGGATCGGCCTGATAGTTAGACTCCTGCTGCGCGACCGCCAGCACTGAGCAGACGTTTTCCACCGTGGGTGCCAGCTTCTGGCTTTCGAACGTTTTCGCCATGTTCTGCGCCCATGCCTCGCGGTTCTTAACGCTGGCAGGCATTTTCTGCCGCACCACCGCCGCGACATCAACGGCCTTCTCACCTTCCTTCAGTACCGGCGCTTTGCTGGTACAGGCGCTGAGGATCACCCCTGCCAGCAGCGTTAACGAGGCAGTATAAAAACGTGGTGCGGCGATGGTCATAAGGCTTCCCTGTTTAGCTAAAAGATGGCGTCGCGGGCTGATTATCCGGGTTATCCAGTTCGCGCTCAAAGCTCCGCAGACGTTTGTAGATGGACATCAGCTCCACCAGCGTGGTCCACGAACTGATGAGATACTGGAACGATCCCCTGACTTGCCCAAAGGCATTGGTGATCTGCTGCATCAACCCCAGCGTGATTGTACCCGCGACAATCGACGGGAAAAGCAGGAACACGCCGAAAACGTTATCCACCTGCAGGTAGAGAATGCGGGCGATGTTGAAATACATGTAGTGGAAATAGAGGCGGAAATAGTTGCGGCGCACGGCGTCGAACAGCTCGCGCACGGTGGGCGGCGTGGCACGTTCCGGATCGTCTTCACCGTACACCAGTTCCTTACGATACGCGGCTTCCACTCGCTGGTTTTTGAAGGCCAGACCGGGCAGCTTGATCCCGACAACGGCCAGCAGGCCGGTGCCCATGAGTGACCAGACAATAGCCGCGACCACCAGCGCGTAAGGAATGTGCCCGACAACCGGCAGTTCCTCAACGTGCGGCGACAGCGCCACCAGCACTGGCAGAAACGCGATCAGCGTCATCACCGCCTGGATAAAGCTCACGCCCATATCTTCCAGTGTGGAGGCAAAACGCATGGTGTCTTCCTGCACACGCTGCGCCGCCCCTTCGATGTGGCGCAAACGCTGCCAGTGCGTCATGTAATATTCGTTCATCGCCGTACGCCAGCGAAACACGTAATGGCTGATGAAAAAGTTATTCAACACGCCCACCACTACCGCGATCAACGCGATCCCCAGAAACACACCGACTTCACTGTAAAAGCGTCCGATGGGGATCTTATGCGGCGAGCTGAGCGCGGTTTGAATCAGATCGAAAAACGGCGCGTACCACGCGTTGACGGCGACGCCCACTTCGACCAGAAACCAGGTGACAAAGATGATGAGCGATGACCCAAGAATCGACCAGTATTGCCAGCGATGCGGGCTATAGGTGAACCAGAACAGGGCAAACGCTGCCACACAAAACGCGTAATAACCGTAAAACAACAGATAGCTGCCGGACCAGAAGCGCGCGGCGCTGATGGGAACGTTATTGCTGACGTGGGCGAGTCGCTCAAAAAAGGCGCTACCGCCCGCTTGCCAGAACACCACGGCAATGAGTGCCCAAATAAATGCCGAAAGGAAAAACGGCCCCGGCTTTGGGAAAAAAGACTTAAACATATTACTCTCCTGCTCACTTCTTATTGTTCTGGCTGTTGCTGTGTCAATGCATCGCCAACCGCAGCCATGCTGCGGAAAATCAGGGGGAACCAAACGGTCAGACCGCTCAATCAGACCGAAAATGAGCGGCTTAGTTCGTCAACCATTCCTGTAGAATTGTTTCGACGGGTTTCACGCGAACGGGATTGTCGGGCACGATGAGATCTCGCCAGACATCATTATGATGGGCAATCAGCGTTTCGGCGGGTGCTGCGGGACGATTGGCAGTGGTGTGCGCATCTTCCGCCACGGTGATGGCATAGCCGCGGCTGGCGCCGACCCTGATGGTGGTGTCAACACAATAGTCGCTGGCGCATCCGCAAATGACGAAAGCGCGAATGTCGTGTTCAGCAAGCACGTCGGCGAGCGTCGTGCGCCAGAAGGCATCACACGCGGTTTTTGTGACATACAGTGAATTGTCCGGCTGCCACAGATCGGGCAACAGCGCGAACCCTTCACTCCCTTCTTCCAGGCCGCCCGCTTCCGCATGCTGGATGAAAATGACGACATCCGCCACGCGTGTCAGGCGATTGATTTGCGCGACGCATCGTTCCGGCTGGAGACGCGGTGTGGCGAATACCCCATTTTGCATATCCACGACCATGACTGCTCGTTTTCCGACCATTTTCTTCTCCGTAAAAGTATCAGCACGACGACTATGATAAGCGCCAGATCACAAAAGTGGATGCCCCGTCGCGGTAAAAACCGTTAAATTTACGCGTCGTTACGTTTTTATCAGAATGATTGCTGTGAAAGGGGCTTTGCATCGCGCCGGTAAGTAGTATAAATACGCATTATCTTTCTCTTTCAATTCATGGACACACCCGTTGAAACGTAGTCTGTTGTTGAGTATTGCGCTGTTTGCGTCAACCCTGTCTGTGGCACATGCCGCTCAGACTTCCCCCGATCCTGTTTTTGCCTCTGATATTGTTGACCGTTATGCCAATCACATCTTCTATGGCAGCGGTGCAACGGGCATGGCTCTCGTTGTGATTGATGGTAACCAGCGGGTGTTCCGCAGCTTTGGTGAGACTCGCCCGGGAAATAACGTACGTCCACAACTGGACTCAGTGATCCGTATTGCTTCCCTGACCAAGCTGATGACCAGCGAAATGCTGGTGAAACTGCTCGATCAGGGCATCGTGAAACTTAACGATCCGTTAAGTAAATATGCGCCTCCGGGCGCGCGCGTACCCAGCAGCGCGTTGCCACGCGAGCAGCCTGGCGGCGCGGCGCATCGCCCGGTCTTCGTCTGGCCGACCCGCGAGCAGCGCTGGAACTGGCTTTCAACCGCCACCCTCAAAACCACTCCTGGCTCGCAGGCCGCTTACTCGAACCTGGCGTTTGATCTGCTGGCGGATGCGCTTTCCAACGCTGCCGGGAAACCCTACCCGCAGCTTTTCGAAGAGCGCATCACCCGCCCGCTGGGGATGAAAGACACCACGTTTACCCCCTCGCCGGACCAGTGCCAGCGTCTGATGGTGGCAGAGAAAGGGGCCAGCCCGTGTAATAACACGCTGGCGGCCATCGGCAGGGGGGGGGGTGCGCTGGATGCAGCAGTTCCTTTCTTCCGATTTCTACGCCCGAACTTCACAAGCGGATCGGATGCAGACGCTGATTTACCAGCGCAGCCAGCTCACGCGCGTCATCGGTATGGATGTGCCAGGCAAAGCCGATGCGCTGGG
The DNA here is from genome assembly GCF_001188485.1 of Trabulsiella odontotermitis. Classification (GTDB taxonomy): domain Bacteria; phylum Pseudomonadota; class Gammaproteobacteria; order Enterobacterales; family Enterobacteriaceae; genus Trabulsiella; species Trabulsiella odontotermitis_A. The sequence goes on from NZ_JNGH01000060.1 coordinate 27,849, forward strand.
TCTGGGGTGGGTCTATATGGCACCTAAAAATGGACATCCGGGGATCATTCAGAAAACCGGCGGCGGCGGCGGTTTCATTACCTATATGGCGATGATCCCTCAGCATAATATCGGCGCGTTCGTGGTGGTGACCCGTTCGCCGCTGACGCGCTTTGCCAACATGAGCGATGGCATTAACGACCTGGTGACAGAGCTGAGCAACAACAAGCCCGCCATCGTTCCCGCCTCCTGAGTTTAATAATCTAAAGGCAAGCGGTTGATACTCAACAGCTTGCCTTTATGCATTCTGATATATTCCCCTTGCCGCAGCGCCGCGAGCACCTCGGCAATCACCGAACGTGAGATCCGCGTTCTGCGCTGGATGTAATTCATCACCCCGACGCGTAAGCGCAATGATTCATCCCATTTCGCCATGGTGAGCAGCGACGCGCGGATCTGGTTGTAGCTGTTGCTGCCCACCAGTTGGTTATCGCGCATTTCGAGCACCCGGTGCTGCCAGGTCATCCAGTGAAAGGCTTCGCGCCAGAGATGGTGTTTTTCCAGCAGTTCCAGCGCCTGCGCGGCGGGAAGATAATAGCCACTACACTGCATTTCGGTGGCGATCTGGTAGTCGGTCTGGTTCGGCATCACGCCTGCGGCGAGGCCAATCACACAGGGTGCCTGAGCAAAGCCAAGCAGCACGTCGTTGTGTTTACGGGTCAGGGAAGCGCACCCCTGCAAAATGATAATGGTGTACTGATTCGCCTGCTTATCAGCAGGTAAAATGCTCTCGCCTTCCGCGACGACAAACGGCGTACCGTACGCGTGGAGATGTTGATTCAGGGTATCAAATTCAATGAGTGGTTTGTTCAGTTGCGGCATATCAGGTAGTCCTACAACAATGCCCGCCATTTGCATGACGGGCATCCGCGTGTTAACTCCATCAGGAAGGAAACGCTTCCTGCCAGACGGTATTACCAGGTGTATTTCACCCCGGCGTTAGCAGCCCAGTCCTGATCAACATCACCGCCACCGAGGTAGTTAACACCAGTATAGGCGCTAAAGTTTTTGGTGAAGCTGAACTGGCTACCCACACCGACACGTACCGCAGAGCCTTCAACGCCGTTATCAATGGTATCGCCGTTGATGTCAGCGTCGTTGTTGGAATCGTCATAGACGTATGCCAGCTTGAAGTACGGTGTCATTGCCTGATCGCCAAAGTTGAAGGTATAACCGGCATCTACGCCCAGCTCGTAACGCAGGCTGTCGTAATCCTGGCTATTGACGCGCATATCATTGCTCAGACGATAGCTGTCGCCAGACTGGAACAGGCCGGAGATGCTGCCGTACGGCGTGACGTAACCGGTGTTGTTAATCTGCCAGTCATAACCCAGTTTCAGCCCGAAGCCCCAGGCGTCTGACGTGGTGTTACCATCAACGTATTCACCGTTGCTCATGGTCGCTGTCAGATCGTTGTTGAAGCGGGTGTAGTTCAGGTTGCTGTCAAAGAAGACGTTGTTCGCAAAGCGTGCTGACGAGTAGAGGTAAGCCGACTGGCTGTCCTGATCCACCTGGCCGGTACGATCGTTGAGGTCGCCTTTGGCAAAGCCCGCCGCCGCACCGACAATCCACTTCGCGTTGTTGCCATCCACTTTGGTATCCAGACCGACCATCAGGCCGTTAACGTCCTGATCGTAGTTGATCACGCCGTTGTCGCCGTTGAAGCTGCCGCCAAAGTAGCTCACCCAGGCGCCACCGTTGTCTTCAAAGCCGTGACGCGCGCTGGTCAGACGGTTGGTCAGCGTATCCTGCTGCAGGTTCCAGATGTTGGTATTCGCAGACGGAATGCTCAGCGCCATGTTGGCGTAATCGGTCAGACGATCCTGATGCAGGATCACGGTGTCGCCCTGTTGCTGCGCTTCATAGGTATACGCACCAAGGTCAGCACGGTTCGCTGCAGTGAAAGTGGCTGCAGTGTCAGCATCATTGTCATACACGCGAATCACTTCGTTATTTTTGTAATCCGCGATGGAGCCTGCGCCGGTAGCGTTGTCGATACGGACTTTGTAGTTGCCCGCCACATCGCCATTTACCGCCAGATGACCGTCTGAATTCAGCGCCACCACGCCGTAACCGTAGTTGGTTTGCGCTTTATCGTTGCTGTGACCGTTAAGCATATCGCCATTCAGTACGTAATCGCGGCTGGCAACGTTGAACGTCCCGCCGTTGGTCAGTACCAGTTTTGCGGTATCAACCTGGCCCAGCCCCAGATTCAGCTGCGCACCGCCGTCAACGGTAATGGTGTTGGCGTACAGCTCCGCGGTTTCTTCGGTCAGCGTCGCCGTGCTGTAGCTGTTGAGGTTTACGCTGTCGGTTGCCACAAAGCCGGAATCGCCAATATTCAGCGAAGACGCGGTGTTCAGAGTCACGTTATCAGACAGCAGTTCGGAGGCCTCAACATTGACCTGAGAAGCGTTGTTAACGGTTAACGTATCAATCAGAGACTCTTTGCGGGTATCCCACTCAGACGCGTGATCCAGTGTGACGTTGAACAGACCGCTCTGGTACACCTCGTTGCCGGTCACGTGGTTGCCTTCGCTGAAAGCGGTTTTGTCGTTGTCAATGCCGTAGGTGGAGGTTGGCCACAGGCTGTTGGCGGTCACGTCATACAGCGTTGCGGTTGCTTCGGTGCCAGCGGCAAAGCTGTCGTAAACACCATCGCCATCGCTGTCCACTTCATGCACGGACACCGCCGCGCCGACCCATTTGCTGCCGTTGTCCAGCGTCAGGTCCAGTTTGTCAGTGCCGTCCCAGCCGTTGGTGTCCGGATTAGCATCGGTATCGCGATAGCTGTCTGCGCCGTTCGGGAAGAAGTTTTCGTCGAAATTGCTGGAGAAGACCACGTCACCGGTTAAGGTGGAATTGCTGAAGTTAGCGGTAGTCTGCATGGCGTTATCGGCATAAGAATTGGCGACAACCGCCAGCGCAACGTCGTCTGCCGTCCAGGCTTTACCGTCGTAATCGCTGGCATTGCCGGAGCGACCAAAGAAGCCTTCAGTGCCTTCGTCTGACCAGGAACCCGAGGTCACCACGGAGTCTTTCACGTTAATGGTGTTATTAAACACTTCGCTGCTGTTAACACCGGTGCTGACGGTATTGTTGTCGGTATCTTCCCATTCATAACCCTGCGTCAGCGTAATACCGGCGACATGGGAATTATTTTGAATGGAGAGATCAACTTCCTGATCGAGGGTAATGGCCGTGCCGAGATTATAAACATCGACGACATGCGTATCCGGCGCGTCATTCCAGGTGCCGTTATAGGTGTAATGTTCATAATTGTCATCAATGGTTGAATGATCAACCGTTAACGCCAGACGGTCATAATAATAATCTGTACCGCTACGATTATCGCATTCAGTGGTCATACACGCGGAGGTGATCATACCATGAATGGTGCTGTTGCTGATGGTGAGGCTGTTGGGATTGCTGTCAGTAGAGAGGCCGTCATCGAGGTAATAAGTAGAGATAACGCCGTTAACTGTTGCATTATTAATGACCGGATAAATATCACCATTATAAATACTATCAACGCCGTAGTTATTCCAGCCGACATAACCATGATAATAAACGCCGTCAGCATAAGATGCATCATTATAATGAATGAATGTAGTGTAATCCGTATTCGATATATCCGTCGTTGCATTGGCCTGAGAAGCGATTGCGAGCGCACAGGCCATTGCTAATTGAGATACCACAACTTTCTTTTTCCACGAGTGCATTTGTTATCCCTCCTCAGGGACTTATTATGTTGGTCCATCAAATAAGATTAAATTGCGGTTGAATTATGCGTTCCTGATACAAGGTAGTTCAATTAATCTTTGGTAGAAGTTCGAAACCGGACGCAATATATCGTCATACATTTAAAGGAACAGAATTTTTAATTTACGATTTTCAATGAGTTACAGTTAAATATAATTAACATTATATATCCCATAGATATTTAAAATAAAAACAACGCATTCATTAACTATATTTCAAGGTTTATTGTTATTCTTTAATTTAATATATTTTGCGGGAGTGTGATCGTGCGAACAAATTCACAAGGGTGATACGCCCCACTTTGATAAACAATCAGGCCGCATATGGGGTAAACTAGCCGGAATGTTCCACAAACATCAGGCATACCATGACAGCTCTACTTAATCGCCCACGTCGCCTGCGCAAAACCGCTGCGCTGCGCGCCATGTTTGAAGAGACAACACTGACCTTAAACGATCTGGTGTTGCCGATCTTTGTTGAAGAAGAAATCGACGACTACAAGCCTATCGAGGCCATGCCTGGCGTGATGCGTATTCCCGAGAAACATCTGGCTCGCGAAATCGAACGCATCGCCAACGCCGGGATCCGTTCCATCATGACCTTTGGTATCTCCCACCACACCGACGCCACCGGCAGCGATGCCTGGAAAGAAGATGGTCTGGTGGCGCGGATGTCGCGCATCAGCAAACAGACGGTGCCGGAAATGGTAGTCATGTCCGACACCTGCTTCTGCGAATACACCTCCCACGGCCACTGCGGCGTGCTGTGCGATCACGGCGTGGATAACGACGCGACCCTCATCAACCTCGGCAAACAGGCGGTGGTTGCCGCTGCCGCAGGGGCTGACTTCATCGCCCCGTCAGCGGCGATGGACGGTCAGGTGCAGGCCATCCGCGAAGCGCTGGATGCCGCCGGTTTCACCGATACCGCGATCATGTCTTACTCCACCAAATTCGCCTCTTCTTTCTATGGCCCGTTCCGTGAAGCGGCGGGTACGGCGCTGAAAGGCGACCGCAAAACGTATCAGATGCATCCGCTGAACCGTCGCGAAGCGATCCGTGAATCGCTGCTCGACGAAGCGCAGGGCGCGGACTGCCTGATGGTGAAACCGGCAGGCGCGTATCTGGATATCCTGCGTGATATCCGCGAGCGTACCGACTTACCGCTGGGTGCCTATCAGGTCAGCGGTGAATACGCGATGATCAAATTCGCCGCCATGGCGGGTGCGATTGATGAAGACAAAGTGGTAATGGAAAGCCTCGGCGCCANNAAGCGCGCTGGTGCGGATCTGATCTTCAGCTACTTCGCTCTCGACCTCGCTGAACGCAAACTGCTTCGTTGATTATCCGGCCCGGAAGCCGCGCGCAACCGGGCCTTTTCCCCTCGCATAAAGCTTCATTAAACTGCAATACAAACGACACGTTGACCTTCTACTGTCTGCCTCAGGACTGCAGGAGGAACCACCATGTTTAGCCTCGATAATGTACTTGATGACCTCTGGCCCCAGGTGAGGCCCGCGCCGTGGCAAAAAAGTGTGCTCAGGCGCCTGCTTCACGAGGAAGAGTTTCAGGCGTTTGCCACCCGCCACCCGCACTTACGCGGACTGGATATGGTCGAACAGGTTCTTGAACACTTACAAATCCGCTGCAATATTGCCCCCCGCGAACTTGAAAACATCCCCGAAACTGGCCCTCTGGTGATCGTCTCCAATCACCCTACCGGTACGCTGGACGGGCTGGCATTGTTATATGCGGTGTCCCGCGTGCGTCGCGATGTAAAAGTCGTCACCAACCGCATGCTCAGCCACCTTGAGCCGTTGAGCAATCTGTTTATTCCGGTCGACAACATCAACGGCGGTACGCGCAAATCCTCGCTTTCGCTGATGGAACAGCAGCTACAGAACGGCGGGGTGGTGGTNATTTATTCATGGCAAAAATAGCCCGCTGTTTTATGCCAGCACGCTGATCTCGCCAACGCTGGCGCTGTTGCTGTTAATGCAGCAGATGTTTCGCCGCCGCAACTCCACCCTGCCGGTCACCATCGGCCAACGCATCGCGTGGGAAAGCTGGCATAGCGCGCAAACGCCCGCCCGCGAGCTGGCGAAAAAATGTCGTCAGCATGTCGGGCTGCTGGGGAAAGGCTTGCCGGGGAAATTCAGAACCGAAAGCGCGATCGCGCGCCCGGAAGAGCGCGCTCTGCTTCGTCGCGAACTGAACAAAGCGGAATGCCTCGGCACCACCGCCGATGGCAAAACGATTTATCTGTGGCAGCGTAACGGTCAGGAAGAGGCCCCGCTACTGAGAGAGCTGGGCCGCCTGCGCGAAATTGCTTTCCGCGCCGTCGGTGAAGGCAGCGGCAAACGCCGCGATGTTGACAGCTATGACGACGACTATCTGCACCTGATCCTGTGGGATGAGGTCGATCTGGAAATCGTCGGCGCCTACCGCTTTATGCCCGGTGCCATGCAGCTTGAAAAGCGTGGTGTGGAAGGGTTATACAGCCACAGCCTGTTTCATTACGACGAACGGATGAATGATATTCTGCGCGAAGGCATTGAACTGGGTCGCAGCTTCATTCAGCCACGTTACTGGGGCCGTCGTGGGCTGGACTATCTCTGGTTTGGCATCGGCGCGTATCTGGCGCGTTACCCGCAGTATCGCTACCTGTTTGGCCCGGTATCGATTTCTGGCGGTCTGCCGCCTGCCGCACGTGATTTGCTGGTCGCCTTCTACCGTCTCTGGTTCCCGGCGATGCATCCGCTGGCCGAATCACGCCGTCCGTATCCTGCCAGTCTGCCTGAAGCGCTGGCGCAGTTTAGCGGTGAGGATTACACCGAGGATCTGACGCGGCTGAAATCGCTGCTCGGCAACCTCGGCTGTGGCATTCCGCCGCTGTATAAACAGTATTCCGAGGTGTGTGAACCCGGCGGCGTCCAGTTTATCGATTTCGGCAGCGACCCGGATTTCAACGACTGTATCGATGGTTTAGTGCTGGTCGATCTGACCTTACTGAAAGCCAATCGCTACCAGCGCTATATCGGCGCGCACCTGTAATGCTGCTCCTCTCCTGCGGGAGAGGAGCGTATTGTCAGCCCGCCCGGTAGTACGGCTTATCGCCAAGAATGGTCGCCCGGTGCATGATCCGCCGCTGCGGCAGATAATCCGCGTTGGCGTAGTGCTGCGTCACCCGGTTATCCCAGATAGCGAGATCGTTCGGCTGCCAGCGCCAGCGCACCTGAAACTCTGGTTTCGTGATATGGGCAAACAGAAAGCTCAGCAGCGTGTNNCGGCCTCCAGCCAGCGCTGATGCTCCGCTTCCGTCTTACGATGCTTATATTCCGGGAACGACTTTCTGAAATCATGCTCGGCCTGTAACCCGCTTAACAGCTGCTGAAGCGGCGCGGAGAGCGCTTCAAACGCCGCAATGCCGCTGGTCCACAGCGTATCGCCACCCGTTGACGGCAGTTCTTTGGCCGCCAGGATCGCTCCGGCGGGCGGCGTGTCGATAAAGGTGACGTCCGTGTGCCAGTTGTCATTGTCCGGCGGATTGTCATTGTGCGTGTCCAGCACGATGATCTCTTCCACGCCCTCGGCGTGCGGATAGACCGGGTGAATATGTAAATCGCCAAAGCGCAGCGCCAGCGCGCGCTGTTGTGCGGGTGAAATCACCTGTTCACGCAGGAAAACCACCTGATGGCGCAGCAGCGCGTGATACAACTGCTCGAACTGGTTATCGCTCAGCGGTCGGCTGACATCAATGCCAGACACCTGCGCGCCAATGTACGGCCCCAGCGGGGTAATCGTCAGACGTTCACTCATGCTATTTCTCCATGCCAGGGCGTCAGGCGACGTTGTAGCGCGCGCAGCCCCAATTCTAATGCAAATGCGATCACCGCAATCACCGCGATCCCGGCCAGCACCACGTCGGTTGCCAGAAATTCCCCGGCTGACTGCACCATAAAACCAAGCCCGCGCGTGGCGGCAATCAGCTCTGCGGCCACCAGCGTTGACCAGCCGACGCCAAGACCGATGCGTAAACCGGTTAAAATCTCAGGCAACGCGCCGGGCAAAATCACCAGCCACAGCACCTGAAAGCGGCTGGCACCCAGCGCCTGTGCCGCGCGGATCCGTACCTGCTGCGCACTTTTCACGCCAGCCAGCGCCGACATTGCCACCGGAGCGAAAATCGCCAGGTAAATCAGCAGGATTTTTGACGTCTCGCCGATGCCGAACCAGATCACCATCAGCGGCAGATAAGCCAGCGGCGGCACGGGGCGGTACAGTTCGATCAGCGGATCGAGGATCCCGCGCACCGTCGGGCTGAGTCCCATCGCAATGCCGACAGGAATGCCCAGCACCACGGCGGCGAGCAGCGCTACCAGAATGCGCGTCAGGCTGGCGGCCAGATGCTGCCACAGCGTGGCGTCCATGAAGCCCTGCGGCCCGGCAATGGTCAGCAGTTTCTGCAAGACCTGCGCGGGCGGAGGCAGAAACAGCGGACTAATCAGTTGCAGCGACGCAACGCCCCACCAGAGCGCCAGCAATACCAGCAGCGTGGCCGCGCTCAGCGTCAGCTGACGGGAAAACGGCCAGCGCCACGCCACAATCAGGCGGCGTGGTTTATCGTTGATCACAATGCTCATGAGAAAGCCTCCCGCTGGTCGAAGACACGACTCAATACATATTCGCGTCGGGCGATAAAATCAGGATCGGATTTGATGCTGCGGCAGGACTCCCCGGTGACGAAACGACGGGCGAAATCCAGCGACAAACGCTCCAGCACGCGCCCCGGCCCTGGCGACAGCAGCACCAGTTCCGTCGCCATAAAAATAGCCTCTTCGATATCATGCGTAATCAGCAGAACCTGTTTGCCGGTCTCATGCCACAGGCGCAGCAGCAGGGTTTGCATCTGCTCACGGGTGAACGCATCGAGCGCGCCAAAGGGCTCATCCAGCAACAGCAGTTGCGGGTTTGCCGCCAGCGCGCGGGCAATGCCGACGCGCTGACGCTGACCACCGGAAAGCTGCCAGATATAGCGTTTTTCTGCGCCCTCCAGCCCGACCCTTTTCAGCATCTGACGCGCCGTCTGCTGGCGTTCCGCCTGCGCGACACCCGCCAGTTGCAGCCCCAGCGCCACGTTATCCTGCACGTTGCGCCACGGCAGCAGCCCTTCATTCTGGAAGACCACGCCGCGCTCGGCGCCGGGTCCGTTAACAGTTTTGCCGTCAAGCTGGATGCTGCCGGTGTCGTAGGGCAAAAAGCCCGCAATCAGATTCAGCAGCGTGGTTTTTCCGCAGCCCGAGGGCCCGAGCACCACCAGCAGTTCGCCGCTGTCCACCGTCAGGTTGATATCTTCAAGCGCGGCTTTACCGCCGTATCGGGCCGATAAGTGAGAAACCTGCAGCATCATGTTCTCCTTATTTTACAAAGCGATCGGTAACGTACTGGCTGTAATCAGTGGCAACGGCAGGTACTTTCCCCTGCTCTTTCAGGAACTGCGCGGTGTCGATAATCGCTTTATTGACCGGACCGGAAAGCTGTTGAACCTGCTGATCGGTCGTGAGATAGGTATTGCCCTTCACCAGCCCCGGTACGTCCGCTTCCGGCACGCCGCTCAGCCGCGACAGCTTGTTCAGATTGTCAGGCTGTTTCAGCCATTCATCCGGGTTATCAATGTAAGGACGCTGCGCGTCGATGGCGCTTTTGGCGAAGGCTTTCACCACCTCAGGATGCTGCTCGGCGAAATCTTTCCGCACGACCCAGACATCCAGCGTTGGCGCGCCCCACTGCGCGACTTTTGCCGAGTCGGTCAGCACGGTGCCATCTTTTTCGAGCTCATTGACCGCTGGCGCCCAGACATACGCGCCATCAATGTCACCACGTTGCCAGGCGGCAATAATCGCGGGTGGCTGCAGATTAAGGATTTGCACCTGGCCGGGCTTGATACCCCAGTGTTTGAGGGCTGCCAGCAGGCTGTAATGGGTGGTGGAGATAAACGGCACGGCGATGCGTTTGCCGATCAAGTCTTCCGGTTTGGTGATGCCTTTTTTCACCACCAGCGCTTCGGAATCGCCCAGTTGTGACGCCAGCAGGAACACCTCTATCGGCACCTGTTGGCTGGGGGGCACCNACGCTGGAGCCGCTGTCGAATTTACGCCAGTCCACCGTTGCGCCGCTTTCTTTGGCGAAGGTGTTGTCTGCCTGCGCCACTTTGGCGGGCTCCGCTGACGTCTGATACGCGACGGTGACGTTAACGGCCTGCGCCTGGAACGTCAGTAAAGCCAGTGCGGTGATAACTGAAAAACGCGATGTGAATCCCATAGTGTCTGCCCTCTCGTATTGTTATGAAGGGCAGTATTTCCGGCGGGCGGGTATTTGATAAAGGAATTAAAACTTCTGTTTAATTCCAAATGGTTTTTAGAAAAAAAACGGAAATCCTTAGCGATTTACTGCAGAAACCCCCCTTAGCCGCGCACCAGATGCAACTTTGCTCTCCGTGCGCTCAGCCGCGGGTGAGAGGTCATGATCACAAACAGAAACGGTCGCCAGGCCATAAACACCTCCAGCATTGTTTAATGCTAATGCTGTGCGCTAAAGGTGCTGTTTACCTTCAGCACAACGTCGTAATGCGACTCTGTCCGTTAATACTTATGCATCAGTAATAAAACATCTGTTAATCCACTCTAAAAGTGAGTGAATTATTTGAAGCTTTTGTGAGAGCCCTCACGCTCGTCCCAGCCGCGGCATTACACGGATATAAATCAGCTCCGCCACCAGTTCAACCAGGGTTTGGGTAACGATCACCGCAGGCAATACCGGGATCGCGCCGGGAACCACCAGCGCCAGCGGTAGAATCACCAGCGAGTTTCGCGTACCGGCGCTGAATGCCACTGCCCTCCCCGCTGCGCTTTCGAGCCGAAACAGGCGGGCAATAATCCAGCCCAACAGGGGGGCGATGATGGCGTACAGGATATAGACCGGCGCGGCGTGCATCGCGGCGCTTATCGCATTGCCCATCTGCGGCACAACGGAGGCAACCACCACAAACAGCACCAGCGCCGTTGCCGGAACCGGCAGCAGTCCGAGTTTGTCGCTGACGCGCTCGCCGGTCTCATTACGTTTTGCCCACTGTTGCATCAGCGCGGCGGCTGCAAGCGGAACAACAATCAGCCACAGAAATGCATGGAAAAAGGGTTCGGGCTGAACGTACTGTGCGGTATTTTCACCAGGGAAGAGATGGAGGTATAAAGGCAGCAGGATAATTTGCATGAACAAAAGCGCCGGTGTCGCCGCCAGCAACAGACGCGAATCCGCTCGCCCGAGCTGTGAAAAGGTCACGACATAATCGATACACGGACAGAGCAACACCATCAATACGCCGAGTTGCAGTAGCGGATCGTCAGGCAACAGCGGCGACAGCACCACCACTAACAACGGCACGGCGATGAAATTGGTCAGCAGCAAGGAAACCAGAAAACGCAGCTGCGTCATTGCCCTGCCGAGTTCAGTAACCGGCACCTGCAGGAAAGTCACGAACAGCATCATCGCCAGCGCCGGGTTCACCAGCTGTTCGAGATGTTCCGTCCCGGGGATCAGTAACGCGGCCAGCGCCGCGACGGCGACCGTCGTGAAGTAAATAATGACCTGACGCTGCTCCAGGGTATCGCGCAAATTTCCCATATAACAAAGCTACCAATCAAAGAAAAAACAGGCAACAGCATACCGCATTTTCCTCCTTAAAGAGGAAATAAGGCTTTTACTCATTAACGCGTGGAATCTTAAATTTCTCGCCATCGTGTCATTTTAGCTGAATTGACACCGCTGGAGACCGATGCAATATTGCAAACGGAAGTGGTTATTTCCGCTTAGAACAGAGTTTACTGATATTCTTCTTTACCTTGCAGTCATGGCCCGTGGATTATAACGACTCAGCAGCCCGTCTCATTTGGCGACAAACAGCATGAACGCTGACTTATTAATACTTAAATATTCCTGGAAAAATAGTAGTAATCATATCTGACTTCTTAGTTATTAAGAATAGCATGTGTGTTCATTCTGCCGTGAATGGCAAATAAATGTTACCGGTCGCTAAAAATAAAATAATGCATAATGGATATTATAAGGATGGCTAATATGTCAAAAAATGGAAAGAGACATTTTATCGGTTATTATAATACAGGTTTAACCGTGCTCACATTATCAGTCGCAGCACTATGTTTACCGGCCCAGGCGACGGATATTTCTGCTGGCGGCAGCTATATCAACAACCTGGCTTCAGCAAACCGGGTTTTTAATCATCGTCTGCACGATCGCCTTGGTGAACCGGGCTATACAGAAGCGCTGCATAATGGCGAAGCCAGCGTCAGCAGCCTGTGGATGCGGCACGTTGGCGGGTCNCACTCTTGATAACGGGCAATTCACCCGTAGCAACCGCTATGTGATGCAGATGGGCGGCGACCTGGCACAGTGGAGCAGCAATAATCAGGATCGCTGGCATCTTGGCATAATGGGAGGGTATGCGAATGTTCGCAGCAACACCCACAGTTATCATTCCACAAACGGTTCTGACGGGCGCGTCAGCGGTTACAGCGCTGGGCTTTATGGAACCTGGTTCCAGAACGGTACGGCTAATACGGGCCCCTATATCGACATCTGGCTGCTGTATAACTGGTTCAACAGCAGCGTGACCTCGAATCACAATGACAGGGATGATTACCACTCCGACGGACTGACCGCCTCGATCGAGGGTGGACACACCTTTAAAGTCGCGGAGTTCACCGGTAGCAAAGGTACGCTGAATAGCTGGTATATCCAGCCGCAGGTGCAGATCACGTGGATGGGCGTGGATGATGAGTCTCATTCCAGACATGACGATGTGCGCATTGAGACACAGGGCGACGACAATATTCAGACGCGCCTCGGCATCAGAACGTATATCAACAGTCATCACCAGATGGATGAAGGTCTACACCGCGAGTTCCAGCCCTATCTGGAAGTGAACTGGCTCCACAATACCGAAACCTATGGTGTCTCAAGTCCGGGTTATAACCTCACCCGGAATGACGCAAACAATCTCGCAGAAGTCCGCGCAGGTCTGGAAGCGAAGCTGAATGATAATTTGAGCCTCTGGGGCAACGCTGGCGTGCAGTTTGTCGGCCCGAGAAAGTACAGCGATCTGCAAGGGATGCTGGGGGTTAAAGCGTCGTTCTGAGTGATTATCCGGGTAACAAAGCAAAAAATGGGCAACTGATTCAGTTGCCCATTTTTGCTTTGTTTACGGAGACTTACAATAGAGTGTAGTGATTTCAAATAGAGATCGACAAAATGCCATTAGCGAAAAAACAATCGTATAATAAAAAAAAGAATTCGCATTGTACTGATACAGGTCGGTAGTGATGAGCTACTGCGTGATGATGCCGCTTCAGTAATGAGATGATTTTTATAGGATAAAAATGGTGCCGATAATAGGAACAAAACAATCAATTAACAAACTGTTTTATAACGTAAAAATAAAAACAATGAATACAAGTGCCCCCTATAATGCCCCCAACATTAACATCCATAACCTTACCACCACCACAATCAGCAACATCATGGTCACTGATTATGTGCAGTGGTTTGGCTTTTTGTTTCATGCTGGTAAAACTATCTATGAGCCCTATTAGCATAAGAATCAAGGAAAACATGAACTCATGAAGAAAAACCAGCATCTCTTAAATCGGTTTCAATATCCTTAACCTGCCGAGATATTCTTTTCTTAAATTGATAGTCAATCTCTCTCGATGTCAAATTCTCGGTATTTTTAGAAAAATAATACTCTAAAACATATGTTTTTTCTTCTTCAGAGTAACTATCAAAGTTTGGAACGTATTTAGTTTCACGTCTATTATGCTTTATTTGGAAGAATGCTCTCACGAAAGATTTAACTTTCAACTCTACGTTAAATCGAATACATAAGTTATCCACAAATGCATCGAGTTCATGAAGCAATCTTTCGTTATTTATTTCTGAGAAAAAGCACATCCACCCTTTTGATTTACCCTGAAAAATACAACCTGTAATTCTTAGATTAACTCGCCACTCTAAGAACTCTAATCTTTTTAATTTTGAATACTTGTAACCTGAAAATATAGAGAGAAGTGACTCGCGAAGTTTTTCTACAGACCCGATTCTTGGGCTAACCACTCCACAATTAAAATCATACCCCAGATAGCCGAAGGCATCTTTTGAGATTACTCCTTTTGACGATTTTTCTGGATTAGCGTTAGGGTCATAGACTTTAAGCCCTAACCCTTCAAAATCCGAAACAACCTCTTTAATTACCTCATCAACCTCTTTTGATTTTATGAAAATCAGCACATCATCTACGTACCTATAATATTTGAAATCATTTTCATCTTTATATTTATTATCTAATGTATGTAAATAGATTGATGCTAATATGCTTGATATAGATAGTCCTTGGGGTATGCCGTTTACATTCGGGACATCGCTCTTTGAAGGCTTTATAACTGTTGGTGATTTGATGGCGCTAGATATTAATGTCAGCACTCTATTATCATCTATCCTATGACAAAGTTGCTCAATTAATTTATCATGTTGCACAGAAGGGAAAAAGTTAGCAACGTCGAGCTTTAAAAAGTAGTTATACTCCCCCGATTCAATATCTGCCTTAACTGATTTTATGACATCTTGGGGAAGCTTAAAACGCAACTCATTATCATACGTACTTTTCAAATAATCACAAATTGCACGTAATGCAATTTTATCTCTGATTGTTGGGATAGATATTTCCCTTGGTGGCTTACCTCTCCCCTTACTTATTAATTTTAATTTGTACTTTGTAAACACATAGGATTTTGAGTTAAATTTCCTATTAATTATAGACAATTGTTCATCGATTATACCCAGGAGGATTTTATGCGACATATTATCAATGCCGGTTGAAGCCGATAATATCACGTGATTATCATATATATCCCGGAGATTGTTAATCGAGATATAATTATCGAAACCCTTATGCTCGTCCATATTTAAACCTGAGAATAGTGTCTGATAAATGCAACGATTATGAATGGAAGAAGTATTAGTACTAAAACTGACACACACCATCCATTATTGCTCATACGTATAGAGTTTTTTTGTTCCTCCGTAGGGTGCTTGCTTAATTTACTCTTATCAGATGCGCTTTCATACTCGCCATCAATAGCCCTGTAATAATCAATTTCCTTGTGATTTTCAGATATTGAAAGTATTGAATGAAACTCTTTTTTTAAACTATCAATATCAGAAGAGCTACCAATTGCCCCATATATTAACCCAAGTTGCTCATAGCACTGTTTCATCAACATTGCTCTCTCTTTAAATCGCATGTTATTAACATACAACGTCAAAAGCAAAACTAAAACAGACAAAGCAACCATTATTGCTGTTTCCGTTAAGCTAGCAACTTTTACAACAAGAGTAATTATTGAATATGCCACAAGAAAAAATGAATACCACAGCAATAATGATTGTGAGATAGCATCCATTCTAAGCAAGCGCTTTTCTGCCTTAATTCTTGCTTTCTTTGTCCACCAAATTTGATTCGAGAAATCACTCACGAGGATTCGCCCTTAATTGAAGTAAGGAGGCGTCAAAAATAGTAGTAATAGTAACGCCTGCGCTAGCAGACTGGAAAAACCAGAGGCAAAGCCTCCCAAAATTAGTTGCACCCATCACTGGATGATCGCCTAAGCGATACGCCTCACTAACATTTTACACGTATAGCATTGTTAAACAAATCAAAAATGAAACCGACCAAAATCGCACTACACCGCACCCGCCTGCGGTTTTCTGATCGCAAAAATTTTTCAGTTGGGATTTTTTACAAATGATAGCGCCAGACCGCGCCACAACTGGGGATTTACAGCGAGCAGAGAACTGAAAAGAGTGAAAAGAATTTCAGCTTTTTTCAGTTTAGCTTTACTCCAAAATCGTAAGCACTTGAATTAAGCTATTGATAGTAAAGGGATATAAATTTTTAGGTGAGATTTTTCATGATAACTGACGGCACACTTAAAAGTTAACAAACTGATTCTTATAGACATTTTTCCTTAAGCAGCTGAAATTTAATGAACCGAAGCCGGGAAAATTTTAGTTACTCCCGGCGACCGTTCAGTGACTCTCTATGGCTGCCATCAGGAGTTCTAATGCTTTTTGTCGCTCGTCCGGTGGCAGGGCATCCATTAGATCTTTAATCCGTCCCTGGCCGCGCAAAGCGCTGGGACTAATCGTGTGTGAGAAGGAAACGTTCATCACAAACGTGTGCCCACACTCTACATTTGATCAATAACAGTACACATCTGATAATTTGGGGTGCTTTCGGTTTGTTTTCCTCACCGTTGCCGCAGACATACACTCCGGGCAGTAAATTTTCATCACTCGCATAGCTAAACCTCTGTTGCCTGCCAGAAGAAGGGATTTTGGTTCCCTCCCTCTTGTTCTGAACGTGTAACACTGGTAACACGTGTAACATCGTTGATTTAATTGAAATTAATCTGTTACCAGTGAGCCAAATAAAGAGGTAACGCGTGGTAACACACTGGTTTTTGTTACCACTGTTACCAGTGGATATTTCTGACTGGTAACAGTAGCAAGCCTCGTCATTACTGCCTGTTACCTCTGTTACCAGTGTTACCTCATAAAAATAAGACTCACGCGATAACTATTCGGGATCGGCGCTACCCAGTACTTGCGTATTAAACTGGTACACGCGCTTAAGCCCTATTTCTGGCAGGCGAACGCTGTTTTGCGTTCTCCCGTCTTCCCCGGCTTTCAGCCAGCCCGCCTCAACACACAATCTGGCTACCTTTCGCGAATCGAACCCTTTACAAATTTCTTTCCAGCCAGATGGCAATACGTAGAAGGTCACAGTGGATTCTGTCACGTTGTCGCCCTTGTCCACTTTCCTGAACCTCATCATCGACAGTGGACGGTTCTTGTCGTCGTGCCAGTCAGCAAAGCGGCTGAACTGGTTACGGGTCATATAATCCCGAACCTGCTCCAGTGCGGTTTTATCCTCCTGGTTCGCAGTATGCCCACGGTCAGCCATCCATGAAGCCAGACAGCATTCAGCAGCCCTGAACGCCTCCCCTTCAGGCCATCCGGTTATCCCGGCTTGTGTGGCCAGTTCTCCGGCCTTAGCAACCAGCGCAAAACGGGTACCGATCTTGAATGGTCTCAGGTGGACCTCGATAAACGGATAGCCTGGATGCATCCCGATGAGACTAAAGCTGGAAATGCGATCGGGGTACCGCTTAACGAAACGGCACTCCAGATCCTGAAGGCGCAACAGGGCAAACATAAACGTTGTGTATTTGTCCACACTAAAGCGGCCTGGCGAAACGATGGGACGAAAACACCGGCGGTAAGGAAAATGCAAACCGACAGCAACAAGGCATGGAGGGGGCACTCAAACGCTCAGGCATAACCAACTTTCGTTTCCATGATCTTCGCCATAGCTGGTCAAGTTGGCTGGTTCAGTCTGGCGTCGCTCTGCTGACCTTAAAGGAAATGGGGGATGGGAAACGCTGGAAATTGTACAGAGATATGCGCATTTGTCTGCTGGGCACCTTACCGAACACGCAGCAAAATTGATGCGATTATTGGCCGGAGAGTCACAAATATGGCATAAGATGAAAAAGTTGTTTACCTGAAAGCACGGTAATCCATTGAATTATATGGTGCCGATAATAGGAGTCGAACCTACGACCTTCGCATTACGAATGCGCTGCTCTACCAACTGAGCTATATCGGCCCTGTGAAGTGATCCACGAAAGCGAATCACGGTGTAGAAGGGTAAATCTAACCGGGTGATGCGTCAATAACCCAGGTAACCAACTGCCTGTTTTTGCATCACCCTGTTTCATTTAAGCACGAATCGTATCGTCGCCGAAGCCAATCCACTTGTAGGTCGTTAGCGCTTCCAGCCCCATCGGACCGCGCGCGTGCAGTTTTTGCGTGCTGACAGCCACTTCCGCCCCCAGCCCAAACTGCCCGCCGTCGGTGAAGCGGGTGGAGGCGTTCACATACACCGCAGACGAATCCACTTCGTTGATAAAGCGATCGGCGTTGCGTAGCGTGCGCGTCAGAATGGCATCGGAATGCTGCGTGCCATGCTGGCGAATGTGCGCAATGGCCTCATCAAGATCGCTGACCACGTTGACGTTCAGATCCAACGACAAATATTCATCGTCATACTGCGCCGCCTCTACCGGCACCACGTTCGCAGGCCCACCGTTCAGTTGCGCCATGGCGTTGTCGGCAGCATGCAACGTGACGCCGCTTTTCGCCATTTGCTGGCTGAGCGCAGGCAGAAATGCAGCAGCAATTTTCTGATGCACCAGCAGCGTCTCAACGGTGTTACAAGTGCTTGGACGCTGGGTTTTCGCGTTGACGATAATCTTCAGCGCGGGGTCGATTTCCGCACTTTCATCCACAAAAATATGGCACACGCCGATACCGCCGGTGATCACCGGGATCGTCGACTGTTCGCGGCAAAGTTTGTGTAAACCAGCGCCGCCGCGGGGAATGATCATGTCGATGTATTTATCCAGACGCAGCATTTCGCTGACCAGTGCACGATCCGGGCTTTCAATGGCCTGCACCGCACCCGCAGGCAATCCGCACTCTTCCAGCGCCTGCTGGATGACTTTTACCGTTGCAGCGTTGGTGCGCCAGGTCTCTTTGCCACCGCGCAGGATGGCCGCATTGCCGGTTTTCAGGCACAGCGACGCGACATCGACGGTCACGTTCGGGCGCGCTTCGTAGATCACGCCAATCACGCCGAGTGGCACGCGGCGACGTTCAATGCGCAGGCCGCTGTCCAGCAGTCCGCCGTCAATCACCTGCCCGACCGGATCGGCCAGCTGGCAGACCTGACGAACGTCGTTAGCTATTCCCTGCAGTCGCGCCGGGTTCAGCGCAAGGCGATCGAGCATCGCCTCGCTCAGGCCGTTGGCGCGCGCGTCGGCAAGATCCTGCTCGTTGGCGCGTAGAATGTCGTCGGTCTGCGCTTCCAGATAATCAGCAATTTTTTCCAGCACCCGATTTTTTTCGCGGCTGGAGAGTAACGCCAGCTGGTAAGAGGCCGCTTTGGCCGCCATACCCATTTGTTCCAGCATGTCAGACTCCTTAACGGGTGATCATATCGTCGCGATGGACAGCCACCGGGCCGTACTCGTAGCCGAGAATGGCGTCGATTTGCTGCGAGTGGTGCCCTGCAATACGGCGCAGCGCGTCGCTGTTGTAGCGGGTGACGCCGTGGGCAATATCGCGACCTTCAAGATTACAGATACGAATCACTTCACCACGGGAGAAGTTACCTGTCACGCTTTTAATGCCTTTAGGAAGTAATGAACTCCCTCTTTCCAGAATCGCGCGGGTTGCCCCTTCGTCAACGGTAATTTCCCCCGCCGGCGGCGCGCCAAAAATCCAGCGCTTGCGGTTTTCCAGCGGCGAGGCTTGCGCGTGGAAACGCGTGCCAACGGAAAGCCCTTCCATCACATCGCCAATAACGCCCGGACGGCTGCCCGCAGCGATGATGGTATCGATGCCTGCGCGGCAGGCGATGTCGGCCGCCTGAAGCTTGGTGCCCATGCCGCCGGTGCCCAGACCGGAGACGCTGTCGCCCGCGATGGCACGCAGCGCATCGTCAATGCCGTACACGTCCGGGATCAGTTCTGCCTGCGGGTTGGTGCGCGGGTCGGCGGTAAACAGCCCCTGCTGATCGGTCAACAGCAGCAGTTTATCAGCCCCGGCAAGGATGGCAGCCAGCGCGGAAAGGTTATCGTTATCGCCAACTTTGATTTCAGCGGTGGC
The DNA here is from genome assembly GCF_001188485.1 of Trabulsiella odontotermitis. Classification (GTDB taxonomy): domain Bacteria; phylum Pseudomonadota; class Gammaproteobacteria; order Enterobacterales; family Enterobacteriaceae; genus Trabulsiella; species Trabulsiella odontotermitis_A. The sequence continues at coordinate 47,510 of NZ_JNGH01000060.1, forward strand.
GACCGCGTCGTTTTCGTTAATCACCGGCACGATGTTGTTATCGAGCAGCGCGCGGAGCGTGTCGCGGGCGTTCAGGAAACGCTCGCGATCTTCCATATCAGCGCGGGTCAGCAGCATCTGTCCGACATGAATACCGTAAATGGAAAACAGTTGCTCCCACAGCTGGATCAGACGACTTTGCCCCACCGCCGCGAGCAGCTGTTTGGAAGCAATGGTGGCTGGCAGTTCAGGATAGCCCAGATGCTCACGTCCGGCAGCGATGGCCCCGGAGGTGACAATCACAATACGATGCCCTGCGGCATGCAGCTGCGCGCACTGGCGCACTAATTCGACGATATGGGCGCGATTCAGGCGGCGCGATCCGCCCGTTAAAACACTGGTGCCCAGTTTTACCACCAGCGTCTGACTGTCACTCATGATTCTCTGCCGTTCAATAAAATAAAAAATCCGTATCGAACAGACGTTTTAACAGGACTCCCGCCGCTTGCCAACTCTCACGGCGAAAGGGGTGAGATTTCATTGCGCGGGATCAGGAAGCGTAACGGCAGCATTTGACAACTTTATGACGAAAACATGAAAACACAACTATTTAAAAGTATTCCGAAATTGTCATAAAACTTTCATTCCTGCGGGTTAAAAACCTCTCTGATTTTCACGGGGCTTGTTCCCCTCACGACTATTAGCGCGTTTTTTAAACTCGGGATTGAAAATGAAAAAAAGCACACTGGCATTAATGATAGTAGGCGCGATGGCTTCTCTTTCAGCTCAGGCTGCAGAAGTCTATAACAAAGACGGCAACAAGCTGGATCTGTACGGTCGTGTGAAAGCTGAGCACTACATCAGCGATAACGATGCTGTTGACGGTGACCAGTCTTATGCGCGTCTGGGCTTTAAAGGCGCCACCCAGATTAACGATCTGCTGCAGGGTTACGGTCAGTGGGAATACCAGATCGCGGCGAACAAAGTGGAAGGCGATGCCAATACCACCAAAACCCGTCTGGCGTTTGCCGGTCTGAAAGCCGGTGATTACGGTTCATTTGACTATGGCCGTAACTACGGCGTCCTGTATACCGTCGCCGCGTATACCGATATGATCCCAGAATTCGGTGATGACTCTTTTGTTAAAACCGACAACTTCATGACCGGTCGTGGCAACGGTATGGCGACCTACCGTAACAATAACTTCTTCGGTCTGGTTGATGGCCTGAAGCTGGCTCTGCAATATCAGGGCAAAAACGAGAATGACGGTCGCGCCGCCAGCAAAGCAAACGGCGATGGTTTCGGTACGGCGCTGAGCTATGACTTCGGTGACACGGGCCTGACGCTGGGTGCAGCCTACGCGAACTCTGACCGTACGAAGGCGCAGGAAGGCCAGAGTTTTGGTCATGGTTCCAATGCTGAAGCCTGGACCACTGGTCTGAAGTATGATGCGAACAGCGTTTACCTGGCGGCTATTTATGCGGAAACCCGCAACATGACGCCGGTTTCTGGCACGGCTTCTATTGGCGGTGTTGATACTTCCGTTAGCGGTTTCGCGAATAAAAACCAGGCGTTTGAAGTCGTGGCGCAATATCAGTTCGATTTCGGTCTGCGCCCGTCCGTGGGTTATGTCCAGTCTAAAGGCAAGGATATTGAAGGCGTAGGCGATGCCGATCTGGTGAAATATATCGACGTGGCTGCCACTTACTACTTCAATAAGAATATGTCTGCCTTCGTGGATTATAAAATTAACCAGCTGGACGACGACAACAAACTCGGTCTGAACACCGACGACGTGGTGGCGATGGGTCTGGTTTACCAGTTCTAATCGGCTAACCTCTGAAATAAATAAGGCGCTTCAGATGAAGCGCCTTATTTTATTCTCATGCCGTCAGTCTGACCGCTTCTTCGTTAAAGTCATCCGCCGGTTCTAAGCGCAATGACAGTTTGGTCAGCAGCTCCGCCACACGAACGTGGAAGTCGCTGCGCGTTTTTTCAAGTCGTTCCGCCACTTCACTGTCGTTGATATCGGTGGCCTGCCAGTTTCCGTCTTTGTCAAAAAGTCCGAACTGGTAGCGGTAGGTGAAACGCTTTTCCTGCGCTTCCATTATCATCCACCAGCCCCAGAATTCTCGCTTTTCCGGTGCCGGTTTAACATTTACACAAACAGCAAGGCAATCGAAAAAGAAGTGGTTGTCTTTACACTGTTCTTCGCGAATATAGGGGCCAAGCGCAGCGAAATTCTTAATCAGTTTACTCTTCGGGTGTCCACTCGGTAACGTCATTGCGATCTCCTTTAGTGATGCAACTGTTTTACCAAATCGATAAAATTTAGCAAACTATTAACCAAATTGTTTGTTAATCCATTTGGCAATTTCTTTCAGTCCATTGTCAAAATTACGATACAACGGGTTGAAAGGAATATGCAGCATTTTGCCTTGCGCGGATGACGAGGTGATTAACCGGGATTCCTCTTCCGGGCTGAATGGATCGTTTTGCCAGTAGCCGGACAGCACCGGCGTCGGGCAACGGCGGCCCAGCAATCCCTGGGTTTTTAGCGAGTAGCGGTTCAGCTCCACACGCAGCGCTTCGTCGGATGCATCATGCATGCCCAGGCGCGACGCCAGCACATCGAGATACATCTCCGGCACGCTGCCCTGACGCTGCGAGTCCACCAGCAGGCCGTGCACCACCGGGCCAAGGCAGGCCACGGCTTTCAGCCGCGGTGATTCGAGATAGGCCAGCCGCACGGCGACGTTGGCGCCAAAGCGGAAACCAAACGCCGCCACGCGGGTATGGTCAATCCAGGGGATGTTGGGCAGCGCTTTCAGCGCGTGCTGGTGCAGGAGGCTGGAGTCCTGGCTGAGTTTCCATTTCGACGAGAAACCGATGGACGGCATGTCCAGCGTCAGCATTGCGATTCCCAGTGGCGCCAGATAATTCTCAAAAAGGGTGTAATAATCGCTTTGCAGCGAATCCAGCCCTCCGCACATCAGCACCGTCGGGAACGGTCCCTCGCCTTTCGGCATATGCAGAAAGCCGGTCACCGGGGCGCCGCCGGGGATGGCGAATTCCAGCTCGCGCATTTCACCAGGCAAACGCTGCGACGCCTCTTCATAAGCGCGGTTAGCCAGCGCCTGCGCCTGATCCGCCAGATCGTCGCCTTTCAGATGCGGATACGCCGCGATGCTGTAAAGATTGGACGCATGCAGCCAGTAACGACCGCAACGTTCAGGATCCGTTTCCTGCATCGCTTTTTGCTGCCAGAGCATCGCCTGCTTTGACCACTCGAAAATCCAGTTGCCCCCGCGATAGCCCACCACCGTGTCGTACAGTTCGGGATCGGTACGCTCGGCATCGCTCATGACAATGCGCGACTGGACGTCGAGGATCTCCTGCGGCGAGATGCCACGCCAGATCCACATCAGGCGGTTCATCATCCGGTACCAGTGCGGCACGTTTTTACCGTCCAGGGCGGACTGGACAGCGGGTTGTGTCCCCTGGTTAAAACGACGAACCAGCGTGGACGTTTCCGGATGTTTGAAGCGGGGTTTAAACAAGGTTTCGCTGAGGTTAGCCTCTGACATCGCGCAGCCTCCATGAGAACGATACTGTCTCTATTGTAACGCGTCAGGCGCCAAAAAGAACAACGCCCGGTCAAACCGGGCGCTGGAGAAGGAGAGGATTAACGGCCTGAGATTGGCGGTACGAAAACCACACCCATGTCCCACGGCTGTTCAATCCAGGTGTCCTGCGGGATATCAATCACATAATCATCCACCAGCGGGCGACCAGCCGGTTTTGCGAAAATGGTGACGAAATGCGCTTTTGGATACATTTCGCGAATAGCGACCGCTGTACCGCCGGTATCCACCAGATCGTCGATCACAATGAAACCTTCGCCATCGCCTTCTGCACGTTTCACCACGGTCAGCTCGCGCTGGTTGTCATGGTCATAGCTGGAAATGCAAACGGTATCAACATAGCGAATGCCCAATTCACGCGCCAGCAGCGCACCCGGTACCAGACCACCACGGCTAACGGCAATGATGCCTTTCCATTGCTCAGCTGGCAGCAAACGGCTGGCCAGTTTACGGGCGTGGATCTGCAACATGTCCCAGGTGACGACGTATTTTTCGCTCATGATATAAGAAGTCCCAGCCTGTATATTTACGGCTTAATAAGTGTTCGAGGGGGAAAAGGTTGCGCGAGATTATAGAGATCTGACGCACTAAAAACCAGTGTTAAGCGGAACACGAGTGCCTTTTTAGCCGGTTTGTTCTACCAGAACAGGAAGAAAGTGGTATTCTCACCCCTGTATCGCACTATGCTAACCCTTTACCTGCAAGCGACTTTTGCAGTAAGCCGTAAGGAGACTTACCGTGTCTGAATTGTCTCAATTATCCCCGCAACCGCTGTGGGATATTTTTGCCAAAATTTGTTCCATTCCGCACCCGTCCTATCACGAAGAAAAACTGGCCGAACACATCATGGGCTGGGCGAAGGAAAAAGGCCTGCACGCTGAACGCGATCAGGTTGGCAATATTCTGATTCGCAAAGGCGCCACCGCCGGGATGGAAAATCGCAAGCCGGTGGTTCTGCAGGCGCACCTCGACATGGTCCCGCAGAAAAACAACGACACCGTGCATGATTTCACCAAAGATCCGATTCAGCCGTACATCGATGGCGAGTGGGTCAAAGCGCGCGGCACTACGCTCGGCGCGGACAACGGCATCGGTATGGCTTCCGCGCTGGCGGTGCTGGCAGACGATTCCGTTCAGCACGGGCCGCTGGAAGTGCTGCTGACCATGACGGAAGAAGCCGGTATGGACGGCGCGTTTGGTCTTCAGGCGAACTGGCTGCAGGCCGATATCCTGATCAACACCGACTCCGAAGAAGAAGGCGAAATCTACATGGGTTGCGCCGGTGGGATCGACTTCACCTCGAACCTGCCGCTGACCCGTGAAGCGGTGCCGGCGGGCTTCCAGAGCTTCAAACTGACCCTGAAAGGGCTGAAAGGCGGGCACTCCGGCGGTGAAATCCACGTCGGTCTGGGTAATGCCAACAAGCTGCTGGCGCGCTTCCTGGCCGGCATTCGCGACGGTCGCGGTGGCGGCAGATAAAGTCGATGCACTGAAAGCGCTGGTCAGTAAATATCAGGAGATCCTGAAAAACGAACTGGCAGCAAAAGAGAAGAATTTGGTCGTGCTGCTGGACGCGGCCAGCAATGATAAAGCCGCGCTGACCGCCCAATCCCGCGACGGATTTATTCGCCTGCTGAATGCCACCCCGAACGGCGTGATCCGCAATTCTGACGTTGCGAAAGGCGTGGTGGAAACCTCCCTGAACGTCGGGGTTGTCACCATGACCGACGACAATGTGCAGATCCACTGCCTGGTGCGTTCCCTCATCGACAGCGGCAAAGACTATGTGGTCAGCATGCTGGATTCCCTGGGCAAACTGGCGGGTGCGAAAACCGAAGCTAAAGGCGCGTACCCAGGCTGGCAGCCGGATGCCAATTCCCCGGTTATGCATCTGGTGCGTGAAACCTACCAGCGTCTGTTCAACAAGACGCCGAACATTCAGATCATTCACGCCGGTCTGGAATGCGGTCTGTTCAAAAAACCGTATCCGGATATGGACATGGTTTCCATCGGGCCAACCATCACCGGTCCACATTCCCCGGATGAACAGGTACATATCGAAAGCGTGGGCCAGTACTGGACGCTGCTGACGGAACTGCTGAAAGCGATTCCGGCGAAGTAAGTTTTGCCGCATTAAGCGTGGCGCTGCCTGTTTTGTCGGGTGGCGCTTCGCTTACCCGACCTACAATCCCAGCACCAACTGCCGCTCGATTTGCGGATCCAACAACGTCACGTGTAACCCCACCAGCCGTACACCGCGCCCTGCCCGCCTGTCATGCCAGGTTTTATAGGCCGTGGCGATGAGATCGTCTTTGTTCAGCTGCGGCCAGACGTGTTCCTGGGTGGTGAGCTGGAAATCGTTAAACTTGAGTTTGACGCCCTGACGCGCGATCAGCAGATCCGGTTTCACCTTCGCCAGACGCCGCTCCAGCTCAGGATAGAGGTGTTCAATAATCGCTTCACAATCTGACCAGTCATGAATATCTTCCGCCAGCGTACGTTCAACGCCGACTGATTTCCGCAACCGTTCATTATTCACGCTACGTTCGTCGATGCCCTGGCTGCGTTCCCACAGCACCCGGCCAAATTTCCCGAACCGTTTTAATAACCCGGCAAGATCACTTTTCTGTACGTCCTCACAGGTGCGCAGCCCCATGCTTTCCAGCTTTGCGGCGGAGACTTTGCCGACACCGGGGATTTTCCCGAGCGGCAGCGTGCGCAGAAACTCAGGCACGTCCGCCGGGGTAATCACATACTGGCCGTCGGGTTTATTGAGATCGGAGGCGATCTTGGCGAGAAACTTTACCGGCGCGATGCCCGCCGAGGCGGTCAGTTGCAGCTCGTTGAAGATGGTCTGGCGGATCTCCTGCGCCATCAGCGTTGCCGATCCATGACAGTGGACGCTGTCGGTCACATCCAGATAGGCCTCATCGAGGGACAGCGGCTCAATCAGCGAGGTGTAACGGGAGAATATTTCACGGATGTGCAGCGAGGCTTCTTTATACGCTTCGCCGCGGCCCGGCAGCAGCGTGAGGTGCGGGCAGAGTTTGAGCGCCATCGCCGTTGGCATGGCACTGCGCACGCCGTATTTCCGCGCCGGATAATTTGCGGTACTGATAACGCCTCTGCGCTCCCGGCTGCCGCCAATGGCAATCGGGATATCACGCAGCGCTGGATTGTCTCGCATCTCGACCGCAGCGAAAAAGCAGTCCATATCGACATGGATTATTTTGCGCATAGTTAGCCCTCACTCACTACTGGATAAGTATACAGCAAAATAATCGATAAAGAGAAGCGGAGAACCCTCTCCCGACGGGAGAGGGAAAAATCAGAGGATGCGGTTGTTCTGGCGCTGCGCGTCCCGCGCCATGCGTTTTTTCCGCGCGTCGCACGGTTCAGGGCAGTCGCAGACCTTCTCAAGACCGAGCGACGAAATGCCGCCGCAACTGCCCTGAATGCTTTTACGCTTGATCAGATACCCCAGCGACAGCGCCAGGAAAACCAGCGCAAAGATGGCGAACGTGGACAGAAAAACGACAATCATCATCAGCCTCCGAAATCATCCAGCAGGATATTTTCATCTTCCACGCCGAGATCCTTCAGCATTTTGATAACCGCCGCGTTCATTACCGGCGGCCCGCACATGTAGAATTCACAATCCTCAGGCGCCGGGTGATCACGCAAATAGTTTTCATATAACACGTTATGAATAAAGCCGGTGTAGCCCGTCCAGTTATCTTCCGGCTGCGCATCTGACAGCGCGACGTGGAAGGTAAAGTTCGGGTTTTCACGCGCCAGTTGTTCAAACTCGTCGTCATAGAACATTTCACGCAGGGAACGCGCCCCGTACCAGAAGCTGATCTTACGCTTGCTGTTCAGGCGTTTGAGTTGATCAAAGATGTGCGAACGCATCGGCGCCATCCCGGCACCACCGCCGATGAACACCATTTCCGCGTCAGTCTCTTTGGCAAAGAACTCGCCAAATGGCCCGGAAATCGTCACTTTATCGCCCGGCTTCAGCGACCAGATGTAGGAAGACATGATCCCCGGCGGCACGTCTGGCAACGACGGTGGCGGCGTGGCGATACGCACATTGAGCATAATGATGCCCTTCTCGTCCGGGTAGTTCGCCATCGAGTAAGCGCGCAGCGTCGGCTCTTTAACCTCAGAGACATAGCGGAACAGGTTGAATCTATCCCAGTCGCCGCGGTATTCCGCCGGGACGTCAAAATCGGCATACGCCACGGTGTGCGCCGGGCACTCAATCTGAATATAGCCGCCCGCGCGGAACGGCACGCTTTCACCCTGCGGAATCGCCAGCTTCAGCTCTTTGATAAACGTGGCTTTGTTATCGTTGGAAATAACTTCGCATTCCCACTTCTTCACGCCAAACACGTCTTCCGGCAGCTCGATTTTCATGTCCTGCTTTACCGCCACCTGGCACGCAAGACGGCAACCTGCTTTGGCTTCGCGTTTGGTGATGTGCGACAGTTCCGTTGGCAGGATATCGCCGCCGCCCGCTTTCACCGTTACCCGGCACTGACCGCAGGAGCCACCNCCGACAGCGTGTTCAGCAGCTTGTCGCCCGCCGGGGTGCGGATCTGCTTATCCACGTCATCGTTGATTTCAATCAGTACATCGCCGGCGTTCACCAGCTTCGATTTGGCAAATAGGATCAGCACCGACAGCGCCAGTACGATCGCCGTAAACATGCCTACGCCAAGTAAGATTTCCATATAATCCCGCCCTTACAGCTGCACACCGGAGAAGGACATAAAGCCCAGCGCCATCAAACCGGTGGTAATGAAGGTGATCCCAAGGCCGCGCAGACCGGCCGGCACGTTGGCGTATTTCATCTTTTCGCGAATACCGGCCATGGCGACGATCGCCAGCAGCCAGCCAATGCCGGAACCGAAACCGTAAACGACAGATTCACTAAAGTTATAATCACGCTGCACCATAAACGAGACGCCGCCAAAGATGGCGCAGTTAACGGTGATAAGCGGCAGGAAAATCCCCAGCGCGTTATAGAGGGCCGGGAAGTATTTATCGAGGATCATCTCAAGGATCTGCACCAGCGCGGCAATCACCCCAATAAAGGTGATGAAGTTGAGGAAGCTGAGATCCACGCCGTCTACCAGCGCGCCATCGCGCAGCACCAGGTTGTAGACCAGGTTATTCACCGGCACGGAAATTCCCAGCACCACGGTGACCGCCACGCCCAGACCAAAAGCGGTGGAAACCTTTTTCGACACCGCCAGGAACGTACACATGCCGAGGAAGAACGCCAGCGCCATGTTTTCGACAAACACCGCGCGTACAAACAGACTGATGTAATGAGCCATGATCGGTTACTCCTTCTCCTGCTGTTCCGGCTTCCACGTACGCAGCGCCCAGATCAGCAGACCGATAATGAAAAACGCGCTCGGTGCCAGAAGGAACAGGCCATTCGGCAGATACCAGCCGCCGTTCTGCACCGTATCCAGCACCGTGATGCCAAACAGCTTGCCGCTGCCAATCAGCTCACGCAGGAAACCGACAATCAGCAGGATCGCGCCATAGCCCAGACCGTTGCCGATCCCGTCCATAAAACTCGCCAGCGGCGGCGACTTCATGGCGTAGGCTTCCGCGCGACCCATCACGATGCAGTTGGTGATGATCAGCCCGACAAAAACTGAGAGCTGTTTCGACACTTCATACGCGAAGGCGCGCAGCAGCTGATCCACGACAATCACCAGCGACGCGATGATCGCCATCTGGACGATGATGCGCACGCTGTTGGGAATATGATGACGGATCATGGAGATAAACATGCTGGAAAACGCCGTCACCAGCGTTACCGCAATGGTCATCACGAACGCGGTTTCCAGTTTGGTGGTCACGGCCAGCGCCGAACAGACGCCCAGCACCTGTAACGCGATCGGGTTGTTGGCGATAAACGGCCCCACCAGCACCCGTTTCACTTCTTTCATATCACCGAGTTCAGCCATTGTTCAGCCCTCCATCACGAACCTGCTTCAGGAAGGGGCCAAAACCGAGTGAGCCCATCCAGAAATCAAAACTGTGCTGCACGCCATTGGACGTCAGCGTGGCACCGGACAGGCCGTCCACCGCGTACTCATCGCCCTGACGCGCGCTGCCTTTCACCACTTTCAGCGCCGGCATGCCGTTGTCATCCACCACTTTTTTACCGATAAACTGCGCGCGCCAGTTGGGGTTTTCGATTTCGCCCCCCAGCCCCGGCGTTTCGCCCTGATCGTAATACGTGATGCCTTTCACCGTGCGTCCGTCGGTATCCAGCGCGACAAAGGCGTACATCATTGACCACAGCCCATTGCCGTATACCGGCAGGACGATCTCCTGCACCTGCTGTTGTTCATCGCGCACCAGATAAATTTCAACAATGTTGCTGCGGCGTTTGATACCGGCCAGATCCTGGCTGGCGTCGAGCGTGATGCTCTGTTCGGCATCCTTCAGCGCCTGCGCCTGGTTAAACGACGCGGGATCTTTCTCCAGCAAAGTGCCGGTTTTTAGATCCACCAGACGCGGCGTAATGCGGGTGGCAAAGATGTTCGCGACGTCGTCAGCGCTCATGCCCGGCTGCATCAGCCCGGCAACCGACAGAATATTGCGCTGCTTATCCAGCGCACGCTGCGTCTGCTGGCGTTCCTTCAGGCCAACGGCAGAACCCGCCACCACGATGGAGCACACCAGGCAAAGCACCAGTACCACCAGCAAAGTTTTACCGATGCTGTCGTTACTTTTATTCTCAGCCACGCGACTTCCTCCGCTTAATGTTGGCCTGCACCACCAGATAATCGAACAGTGGCGCAAAAAGATTGGCGAACAAGATAGCCAGCATCATCCCTTCCGGGTAGGCCGGGTTTACCACACGGATCAGCACGCACATCACGCCGATCAACGCGCCATAGCACCATTTCCCTTTGTCAGTAAACGAGGCTGACACCGGGTCGGTCGCCATAAACATCATGCCGAAGGCAAAACCGCCCAGCACCAGATGCCAGTACCACGGCATGGCGAACATCGGATTGCTGTCGGAGCCGACAAGGTTAAACAGCGTGGCGGTGGCGATCATACCGAGCATCACGCCCGNCCACGCGACCAAAGATGATGATGCCGCCGCCGATGAGGATCATCAGCGTAGAAACTTCGCCAATCGAGCCGGGAATATTGCCAAGGAACGCGTCCATCCAGCTGACCGGCTGGCCGCTAACAACGTTGACCAGCGCTTCACCGCCGTGGCTCGCCCACTGGGAAAGCGGCGTGGCACCGGAGAAACCGTCCGCTGCCGTCCACACCAGATCGCCGGAGATTTGCGCCGGATACGCAAAGAAGAGGAACGCCCGCCCGGCCAGCGCCGGGTTGAGGAAGTTACGTCCCGTGCCGCCGAAAATCTCTTTGGCTATCACCACGCCGAACGAAATACCGAGCGCGGCCTGCCACAGCGGCAGCGTGGGCGGCACGATAAGCGCAAACAGAATAGAGGTGACGAAGAAACCTTCGTTGATTTCATGTTTACGGATAATCGCAAACAGCACTTCCCAGAAGCCACCGACAATAAAGACGGTAAGGTAAATCGGCAGGAAGAAGACCGCACCGAGGCCCATCATGCTCAGCCAGCCCGCATCGGCGCTGAAACTGACGCCAAGCCACTGCGCCAGGCTGTAGTGCCAGTTGCTGGCAATAATCTGCGGTAGCTGTTCCGCGCCGTACATGTTATTAAGCGCCGGAATCGTCTGCAGCCCGACGTTGTACATGCCCCAGAACATGGCCGGGAACACCGCAAACCAGACCAGAATCATCATGCGTTTCAGATCGATGGCGTCACGAACGTGGGAGGCTCCCTTCGTCACCTGACCTGGCGTGTAGAAAATGGTCGCCGCCGCTTCATACAACGGATAATACTTTTGCAGTTTGCCGCCGTGGGTAAAGTGCGGCTCAATTTTTTCCAGAAGCTGTTTTAAGCCCATCACTTATCCTTCCTGCTCAATGCGGGTTAATACCTCACGCAGCACCGGCCCGTACTCATATTTTGCCGGGCAGACATAGGTACACAGCGCCAGATCTTCTTCATCCAGTTCGAGACAGCCCAAAGACTGGGCGCTGTCGGTATCGCCGGACAGCAGATCGCGCAGCAGCATGGTCGGCAGAATATCCAGCGGCATCACGCGCTCATAGTTGCCAATCGGTACCATGGCGCGTTCGCCGCCGTGCGTATCGGTAGAAAAATTAAATAACTTGTGCCTGAGGAAATGGCCCAGCGTGGTGCGGGTGACCGAATGTTTATCTCTCCCCGGCATCATCCAGCCGAAAAGCGCTTTGTCGCGCCCTTCTCTCACCACGCTCACCTGCAGGTGAAAACGCCCAAGGAAAGCGCGCGGCCCGACGGCGTGGGTACCGCTCAATACTGACCCAGAAATCACCCGGTTTTCACCGTCCTGCAGTTCTCCCGCCAGCAGATCATCAAGACTGGCGCCCAGGAATGTGCGCACCAGCCGCGGATTTTTCACCTGCGGCCCGCCAATAGCGATAATACGTTCGCTCCACAGTTCGCCTTCGGTGAACAGTTTGCCAACAGCAATGACGTCCTGATAGTTAAGGTGCCAGACCTGCTTCGTCAGGCTGACCGGCTCAAGGAAATGGATATGCGTGCCCACCAGACCGGCAGGGTGCGGGCCGGTGAATTCGTTAAACTTGACCTGCCCGGCGGGATGACCGCCAAGCTTGCCGCCGCTCGCCTGACAAACATGGACAGTACCTTTTGTCAGGTGCGTCAGTACCGTCAGGCCTGCGTTGAAAGCCTCACGGTACGCAAAAATGACAGGCTGCGGATCGGCGGCCAGCGGATTGGTGTCCATGGCGTTGACGAAAATCGCTGCGGGCACCGTGCCTGGCACGGGGGTTTTGCTGAAAGGACGGGTGCGAAGCGCCGTCCAGAGGCCAGAAGCCAGTAACTGTTCCTGCACCTGTTCCGGGTTCAGCGTCGCCAGCTCACTCACCGGGAAACGGGGGTATTCGATCGCCTCATCACCTTCTACGTCGATCACTACCGATTGCAGGACACGACGCTCGCCGCGATGAATGGCGCTGACCACGCCGCTGACCGGCGCGGTAAACCGCACGCCCGGGTTCTTTTTATCTTCAAAAAGCAGTTGCCCTTTTTTGACCCGTTCGCCTTCCTGAACGGCCATCGACGGTCGCATACCGACGTACTCTTCTCCGAGTAGCGCTACCTGTTTTACCGTCGCTCCCTCGGAAATCTGCTGTTGTGGCATGCCAGCTATGGGCAAATTTAGCCCTTTTGTGATTTTAATCATATGGTTAGCAGGTATCCGTAAACGAAACATCAGCATTGAGCTGAAACCAGCGTATTGATAAATGAAACTTAAGAAAGGCACTCAGGGCGCTGGCGTTTTTCCTGGCCAGCTGGGGATGGGTATCGCGTCCTTTCCGGTTCCGTCAAATGACGCCAGGAGTTTATCATTTTCTGTCGGAAACGCTCATTAATTCAGCCTGCGGCAGCTTTTTTTTGAGAACTATTGCTCAAAGTTCTGACTGCTGCGCGCCGATATTTGCGGTATAAAGAGAGGCGAAAGTGTAAACAGCGTAATCCGGGCTTGCGAAAAACTACGGTGATGCTAATGTGAGCGCACTAACTTCCAGATTAGTCTGATTTCGGGTTTCTTTTGCCGTCCTGGCATGTCGTTTAGGTTTTATCAAGGAACAAGTTGTATGCGCAAAATCGCATTATTTATTGCGATGCTTCTGATTCCGTGCGTCTCGTTCGCGGGGCTGCTGAGCAGCAACCATGGCGCAACGCCGGTCAGTAAAGAATTTAAGCAGCAGTTGATGGGGTCGCCGGTTTATATCCAGATCTTCAAAGAAGAGCGTACTCTCGATCTCTTCGTGAAAATGGGCGAGTCTTATCAGCTCCTCGATAGCTACAAAATCTGTAACTATTCCGGTGGCCTGGGCCCGAAACAGCGTCAGGGCGATTACAAAAGCCCGGAAGGGTTTTACAACGTCAGCCGCAGCCAGCTCAAACCCGACAGCCGCTTCTATAAAGCCATCAATATCGGTTTCCCGAACGCCTATGACCGCGCACACGGATATGAAGGTAAATACCTGATGATCCACGGTGCCTGCGTGTCCATTGGCTGTTACGCCATGACCAACTCCGGCATCGATGAGATTTTCCAGTTCGTCACCGGCGCGCTGGTGTTTGGCCAGTCAAGCGTACAGGTCAGCATCTACCCGTTCCGCATGACCGACGCGAATATGGAGCGCCACAAGTATTCTTACTACAAAGATTTCTGGGCGCAACTAAAGCCGGGGTATGACTATTTCGAGCAAACCCACAAGCCGCCAATGGTGTCAGTGGTAGATGGCCGTTATGTGGTCAGCAAACCGCTGAGCAGCGACGTCGTCCAGCCGCAGCTGGCGTCAAACTACTCGCTCCCCAAGGCAAAATAACGCCCACTCGCCTGGCATAACTTTGTGCCAGGTTTCATTGGTGGTCAGCGGTTGTGTCGCGATGACCGTCACCACATCGTTCGGTGTGGTTTCGGTCTGAAAATCAATTTCCACGTCCTGATCGAGCAGCTTCGCGACGCCAAACGGCGCACGGCGGGTGATCCAGAACAAATTGGTAGAACAGAACGCCATCACGTAACGCCCGTCCGACAACAGCATATTAAAGACGCCTTTCTTACGCATCTCTTCAGCAAGCACCGCAATGTAGCGAAACACGCCCGTCATGTTTCCCGGCGTGCGCGGGTAACGCTGCGTCAGCTTATACAGCATCCAGCAAAACGCTTTTTCACTGTCGGTGTCTCCTACCGGACGGAAATTGCCGGTTTCCAGCGATTTGTACCCGGTCAGCTGCCCATTATGAGCGTAGGTCCAGTTACGGCCCCATAGCTCACGGGTGAACGGATGGGTGTTTTCCAGCGAGACCATACCGCGATTCGCCTGGCGGATATGGGCAATGACGGAGCGGGATTTGATGGGATACTCCTGAACCAGTCGGGCGATCGGTGACTGAAAGCTGGGTTCAGGATCTTTAAATGTGCGACAGCCTTTGCCTTCGTAGAACGTAATGCCCCAGCCGTCTTTATGCGGCCCGGTTCCGCCCCCACGCTGGACAAGCCCGGTAAAACTAAAGCAAATATCGGTTGGCACATTCGCGCTCATCCCGAGCAGTTCGCACATACATCACCTCATAACGCGTTAACGGGGGTCGCCCCCCGACATCATTACGCTTTCACCATCTCTTTTTCGATCAGCATAATCAGGATGTGGATCACCTTAATATGGATCTCCTGAATACGATCTGCATAGCCAAAATGTGGCACACGAATTTCAACATCCGCATTACCGGCCATTTTGCCGCCGTCTTTGCCGGTGAGGGTGATCACTTTCATGCCCTTCGCGCGCGCCGCCTCAATGGCTTTGATCACGTTGCCGGAATTACCTGAAGTGGAGATCCCCAGCAGCACGTCGCCTTCACGACCGACTGCTTCAACATAACGGGAAAAGACATAGTCGTAGCCGAAATCGTTGCTGACGCAGGAAAGGTGGCTGACGTCAGAAATCGCGATCCCAGGATAGCCTGGACGGTTTTCACGATACCGACCGGTCAGCTCTTCCGCGAAATGCATTGCATCGCAGTGTGAACCACCGTTACCGCAGGAGAGCACTTTGCCACCGGCTTTGAAGCTGTCCGCCAGCAGAACGGCAGCACGCTGGATTGCGTGGATATTAGCTTCATCTTTCAAGAAGTTAGCCAGAGTGTCTGCTGCTTCGTTCAGTTCGTTACGAATAAGATCCTGGTACATGAGGATAATCCTTCAGCATTGATTGATAAGACACGTTGCAGTGTACCGGATAGCGCCAGTAGCGAGAAGCTAAAGCCAGCGTTAAAACCGCTGCTTTTGATTTTCCGTGCCGCAATGCGCGATGACAATGTGAGCCAGGTTGTAATTATTTTGTAAACACATTGCTAAAACAAATCGCATCCACTAAAACGATAACATCACAAGTGGTCAGACCTCCTACAAGCAAGGGAGCTTTTCGTTATGATGATTTTGAGTATTGTTGCAACCCTCGTGTTACTCGGCGCGCTCTTCTACCACCGGGTAAACCTGCTGCTGAGCAGCGTGGTATTGCTGGCCTGGACTGCGGCGCTGAGCCTTGCCGGGCTGTGGAATATCTGGCTGCTGGTGCCGCTGGCCATTATTCTGCTGCCGTTTAACGTGCCCGCGATGCGTAAATCGATGATTTCCGCGCCGGTGTTCCGCACCTTCCGCAAAGTGATGCCGCCGATGTCGCGGACGGAAAAAGAGGCGATTGACGCCGGTACGACCTGGTGGGAAGGCGATCTGTTCCGCGGCAACCCTGACTGGAAAAAACTGCATAACTATCCGCAGCCGCGTCTGACGGAAGAAGAGCAGGCGTTCATTGACGGCCCGGTTGAAGAAGCCTGCCGCATGGCGAACGACTTCCAGATCACCCATGAAATGGCCGATCTGCCGCCGGAACTGTGGGCGTTTCTGAAAGAGCACCGCTTCTTTGCGATGATCATCAAAAAAGAGTACGGCGGTCTGGAATTCTCTGCCTACGCGCAGTCCCGCGTGTTGCAGAAACTGTCCGGTGTTTCCGGGATCCTGGCGATCACCGTTGGCGTGCCTAACTCCTTAGGCCCGGGCGAACTGCTGCAGCATTACGGTACTGACGAACAGAAAAATCATTATCTGCCGCGTCTGGCGCGTGGACAGGAGATCCCCTGCTTTGCGCTGACCAGCCCGGAAGCGGGTTCTGATGCAGGCGCGATCCCGGATACCGGCGTGGTCTGCATGGGCGACTGGCAGGGCGAACAGGTGCTCGGCATGCGCCTCACCTGGAACAAACGCTATATTACGCTGGCACCTATCGCGACCGTGCTCGGTCTGGCCTTTAAACTCTCCGATCCGGATAAACTGCTGGGCGGCGAAGAAGAGCTGGGCATTACCTGTGCGCTGATCCCCACCAGCACACCGGGCGTGGAAATTGGCCGTCGTCACTTCCCGCTTAATGTGCCATTCCAGAACGGTCCGACCCACGGGAAAGACATCTTCGTGCCGATCGATTACATCATTGGCGGCCCGAAAATGGCCGGCCAGGGCTGGAGAATGCTGGTTGAGTGTTTATCTGTTGGCCGTGGCATCACCCTGCCGTCGAACGCCACTGGCGGTCTGAAATCAGTTGCGATGGCAACCGGGGCGTATGCCCATATTCGTCGCCAGTTCAAAATCGCTATCGGTAAAATGGAAGGGATTGAAGAGCCGCTGGCGCGTATTGCCGGGAACGCTTACGTGATGGACGCGGCTGCGTCGCTGATCACCTACGGCATTATGCTCGGTGAAAAACCGGCGGTGCTGTCTGCGATTGTGAAATATCACTGTACCCATCGTGGTCAGCAATCCATCATTGATGCGATGGATATTACCGGCGGTAAAGGCATCATGCTCGGCGAAGGCAACTTCCTTGCCCGCCATTATCAGGGTGCGCCGATCGCCATTACCGTTGAAGGGGCAAACATCCTCACCCGTAGCATGATGATCTTTGGTCAGGGGGCGATCCGCTGCCATCCGTACGTACTGGATGAAATGGCGGCTGCACAGACAAACGACGTGGATGCTTTCGATAAACTGCTGTTCAAACACATCGGTCATGTCGGTAGCAATAAAGTGCGCAGCTTCTGGCTGGGCCTGACCCGCGGCCTGACCAGCAGCACGCCGACGAGCGATGCCACCAAACGCTACTATCAGCACCTGAACCGTTTGAGTGCCAACCTGGCGCTGTTGTCCGATGTTTCTATGGCGGTACTGGGCGGCAGCCTGAAACGTCGTGAGCGGATCTCTGCCCGTCTGGGCGACGTGCTGAGCCAGCTCTATCTGGCCTCCGCGGTACTGAAACGCTATGACGATGAAGGCCGCAACGCAGCCGATCTGCCGCTGGTACACTGGGGCGTTCAGGATGCGCTGCATCAGGCGGAGCAGGCAATTGACGACCTGTTGCGCAATTTCCCGAACCGTTTTGTCGCCGGTGCGTTGAGCTTTGTGATCTTCCCGACCGGTCGTCATTACACGGCGCCGTCCGACGCGCTGGATCATAAAGTGGCGAAAATCCTGCAACTGCCGAGCGCGACCCGCTCCCGCATTGGTCGCGGTCAGTACCTGACCCCGAGCGAACATAACCCGGTGGGTCTGCTGGAACAGGCGCTGCTTGACGTGATGGCCGCCGATCCGATTCACCAGCGCATCTGTAAAGAGATCGGGAAAAACCTGCCGTTTACCCGTCTGGATGAACTGGCCAGAAACGCGCTGGCGAAGGGCTTAATTAATCAGGATGAAGCGGAGATCCTCACCAAAGCGGAAGTCAGCCGTCTGCGCAGTATTAATGTGGACGACTTTGAGCCTGACGCGCTGGCGACACAGCCGGTAAAGCCGGTAGCGCCGTTACGCAAGACTGAAGCGGCCTGATTATTCTACAAAGTCAAAAACGGAGCCTGTGAGCTCCGTTTTTTTTACGATAAATTTCGGCTACACACACAAAGCAAATATGGTGATACAGTGACGATCACGCATCTTCAATTCAGGAGGTCACGACAGTGTCTGGCTTGAAAATTACGTTAATGCAGCAGCCATTGGTCTGGATGGACGGCCCTGCAAACCTGCGCCACTTTGATCTCCAACTGGAAGGGCTTGTCGGACGGGATCTGATCGTCCTGCCGGAAATGTTTACCACGGGGTTTGCCATGGAAGCGGCGCAACAGTCGCTGCCTCAGGACGAAGTAGTCGCGTGGATGCATGCCAAAGCGCAGCAAACGCAGGCGCTGGTGGCCGGGAGCGCGGCACTCCAGACGGATCGCGGCGCGGTGAACCGCTTCCTGCTGGTCGAGCCGGATGGCAACGTGCATTTTTATGATAAACGCCACCTGTTTCGTATGGCGGATGAGCATCATTATTACGAGGCAGGAAACGAACGCGTGGTGTTTGAATGGCGCGGCTGGCGCATTTTGCCGCTGGTGTGTTATGACCTGCGCTTTCCGGTGTGGTCCCGCAATCGTGATGATTACGATCTGGCGCTGTATGTGGCGAACTGGCCGGCGCCGCGTTCGCTGCACTGGCAGTCGCTACTCATCGCCCGGGCGATAGAAAATCAGGCGTATGTGGCAGGCTGCAACCGTGTCGGTACTGACGGCAACGGGCATCATTACCGTGGCGACAGCCGAATCATCAGCCCGCAGGGTGAAATTCTCGCTTCTGCCGAAGCACATCAGGCGACGCGCATTGACGCGGATTTGTCGCTGGAGTTGTTACAGGAATACAGAACGAAGTTTCCGGCCTGGCAGGATGCGGATCCGTTTACGCTGGGGAGCTAAAACGACGAAGGCCTGAATCATTGCTGATTCAGGCCTTCTGAATAGTGGCGGAACGGACGGGACTCGAACCCGCGACCCCCTGCGTGACAGGCAGGTATTCTAACCGACTGAACTACCGCTCCGCGTTGTTGTTCCGTTGGGAACGAGGCGCATATTACGGATTCCCCTCACCTCCGTCAACGCTTTTTCTGGCATTTTGAATCGTTTGCTGCAAATTTCACCCACACGGCATTTTTCGCATGACTCACGGCAAATTCAGGCGCGCCAGAGGCAGCTTCCCCCTTTTTTCTGTACCAGATCAAGCCGCGATTCATGCGCCACCAGCTCCTCATCGCTGGCAAAAACGACGCGTAGTTTACTGGCTTCACGGACAACGCGCTGAATTCCCACTTCACCAGCTTGCTGCTGCGATTCTCCGTCAACAGCGAACGTCATGGACGTTTGCCCGCCGGTCATCGTCAGATAAACGTCGGCAAGGATCTGGGCATCGAGCAATGCCCCGTGCAGCGTACGCTTGGTGTTGTCTATTTCGTAGCGAGAGCAAAGCGCATCGAGGCTGTTCCTTTTGCCCGGGAACATGCGTCTTGCCAGCGCCAGGCTGTCGGTGACTTTACAGAAAGTGTCCGTTTTAGGAATGCCGCGATTGAGTTTCGCGAATTCATAATCCATAAAGCCGATATCAAACGAGGCGTTATGAATGACGAGTTCCGCGCCGCGGATATATTCCATAAACTCATCGGCGACGTCGGCGAATGTGGGCTTGTCCAGCAGGAATTCGTCGGCGATGCCATGCACCATAAATGCTTCCGGGTCCACCAGCCGGTCCGGCTTCAGGTAGACGTGGAAGTTGTTGCCCGTCAGGCGACGGTTGATCACCTCAACAGCACCGATTTCAATGATCTTATGCCCTTCATAGTGGGCGCCGATCTGATTCATACCGGTGGTTTCAGTATCGAGGACGATCTGTCGTGTAATTGCAGTGCTCATCACGGTCATTTATGTCAGACTTGTCGTTTTAATCACAGGAAGTCTACCAGAGATGCTTAAACAGGTAGAAATTTTCACCGATGGTTCTTGCCTCGGCAACCCAGGGCCGGGTGGCTATGGTGCCATTTTACGCTATCGCCAGCACGAAAAAACCTTTAGCGCTGGTTACCATCTTACCACCAATAACCGCATGGAACTGATGGCGGCGATTGTCGCGCTCGAAGCCCTGAAAGAACATTGCGAGATCGTGCTGAGCACCGACAGCCAGTACGTTCGCCAGGGGATCACCCAGTGGATCCATAACTGGAAAAAACGCGGCTGGAAAACGGCTGATAAAAAACCGGTCAAGAATGTCGATCTCTGGCAGCGCCTGGATGCCGCCTTGAGCCAGCACCAGATCCGCTGGGAATGGGTTAAAGGCCACGCCGGGCACCCGGAAAACGAACGCTGCGATGAGCTGGCGCGGGCTGCCGCCTGCAACCCCGCTTTTGACGATATCGGCTACCAGCCCGAATAATCATTCATACGGTTTGCGGTATTGCCGGGTCGCCCCGACTGCCGGTCTCAGCTGCGTTTTCGCTTTGCTTTGCCGCATCGGATTTAAGGTCAACGGAATAGTGCGTTTACGGGCGACAATCAGTTGCAGGCATCCCAGCGCAGGAATATGGGTGCTGAGAAGTCTCCCGCCCTGCCGGGTCCAGGGCAAAACCTGAAAACGGCCGTAGTGGAGTACTTCAAAATTCAGCAGCGCCAGCCAGTCCAGCTGGCGCATCATAGTAAACATTCGGCTGTTGTAGGGCGTGCTTTTGCGTAATACCGGCACCAGTTTACGCATGCCCATCAGGCTGACCGGGTTAAAGCCGCTCAGAATGAGCCAGCCATCGTCGATCAGGACACGATCGACTTCGCGTAACAGACGATGGGGATCCTGACACCAGGGCATGGTGTGCGCCAGCATACAGGCATCAACCGATTTTTCAGCAAACGGCAGCCACAGCGGATCGGCTTTAACCTGCATCGGTTCGCCCTGCAACGACACGTTGACCTGATGCGAAATCGCGCAGGCTTCCGTGTTGATTTCCGCGCTGAGATTGCCAATCTTAAGCAGGTGAAATCCGTACAATTTGGCCAGCCAGGGTTTAAGCTGATATTCCAGCGCCTCGCGATAGTATTCCCCCCACGGCATTTCTGACCAGTGGATGGGCGCGTCTACTGTTTGAGGTATCCTTGCCGGTTTCATTACAACCTTCCGCTACGCTTTGTGAGGTAATTTATGAATCTTATCAGTATTCCTGCCTTTCAGGACAATTACATCTGGGTTCTGAGTGACGATAACGGCCATTGCCTGATCGTCGATCCTGGCGAAGCCGCGCCGGTACTCGCCGCGATAAAAGAAAACCAATGGCAGCCCGAAGCGATTCTTCTGACGCATCATCACCATGACCACGTTGGTGGCGTGAAAGAACTTCGCCAGCATTTTCCGGATGTAGTGGTGTATGGCCCTGCGGAAACACAAGATAAGGGTACAACGAAAGTTGTAGAGGAAGGCGATGAGGTGGCTATTTTGGGCCGCAAATTTAGGGTAATTTCTACTCCAGGTCACACTTTAGGACATATCTGTTTCTTCAGCGATCCTTATCTTTTCTGCGGCGACACGCTGTTCTCAGGCGGATGTGGTCGTCTTTTCGAAGGTACGCCAGCACAGATGTATCAGTCGTTCCAGAAGATAAACGCACTTCCGGCGGATACGCTCGTTTGTTGCGCACACGAGTATACTTTAACAAATATGAAGTTTGCCTTAAGCATTCTTCCCCATGATCCGGCGATAAATGATTATTACCTTAAAGTTAAGGAGTTACGTGCAAAAAATCAAAAAACACTGCCCGTAATTCTGAAAAATGAACGGCAAACAAATATTTTTTTACGTACGGATGATATTGATTTAATTAATGAAATATCCAAAGAAACAAAATTGCAACAACCTGAAGAGCGATTCGCCTGGTTACGGGTAAAGAAAGACAACTTCTGAAAATTCCGGGTTGCCTTTTAAAAACTTCGCCGTTATGATTGCTCGTCTTTTAAGCAACTATTGACACACACATGAAGGCAAAAGCGATATTACTCGCCTCTGTCCTGCTGGTGGGGTGCCAGGCGTCTAAGCACGACGGTACCGTTCAACAGCACGCACAGAGCCTTTCTGCAGCTGGTCAAGGGGAAGCAGGAAAGTTCATAAGTCAGGCGCGATGGATGGACGATGGAACATTCTACGCACAGAATCAGGACTTGTGGGCTTTCATAGGCGACGAGCTAAAGATGGGAATTCCGGAAAACAACCGGATTCGCGAACAAAAACAAAAGTATTTACGTAACAAGAGCTATCTCCACGATGTAACTTTACGGGCAGAGCCGTATATGTACTGGATAGCAGGGCAAGTTAAGAAACGTAACATGCCCATGGAGCTGGTACTACTACCCATAGTGGAGAGCGCTTTTGACCCGCATGCAACGTCTGGCGCCAATGCCGCAGGCATCTGGCAGATCATTCCGAGCACCGGGCGCAATTATGGATTAAAACAGACCCGCAGTTATGACGCGCGTCGTGATGTGGTTGCCTCTACCACTGCAGCACTCGACATGATGCAACGTCTTAACAAAATGTTTGATGGCGACTGGTTGTTAACCGTTGCCGCTTACAATAGCGGTGAGGGTCGTGTGATGAAGGCGATGAAAGCGAACAAAGCGCGTGGCAAACCCACCGACTTCTGGTCACTCTCATCACTCCCTCAGGAGACCCGGATATACGTGCCAAAAATGCTGGCATTGAGCGACATCCTCAAGAACAGCAAACGTTATGGCGTTCAGTTACCAACCGCCGATGAAAGCCGTGCACTCGCACGCGTTCGTCTGGATAACCCGGTTGATCTGAAGCAGGTAGCGGATATGGCCGGTATCTCTGTGACCAAGCTGAAAGCATTTAACGCTGGCGTAAAGGGGTCGACCCTCGGCGCAGCAGGACCTAAGTATGTGATGGTGCCAAAGAAACACGCGAGCCAACTGCGTGAATCTCTGGCTTCAGGCGAGATTGCCGCAGTCCAGCCTACGCTGGTTGCAGACAACACACCGCTGACTAGTCGCAGCTATAAGGTTCGCTCAGGCGATACGCTTTCCGGCATTGCCTCACGCCTCGGCGTATCGGCAAAAGATCTGCAGCAGTGGAACAATCTGCGTGGATCAAGCCTGAAAGTGGGACAGAGCCTGACAGTAGGTGCTGGTAGCAGTGCACAGCGTCTCGCCCGCAACAGCGATAGCATTACCTATCGCGTACGTAAGGGTGATTCACTGTCGAGCATCGCGAAACGTCATGGTGTGAACATTCGTGACGTGGTCCGCTGGAATGGCGGTACCGATAGCCTGCAACCCGGCGATCAGCTGACGCTGTACGTTAAGAACAGCGCCACACCAGAATCCTGATAACAGCATAAACTGTAAAAGGCACCGCTTCCCCGGTGCCTTTTGTTTTTTCTATTCCGCTTTACAGGCTTCCAGCATCACGATGTCGCTGGTAAACGAGCCCTCATCCTGCAACGCGAAATACGCCTTCACCTCTGTCGATGCGCTGTCCTGATACAGTCGAATGGCCTCACACAGCGCCTGCGGCGTCCGCATGCGCGCGACCCATGAAGAAAATTCGAGCGGTAATTTATCTGTGGTTAAGGTACGCGTGATAAGCCCGGCCTCGTTGACCAGCGCCAGCCATTCGCCGCTGGAATAGTTTCGCACATGCGAAGTGTCACGCAACGCTTCAACGGTCTGCAGCCAGATGTCGCGGACAGGGTGCCCGGGCGACATCACATCCATCATAATAAACACGCCGCCGGGTCTGAGCACCCGCTTCACTTCACGCAGCGCCTGGCCCACATCGTGCCAGTGGTGGGCGGAATAACGGCTGATGACCACATCAAAAGTGGCATCGGCAAACGGCAATGTCTCCGCATATCCCTGCTGCGTACGCAAGTTGCGTAATCCTTTTTCCTGCGCCGCGTTTTCGACAACATCCAGCATCTGGCGGGATAAATCATACGCAGTGACGCCTGCTACACAGCCTGCGGCCACAAAGCTGGCATGCCCTGCTCCGCATCCCATATCCAGCAGTTGCGCCTGAGGGAG
This sequence comes from Trabulsiella odontotermitis, assembly GCF_001188485.1. Classification (GTDB taxonomy): domain Bacteria; phylum Pseudomonadota; class Gammaproteobacteria; order Enterobacterales; family Enterobacteriaceae; genus Trabulsiella; species Trabulsiella odontotermitis_A. The sequence goes on from NZ_JNGH01000060.1 coordinate 71,732, forward strand.
CACAGAGAGCCGCTCAGCCAGACGCTGGAGATCGCGGCCAGAGGCATGCACCGCACTGGTTAAATAGGCCTGAGCCTGTGAGCCAAACTGTTTTTCGACGTTGTCGTGATGAGAACCTGTAGTCATTGTGCTGTCCTTTGATGATTGAAAAGAAAGGGCAGCACTGAGGGATCAGGTCTGCCCCACGGCAGACCTGACATACCTTTATTTATCAGGCTTGCCGGGACTGAATTCGACGAGTAGCGGGTTATGATCGGACGCGCGGGTGACCAGCACAGAGGCTTCATGCACCGCGAGACCGCGATAGAAAACGAAATCGAGCGGACGCCCAAACGCGCGACGGCGGTTGTCGTCAGTAAAACGGACTTCGCGTAACGACATCTCACGCGCAAAACGGTAGAGCGCATTCATTCGCGGGCGGCTCCAGGCATTGAAATCGCCCGCCATGATCACGGGCCCACTGTGGTGAGCGATCTGGTCGCCAATGGGCAGTAATTGTTTGCTGTACACATCCACCCCCAGGCTAAAATTCACCGCGTGAATATTCACCACCATCAACAGACGCGTGTCCGGCAAGGGATACACCGTCACCAGCGCCGACTTTGCCAGGCGCAGAATTGGCTCACGTTCGCGCAGCGGGCAACAGTACACGGGATGTGCTGCTGACAGCGTCATCACCCCCGACGGATGCTGCGGTAATACAAATGCGGGGACTTGATCCGCCGCAAGATAGTTAGTGGTCGCAAACGACACCAGCTCAGGCGTGGTTTGTGCCTCCTGCAATAACACCAGGTGCGCATCCTTGCCGAAGTTCTTCAGCACAGACATCCATTCAGCACGTTGCTGTTTAAAGATATTCCAGACCAGGATCCGGATCTTTTCTTCGCTGCTTAACGGCGCACCTGCGGGTAACGCTTTACCAATGCTCGCAAACGACCCTGGCGGCAAGATCCGCTCTGCGGGTTGTCCGGCGACATAACGCATGGCATAGGTATTTTTTCGCACTTTTAGCTTCAGACCTCAATAACAAAAAACCCGCCCAGAATCGCGCGGGTTCTTCTGTTATAGGGATTTCTGTTCATACTTTCAACGCTATTTACCAGAAACATTGCGCTATTACTGTAAGCAAGTACTTACTGCTACGCGCGCAATTCGGTCGACAATAAGTGATGGCATACAGCATGAAGAGATGCTTAAATAACAAAATCATTCAAAATCAAAATTGAATTTTGCGCATGGAGCAACAATGAAAGCGACCTCTGAAGAAATTGCCATTTTTGTCGCCGTTGTCGAAAGCGGAAGCTTTAGCCGGGCGGCAGAACAGCTCGATCAAGCCAACTCAGCCGTCAGCCGGGCCGTCAAAAAGCTCGAGTCAAAGCTGGGCGTCAGCCTGCTCAATCGAACTACCCGTCAGCTGAGCCTGACCGAAGAAGGCGAGCGCTACTTTCGTCGGGTGCAGGTGGTGTTACAGGAAATGGCGGCAGCGGAAAATGAATTGATTGAGACGCGCAATACGCCACGGGGCCTGTTGCGTGTTGATGCCGCCACGCCGGTGGTGCTTCACTTCTTGATGCCGCTGATTAAACCGTTTCGGGAGCGTTATCCCGAAATGACGCTTTCGCTGGTCTCCTCCGAAACCTTTATCAACCTGATTGAGCGCAAAGTGGATGTCGCTATCCGCGCCGGGACGCTGACTGACTCCAGCCTGCGCGCACGTCCGCTGTTTAACAGCTATCGGAAGATCATTGCGTCGCCGGATTATCTTGAGAAACATGGCACGCCGCAAACCGTGGAGGAACTCGAGGAACATCTGTGCCTTGGTTTCACCGAACCTGTTTCGCTGAATACCTGGCCCATCTCACGCAACGACGGGCAGCTTTTTGAAATTCAGTGCGGGATCTCGTCGAACAGCGGTGAAACGCTAAAACATCTCTGCCTGAGCGGCAACGGTATTGCCTGTCTTTCTGACTATATGGTGGATAAAGAAATTGCGAAGGGAGAGTTTGTGGAGCTGCTGGCGGATAAACGTTTACCGGTTGAGATGCCGTTCAGCGCGGTCTATTACAGTGACAGAGCGGTGAGCACCCGCATCAGGGCGTTTATCGATTTTCTGAGTGAATACATTAAGCAAAACATGAAATAACAAAGCGAGTGGCACAGTGCCACTCGCTATGCTGGAGATTAATCCCAGTTCGGCGCCAGGCCTTCCGGGCTCACCAGACGATCGTTGCAATCAAGCGCAGCAATCGCTTTCTTATCTTCCGCGTCCAGTTTCAGATCGCGTGCCAGCAGGTTGCTCGCCAGGTTTTCACGTTTGGTAGAAGACGGGATCACCGCATAACCTTCGCCCATCGCCCATGCCAGGATCACCTGAGCCGGGGTCGCATTGTGCTTAACCGCGATACGCGCAATCACTTCATCTTTCAGTGCCTTACCGTAAGCCAGCGTCATATAAGAGGTAATATGAATGCCATGCGCTTTCGCCCAGGCAACCACTTTACCGTTCTGCAGGTACGGAGACAGCTCAATCTGGTTCGTCGCGATGTTCTCTGCACCGACCGCTGCAATGGCTTTTTCCATCAGCGGGATGGTGAAGTTAGAGATACCGATTTCGCGAGTCAGACCCTGTTTTTTCGCTTCCAGTAGCGCCTGCATGAATTCTTCAACAGACACTTCGTCGTTCGGGGACGGCCAGTGGATCAGCGTCAGATCAACGTAGTCGGTACGCAGTTTCTGCAGGCTCTCTTTCAGGCTCGGGATCAGCTTGTCTTTGCTCAGATTCTCGATCCAGATTTTGGTGGTGATGAACAGATCGCCGCGCTTAACGCCACTTTCCGCAATAGCCTGACCAACAGCGGCTTCGTTGCCATAGATCTGCGCGGTATCAATTGCGCGATAGCCAAGCTCCAGCGCATTTTTTACAGAAGCGATAACCACATCGTCGTTCAGACGGAACGTACCAAGACCAAATGCAGGGATAGACATAAGAATTCCTCTTTTTCACAGTTTGTGTTTAATGCGAGGATTATGGACGAAGCATGGGAGGGAAAACAGATCGCAAAATGCAGAGGATTTTTGCTTAAATCGCAATAATCAGCGTTACTGAACGATTTTTTGACATGAAAAAGCCCTGAGTTTTCACTCAGGGCTCTCAATAAGTGGCGGAACGGACGGGACTCGAACCCGCGACCCCCTGCGTGACAGGCAGGTATTCTAACCGACTGAGCCGTAGGTTTTAGCCAGTACGGTAGTGATGGCAGCGGTCAGCGTTGTTTTACCATGGTCAACGTGGCCGATAGTACCGACGTTAACGTGCGGTTTTGTACGTTCAAACTTTTCTTTAGACATCGATTGTCCCTCTAAGACACGGATAAATCGGTGATATCACCACATCAACCAGGCAATATGCCTGAATCGTTGAATACATTTACAGGTTCACAGAGAGAAACAGGGAGGAGAAGTGAAGTGGTGCTGATACCCAGAGTCGAACTGGGGACCTCACCCTTACCAAGGGTGCGCTCTACCAACTGAGCCATATCAGCACGTCTGGAGCGGGCAGCGGGAATCGAACCCGCATCATCAGCTTGGAAGGCTGAGGTAATAGCCATTATACGATGCCCGCATCCTGAAACTCGGCTACCCAGTTCTTTCTGTAACAAAAAAGAGATTTCTCTCTTTTATGTTTGAGCTGACAAGCTTTTTTACCAGCTCAGGCGGCGAAAAACGCTGCCAGAAAGTGGTGGTGGGGGAAGGATTCGAACCTTCGAAGTCGATGACGGCAGATTTACAGTCTGCTCCCTTTGGCCGCTCGGGAACCCCACCTGATGGTGCCGACTACCGGAATCGAACTGGTGACCTACTGATTACAAGTCAGTTGCTCTACCTACTGAGCTAAGTCGGCATCAAGTAGCGCGCATTCTAGGGAGACCTGCGAACTCATGCAACTAAAAATTTGCATAAAACGTTCTATCGCTCACATTTTGTGCGCCAACAGCAAAAAACGATGTAATTTCAGCCAGCAGAGAATAAAAATCCGGCTTTTTGCCAGTGCGGCTTTATCTCCTGCGCCCCTCGCAGAATAACAACTAGCACAAATTTTCAGCCCCTGACGCCAGGCCGCCCGGTGAGTGGCGAAAACGTCGGATTTCTCGCCTCGCCCGGAAGCGATCCAGACGAGTTTGCTATACGGTCACCCGAGCCCTTTTGCCGCCCGCTATGGGGCAGGAATATATAAGCCTCCGGAAGTGATGCTTCGCTGCTAATGCATCGATTGAATAGATTTTTTCTTATTATTCGCCCCCATCTGGTGTTACCCTCCTGCCCATTGTCCTGATTAACTGAATGTGACGCGCCACTTTTTCACAGTACACCGTGTGGCGACGAGAACATGCTTATGAGCAAAAAAGAGCAAGCGTTAATGACACCCTATTTACAGTTTAACCGTAGCCAGTGGGCTGCCCTTCGTGACTCCGTTCCTATGACGTTGACCGAAGGGGAAATTACACGGTTAAAAGGCATCAACGAAGATCTCTCCCTGGAAGAAGTGGCCGAAATCTACTTGCCGCTGTCGCGTCTGCTGAACTTCTATATCAGCTCTAACCTGCGTCGCCAGGCCGTGCTGGAACAATTCCTGGGTACCAACGGGCAACGTATTCCTTATATCATTAGCATTGCGGGAAGCGTGGCGGTTGGGAAAAGCACTACAGCGCGTGTGTTGCAGGCGCTGCTGAGCCGCTGGCCCGAGCACCGTCGCGTTGAACTGATTACCACGGATGGCTTTCTGCATCCTAACGCGGTACTGAAAGAACGCGGGTTAATGAAGAAGAAAGGGTTCCCGCTTTCTTACGATATGCACCGTTTAGTCAAATTCGTGTCAGATCTGAAATCCGGCGCGACAAACATTACCGCGCCGGTATACTCCCATCTGATTTATGACGTTATTCCGGACGGCGATAAAACGGTTGCTCAGCCGGATATTCTTATTCTGGAAGGATTAAATGTCCTGCAGAGCGGGATGGATTATCCACACGATCCGCATCATGTTTTTGTTTCTGATTTTGTTGATTTTTCAATCTATGTGGATGCGCCCGAAGCGCTGCTGAAAAACTGGTATATCAACCGCTTTTTGAAATTCCGCGAAGGCGCATTTACGGATCCGGATTCTTATTTCCATAACTATGCGAAATTAAGTAAAGATGAAGCCGTAAATATTGCGACCTCGCTGTGGAATGAAATCAACCTTTTGAATTTAAAAGAGAACATTCTGCCAACCCGCGAACGCGCCAGCTTAATTCTGACGAAAAGCGCTAACCATTCCGTCGAGCAGGTTCGACTGCGAAAATAAATAAAGGGAGCCAAGGCTCCCTTTATTTTACTCGGCACTTCTCAGGGAAATTTCGCCACCCATCCAGGGTTTCACGACGCCATCCTGTTCAAGCAAAAGCCCACCCTGGGCGTCTATTCCGCGGGAAATACCGTAGATTTCTTTATCGCCGATAATCAATTTAACGGGGCGATTGATAAAGTTATCCAGTTTTTCCCAGCGCGGCAGCCAGGGCGCTAATCCTTCCTGTTCGAAAAGCTCCAGCGAGCTGCGCAGTTCTTTGATTAAACGGATTGCCAGAATATTACGATCGAGCGTAATTCCGGCTTCCTGCAGATTAATCCACCCCTGATTTACCACATCCGTTTCTACACGACGCATAGCGAGGTTTATCCCCGCCCCGATGACAAGCTGCGCCGCATCGCCGGTTTTTCCGGTCAATTCGACAAGAATGCCCGCTAGCTTACGATCGTTCAGATACAGGTCGTTCGGCCATTTCACACGAACCTTATCAGCGCCCAGACTTTGCAGCACTTCAGCCATGACAATACCGATCACCAGGCTCAGGCCAATCGCCGCAGCGGGCCCCTGCTCCAGGCGCCAGTACATCGACAGATAAAGGTTGGCACCGAACGGTGAGAACCATTTTCTGCCACGGCGTCCACGGCCGGCCTGCTGATATTCTGCAACACAGGCGTCGCCCGATTGCAGCTCGCTCATTCTGTCCAGCAGATATTGGTTGGTCGAGTCGATGACAGGCAGTACGGCCACATCGCCCTGCTCTAGCTGGCTGTGAATCAGTTCTTTATTCAGGAGCTGTATAGGTTCCGGCAAGCTGTACCCTTTTCCGGGCACGGTAAAAACATCCACACCCCAGTCGCGCAGCGTCTGTATATGTTTATTAATTGCTGCCCGGCTCATGCCCAGGCGTTCGCCCAGTTGCTCGCCCGAGTGGAACTCGCCATCAGAAAGTAGCGAAATAAGCATCAATGGAATGGTATTGTCTTTCACGCAATTTTCTCCACGGCATCGACTTCGCCGGTACTGCCAATGAACCGTACTTCAGGCTCCAGCCAGACATTGAATTTCTCACCGACCTGCTGGCGAACGTAATGCGCCAGCGCGACGACATCATCACTCGTGGCCTGGTTTTCATTAATCAGCACCAGAGCCTGCTGACGGTGTACTGCCGCGCCGCCTATCTGCTTACCTTTTAACTGACATTGATCGATCAGCCAGCCCGCAGCCAGCTTCATGCTGCCATCGGCCTGAGGATAATGCGGTGCCGTTGGGAAAAGATCTAATACTGTCCGGGCTTGTTCAGCGCTGACTACCGGATTCTTGAAGAAGCTGCCAGCGTTTCCGTTTACTTTCGGATCGGGCAGTTTTGACATGCGCATGTGACATACAGAATCAAATACCTGCTGAGGGGTAACGCTTTGCGGATCGAGCCGTGTCAGGTCGCCATAGGTGAGTACCGGTTGCCAGGCTTTCGCTAACCTCAGGCCAACCGCAACAATGGCGTAGCGATCCTGATACTCATGTTTGAAGATGCTGTCGCGGTAGCCGAACCGGCATTCCTGCGCGCTCAGGCGCAGCGATTTGCCTGTGGCCAGCTCAATGCAGTCAACATATTCGCAAACCTGCTTGAGTTCCACGCCATAGGCGCCAATGTTCTGTATCGGCGCAGAGCCTGCACAACCGGGTATTAGTGCCAGATTCTCAAGGCCTGGAATGTTTTTCTCCAGCGTAAACTGCACCAGTTTATGCCAGTTCTCCCCTGCGCCAACATGCAAATGCCATGCATCGACGTCTTCCTGAACCGTGATACCTTTAATACGGTTTACGATAACGGTACCTGAGTAGTCTTCCAGGAAAAGCACATTGCTTCCCTCCCCCAGAATCAGCACCGGCTGCTGATTTTCGGTCGCCTGCCGCCAGGTTTGTTGTAATTGGTGAGCATTTTCGACGCAAACAATGTCTTGCGCGCAGCGATCGATCCCGAAGGTATTCCAGGGTTTTAAAGAATGGTTCATGAGACGCTTTCCTGAGACAAAAACGGGAGCTAGTTTACCGTATCTCAACCGGGAAGGCTTGGAGTATAAACGCAAAAAGGCCATCCTTCCGGATGGCCTCTTCACGTAATTAATGCCTGGCAGTGTCCTACTCTCACATGGGGAAGCCCCACACTACCATCGGCGCTACGGCGTTTCACTTCTGAGTTCGGCATGGGGTCAGGTGGGACCACCGCGCTAAAGCCGCCAGGCAAATTCTTTATACTCTGTCCTGTGTCTTTTGCACTGATACTGCGTTGGCTGCTTTCGCGAACGTCAGTCACATACTTCTGTATGCTCCTTCCGTCGCCTCATTTGCCGCCTTGTCTCTGCGCAAAATCCTTCGGACTCTGAATCTCAGCTGAAAATCTTCTCTCATCCGCCAAAACATCTTCGGCGTTGTAAGGTTAAGCCTCACGGTTCATTAG
>NZ_JNGH01000061.1 GCF_001188485.1 Trabulsiella odontotermitis
TGTTTTTACCGTATCAGCTCCCGGTGGGCGTGGTGACCGTCAGCCTTGGCGGCCTCTATCTCATCGCGTTGTTAATTCAGGAGTCCCGCAAAAAATGATCAACACCACAGCCCGTTTGCGCGGCGACCAGCTGACCCTCGCTTACGGCAAAAAAACCATTGCCGAGCAGCTCAACGTCGCCATTCCTGACGGCCATTTTACCGCCATTATCGGCCCGAACGGCTGGGGGNNTGACGCCGTCGTACGGTCACGTCTGGCTGGATGGCGAGCATATTCAGCGCTACCCCAGCAAAGAGGTGGCGCGACGCATCGGTCTGCTGGCGCAGAACGCCACCACGCCGGGGGATATCACCGTACAGGAACTGGTGGCGCGCGGGCGTTACCCGCACCAGCCGCTGTTTACCCGCTGGCGTAAAGAAGACGACGATGCGGTGACCCGCGCGATGCAGGCCACTGGTATCACCGACCTGGCGCAGCAGAGCGTGGATACACTTTCCGGCGGGCAACGGCAGCGGGCGTGGATCGCCATGGTGCTGGCGCAGGAAACGTCGATTATGCTGCTGGATGAGCCGACCACCTGGCTGGACATCAGCCATCAGATAGACCTGCTGGAACTGCTCAGTGAACTGAATCGCGAGAAAGGCTATACGCTGGCGGCGGTGTTGCATGACCTCAATCAGGCCTGCCGCTATGCCACGCATATCATTGCCCTGCGCGACGGAAAAATCATCGCTGAAGGCGCACCGAAAGCGATTGTCACCGCTGAATTGATAGAGAAGATCTACGGTCTGCGTTGCACTATCATCGACGATCCGGTAGCCGGAACGCCACTGGTGGTGCCGCTGGGGAAACGGGGGCCCTGAGCCCCCTGCGGGTTAGCCTAAAATCTCGCCCAGCACCGGACCAATCTTTTCAAACGCCTGCGGAGAGATAATATCGACATGGGCGCAATCCTGGCGATACACCGCCAGCGTGTTCACCCACGGTGCCCAGGCGCTGTGTGGATCCATCCCTTCCGGCAGCGTGCGCTCCGCCACAAACAGCGTCGCGGTGCCGTCAAACGGGACGCTGTGCGCGGTCGTCAGCAAACGCACCGCATCGGCATAGTTGCCTTCGATGGCGCTAAACAGCGCATCTGACCCCTGCCCCTGCTGCGCGGCGATAAACGCCTCACGTTCGCGGGCAATTTCCGCCAGCACCTCAGGATCGAGACCGTTGGCCTCTTTTGCCGCCCAGTTTTGCGTTTCCGGCGGCCAGGTATCGAGCAGTCCTAAAAACGCCACCGTTTCCCCGCGCTGGCGTAACCGCGCGGCAATGCCCTGCGCCAGCGTCCCGCCGAGGGAATACCCGAACAGGTAATACGGGGTTGCCAGATGGTGTTCACATACGTCGTCGAGCGTCGCGGCGGTCTGCATCGGCCCGTTCGGGCGTGGCGACTGAATGCCGGTAATGTTCCAGCGCTCGCTCAGGTAGCGCGCCAGCACGCTGAATTGCCAGGCAAAACCGGACGCCGGATGGAAACAGAACAGCGTCGGGCCGTGGCTTTCCCGTAGCGGTAATATCGCTTCATAGCCCAACCGCTGCGCGCTGGCATCGTCTTCGGTTGCCAGCAACGCGCTGAGTTTACCGACCGTCGACGCCACCATTACCTGTCCCGGCGTAACCTGCCGCGCAAAGGTGCGGCTCAGTTGCGCCGCCAGACGCATCGCCAGCAGTGAATGACCGCCGAGGGCAAAGAAATCCGCCTCAACATCGTTGACCTCACCGCCCAGCAGTGCGCTGAACGCCTGCGCAACGGTGGATTCGATGCCCGGTAGCGGTGCACGTCCACTGGTGGTCGAAACCCGCTGCGGCAACGGCAGCGCTTTGCGATCCAGTTTGCCGTTAGCGCTGAGCGGCAGCGCATCCAGTTGCAGGAGCACCACCGGCACCATGTGCGGCGGCAGCTGTTCGCGCAATGATTCATGTAACGCGCGGGTATCCAGCGGCAGCCCGGATTCGGCGATCAGATAGCCCACCAGCTGGCGCGCATCGCCCCCGGTTGCCGCCGCCTGATTAAACACGCAGGCATGCGCCACGGCCTGCGCGACGTCCGGCAGCGCCGACATCACGCGGTCGATCTCCCCCAGTTCAATACGCTGACCGCGAATTTTGAGCTGATCGTCGCTGCGGCCCAGATACTCCACCGCGCCATTCTCCAGCCAGCGCGCCACGTCGCCAGTGCGGTACATGCGCTCGCCAGGGACAAACGGATCAGCGATAAAGCGGCTGGCGGTCAGATCGGGCCGTCCCAGATATCCCTGCGCCAGTTGAATGCCGGTGAGATAGAGATCCCCCGCCACACCGGGCGGCACCGGGCGCATCATCGCATCGAGAATGCGCAGGCCGGTGTTCCACACCGGGAAACCGATCGGCACGCTGCTGCCGGTGACCGCCGCCAGTTCTGGCCCGCAGGCCGGATACCAGCTGACGTCCACCGCCGNCATTCGCGACACAGCCCGGTCGGCAGCGCTTCGCCGCTACAGAACACCCGTTTCAGGCTCCGGCAACTGTCGCTGTTTTCACTCGTCAGCGAGGCGACAAAGGCCGCCAGCATCGACGGGACAAAATGGGTAGTGGTGATGCCGTACTGACGGAAAAACTGCTGCATCGCCAGCGGATCGCGGTGCGTGTCCGGCTCGGCCATCACCAGCCGCGCACCTGCGATAAACGGCCACCAGAACTCCCAGACAGAGACGTCAAAACTGCACGGCGTTTTCTGCGCCACTACGTCATCCGCCGTCAGCGGATAGTGGTTTTGCATCCACAGCAGGCGGTTCACGATGGCGGGTTGCCNACCATCACCCCTTTCGGGCGCCCGGTAGAGCCGGAGGTAAAAATGATATACGCGGTATGCGCCGGGCGGGAGAGCGCCAGCGGCGCACCGTTGGTAACCGGCAGCGGGGCGCTGTAGCACAGCGTCTCGACGCCGGAAAAGCGCGATTGCTGATCGGCTGAGGTGATCAGCAGCGACGGCTGCGCATCTTCCAGCATCATCCGCAAACGGTCGTCCGGGTAGCCGGTATCCAGCGGCAACCAGGCCGCGCCCGTTTCGACGATACCGTGCAGTGCCAGGGTCAGAAATACCGAGCGCGGTAGCGCCACCGCAACGCAGTCGCCGGGCTTCACGCCGCGCTCGCGTAACTGATGAGCCAGCGCCACCACCTGCTCGCGCATCTCGCGATAGCTGAACTGCCAGCGAGCGTCCACCAGCGCGATGGCGTCCGGGGTTTTCGCCGCCTGTGCCGCCACCAGCGCACTGAGCGTGGTCTCCGGCAGCATCACACCCGTGTCGTTAATCGCCGCCAGCCGCTGAGCTTCGTC
>NZ_JNGH01000062.1 GCF_001188485.1 Trabulsiella odontotermitis
CGGGTTGCCGTTCTAAATTTTGCTGGCAAAAACGGGTGCGCAGCGACAGCGCGCCGACGGCAACCGGATCCAGCGTCCAGGGTTTTCCTGCGTTGATGGCGCTGCTGATCGCCGCCTGCATCGCAACGGCGCGATCCGCCGTTAAGGTGCCGACGTTAATCAGCAACGCATCGGCGATAGCGGCAAATTCTGCCGCTTCTTCAGGGTCGATCACCATCGCCGGTGAGGCGCCGAGCGCCAGCAGGACGTTGGCGGTGAAGGTCTGCACGACGTCGTTGGTCATGCAATGCACGAGCGGGGAACGGGTGCGAAACTGGTGTAAGGCGTGCGCGATGTGCGCCGGACTAAGCAGGTCAGATGGCATGGTATGCTCCTGCCAGGTCGTGAAGAAGCGATGACCTGGCAGGTCTCTGACTTCCCTACGCTGGCATTATCCAGATCAGGTGGTACGGGTCTTTCTCAGCCTTCACTGTGTGAAGGGCACCCCGAGTCATAAAAATCCCTTTCAGGATAATGCCCGCAGACGGCCTTGTAAACGGCATAAGCGGGATTGCAGAAATGAGAAAAGGCCACCGTGGTGGCCTTTCCCTCGTTCAGTTCACTGACATTATTGCGGAAGCTTATACGCCTGACGCGCTAACAGCTTCCACGCACCGGCGCTGTCTTTCTTCATGACCAGCATCACCCCGATTTTCACTTCACCCGGCTTACCGCTGTCGTTGGTTTTGGCTTGCAGAATATGACGAACAATCGCGACGTCGCCATCAACCTGAACGGTCTGATCGTTCAGATTCAACGTCTTAAACTGTGATTTGCCGGTGACGATAGCGTCAACGAATTCAGCATTGTTTTGAATGACACCACTGGAATGACCATAGCTCAGAGAGGGCAAACCGACTTTTTCGAGACTGGATTTTTGCCCGCTGAGCATGGCAAGACGCATATTTTCCACAGCATCATTCACCGCTTTCACATCCGCGCTTTGTGCAAAACAGGTGCTGCTTACTAACAGTAATGCCGTACAGATTAATTTTTTCATCGTTATCTCCTGTGATTTTCTCGGGTACTTATTTTTCGTATGAATAGTCTTACTTGGCGGTATTTTTATGGAATATGTTTTTACTAAAAACGAAACGATGTTTTATTGATACGCATCACAAGCTGGAAACATAACTGATCGTTGGTATGATGAAACGAACGATTTGACAGGCGTGGAGAAATGTTCAGAGAAATCCGGTTATTGATGGCGCTTATGTGCAATCTGGTTACAATTTTTCCTGAACATATTATTCTCTGATTCACTTAAGATAATCTTTCCCCCCGCTCACACCAGACGTGCGGCGGGGCTGGTAGCAGACTGATTTTGTGGAGAAAAAATGGGTAAGTGTAGATTGCTGTTTCTCAGCGCACTGCTGACCGTGGCGGGCGCGACCTGGGCCGCACCGGCAACGGTGTCGACGTCAGGCATTCAAAAATATGAACTCGAGGGTTTCATCGCCGATTTCACCCATTTCAAAATCGGTGACACGGTGCCGGAACTGTATCGGACGGATGAATACAAGATTAAGCAGTGGCAGTTGCGTAATCTGCCAGCGCCGGATGCGGGAACGTACTGGACCTACATGGGTGAGAACTACGTGCAGGTTTCTGAAGCCGACGGCAAAATCCTTAAAGCCTACGACGGCGATATTTTCTACCACCGTTAATGGTCAGGTGCTACGCCGCTCGCGTAGCACCTTCTGACCTTACACCGCGCGGAACGAAATTTCGCTCGGGATCACTTCGCCCATCCAGTACAGCTGAGAGGCCACGCGGCCCGCGAGCTGACGATAGGAGGCGGTAAATTCACTCTCCGGACGGCTGATGACGGTCGGCGTACCGCGATCGAGATCTTCACGCAGGCTGATGTGCAGCGGCATCTGACCGAGCAACTGAGTGTGGTACTGCTCTGCCAGCTTTTCTGCCCCACCGGTGCCGAAAATCGGCTCATGGTGTCCGCAGTTACTGCAGATATGCATGCTCATGTTTTCAACGATACCCAGTACCGGCAGCTCGACTTTCTCGAACATCACGATGCCTTTTTTGGCGTCGATCAGCGCCACGTCCTGCGGCGTTGTAACCACTACCGCGCCGGTGACCGGGATATTCTGCGCCAGCGTCAGCTGAATGTCGCCGGTGCCTGGCGGCATATCGAGCACCAGATAATCGAGATCCGGCCACAGAGTTTCCTGCAACATTTGCAGCAGCGCTTTGCTGGCCATCGGGCCACGCCACACCATCGCGTTATCGTCGGTTACCAGATAACCGATAGAGTTGGTCGCCAGACCGTATTTCATGATCGGCGCCATGTGGGTGCCGTCCGGCGACGTCGGGCGCTGATCTTCCGCGCCTAACATCATCGGCACCGACGGGCCGTAAATATCAGCATCGAGAATACCGACCTTCGCCCCTTCTGCCGCCAGCGCCAGCGCCAGGTTCACCGCCGTGGAAGATTTGCCTACGCCGCCTTTACCGGAACTGACCGCGATGATGTTCTTCACCCCGTTCACGCCGGGCTGATTCTTGACGCGTTTCATGGTGGCGATGCTGTGCGACAGCTTCCAGTCGATGGCCTTCGCCCCGGTGATGCGCAGCAGCTCAGCGCTGCACTCCTCTTTCAGCGCTTCAAACGCGCTCTGCCAGACAAACGGCATCTGGATTTCGATGTGCACGACGTCGTCCAGTAACGCGACATGGTGCAACGCCTTCAGCGTCGTCAGGTTATGTTTCAGTGTTGGGTGCTGAAAATTGGCCAGCGTCCCGGCGACCATCGCGCGCAGGCGCTCCGGGGATGTGGCCTGGGATTGTGAACTCATCCCGACTCCTTTGTTCTTGTGAATAAACGCGTTGTTCAACAAGTTTACCTGAAAGGGTCAGGTTTGTGCTTACTTAATAATTACCCTTTTGGTAATATCGAAAGCCCTTTTCACAATCAAAGAAGTAAAATCCACTATGACTCATGTCGCGAAAAAAATTCTGGTAACGTGCGCGCTGCCGTACGCCAACGGCTCAATCCACCTCGGCCACATGCTGGAGCATATCCAGGCTGATGTCTGGGTCCGTTACCAGCGAATGCGCGGCCACGAGGTAAATTTCATCTGTGCGGACGACGCCCACGGTACGCCGATCATGCTGAAAGCGCAGCAGTTGGGGATCACCCCGGAGCAGATGATTACCGAAATGAGTCAGGAACATCAGACCGATTTTGCTGGCTTTGACATCAGCTACAACAACTATCACTCCACGCACAGCGACGAAAACCGCGAGTTGTCGGAGCTGATTTATACACGCCTGAAAGAGAACGGTTTTATTAAAAACCGCACCATCTCTCAGCTCTACGATCCGGAAAAAGGCATGTTCCTGCCGGACCGTTTTGTAAAAGGCACCTGTCCTAAATGTAAATCCCCGGACCAGTACGGCGATAACTGCGAAGTGTGTGGCGCGACCTACAGCCCGACCGAGCTTATCGATCCGAAATCCGTGGTGTCCGGTGCCACGCCAGTGATGCGCGAATCAGAGCACTTCTTTTTTGACCTGCCGTCGTTCAGCGAAATGTTGCAGGCGTGGACCCGCAGCGGTGCGCTGCAGGAGCAGGTGGCGAACAAAATGCAGGAGTGGTTTGAATCCGGCCTGCAGCAGTGGGATATCTCCCGCGATGCGCCGTACTTCGGTTTCGAAATTCCGAACGCGCCGGGCAAATATTTCTACGTCTGGCTGGACGCGCCGATCGGCTACATGGGCTCCTTCAAGAATCTGTGCGACAAACGTGGCGACACCACCAGCTTTGACGCCTACTGGAAGAAAGATTCTGACGCCGAGCTGTATCACTTCATCGGTAAAGACATTGTTTACTTCCACAGCCTGTTCTGGCCAGCGATGCTGGAAGGCAGCGGTTTCCGCAAGCCGACCAATTTGTTCGTTCACGGCTACGTGACGGTCAACGGCGCGAAGATGTCCAAATCGCGCGGCACCTTCATCAAAGCCAGCACCTGGCTGAACCATTTTGACGCGGACAGCCTGCGCTATTACTACACCGCGAAGCTCTCTTCCCGCATCGACGACATCGACCTCAACCTGGAAGATTTCGTGCAGCGCGTGAATGCCGACATCGTCAACAAAGTGGTCAACCTGGCGTCGCGTAACGCAGGCTTTATCGCCAAACGCTTCGATGGCGTGCTGGCCGCTGAACTGGCCGATCCGGCGCTGTACCAGACCTTCGTTGACGCGGCGGAAACCATCGGTGAAGCGTGGGAAAGCCGTGAATTCGGTAAAGCGATTCGTGAGATCATGGCGCTGGCCGACGTGGCTAACCGCTACGTTGACGAGCAGGCCCCGTGGGTGGTGGCGAAACAGGAAGGCCGCGACGCCGATCTGCAGGCCATCTGCACTATGGGTCTGAACATGTTCCGCGTGCTGATGACCTGGCTGAAACCGGTGCTGCCGTCACTGACCGAACGCACCGAAGCGTTCCTCAATACTGAACTGAACTGGGACGCCATCCGGCAGCCGCTGCTGTCGCACAAGGTGAACACCTTTAAGGCGCTGTATAACCGCATTGAAATGAAACAGGTGGACGCCCTCGTGGAAGCCTCGAAAGAAGAAGTGAAAGCGGCTGCCGCACCGGGCACCGGNTTTCGCCAAAGTCGATATGCGCATTGCGCTGATTGAAAACGCCGAATTCGTTGACGGCTCCGACAAGCTGCTGCGCCTGACACTGGATCTCGGCGGCGAGAAGCGCAACGTCTTCTCCGGCATTCGCTCCGCCTACCCGGAACCGCAGGCGCTGATTGGTCGTCTGACGGTGATGGTCGCCAACCTGGCGCCGCGTAAAATGCGCTTTGGCATCTCTGAAGGGATGGTGATGGCCGCCGGTCCTGGCGGGAAAGATATCTTCCTGTTAAGCCCGGACAGCGGTGCGCAGCCAGGCCAGCAGGTGAAATAACACGCCTCACTCACCGGGCAACGCGCTGTTGCCCGGTTTACTTCTCTTCCGCTCTCACCAACAGCGTCAACACTTCATAATGGGCGGTATGTGGAAACATATCGAACAGCTGCACACGCTCAACGCGATACCCCGAAAGATGGCGAAAATCAGCGGCCATCGTCTGCGCATTACAGCTCGAATAGATGATAAATCGCGGTGCCATGTCACTCAGGTAGTCGCACAGCGCGTTACCGATGCCGCGGCGCGGTGGGTTGACCAGCACCAGATCGGGAATATCGCCCTGCCCGGTGGCAAAACGGGTAGAATCGAGCGCCTGAAAATGCAGATGTTGCAATCCCAGTTCCGCCGCCGACTGTTTCGCGCAGGCAATGGCTTCCGCAGAAATTTCAATGCCGGTTAAGGTCATTTCCGGCGTTGCGCAGTGCAGACCAAAACCGCCGACGCCGCAGAACAGATCCCACATGTGCTGAACCGGAAGCTGGCGCACCCAGTCGCGGGCAGTGGCATACAGCTGGTTCGCCACCATCGGGTTGGTCTGGAAAAAACTTTGCGGACGGATCCACAGCGGCACGCCGTTAAACATCTCTGCCAGCGCCTGCTGTTCCGTGAAAAAGATTTCCTGCTCCCCTTCCATGATCGCCATATGCACCGGCTGAATATTCGCGGTGATCACCTTAAGCTGCGGCAGTTGTGCCTGCAGCCACGGCAGCGCCGCGCGTAATTGTTCCCGTTTGCTTTCTGAACGCAGCACAAAACGCAACATCATGCCGCCGTCGCGCTGGCTTTCGGTTAACAGCAGATATTTCAGTTCGCCGCGTTTACGGGCGACGTTATAGGGCGTCAGCCCCGCACGGGCGATAAAGGGTTTCAGCGCGGCAAAAACCGGGTAAAACGAAGCAGGATAGAGCGGACAGGCGGTGAGATCTTCCGGCGTGCCGTCGCGATGCAGCATGCCGAGCAGTGGTTTTTCCACGCTGCCGCTGACCACCATTTTGGCTTTATTGCGAAACCCCTGTTCCGGGCCACTGACGGGCGCGCACCACTCGGTCACCGGCCTGGACGCCAGCAACTGGCGAAGATCGTCCATTTTTGCCTGGAGCTGGTCGGCGATCGGCTGCGCTATCCACTGACAGGAGCGACAACGACCGGCATCATAGAGTGCGCACTGCATACAAAGGCCTTAACAAATTCAGGGGCGGGGATTGTATCACCGTTATTGTAAGCGGAAAAACCGACGACTCGCCGAGGGAATAAAAAGCAGAAACAGCACCAGCATATCGGGAAGCTTCTGCATCATCAGCGAGCGGAAAATTTCCCGTTTTGAGCCACCGGCGATGCTGAAAAGTTCCGGATAACCGTAACCGAGAGACGACGCCCAGAGATAGCCCGTCGCGACGATTTGCGTCAGCAGATACACCCATCGTGCCCAGTTGCGCCCTTTCACCAGCGAAAAGGCACAGAAAATTTCAATAAACACCAGCACCAGGCTACTGAGGAAAACCAGCGTCAGGCTCCACGTCTGTACGCTACGGTGAATAAATTCGCCGATACCACGGATACCGAGCAGGTTAAAAATCATCAGAAAATCCAGCGCCCGGATCATAATAATGGCGAGCGCCGCCACCTGCACAATGGCAGGGACGTTTATGCGAGCATGCGACTGACGTGTTTTGGTAAAAAATCCCACAGCTTACTTCCCTGAAAACCGTGCCGCGACGGGCGCGGCACTTTCGCGGAGGAAATAGTAAATCCTTCAGCCACGTNCCGAGGATAATCGACGCCAGGGCGTTGATTTCCGGGTTGACCCCCATCCGCACGCTGGAGAACACCAGCATCGGCAAGGTGGTCGCACCCGGGCCGGACACAAAGCTGGCGATCACCAGGTCGTCGAGTGACAGCGTGAACGCCAGCAGCCAGCCGGAAATCACCGCGGGCATAATCATCGGCAGCGTAATGATGAAAAAGACCTTCAGCGGCGTGGCGCCGAGATCCATCGCCGCCTCTTCGATGGAGCGGTCCAGCTCACGCAGCCGTGAAGAGATCACCACCGCCACATAGGCGGTACAGAACGTGACGTGCGCCAGCCAGATGGTCAGCATGCCGCGCTCCGATGGCCAGCCGATGGCATGACCGAGGGCGACAAACAGCAGCAGCAGCGACAGACCGGTGATCACGTCCGGCANGCCGCCATCGTCGCGGCCAGCGCGGCAATGGTCAGACTCAGGCCCACGGCGCTCATCATCGCATCGTCATGGAACAGCTCGCTGTACCAGCGCGTTGACCAGCCCGCCCACACCGTCACCAGTTTGGAACTGTTAAAGGAGTAGATGACCAGCATCAACATTGGCGCGTACAGGAAAGTAAACCCGACCACCAGAATAAAAATACGCCACGGGGAGCGCACTACCGGCAGATTGTTCATCCGTGTTCTCCCATCTGTTTTTGCTGGTGTTTGTGGAACCACATGATCGGCACAATCAACAGCAGCAGCATGATAATCGCCACCGCGGACGCCACTGGCCAGTCGCGGTTATTGAAGAATTCCTGCCACAGCACGCGGCCAATCATGATGCTGTCCGGCCCGCCGAGCAGTTCCGGGATCACGAATTCACCCACCGCCGGAATGAATACCAGCATCGAACCGGCAATAATGCCCCCCTTCGTGAGCGGCACAATCACGCTAAAGAAGGTTTTCAGCGGACGCGCGCCTAAATCAAGCGACGCTTCCACCAGGGAATAATCGATGCGGGTCAGCGCGGTGTAAATCGGCAGCACCATAAACGGCAGATAGGCGTAAACAATCCCGATGTATACCGCCAGGTTGGTGTGCAGAATCGTCAGCGGCTGGTCGATGATGCCCGCCCACATCAGGAAATTATTCAGCACGCCGTTGTTTTTCAGGATCCCCATCCAGGCATACACGCGAATCAAAAACGACGTCCACGACGGCAAAATCACCAACAACAGCAGAATATTGCGCGTGGAGGGTTTGCTGTGCGCCACCGCCCAGGCCAGCGGGTAGCCGAGAAACAGGCAGCAGAAGGTGGAGATCGCCGCCACCTGCAACGACTGCAGGTACGCTTCAAAATAGAGCGGATCGTCGGTCAGTTGCAGGAAATTGCCAATGTTCAGCGTCAACGAGAGCTGATCGTCCGCCCATTCGAGCAAATCGGTATACGGCGGAATGGCCCGCGCCATCTCGGCGAGGCTGATTTTGAACACAATCAGGAACGGCAGCAAAAACAGCAGGATCAGCCAGACATACGGCAGCGCGATCACCAGTTTGCGACCGTGCTGCATCTGCATGCGCGCCAGCCACGGCGCAAAGCCAGTCGCTTTAATGGCGCGGACCGGTGGTTCTAATGCACTCATCGCCCCTCCTTACACCGTCAGGACCACACAGCTGTCGGCATCCCAGCACAGGCGCACCTCATCGCCCCAGGTCGGCAGACCTTTGCGGTAACGATGGGCATTCTGTAGCTGGGCGCTGAGCATCTGGCCGCTCTTCAGGCGCACGTGGTAAATGGAGAGATCGCCAAGATAGGCGATATGCACCACTTCGCCGACGGCAAAGTTATAGCCATCCGCCGGGGGCTCTTCACAGAGCATGATTTTTTCCGGGCGCAGCGCGACATACACCGGCACGTTGTCGACCACCGAAGCATCCGGGTCGACCTTCAGCGGATGCACCAGTCCCGGAGCGTCAATCACCAGACCGTCGTCCTGACGCTCTTTCAGCAGCCCTTCAAACACATTCACCGAGCCGATGAATTCCGCGCTGTAGCGAGTGGTCGGGTGCTCGTAAATCTCTTCCGGCTCGCCAATCTGCACAAACTTACCGCGGTTCATAATGGCGATACGCCCGGCCATGGTCATCGCCTCTTCCTGATCGTGCGTCACCATGACGCAGGTCACACCGACGCGCTCAAGAATATCCACCACTTCAAGCTGCATGCGGTCGCGCAGTTTTTTATCCAGCGCGCCCATCGGTTCGTCAAGCAGCAGCAGTTTTGGCCGCTTCGCCAGGCTACGCGCCAGCGCCACACGCTGACGTTGCCCGCCTGACAGCTGGTGCGGTTTGCGTTTGGCAAACTCCTGCATATGCACCAGCGTGAGCATCTCCTGCACCCGACGGGTGATTTCCGCTTTCGGCAGCTTGTCCTGCTTCAGGCCAAAGGCGATGTTTTGCTCCACCGTCATGTGCGGAAACAGCGCGTAAGACTGAAACATCATGTTGATCGGTCGCTGATACGGCGGCACGTTGGAAAGATCTACGCCGTCGAGCACGATCTGCCCGGCCGTGGGTTGCTCAAACCCGGCCAGCATACGCAGCAGCGTGGATTTCCCGCAGCCGGATGCGCCAAGAAGGGCAAAAATTTCGCCTTTGTAGATAGTCAGGCTGACATCATCAACGGCATGTTGCCCGTCGAAGGATTTCGTCAGGTTGCGGATTTCCAGCAGCGGGGTCAGCGCTTTGCGGGTTTTCGCCTGTGGGCGGGGGTTCGCGTCATTCAATCGGGTGCTCTCCGGCAAAAAACAAATCAGTATGGACCGGTGCCATACAAAGTCTTTGTGGTGCAGGCGCACCGCAATGGTGCGCCTGCTGCCGGGCGCTGAAGCGACCCGGCGGGTAAAACAGTCGAATAGCGCGACTNTCCCGCTTTTGACTTTCGTCCATGCACGGGTACGTACGCGGTCAATCTTCGGATCCTGCACTTTCAGGGTGAACAGTTTGGCCTGTACATCCGCTGGCGGATAAATGCCCGGGTTAGTACGCACCTCTTCGCTCACCAGCGCCGTCGCCTCTTTATTGACGTTGGCATAGTAAACGTGGTCAGAAATATGGGCGATCACGTCCGGACGCAGCAGGTAGTTGAGGAACTGATACGCTTCGTCTTTGTTTTTCGCATCCGCCGGCATCGCAAACACGTCAAAGAAGGCCAGCGCCCCTTCTTTCGGGATGGAATAAGAAATATTCACCCCGTTTTTCGCTTCTTTCGCACGGTTTGCCGCCTGCCATACGTCACCCGCCCAGCCGACCGCGACGCAGATATCGCCGTTCGCCAGATCGTTGATGTACTGCGAAGAGTGGAAGTAACGAATGCTCGGACGCAGCTTCAGCAGCAGTTCCGTCGCCGGACCGGTGTAGTCATCCGCTTTGGTGCTGTTCGGATCTTTGCCAAGGTAGTTCAGCACGGTGGCAAATACCTCTTCCGGCGCGTCGAGGAAAGAGACGCCGCAGCTTTTCAGTTTTGCCAGATTTTCCGGCTTCAGGATCAGATCCCAGCTGTTTATCGGCGCATCGGTGCCCAGCGCCGCTTTGACTTTATCGACGTTGTAGCCAATACCGGTGGTTGCCCACATGTACGGCATCGCGTATT
Source organism: Trabulsiella odontotermitis (assembly GCF_001188485.1). Taxonomy (GTDB): domain Bacteria; phylum Pseudomonadota; class Gammaproteobacteria; order Enterobacterales; family Enterobacteriaceae; genus Trabulsiella; species Trabulsiella odontotermitis_A. The sequence continues at coordinate 10,366 of NZ_JNGH01000062.1, forward strand.
TGTTGTCCGGATCGTGACGGGCGATAAGCTTCAGCAATTCCGGATCGAGGTTTTTCCAGTTCGGCAGTTTGCTCTTGTCGAGCGGCTGGAACACGCCTGCCGCCAACTGGCGTTCCAGGAAGCTGGCCGACGGCACCACCAGGTCAAACCCCGTGCTGCCTGCCATCAGTTTACCTTCCAGGACTTCATTGGAATCAAACACGTCGTAAACGACTTTGATGCCGGTTTCTTTTTCGAAATTCGCCACCGTGTCCGGCGCGATATAATCAGACCAGTTATATACATGCAGGGTTTTCTGTTCAGCCGCGAGCGAACCAGCAGACACGGCCATCAGCGCACCCGTCACCAGACCGGTTAACCATTTCTTACTTAAAGCGGTCATATCTCTTTCCTTCTCAACGATTGTTAATAAACGAACCAAAATATTTGAGCCTGGAAGCATGCAAAAACCATGCATATTTTGTCATTCTGTGTAGAAAAGGAGAGACGGCGCTCCCCCGCGGCTATTGTTCGCTTTTGCGGCGTATTTCCACCGTTAGTAGTGGGATATCGCCGGGCATCGCAAGAATAACTGTAGCCCGGGTTGCAGGCTATAGCTCAGATTAAAAAACGCCTTTTATCAATTTTTTATGCAAGATCACTCTATTCGATAGAGCTTACAGGTCGGAATGGTGGTGAATAATTCTTTAAAGAAAGGTTAATTGCAGAATATTAAAACGGAACGGGCAGCCGCTCTGGCAGCGACTGCGCTTATCGGAGAGGGGATCAGTGAAGAAAATGGTACTGAATGTCTTCTTTTGGCAGCTCTTCTTCTTCCGGTTTATAGAGCAACTGGTGCGCCGAAGCCTCAAGGATCACCATGGAAATCTGTTCTTCGCTCTGACGAACAAACCAGGCGAATTGCTCAAGCGACACCCCGGCACCGGCGGATAAAGACTGGCAAACCACCAGTTTTGGCAGATTATCATCCTGAATATCGAGAAACGCTTTAATGGTCAGCGAGCTGGCGTTGATGGCGGAAAGATCGGCGGAGAGCGCCAGCAGTGCGGAAGGCTTCACTTCAGCCAGCGCAGAGAAGAGGATCACGTTATCCAGGAGATCGATTTTGGCATCGAAAATTCCGTCAAAATTTTGCATATGCGGCAGGTGCAACGCCTGACAGGTATCGCATTCGAAAAAGTTTATGCCGAGTTCATCGAGCCACTGACGTAACGTATCAAGACCCGGAACGACGAGTGAATCCATATGCCTGAAACCTTTTGCTGAGAAATAACGGGGCACATATTACGCAGAAAAACTGACATATACTATGAAAGCCGTCGAAAATGGCATTATCCGCCAGTTTTCAGACAGAATCCCGGCTGCGCGTGGCGCTCAATCCACTGGATCATGCGTCCGGCGATATCCATCCCCGTGGTTTTCTCAATCCCTTCAAGCCCCGGCGACGCATTCACTTCCATCACCAGCGGCCCGCGCGAGGCGCGCAGAATATCGACACCCGCAACATCCAGCCCGAGCGTTTGCGCGGCTTTGATGGCAATGTCCCGTTCACGCGGCGTAATGTTGGCAATGGTTGCCACACCGCCCCGGTGCAGGTTCGAGCGAAAATCTCCGTCTTTCGCGCGGCGTTCAATAGCGGCAACGACTTCATTACCTACCACCAGACAGCGAATATCGCGCCCTTTCGCCTCCTCAATATACTCCTGCACCAGGATATGGGCGTTCAGGCCGCGAAACGCGTCGATCACGCTTTCTGCCGCCTGACGCGTCTCCGCCAGCACCACGCCAATCCCCTGCGTTCCTTCCACCAGCTTCACCACCAGCGGCGCGCCGCCGACCATGTCAATGAGATCGCTGGTGTCGTCCGGCGAATGGGCGATACCGGTGACCGGCAGGTCGATCCCCTGTCGCGCCAGCAACTGCAACGAACGCAGTTTGTCGCGGGCGCGCATGATCGCCACCGATTCATTCAGCGGATAGCTGCCGAGCATTTCAAACTGGCGCAGCGCTGCCGTACCGTAATAGGTAATGGCAGAACCAATACGCGGGATCACCGCATCAAAATGGGGAAGCTGGCGACCTTTGTAATGAATGGACGAGGCCGCCGGATTGATGTTCATATAGCAGGAGAGCGGATCGAGGATCTCCACCAGGTGGCCGCGCTTCATGGCGGCCTCCCGCAGGCGTTTACAGGACCAGAGCGTTCCGTCCCGGGACAATATGGCAATCTTCATCCTGCACCTCTTCTGACGTCTGAAAAAGACCTGGGGAAAGTGGGCGTATCATACACTCACTCAGGCGCAGGCTGAATGGGATTTTAGCGAGTCGCCCACCCCTGTTTATGTAAGTAATCAAGGATAAAGGGACGATTTTCTTTAATGACGGTGCGGCGAATATGATCGCTCCAGGTATCCCGGCGCGTGTTGCTGCCGCGCGTCAGGTAATAATTGGCCATGTCGTCGTCGTATTGCGCCAGAACCTGCTCGTCAACGGGCTGATACTGGTTTTCGTGTACCAGCATAGCGGCAGGGATCCCNNGGCTTCAATGCTGTTGCGAATGCCGCCGATGTAAACACCGCCAAGCCCTAACGATTCCGCGGCTATCATCGCGTTCTGACCCATCATCGCGGTATCGACCGTGCCGAGCAGCAGTTGTTCCGCCATTCCCAGTTGCGCGTCGGGGCAGATTTGCAAAAGGCGATTAAAATCGGCGCAGAATACCCAAAACTCCGCCGCCTGCGCCACGTGTTTCTGGCCGCCGGTCAGCGTCACGAACTGCGCGCGCAGATCCGGGTCGGTCACGCGAATAATCGAACTACACTGCAGAAAGCTGGAGCTGGAAGCCGACTGCGCGCTGGCAATAATGGCGTTCCGCTGCGCCTCGCTGATCGGCTTATCGGTAAAATGGCGGATGGATCGGTGGCTGCGCAGCAGATCAATGGTCGGCGTCATCACGTTTTGTCCTGTCTGAATGTGAAGAAGAAGTTTTGTCGCCCTGCATCAGTTGTGGCGCAATCCCCTGCGCCAGTTTCCAGAACAGAGCAAAAGCCGCCGGAAGCATCAGAAAAATACCCGCAAAAATCATTACCACCGCGGCCATCTGGCTGGCAAACGGTGCTGGCAGGCTGATGTACTGATTCAGGGACAGCCACGCCAGGGCGAGCAATATCATTCCCACCGCTTCGAGGATCAGGACGCTTTTTGGTAACGCGCCGAGCGATTTCATGGATGTTCTCCGGCAGACTCTTATACAGATGAGGATAACAAGAGTAATTCTCAATACAAACCCTAAGCAATCGAAACGACAGGTAAAACCTTCTTTAACTATGACGTCGCTGGCGTCATGATAAGCGCCATTCGCCGTCAGGCTTTAGGTTAAGGAGAGAGAGAATGTTTGCAGTTATTTTTGGTCGTCCGGGTTGTCCTTACTGTGTTCGCGCAAAAGAACTGGCTGAAAAACTGAGCACCGAGCGTGACGACTTTAACTACCGTTATGTTGATATTCATGCGGAAGGGATCACCAAGGCCGATCTGGAAAAAACCGTCGGTAAACCGGTCGAAACCGTACCGCAGATTTTTGTTGATCAGACGCACATCGGTGGTTGCACGGATTTTGAAGCGTGGGCAAAAGAGAATCTCGGCCTGTTCGCGTAACGTTTTATTGACGCCCCACTCCGGGGCGTCAACGATCGCTGCGTTTGTGACCCAGCAGACTGCAGATAAACAACCCGCACAGCGCACCCAGCGCGCACCAGAACACCGCACTGAATAACCAGGCCAGTTCCTGCCAGAAAGAACGTTGTGTCGCCAGAAAGAATCGCATCAGCAACAGACACAGCGGCATCGCCAGAATCGCACCCAGAACCGGACGCATGACCCTTCCCCTGACGGAGATAATGCTCGCCAGCGCCCCCGGGATCAGGAAAAAGAGTAAACCGAGTTCAGAATTTCCTGACGCAGGAAAAACGCCTTTCATATGTAAAGAAACTGAAAAGCAGACGACGATAAAAAGTAAGAAACAGCAGGCCACGCCTACCCAGCCATGTTCAGACTTCAAAGAATCCTCCTGACAGCATCTCTATCAAACTCACGATTTGCCCCGAAAGGCCCCCAGTCAGATAAAGCATTCAGGCATTCCATGCCAATAAGCGCTTACACGCATTAAAACGATTGTGACTAGCCGTAGCATCGCGGAACGATTAAACTAACCGGCTTAATTTGATGGTTATTACAGTTTCAGGAAAAGCGCATTTTCCCTTTCAGATTTCAGGGAAACCTTAGCCCAAATAACCATTTCTTTCAACAACTTACTAGTAAACAAGAAGTTAGCTTCCGTGAATATAAACGTCGCAGATTTGTTAAATGGGAATTACATCCTGTTATTATTTGTGGTACTGGCGCTCGGTCTTTGTCTTGGGAAATTGCGTCTGGGTCCGGTCCAACTCGGTAATTCCATTGGCGTTTTAGTGGTCTCCCTCTTATTAGGTCAACAGCATTTCAGCATTAACACTGACGCATTAAATCTGGGCTTTATGCTGTTTATTTTTTGTGTCGGCGTGGAAGCCGGACCTAACTTTTTCTCTATTTTTTTTCGCGACGGTAAGAATTATCTGATGCTGGCGCTGGTGATGGTCGGTAGCGCGCTGATTATTGCGTTGGGTCTCGGAAAACTGTTTGGCTGGGATATTGGCCTGACGGCGGGGATGCTCGCCGGTTCGATGACCTCCACGCCGGTACTGGTCGGCGCGGGTGATACGCTGCGCCATTCTGGCATGACCGGGACGCAACTCTCTACGGCGCTCGACCACCTGAGCCTCGGCTATGCCCTGACCTATCTGATTGGTCTGGTAAGCCTGATTGTCGGCGCACGTTATCTGCCAAAACTGCAGCATCAGGATCTACAGACCAGCGCCCAGCAAATCGCCCGCGAGCGCGGTCTTGATACCGACACTAACCGAAAAGTTTACCTGCCGGTGATCCGCGCCTATCGCGTTGGCCCTGAACTGGTGGCCTGGGCTGACGGTAAAAACCTGCGCGAGCTGGGCATCTATCGCCAGACGGGCTGCTACATTGAGCGCATTCGTCGTAACGGCATTCTCGCCACGCCGGATGGCGATGCGGTGCTGCAACTGGGTGATGAAATCGCGCTGGTCGGGTACCCGGACGCCCACGCTCGCCTCGACCCCAGTTTCCGTAACGGTAAAGAGGTGTTTGACCGCGACCTGCTGGATATGCGTATTGTGACGGAAGAGATCGTGGTGAAAAACCACAACGCTGTCGGTCGCCGCCTCGCCCAGTTAAAACTCACCGACCACGGCTGCTTCCTGAACCGCGTGATCCGCAGCCAGATTGAAATGCCGATCGACGACAACGTGGTGCTTAACAAAGGCGATGTGTTGCAGGTCAGCGGCGATACGCGCCGGGTGAAGACCATTGCTGACCGCATCGGATTTATCTCTATACACAGCCAGGTCACCGACCTGCTCGCCTTCTGCGCCTTCTTCATTATTGGCCTGATGATCGGCATGATCTCTTTCCAGTTCAGCACCTTTAGCTTTGGCATCGGCAATGCCGCCGGTCTGCTGTTCGCCGGGATCATGCTGGGCTTCCTGCGAGCCAACCACCCGACCTTCGGCTACATTCCGCAGGGCGCGCTGAACATGGTAAAAGAGTTCGGCCTGATGGTGTTTATGGCGGGCGTCGGCCTGAGCGCGGGCAGCGGCCTGACACACAGCCTTGGCGCGGTCGGCGGACAAATGCTGATTGCCGGACTGATCGTCAGCCTGGTGCCGGTGGTGATTTGCTTCCTGTTTGGGGCATACGTTTTACGCATGAACCGCGCGCTGCTGTTCGGCGCGATAATGGGTGCCCGCACCTGTGCCCCGGCGATGGAAATCATCAGCGATACTGCACGCAGTAACATCCCGGCGCTGGGCTACGCAGGCACCTACGCGATAGCCAACGTCCTGTTAACCCTGGCGGGTACACTCATCATCATCATCTGGCCGGGATTAGGATAAAACTGAAGTTTGCAAGCAGAAGAAAAAATTTATGTGAACTACAGAACTTTTTTGTCGGACATCAGTCATAAGTAATGCCACTGCTTTTCTTTGATGTCCCCATTTTGTGGAGCCCATCAACCCCGCCGTTTCGGTTCAAGGTTGATGGGTTTTTTCTTTTCTGCTCCCCTCCGAACCACGACAGCCCTGCCCGCTTTCTGCTACTGTGTCGGGTATCACTTTTATCAGGCGTTATGGGATGACGACAGAACACTCTCGCAAAGCCCTGCGGTTACGCATGTGGGCACTGTTTACTTTGTTTTTCCTTCCTGGCTTATTGATGGCCTCCTGGGCAACCCGCACTCCGGCGATTCGCGACGTGTTATCCGTTTCCACGGCGGAAATGGGCGTGGTGCTGTTTGGCCTGTCGGTAGGGTCAATGAGCGGCATCCTCTGTTCCGCATGGCTGGTCAAGCGCTACGGCACCCGCAGCGTCATTCGCGCCACCATGTCCTGCGCGGTGCTGGGCATCGTTATTCTGAGCTTCGCCTTGTGGCTCGCCTCGCCGGTAGTGTTTGCCCTCGGCCTGTGCGTGTTCGGCGGCAGCTTTGGCGCGGCGGAAGTGGCAATTAACGTGGAAGGCGCCGCCGTTGAGCGCGAAATGAACAAGACCGTGCTGCCGATGATGCATGGGTTTTACAGTTTCGGCACCCTGGTGGGTGCGGGAATTGGCATGATGGTCACCGGGCTTGGCGTTCCGGCCAGTATCCATATTTTACTGGCGGGGGCGGNCGGTTTTACCCTCGGCATGACCGTCGGGCGCTTCACCGGCGGCTGGTTTATTGACCGCTACAGCCGCGTGGCGGTTGTCCGCGCCAGTGCCATGATGGGCGCACTGGGGATCGCGTTGATTATTTTTGTCGACAGCGCCTGGGTCGCCGGGGTTTCCGTGGTGCTCTGGGGACTTGGTGCCTCATTGGGCTTCCCGCTCACTATTTCTGCTGCCAGCGACACCGGGCCGGATGCGCCGACCCGCGTCAGCGTAGTGGCGACCACCGGTTATCTGGCGTTTCTGGTTGGCCCGCCGCTGCTCGGCTNNTCGCCGCGCTGGTGGCGCGTGCGGTGGCGAAACCTGATGCTGAACCTGTCATGGAGAAAAATTGATGAGCGTAAAACTGATTGCGGTCGATATGGACGGCACGTTTCTGAACGACGCAAAAACCTATAACCGGGCGCGTTTTCAGCAGCAGTATCAGCGCATGAAGCAACAGGGCATTCGCTTTGTGGTCGCCAGCGGCAACCAGTATTACCAGTTGAAATCCTTCTTTCCTGAAATTGCCTCAGAGATTGCTTTTGTTGCCGAAAACGGCGGCTGGGGAGGGGATGAGGTGGTGCGTTATCTGCAGACGCGGTCAGAGATTGAAATCATCGCCTGCGGCAAAAACAGCGCCTACACCTTGCGCGAGTATGATGACGCTTTTGTCACCATGGCGGCGCGCTATTACCATCGTCTCGAACGGGTGGACGATTTCAGTAACATTGACGACACCTTCCTCAAGTTTGGCCTGAATATCGATGACAGTCTGGTGCCGGAGATGCAGGCGCTGCTGCACGAGGAACTGGGCGATATCATGACCGCGGTGACCACCGGCCACGGCAGTATTGACCTGATCGTCCCTGGCATTCATAAAGCCAACGGTCTGCGGCTGTTGCAGGCGCAGTGGGGCATTGAGGATAAAGACGTGCTGGCGTTTGGCGACAGCGGTAACGATCTCGAAATGCTGCGTCAGGCGGGTTACGGCTTTGCGATGGCGAATGCTTCGCCTGCGGTGAAAGCGGTCGCCCGTTTCGAGGCGCCGCACAATAACGACGAAGGGGTGCTGGCGATAATCGAAAAGGCGCTCAATCAGGACACGCCTTTTCGTTGATTTTTACCCTTCGCGGGAGGCGCCGACGGTTTTATCCTTCAGGAAATAGATCGTCAGCGCCAGCCACAGCACCCCGTTCAGCAGGTTGAAAACGCTGAACAGGCCGTTGCCACCCCACAGATACGCATATTTGCTGACCTCAATGCCGACGGTAAAAATCAGCATCTGCAGCATGCCCATCGCCGCGGAAACCGTCCCTTTACTGATATCGCTGGCAAACAGCGTCAGGCGCACCAGACCGGCGTTCGCGATGCCGATGCCAAAGGCGTAAAGGCTGAGCCCGGCGGTCATCCACAGATATGCATGGCTGGACACCACCGTCGCGGCAGGGGNGTACGACGCGACGTCAGCCGCGCCAGCACCAGGTTACCGACAATCAACGCGCCGAAAATCGGCACCTGAAGCAGGCCATATTCATAAGAGCTGGCCTGCTCGCCGCTGATGATAATAACCGGCGACTGGGCAATCCACGCCAGCAACGGCAGGCTGACAAACCCTATCGCCAGCGACCCGGCGACAAAACGCCGGTTTTTCAGTACCGCACCGTAATCCTGGCCCAGATCCTTCAGCGAAAGCTTCTCACCGAGCCGCGTGGCGGTTTCCGGCATCGCGCGCTGCAACCCGACGAACGAGATGGCCGCCAGCAGCGCAAAGAGCACAAACATGGTTTCCCACGGCGCGATATGCACCCACGCCGCCCCCACCAGCGGCCCTAAAAGAGGCGCTATCAACGCCACGTTGGCCATCAGGGCGGTAATTTTGATGCACACCGCCTCTTCAAACGACTCCTGGATCGCGGCGTACCCCACCGCGCCAATAAAGCACAGGCTGATCCCCTGCAAAAAGCGCAGGAAGGTGAACTGTTCAATATTTTGCGCCAGCAGCGTGGCGAGGCAGGTGATGACAAACCACACCACGCCGGTCAGCATTACCGGACGGCGACCGATACGGTCAGACAGCGGCCCCAACAGCCATTGTAAAAACATGCCTCCTGCCAGATAAGCCGTCATCGACGTCGGCACCCATTCAATGCCCGCCTGATACTGCTCCACCACCGCCAGCATGCCCGGTTGGATCATGTCATTGCCGATATAGGTGGAGAATTCATAGAGCACGAGACAGAGAGGAAACAGTAACGCCTGGCGACCCAGACGTTTACCGGAAAGCGAATGATTTTGCATACTTACTCTTATTCATAAAAAATCGCGCAAAGTGTAATGAAATCCCGGACAGGGGGATACAACATTGTGATCGACAGACGCGAGTTTCACATTTTTTCACTCGTTTAAGGTTCGCTTAAGTAACGACTCATATACTTGCGGCTAATGATGCAGGACCGGTAACCCTTCCTCGGATTGTTCGTAAACTGCGGACAACTAAGACAAAGTGAATTTACCGCTGTGGTCATCGCTTTTAAGGTGAAGGCGAATAACACCCGTCTGGCGCGGCATTTTTTGCCCCAATGTAATGAGTCTGGAAAGTATGCTGGAAAATATCAACTACACCTTGTTTTCACTGATTAATGCCACGCCTGCGTCGCCGTCATGGTTAATCTCACTGGCGGTTTTTATCGCCAACGATCTGATCAGCATTGTGCCGCTGATGGCGGTCGCGCTGTGGTTATGGGGACCGCGTGAACAGGTCAGCGATCAGCGCAAACTGGTGATCAAAATGGCGCTGGCGATGGTCGTCAGCATGTCGCTTTCGTGGGTTGTCGGCCACCTCTACCCGCACGAAAGACCGTTTGTCGAGGGCGTCGGCTATACGTTCCTGCACCATGCGCCGGATGACTCGTTCCCGAGCGATCACGGTACCGCAATCTTTACCTTTGCGCTGGCGTTCCTGTTCTGGCATCGCCTGTGGTCAGGCGCCATTTTGATAGTAACCGCCATCGCAATCGCCTGGTCGCGCATTTTCCTCGGCGTTCACTGGCCGATGGACATGCTGGGCGGTTTCCTGACCGGCATGAGCGGTTGTCTGGNNTAAAGCGTAGCGATAAGCTTCACCTTAAAGAAGCGGCTGCATTGCTGGGCGTGTCAGAAATGACCATTCGTCGCGATCTCAACAGCCACAGCGGGCCGGTTGTGCTGCTGGGCGGCTATATTGTGCTGGAGCCCCGCAGCGCCAGCCACTATCTGCTGAGCGATCAAAAATCCCGCCTGGTCGATGAAAAACGCCGCGCCGCACGCCATGCCGCGGCGCTGCTGGAAGCCCATCAGATGGCGTTTTTCGACTGCGGCACCACCACGCCGTGGGTGATTGAAGCCATTGACAACGAACTCCCCTTCACCGGCGTCTGCTACTCGCTGAATACCTTTCTGGCGTTACAGGAAAAACCGCACTGCCGGGTGATCCTCTGTGGCGGCGAGTTTCACGCCAGCAACGCGATTTTCAAACCGCTTGATTTTCACGACACCCTGAATCATCTCTGCCCGGATATCGCCTTTTACTCGGCGGCTGGCGTGCATGCGGTGCAGGGCGCGACCTGTTTTAATCTCGAAGAATTGCCGGTGAAACACTGGGCGATGCGCCAGTCGCACCGTCACGTGCTGGTGGTCGATCACAGTAAATTTGGCAAAGTACGCCCGGCGAGAATGGGCGATGTGAAGGAATTCGATACGATTGCCAGCGACACCCGCCCTGATGACGACATCGTGGCGCTGGCAAAAACGCATAACATTACACTGCTGTATTGACCGTGCCCGGCGGAACGGTCGGGACTATCAGAACCAGCCGCCAAACCATTCGTGGAATTTCATCAGCACGAAATCCACGATACGGCTGAAGAATCCGCCCTCTTTCACCTCTTCCATCACAATCAGCGGACGCTGCTCAATGGTTTTGTCGTTGAGTTTAAAGTCGATGGTGCCGACCACCTGCCCTTTGCTCAGCGGCGCGGTCAGTTGCGGCTGATTCAGCGTGTAGCTGGCCTTGAGGTTTTTCAACTGGCCTTTCGGAATCGTAATGGAACCCGCGTCACCCGCGCCAAGTTTGGCCTCGCGGGTGTCGCCATACCAGACACGCTGCTCGACAAAGGTGGCGTCCGGTTTTATCGGGGTCACGGTTTCATAGAAGCGGAATCCCCACGTCAGCAATTTTTCGGATTCATTAAAACGAATTCGATCGGTTTTGGTGCCCAGCACCACGGCAATCAGTCGCATCTCCCCTTGCGACGCGGACGACACCAGATTATACCCCGCGCCAGCAGTGGTCCCGGTCTTCACGCCGTCGGCGTTCAGGCTGGTATTCCACAGCAGTCGGTTACGGTTCGGCTGGCGAATTTTATTGAAGGTGAACTCTTTTTCTTTGTGAATAGCGTACTCGTCCGGCACGTCATGGATCATCGCTTTGGTCAGCAACGCCATGTCACGGGCGGTACTGAACTGCCCCGGCGCATCCAGACCGTGCACCGTTTTGAAGGTGGTTTTGGTCAGCCCCAGCTTCTGCGCATAGCCGTTCATCAGACCGACGAAGGAATCCTGGCTACCGGCGACGTAATCAGCAATCGCGATGCTGGCATCATTCCCCGACTGAATAATCACCCCTTTGTTCAGATCCTCCACCGAGACCTGATCGCCCGGCTTGAGGAACATGACCGATGAGCCACGCAGCGCCGGGTTGCCGGTCGCCCAGGCATCTTTACCAATGGTGACGCTGTCCGTCAGCTTGATTTTGCCTGCCTTCAGCGCCTGGCCCACCACGTAGCTGGTCATGATTTTCGTCAGGCTGGCAGGGTCGAGTTGTTCATCGGCGTTACCTTCCGTCAGCACCTTGCCGCTGGCGTAATCCATCAGGATCCACGCTCGCGCATCAACAGCCGGAGCCGGGGGCGCGGCAGGGGTTTGTTCCGCGGCATAAAGGGAAGGAACAACGAGAAGTAATAGTGCGGAGCCTGCTGCCAGGCTGCGAAGAGAGAATGCATCACGCGTCATAAGAGCCACCCAAGTATCCATTCCAAAAAAGCGCTAATACGCACCAAATGGTGAGTAATAACGTAGAAATGACCGCAAAGAAACAGTGAGTTGGTAAAGTTTTTAAAGTTTACGCAATAACTCGCCACCGTGCCGAAAACTCAGTGTTTTTTTTGATCACGATTGCTTACCGCCTGACTTTCGCTCAACATAACTGACCGTCGCAACCAAGACGCAACATCACGAAAGCAGGAGTTTTTTATGATAACGCTGTGGGGCAGAAACAACTCAACAAACGTCAAAAAAGTTCGCTGGACGCTGGAAGAGCTCGGGTTACCTTACGATCAAATTCTGGCCGGGCTGGAATTCGGTATTAACCATGATGCGAACTACCTGGCGATGAACCCGAACGGCCTGGTGCCGCTGCTGCGTGATGACGAGACCGATCTGGTGCTGTGGGAATCCAATACCATCGTGCGTTACCTGCTGGCGCAATATGGTCAGGGGCGTTTATGGGTAGACTCACCGGCGCAGCGCGCGCAGGGTGAAAAATGGATGGACTGGGCTAACGGCACGCTCTCCCCGGCGCATCGCGTGATCCTGATGGGGCTGGTGAGAACGCCGGTGGAACAGCGCGATATGGCGGCTATTACCGCAGGCATCGCCGCCTGCGAACCGCTGTTCGCGATTCTGGATAACGAACTGGCAACGCACCGTTGGCTCTCAGGTGAGGAATTCGGTGCAGGCGACATCGCCATCGCGCCGTTTGTCTATAACCTGCTGCAGACAGTAGATACCTGGCAACCGCGCCCTCACCTGCAGCGCTGGTATAAACAGCTGGCTGAGCGCCCGGCGTTCCAGAACGTTATCGCCATTCCGGTTACCTGATTACTTCTGCGGGCTGACTTTCAGCAACTCGCCGTCGGACTCATCGGTTAAGACATACAGATAACCATCGGGTCCGACGCGCACGTCACGAATGCGCTGTTTGCGATCCCCAAGAATTCGCCCGTCTTCGGTCACCTTCTTGCCGTTAACGCTCAACACAATCACATCTTCATCTTTCAGGGCACCGATAAACAGCTTCTGCTGCCACTGCGGGAACGTCTTCGCGTTGTAGAACGCCATTCCGCTTACCGCCGGGGATTTCTCCCACCAGAACAGCGGCGGCTCGGTGCCTGCCACCTGTTTACCTTTCGCTTCCGGGATGGGCAATCCACTGTAGTTGATGCCGTGCGTCGCCAGCGGCCAGCCGTAGTTTTTGCCCTTTTCGGGAATATTAATTTCATCACCGCCGCGCGGCCCGTGCTCATTAAGCCACACTGTGTTGCTCCAGGGGTTCAGCGCCATGCCCTGCGGATTGCGGATGCCGTACGACCAGATTTCCGGCCGCGCGCCCGCTCTATCAACAAACGGGTTATCGTTTGGCACCTTGCCCTGATCCGTCAGCCGCACGACTTTGCCCTGCAGCTTGTCCAGATCCTGCGCCGTCGGTCGCTGATTATTTTCGCCGAGTCCGATAAACAGATAACCTTTACCGTCAAACACCAGCCGCCCGCCGAAATGGTTGCCGGTGGAAAGTTTCGGCATCTGACGGAACACCACCTGAAAAGCCTCCAGCCGTTTGAGGTCGTCACTGAGGCGGCCATACCCCACGGCAGTTCCCGCTTTTCCATCATCACCCACCTCGGCGTAACTCAGCCAGATCCGGCGCGATGCTTCAAAGTCCGGCGCCAGTACCACATCAAACAGCCCGCCCTGCCCGTTATTCCAGACCCGCGGCACACCGGTGATGGGATCAGACAGCCCCTTATCCGGCTGCCAGTGGCGTAACTGCCCGCCACGCAGTGTGATGAGCATGCCGTTGTTGTCCGGCAAAAACGCCAGCGACCAGGGATGATCGAGTTTGCGCTGCAATACCTCGACGTTCACCTCTGCGGCATGCGCAGAAGCCATCAGCATCGCAGACAGCAGTAGTGTGGGAACAGTAAGGCGCATGGCTGGCTCCTTTTTATCGACTCTGGAATAAGGGTAGCCAGCACGAATCGTCATGAGGGGATTTTTACAAAAACTTAAGCTGGTTGTGCGATCGGACACTCATAGACACGAATAAAAAACCCTCGCCTTTATTAATATGGTGGGGATCACATTTTAATTTATCGCAAATTTATACGGTATTTCCTAAACAAAGAGCCATTATTTTAATTAAAAAACCACCAATAATCACAGGAGTGAAATCATTCTATGTCTGTCTATGATTTGCGTCGTGAATATCTTAATCCAAAAGAATTTGAAAATATTACCTCTCCGAATGTAACTCATGAAATCATTGATAGAGATTATCAAATCATTGAAGAGCACGGCCCAACAAACCATATTGACAATTTTCATTTTGCGTTTAAAAACCCCTTATACAGTCCTCCTCCTCATTCGCTATTCCACCAACATAGAATGGATGGTATCTACAAACTTGTGAAGTATGGTGATATTGTAATGACAACAAGAGAGAAAAGAACTCGCATTACGCATCCTTTTTTTATAGCAGAAAGCTCAGAATTATTTTGCGTTGATGATTTCCTGTATGACCGGTTATATATAAATAAAATCCTTCACTATTTTAGGATATCCGTCTTAAGATCGGGAAAACCCAAACCAACAAGGAGTTCTTATATCCCTGTAACGAAGGAATATGGTCCAGGTTACTGGAAAACCATAGATAATGACTACCATTTCTTTCTAAACCTTGGAGTTATGGCAATAAACAGAGCGACAAGTATGGGTGATGAAGGTAGACTTTTCATGTCTGAGGGTAAAGACTTCGCTAATACTCTCAGGAGTCAAATTCAGGTATGGTCACCTTTTCCTCAGCATTTAACTGACGATAATATGAAGATCGTCTCAGAGAGATCGGTGATTCGACGCTATGGCGATGAACGAAGCACTATGCAACGATACCTGGAAAGTGATGATGCATGGACCGTATCAGGTTCTTCATGGCAATGGATTCCTGGAGTAAAAGATGAAGATTATGAATTCAAAAAATAACATTTTTCTGTTCTGGGGCATTATGGATGTTATTGCCTTTCTGTCATACTGCCTCTTCTCACTGGCAAGACACAGAATGCCATTTATTTCGGACATACATGCTGTCATTGCCATCGTTGAAAACGTCACCGAAGGCAACAGCTCCAGCATCTTGTTATTCGGGTATTTTATTTGCAACCTTCTGATGCTAATTTCACTTCCTGTCTCCGCTTTTTTATTCTTACGTAAAAAAGCAGCAGCAATTCCTTTTGCTTGTGCTCAGGAAATTCTGCGATTCATCACCATAAAATGCTCCATCGCAATTTTCCCGATTGTTTTAACCCTGACAGGGTTTTCGATGCTCGCTGTTAACGTGGGGCTGTTTTTGCTATCCGAGGCGATAAAAATGAGTTCGTTGATTTATTGCAGGAAAAAACAGTCTGCAGAACACACGGCGCCATAAGACAGGGGGAGCCTCGCTCCCCCTGATTTCAGACATGCGCGTGTGAAGAAACGGCATCCAGTGTCTGGATGCTTGATGTCAGTGTTTCAAGACAGCGTTCAAGCGTCTCTACGTTTACAGTGATAAATAATGGGCAATCACGGTGCCCGGTCATCAGGCAAATCGCGGCGGACGCGACTGCCTCCCCCGCCTGACGCAGCGCATCTCGCTCTTCTCGCGTCAGGGCCTTCCTGAGTGGTACGACTTCTTTGATCATTTCCTTGCACAGTTCAAACAGATTTTCACGTAGATGATCATTTTCGCTGACTGACATGTATCCCTTCGCCTTTCTCAACTGCAGATAGGCATTGAGGTCGATACGCGCATTGATGAGTTTTTTCATCATGTTGCGTTTCAGTCTGCCAACGCTCATGCTCTTTCCTCCTCTGTTGGCCTCTGGCATTTTTATAATATGGTCACTTTTTGTACAAAATGATGAGCAAGGTCAATGTTTGCCGCTGCATTTAACATTCTTTACAAAAATACAACACCCGGAGCATGTCCCCGGGCGATGCGGCGTGTTTACGATTTCAGGGCGTGATGGATGGAGTCCAGGATCGGCTGGTAGCCCGTACAGCGGCAGATATTTCCTTCCAGCACATCCTTGAGCTGCTCATCCGTCGGCTGTGGGGTTTTCTCCAGTAACGCCGTAGCGCTGACCAGCACGCCGGGCGTGCAAAACCCGCACTGAACACCCCCTTTTTCGACAAACGCGGTCTGCAGCTTTTGCGTGATCGGGTTATCGTTCAGCCCTTCCAGGGTGGTAATTTCCGCCTGATCGCACTGGGCGGCCAGCACCAGACAGGAACATACCGCGTTGCCATTCATGATCACGGTACAGGCACCGCACTCCCCAATGGAGCATCCCTCTTTGGTCGCCGTCAGCCGGAAGGTATCACGGACCAGATCTAACAGCCGCATATTCCCTTCCACGTTAGCTTCTACCAGTTTGCCGTTGATCTTCACTTTAATTGTGCTCATCGCTGCGTCCTGTTCGTGTCATTTCCAAAAGAGGTTTGTACGTCCGCCATCATGTCGCGGAACATGTTGATAAAGACCGGCTGTTTGTATGCCGCCGACCAGCGCTTGCCGNGCGGTTTGCTAAACAACGCGCCGTCCACCAGGCGACAGTAACTCACTACCCCGTTGTCGTCGTATTGCATCAGCGCAGTCAGGCTCTGGCGCGTAATGTTCAGGGCGTTGCGTCGTCCGAGTTGATGATAAAACCCGCGCGCATCCGGTCTGGCGGGTGGCGGCAGGATCACCTTCGTCAGCAGTTCGTCAGGCTGGCGCTGAGTTTTGTATCCCGACAATAAAAATTCCCCCAGGGACATATTGCGTACGGCATAGCGGGAACGCAGTTCGATTCGCGCATCGTAGAGAATGGCAGGGGGGATAGAGGCGCCNNTGATGTGAGCCTACCGTATGGCATGCCTCGACCAGCAGCGGATAACGCACGCGCAGTAGCGGATGGTCCGTGATGCGGTTGAAGGTCGCCGCCGCGCCGATGGTGACTTCATGCGTGTGCGGATCTTCAGTAATGGCCGTCAGTTCCTCGAGGTGAGAAATATCCACCAGCTTCATCGGTCGGGTTTGCAGCCGCCCCTGCACAATCACATCCGTTCCGCCCGCAATGGCGCTGACGCCGTCGTCAGCCAGCAGCGTTAATGCCGCTTCCAGGCTTTGCGGACGGCTGACCGTCACATCGGTCAGGCGCAGCACCTGTTTTTTATTATCGTGCTCAATCATCAGCTCGCTCTGCCGCGCCGGTTTCTTGAGGTTGTAGCCGAGAATGACCTGCTCAAGCGTCAGTGGCAGGTTGTTGTCGACGCCAATCACGGTGATCCGCGGGATATCTTTGATAGTGGGCAGCAGATAGCTGTCGAAGTTTTCTGATTTGACCTGACCGTGCTCGATATTGAAATCTTCCAGCAGCGCATAACCAAACCCCTGCGCCACCCCGCCGCAGACCTGGCCTTCAAAGCCGACCGGGTTGAGCACATGCCCGACGTCATGGGCAGCGGTGACATGCAGGAGATCGGTTTTTCCGGTGCTGGTGTTCACGCGGACTTCCGCCACCTGACAGCCATATACCCAGGTGAAATAGGGGCTGCCGCACCCTTTTTCTTCGTCCCAGTGAATCGGCGGCGGCACGTACCTTGGTTTGATTAACCGCGGATTTGAATTCCAGACGGCGGCTCTGGTCATGCTTGTTGATGATGAAACCGTCCTGCCAGAGGGTGTCAGTCAGCACTTTGGTGCCGATGCTCTCCCCCGTCACGTTCAGGATGCGCTGTTTGATTTTTTCTGCGGCATCGAGGATCGCTCCGCCACCGACCATGGTGCCGCGTGTGGCTGCCGTCGAACCGCCG
Organism: Trabulsiella odontotermitis; assembly: GCF_001188485.1. Taxonomy (GTDB): domain Bacteria; phylum Pseudomonadota; class Gammaproteobacteria; order Enterobacterales; family Enterobacteriaceae; genus Trabulsiella; species Trabulsiella odontotermitis_A. Next base: position 28,102 of record NZ_JNGH01000062.1, read on the forward strand.
TCGCCGATCACCGAAGTCGGGGGTTCGCTGAAATGAATTTCCGCCAGGTCGATGCCAAACGCGTCTGCCGCAATCAACGACATGGTGGTTTGCAGTCCCTGACCATTTTCCGACACGGAAGTGGCAATGTTCACGCTGCCATCCTCGTTAACCTGGATCAGCGCCGTAGAGGTGTCCACTCCTTCCGCACCGATGGAGCAACCGCGATAGCTCAGCGCGAGGCCAATACCGTAGCGGTATACGCCGCCCTGCTGGTTAAGTTCGCGGTAATGCTGGCGTTTCGCCATGAATTCTGAGGAGGCGGTGGCTTTTTCCAGCACTTCCACCGCCGACACGGTGTGCTTGTCGAACACCTGTCCGGTTACGGACGCGTCTCCCTGGCGCAGGGCATTAATTTCCCGCAGCGCCACCGGCGACATGTTCAGCTGTTCAGCGATCTCATCCATGAAGGATTCATGGGCGTAGACCACCTGCGGTGAGCCAAACCCGCGCATCGCTGAGGTGTAACTGTTATTGGTGTAAACCGCCGTTACGTCGATGTGGACGTTAGGAATATTGTACGGCCCGGCGGCCTGCACGGAGGAGCGCCAGGTAACGAACGGCGATGACGCCGCGTAGCCGCCGCTGTCCGCCAGAATATCGATCTTCATCGCCACAATGCGCCCGGTCTCGTCCAGCCCGGCTTTGTACTTCATCTTGTAGGGATGGCGCTTGCAGCTTTCGATGATCGATTGCTCACGGTTATAGGCAAATTTCACCGGGCGACCGGTTAAGCGGGTCAGCAACGCAGAGCGGCAGGCAAGATGATCGATAACGTCGTCTTTGCCGCCGAATGACCCGCCCATCACCGCGCGTTTGACGTTGATCTGACTTTGCGGGCAGCCCATGAATTTGGCGACGAAACCGCGCACGCGGTGCGGGTTCTGAATCGAGCCGGAGATAATCAGGCTGCTGTCAGTCGGATCGAGCCAGGTGAGCACCACTTCCGGTTCAATATAGGCATGCTCCTGAAACCCGACTTCATAATCACGCTCCAGCACGTGCACGGCCTGAGCAAAACCGGCGTCGATGTCGCCTTTAATGGTGTGATGATGCGCGGCAATGTTATCGCTGCGATCGGGATGAATGAGGCGCGCCTCTGGTGCCAGTGCCGCTTCTACGTCAGTTAACGGCGTATACGGCGTGTAGCGCACGCGAATTTTATCTGCCGCTTCGCAGGCGGCGGCATAACTGGTGGCGGCGACGACGGCGATCACATCACCGTGAAATACCACCTCATCTTTCACGATGGGCAGATAATCTTTCACGATAACGCCCACCACCGGCGTACCGGGGATGTCCTGCCAGGTGGCGATTTTCACCACGCCGTCCACCGCCAGTGCGTCATTCAAATCAAGCTGTTCGATTTTTCCGGCCGGGATATCCGCATAGCGGCACACGCCATATAACATGCCCGGCAGGGTGATATCGTCACCGTAAATCGCCGTCCCTTTTACTTTCGCGAGTCCATCCACGCGTCCTTGCGACGCTGAACGTAAGGCACACATAGTCTTCCCCTTTTCACTGTCGGTTGTTGATAGTCGGGTTAAATAGCGTTCGTTTACTGACCTTCATCTTTCTTCACTTTTCGCAGCAGCAGCCACATCCGCACCGTTCTGACCGCCACCCGCCGCGCGGCGGTGCTGGAAGGCAATGGGTCGGGTTCGTTAGTCTCATGTGAATGGGCAAGGAACATCGGCAGGTTTTTCCCGTTCAGCGTCAGATTGGCCAGAATGGCGATCACCGTGCCGATGGTAATGCCGCTGTGAAGAAACATTTTCAGCATCGGCGGGAACTGATCGAACAGGTGCGGCACCAGCACCGGCATCAGCCCGAGGCCGATGGTCAGGGCGACCACCATGCCGTTGTTGTTGTTGCGGTAATTGACGCTCCCCAGCGTGCGAATGCCCGCCACCACCACCATACCGAACATCACCACGCCCGCGCCGCCTAACACCGGTTTGGGGATCACCACCACCAGCGCCGCCATTTTCGAAAACATGCCCATCAGCATTAAGATCAGACCAGAGATAGCCACGACGAAGCGGCTGCGCACCCCGGTCAGGCCAATCAAACCGACGTTCTGAGCAAACGCTGCATATGGGAACAGGTTAAAAAAACCAGCGATGGCGGTGGTCAGGCCGCAGGCGGTTAAGCCGTTACGCAGCGTTTCTGAACTGGCTTTTTTACCGACGATGTCGCCGGTCGCCATAATCGAGGACATGGTTTCCAGCATCACCACCACCATGGTCATCGACAGCAGGGCGACGGGGATAAGATGGAATTCGGGTTTTGCCATCCGCATGACATGCGGGAAACTGAGCCATGCCGTGGAATCAACAAGGTGGAAATCGATCGATTTGAACATCCACCAGATAAAGCTGCCGGAGATTAAGCCAATCAGCACCGCAATATTTTTTATCATTCCTGAGCCGAAGGTATAGACGTTCAGAATGATGAACAGCGTCACCGCGGCAATCGCCAGCGAGGTTAAATCGCCAAAGGCCGCCTGCCCGCTGCCGCCTTCGCCAATCCAGTTCCCGGCGACCGGCATGATCGACAGGCCAATTAATGTCACGATGGAGCCCATCACCACTTTGGGGAAAAAGCGAACCAGGCGGCTAATCCAAGGCGCGCAAATCAGCGTGAAGACTCCGGCGCAAATCACGGCCCCGGAAACACCACCGATGCCGTACTCCTTGCCAATTAAGATCATCGGCACCAGCGCGGCAAAGGTGCAACCCTGAACCAGCGGCAACCGGCACCCCAGCCAGCGGCCGACGCCCAGCGCCTGGATGATGGTCGCGGCACCGCAGATAAACAGGTCCGCACTGATTAATAAGATTATCTGTTCCACCGGCAACCCCACGGCGTTGCCGACCACCAGGGGAACGGCGACCGCACCGGCGTACATCACTAAGACATGTTGCAGGCCATAGAGGAACATTTGCCCAATGGGAAGGATTTCATCGACGGGTGAGAAAGAGGAAGCTGAAAGTCCACTGCGTAACGCTGATTCATTCATAAGAGACATCTTTCCTTTTACGGCCAGGATTGTTCATTCCAGGAGACAATCGGAGAGCCAGAATCTGGCTAAAACTCTCAATAAAGATGCAAACCGGAACAGCTATGCGTGATGTGTGCCAACATTGGCAGAATGGAAGAACTCGATGGATAAACGTGACGAGCATCGTAAAAAAAGCGAAAGATAATCCGAGATTAGGCAGGATATCTGTCTGATATTTGAGCAAAGACAAGCATTGATAATGATAAATTATCACTTTGAGAGATCATTACGTTGCCGCGTGGCGAAACCGTTCGAAATTGCGTTTTCAGGAGAGATTGTCTGAAAATATTCAGAATGAAATTATGTTGGCAATATTGTGTTCTCATTACGCCCATACTCCACAGGGAAAAGCGTGTATTTGTTCATGATGTAACATTAATGTATTGATCGATATTTGCTCCCAACACCAGCACTCAACGATGAATAAAATGAAGAAAAAATTATGCGTAATTGGTCTGGCAGAAGTTGTCTGCGATGCAATAGGCGCCAGCCTCCGAACCCTGATTGGTGAATATGCTGACATCCTCTGTTGGTGCCTCGAAAAGAGCATGGATGAGCAAATTCCTACCGACTACGATCTCTACCTCGCGACCTATCCCGGCAGCTATGCGTATGCAAAGAAGATGCTGCCGAATGACTGTCAGATACTCCTGGCTGGTCGCTTTGTGAATCCATCAAATTTCGAGCGTCTGCTTGAACTCCCCAAAAATACCAGCGTGCTGGCCGTCGATAACTCCCTTGAAAGGGCCAATTATCTGATCTGGGAAATTGCGCGCTTTGGCGTTAATCACCTCAATATCTCGCCCTATTATCCGGATTGCCCGGAGCCAGAGAAAATGGCGCAGTCGTTCGCTGTCGGGGCTGGCCGTAAAAGAAATGTTCCTGACTGGATGGAATTTATCAACCTTGGGGTGAAAGAACTCACTATCACCACCTATGCCAGGATACTTCAGATACTCGATATTCCAGAGGAAGTCCTCGATTCCATTGTTCATACCTACATGGATTCGGTTTTCCAGATGGCGCGTCGGAACAATAACACCAGGACTTACCTTCATTCTATTATCAATAATATTGACGAGATCATCTTCGGCATTGATGAGAATGGCGGGCTCTTCTTTAAAAATAATGCGGCTGAAAGCCTTATCGCCAGTCTGGGAAAAACCGATGGCGCGAGTTTGCGTTTTGGCGATATTTTCTCCGAATTAGATCGACCTTTCGCCTGGTACTGCGAAAACTGTGACGAGGAAATTATAACGAAGATTAACGGGTTGCATTACGTTCTGCAGATCAAACCGGTTTCCGAGCCGGTAGGCGGAAATATTGGCACACTCATCATTGTCAAACCCGTTACCCGGGTTCAGGAACTGGAAAATAAAGTCCGTCGAAAACTCAAAGGCACTGGACTGACAGCGAAATATACGTTTGCCAATATCCTGGGGGAGTCACCCGCGATCCGCCAGGCGGTAGACACGGCGCGCCGGTTTGCCGGTACTCCGCTGACGGTGCTCCTTGAGAGCGAGAGTGGTACGGGCAAGGAGCTGTTTGCCCAGTCGATTCACCAGGCATCAGCCTGCGCCAGCGGCCCGTTTGTGGCATTCAACTTCTCTGCTTTGCCGGAAACGCTGGCTGAGAGCGAACTCTTCGGCTACGAAGAAGGTGCGTTTACAGGTGCCCGTCGCGGCGGCAGGAATAAGCAATTTCGCAAAGATCTCTTTTACCGGCTTTGCATGTGCCCGTTATACATTCCCCCTTTGCGTGAACGCACTGGTGATGTGCTATTTCTGATCAGGTATTTTGCAGAAACGCTGCATTCCCGCCATTTGAAATTCGACAGTGCGCTGGAGGATTTTTGCAATACCTATGACTGGCCCGGCAATGTGAGGGAGTTGCAGAATATGGTGACTTACCTGTGCGCCGTGGTTCCGCCGAATAGGGTTTGTACGACGGCCGATTTACCCCGTTATTTCCATTCGGCAAGCCATGCATCACCCGCCGTTGAGGTAAAAGCGCCCCCATTTACCGCGATTTACGAGGAAATGGTTAACAACCATACGCTGGATATTTGCAGGACCCTCCTCGCTATTTTTAATGAAAAGACCAAAGGCCATTCGTTAGGGCGAGAGCATATATTCGATATGCTAAAAGACCATTATCCCGCAATAACTCACCCTGCGCTGCGCAGACACCTCGATACGCTTAAATATCATGGCATGTTGCATTCAGGTTCAACCAAACAGGGAACGGATATCACGCCCGTGGGCCGGGAATTCCTCGCCTGGATTGTGCAATTAAGGAAATAGGCGCGGTTTGTTTGCGACTCAAACAGGTCGATTAGGCTGACCCAATATCCTAATAACCGGCATTTTATTTCGCGATTATTTTCAATTTGTCTTTATATTTCATATGATTAAAAAGATGGCACACTCCTTGCCTGTTTATTATTGCGGAGAATAACTGCACAGACACGGAGATCTTTAAATTATGTCATCTATACAAACAAACCCTTTTGCTACCACTCCGTCAAATACCACCATGACAGAGGATGCAGCAAAATTTATCGAGACCGTTGCTTTTGAGGATATGCCGCCGAATGTGCTGCAGATCGGCACCCGATGCCTTCTTGATGGGCTTGGGCTTTATGTGGCGGGTTCGGATGATGAATGTGTCAACATTCTCGCCAGACTTGCAGAAGAGACCGGCGGGAAAGAGGAAGCCCTTCTGCCAGGCCGTGACGGTGTAAAAGTCCCTGCGCCGGTTGCCGCCCGCGTTATGGGCACCGCAGGCCATGCGCATGACTGGGATGACAGCCAGGTCAGTCACGACCCGGACCATGTGTATGGCCTTCTGACTCACCCAACGATACCGGCACTCACTGGCGCACTGGTCGCCGCACAGCTCCATGGCGGCGTCTCCGGTAAGGAATTCATGCTGGCATTCATGACCGGTTTTGAGGTCGAAACCAAAATCTCGGAATGGATCCTCCCTCAGCTCTACAAGCGTGGATTCCACTCCAGCGGGACGGTTGGAACGTTTGGCGCCTATGCCGCCGCCGCCAAAATATTTCATTTACAAGGCGATGCGTTACGCCGGGGATTTGGTATCGCCGCCAGTCTGGCGGCCGGCATCCGGGTGAATTTCGGCACCATGACCAAACCACTGCATGTTGGTCGGGCATGCGAAAACGGACTCACCGCCGCCATTCTCGCCAGAGCGGGTTATACGGCAGATCCGGCCGCCCTGGATGGCATCTGGGGGTTTTGCGCGGTCTTTGGTGGCGGGGTTGCGCCAGAAAAACTCTCTCAGGGTTTTGGCAAGACCTGGAGCATCGATTACCCGGGCGTCAGTATTAAGCCTTATCCCTGTGGTGTATTAACCCATCCGTCTGCCGATCTGATGGTGAAATTAGTTAAAGAAAACAATATCGACAGCAAAGATATTGCACGCATTACGTTATTTGCGGGTTCGAATATTTTAAATCCGATCCGTTATCCGATTGCCAAAAACGCCCTGCAGGCCAAATTTTCATTACCGGCAATCCTGGCGATGATCGTGATTAATGGCAAAGCAGGTAAAAAAGAATTTACCGACGAATTTGTCAGTAGTGAAGCAATGCAATCCATGCAGCAACGTATTTCCACGCAATTCTCCCCGGAAATAGAAGCTCAGGGATTTGACAAAATGCGTTCGTCGATAGAAATCGAACTTAATGATGGTCGCCTTTATCGGGGCGATGCGGATGAACGTTACCGTGGTGGGCCTGATAACCCGCTCACTGATGGCGAATTAGAAGATAAGGTCGCCAGTTGCGCTGAGGGCGTACTCAGCGTTGCTGAAACCACGCGTTTAATTGAATCCGCATGGAAAATACTGGATTTGCAGGACGCCACATATTTGATGGCTCTTCTACAAAAAAATAATTCCTCACGCTAAGGGGATAGTTATGAAAAGCACACAAAGCAATACCACCGGGGAAGCTTCTGAAAAGAGCTTTTTTGCAAAGTACTGGCCCCATCTTGCCTGGGTGGGTTCCTTCATCATTCTCTGGTTTATTCCCTGCCCGGATGGTGTCGATCCAAAAGCCTGGCAATTATTCGCGATTTTCGTCGCGACCATTGTTGGCTTCATGGCGAAACCTTATCCCATGGCGGTGATTGCACTGTCGGCAATTGCTGCAACCGGGCTGACGAAAACGCTGTCGGTGAATCAGACATTAAGTGGTTTCAGCGATTCCACCATCTGGCTGATTTGTAGCGCGTTCTTCATCTCACGGGCGTTTCTGAAGACGGGGCTCGGAAACCGCATTGCTTATCTCTTTATGAGCATGGCGGGCAAAACACCGCTGGGGCTGGCTTACGCGACAACGCTCACTAACGTGGTGCTCGCGCCGGTCATTCCGTCCAATACCGCGCGCCTCGGCGGGGTGTTATATCCCTTACAACTGGCGATTTCCCTCGCCTACGATAGCGACCCGGCGAAAGGCACCGGTCGCCGTATTGGCTCGTTCCTGATGTCTAACGCATTCCAGGGGAACCTGGTCATTTCAGCCATGTTCCTGACCGCCATGGCGTCCAACCCGCTGATGGTCGGCTTCGCCGGAAGCGCAGGCATTGAGATTAACTGGGGCACCTGGTTCCTGGCGGGCTCACTGCCTGGCGCCCTGTGCCTGATTGTGCTGCCCCTGATCCTGATGGTGGTCTGGCCACCGGAAATTAAAAAGAGCCCGGAAGCGGTGACGATCGCCAAAGAAAAACTGGCGGAAATGGGCAAGCTGTCAAAGCAAGAGTACATCATGCTCGGCGTTTTCATCGGTCTGATTGGCCTCTGGACCATTGGCGATATGTTCTTCAAAGTAAATGCCACGATTGCTGCGCTGGTAGGTCTCGCCGTTCTGCTGGTGACGCGCGTGCTGACCTGGGCCGATCTGGCAGCTGAGAAAGGTGCATGGAATACGCTGATTTGGTTCTCCGCACTGGTGATGATGGCCAACTTCCTCAATAAACTGGGCCTGATCCCCTGGCTGAGTAAGGTGCTGGCGGGTTATGTCGGCGGGATGGACTGGACTGTCGCCTTGATCGTGCTGTGCCTGATTTATGTGTTTGCCCATTACTTCTTCGCCAGTGCCACGGCGCATGTGGCCTCCATGTACCCCGCCTTTTTAGGCGTGATTCTGGCTGTTGGAACGCCGCCGATGCTGGGTGCGCTGGCACTGTGCTTTTGCAGTAATCTGATGGGTGGGATAACCCACTACGGGCTGGGTTCTGGTCCTATCTTCTACGACTCAGGCTATATCCCGCTGCGTCCTTTCTGGCTGCTTGGTCTGTTGTTCTGCATCGTCTTCCTTGCCATCTACCTGGGCATTGGCCCGTTCTGGTGGAGCTTGTTAGGTCTGTATTAACCGTAAGGCCTGGAACGCCTCGCGGAAAACAGACCGCGAGGCAACAGAATCCAGGATGTTTTCAAACACATAAGGAATTCAACAAAATGAATGAATTTCAATCTCCGGATCTCAGTGTCAGTGAACAGTTAGCCAGCAGCCTCACCCGCATTCGCTATGACGATATTCCGGCTAAAACGCGTGAGATTGTCCTCAATGATCTGATCGATTGCTTTGGTCTGATGATCTCCGGACGCCATGCGACCTATGTCCGCCAGTTGATCGACAGTTGCGATCACTACGGTGAATGTACCGTGCCGGGCCAGTCCCGCGCCCTTGATGTTGCCGGTGCCGCGATGGTAAACGGCGCCGCCATTCACGGTGAAGATTTTGATGATACGCTGGAGGGGTCACCTCTTCATGTCGGCTGCTTTACCGTTCCCGCCGTGCTTGCTACGGNACGTTTTGCGCTGAGCGGAAAAGATCTCTTACTGGGGCTGGCGATCGGCATGGAAACCGCCTCCCGAATGAACGCCGTCGCCCCCGGCAAGATCCACGCGCAGGGATTTCACCCGACCGCAGCCATCGGCCCGTTCGGCGCAGCTGCGGGGGTTTCTGCCGCTCTGGGCCTGAGTCCGGCGACAATGGCTGGCGCCTTCGGTATCGCAGGCAGTCTTTCCAGCGGCATCATCGAGTATCTGTCTGAAGGTGCCTGGACCAAGCGTTTGCACCCGGGTTGGGCGGCGCAGGCAGGCTATAAAGCGGTTCGCATGGCGCAGCAGGGGTTTATTGCACCACGTCGCGTATTCGATGGTAAACACAGTTTCTATCATGCGTTTGCGCCCACGGCACAACCCGATTATTCCCATCTCACTGAAGGTATCGGCGAAAGCTGGCGAATCGATAAGTTGACCTTTAAGCCCTTTGCCAGCGGCACCATGACTCACCCTTACATGGATTGCATGATCCAACTGGCTAAAGAGCAGCACGATCCGGACGACATCGTCGATATTCTCTGCGAGACTAGCGATGGCTATGTGCATCGCTTATGGGAACCGCTGGCGAAAAAGCATCAGCCTGCGAACAGCTATGCCGCGAAATTCAGCGTGCCGTGGTGCATGGCGATGGCCTTTTTCGAAGGCGATGCGGGAATGGCGCAGTTCTCGGAAGCGCTGGTTCACGATCCCAAAATCGTCCAGCTGGCGCAGAAAATTCGCTATGTCATCGACCCGAACAATGAATACCCGGAAAACTACACCGGCCACATTAAAGTCACGTTCCGCAACGGGCAGACGCGGGAAATTCGTCAGGGGTTCATGCGCGGTAGCTCACGCGCCCCGCTCTCCCATGATGATTTGATACGTAAATTCCGTGGCAACATCGTTTACGGTGGCTGGTCCCCTGCCATGGGCGAAAGATTACTGGATTTCTTACTCGACATGCCTGCGCATCATGACCTGAGCGGATTACGTGCGTTCCGGCTGTAATGCCCTCTTTTTTAACCCCTACTGTACCACCTGTCCCTCAGACAGGTGGTACATAACACGCGCTACCCGTTGACATGTGCGCCGAGTGGAGTGACCACGCTCCGGTGTCCTCACGGTGAGGCCTGCTCGAAGGCCTCCGGACTGACGCCACCGAGATGGCTGTGGCGTCGGATCCGGTTGTAGCTGTCCACCAGCCGCATCTGTATAATCCCCGCATCCTGAGCAATGTACTGTATAAAAAATGTCAAAGATTGGTTTTATTTCTCTCGGCTGCCCGAAGAACCTGGTGGATTCCGAGCGCATCCTTACCGAGCTGCGTACCGAAGGGTATGAAGTGGTGCCACGCTATGACGATGCCGATATGGTTATCGTCAACACCTGCGGTTTTATCGACAGCGCGGTCCAGGAATCGCTGGAAGCGATCGGCGAAGCGCTGAATGAAAACGGCAAGGTCATCGTTACCGGCTGCCTCGGCGCAAAGGTCGATCAGATCCGTGAAGTGCACCCAAAAGTGCTGGAAATTACCGGTCCGCACAGCTACGAGCAGGTGCTGGAACATGTGCACCATTACGTGCCGAAGCCGCAGCATAACCCGTTCACCAGCCTGGTGCCGGAACAGGGCGTGAAGCTGACGCCGCGTCATTATGCGTATTTAAAAATTTCCGAAGGCTGCAACCATCGCTGCACCTTCTGCATTATTCCGTCGATGCGTGGCGATCTCGACAGCCGCCCGATTGGCGACGTGCTGGCCGAAGCCAAACGCCTCGTTGATGCCGGGGTGAAAGAGCTGCTGGTGATCTCCCAGGATACCTCCGCGTACGGCGTTGACGTAAAACACCGCACCGGTTTCTACAACGGCGAGCCGGTGAAAACCAGTATGGTCAGCCTGTGCGAACAGCTGGCGAAGCTGGGCGTGTGGGTGCGTCTGCATTATGTCTACCCGTATCCGCACGTTGACGACGTGATCCCGCTGATGGCAGAAGGCAAAATCCTGCCGTATCTGGACATCCCGATGCAGCACGCCAGCCCGCGCATCCTCAAGCTGATGAAGCGCCCGGGGGCTGTCGATCGCCAGCTGGCGCGCATCAAGCAGTGGCGTGAAATCTGCCCTGAACTGACGCTGCGTTCAACCTTTATCGTCGGTTTCCCGGGTGAAACCGAAGAGGATTTCCAGATGCTGCTCGACTTCCTGAAAGAGGCACGTCTGGATCGCGTGGGCTGCTTCAAATACAGCCCGGTCGAAGGTGCCACCGCCAACGACCTGCCGGATCAGGTGCCTGAAGAGATCAAAGAAGAGCGCTGGAACCGCTTTATGCAGCTGCAGCAGCAGATTTCTGCCGAACGCCTGCAGGAAAAAGTGGGCCGCGAAATTCTGGTTATTATCGATGAAGTGGATGAAGAAGGCGCGATTGGCCGCAGCATGGCCGACGCCCCGGAAATCGACGGCGCGGTTTATCTGAACGGTGAAACGAAAGTGAAACCGGGCGATGTGGTCCGCGTGAAAATTGAAAACGCCGATGAGTATGACCTGTGGGGTAGCCGGGTTTAATCTTCTGCGAAAGAAAAAGGGGGACACGATGTCCCCCTTTTTTATTTGTGCATTAATACTCGAACTGACGATAGTAGCGACGAATATTTAAATCATGGCCGGTGTAATGCTCGAAATGCGCCGCGAGGCGGTCCACCAGCAGCGTGGAAATAATGCACGGCGCGAGGATCCAGCGGAATTCATCATTAATCCCTTCAAGCGGATAATCACGCGGATCCAGCACCACAAGATGATCAGTGATCTTTTCCGCAAAACGTGCAACGCGTTCGTCCAGCGCCCGGCACTTCCCTTCCCCTTTCACCAGGAACAGCGGCACCTCTTTTTCCAGTAATTCCAGCGTACCGTGGAAAAATTCGGCAGACGACACGGATTTAGTGCGCTTCCACTGCATCTCTTCCAGAATGCACATCGAGAAAAGATACACCTCGCCCCACATTTCCGCGCCGCCAATCCACATCATGTAATCGCTGTTGTGATATTGACGGGCGATGCTGTCCGCCTGCGGATCAAACTGCCTTTTTGCGTTAAGCAAATTTTCCGGCAGCAGTTCCAGCTGACTGGCAAACTGGGCGTACTGCGGAAATTCACCCTGACGATATACCAGGCGGAAGAATAACCAGTACAACAGCATGTACTCATATTCCACGCCATTTTTATGGCGCATCGGAATATGCCAGGTCGCGGCGCTGGCCAGCGGAGAATCGCTATTTTTAGTTATTGCCACCACGCGTATTCCCTGCGCTTTACACCACTGCGCAATTTCCACGGATTCTTTGGTATCGCCTGATTTCGATAACGTAACGACGACCGAATCCTTAGTGAGTTTTTTATGCCCGGTGTGAATTAACTCTGCCGCCTGCTCCAGGTAAACGGGAATGTCGGTTAATTCTTTGGCGAAGGCGTTTATTGCCATCATGGGCGCTAACGAACCCCCAACAGAGGCAAAAAATAAGGCGTTGACGCCCTGCTCAGCAATAGCATCTGCGACCGCTTCCGCCTGTTTACGCGCAGCAACGATCTCACGAGCACTCGTCAGGTACTCGTCCTGATTAAAACCCAACATATTTTTCTCCTGAAGTATTAGATCTTACTTTTTAAGACACGATCGAAATCATCAAAGATGCGAACGGCAAGGTTAATGTCTTTAGCGCAGGCCGTTCGCCAGGCCAGAATTTGCATCGGCACAATCAACAGCAATGGTGAAAAAGAGTGCGTGACCGGGCACTCCAGCGCCAGCGTCTGCGCGTTTTGTGTCGTGCCGGGCGAGACCCTGAACGTCTGATTTACCGCAGGCGTCATATACTCCTGCAGCGCCCGCAACCGCGCGTTGGGTGCGTCCTCGATAAAGACCATCACATGCTGCGCGTTGGCTTCCAGATACGGACCATGCATATAGGCTTCGAGCTCAAAGCCGCTCGACGGCACGCGCACGGTTTCGGTGAACTTGGTCTCAAACTCCTTCGCCACGCCGGTTAACGCGCCATAGCCAATAGCGACAAATCGCGTTCCGTCTCTGAAGGTTTTTTCATGATGGTCAAAAAAAGCCTGCGTACGGGCAATGGCGGTCGGAATGGCGTCGGCAATCTGCTGCAATTCGGCCAGTGAATTCTGCACATCATCGTCGGTGATCTGCTGCTGTGCGCGGGCGATTATCAGCGCGATCAGCAACAGATTAAGCACCGTGGCGCTGAATCCACGGGTGACAAACCCCACTTTTTCGATACCGGTGTTAATGTCGAGCACCGCATCGCAGGCCTCACCAATCGGGCTGTGCGGATCCGAGGTCAGGGCAAACACAGGCAGATTCGCCGCCTGCACTTTTTGCATGGCAATCAGCGTCGAGGCGCTTTTCCCGCTCTGCGAAATCGCCAGCACCAGGTTGGTGCCAGGATCGATTGTCTCGTAATGCACAAAGTTATAAGGCTCTTTGATATCCACCCGTATCCCGAAACGGTGTTCAAAAAAGTGCTGTGCGCACATCGCGGCGTTCAGCGACGAGCCTGTTGCCAGGATCAACAGACGGCGAACCGGGCGCTGGCGTACATAATCAGCCAGCGGCGCCAGGTGCTGTTGATACTCCCGCAGGATTTTCGCAAGCGCTGCGGGCTCTTCTTCGATATAGGTCATCATTGTGGGTAACATCGTCATCTCCTGTTAAAACAACCCAATCCACGAGCCCAGAATGCCCACCAGCGCCATACCGCCGATAATGCTGAGTGGTTTTACTTTGCGCCCGAGCAGCCAGTAAACAATGCCGAAACTCACCAGCGGCAGCAGGCACGGCATAATGTCGTTGAGGATGTCCTGCACGTTGGTTTTCGCCTCGCCGGTGCCGAAGGCTATCGGGATGGTGATATCAATCATCGATGCCGCCATCGCCCCAACTACCATCAGGCCGATGATCGATGCGCCATAGGTGACGTTCTCCATCATGCCGCTGCGCTGAATACGCTGCAGCACCCCCGTCCCGAGGACATAACCCCAGCGGGTGAAGAACCAGCGCACCAGCAGATGCGGCACGTTGAATACCAGCAGGAACAGGATGGGGCCAAGAATGTTGCCCTTCAGCGCCAGGCTGGTGCCGATACCGGTGGCAATCAGGCGCAGCGTCCCCCAGAAAAAGGAGTCGCCCAGCCCCGCCAGCGGTCCCATCAGCGACGCTTTGACGTTCTCTATCGCGCCGTCGTCCATCGCTTTTTGCTGGCTGTTTTTCTCTTCCATCGCCGTGGTGATCCCCAGCAACAGGGTCACAATGTGCGGTGTGGTGTTGAAAAAGACCAGGTGGCGTTTCAACGCGTTTTTCAGATCCTCTTTCTGCGGATAAAGCTTTTTGAGCACCGGGATCAGTGCATAGACAAACGCCAGGTTCATTTGCCGTTCATAGTTCCAGGAAAACTCCATCTGGAACGAGCGCCAGAAAACACGGCGCAAATCACGGGCGTTAATCTGCTGCTCACTCTGTTCCTGCGGCAGGCATTCTTCAGAAATCTTCGTCGTCATCGCTGACTCCTTGACTGGTTTGGGCCCGGGGAGAGGCAAATGTGGAGACGTTGACCATCACAACGGCGACGATGGCGCCGAGAATGGCAATGCCGGTCACCGGGATTTTCAGATACGCCATCAGCACGAAGCCGAGGAAGAAATACGGCGCCACTTTTTTGTTGATCAGCAAACGAGCGAGCATGGCAAAGCCCAGCGCCGGAATAATGCCCGTCGCCACGCTTAACCCGTGCTTAATAAATTCCGGGATCGCGTCCAGCAGCGCTTTTACGGCGTTGCTGCCAATCAGAAACGAGATGGTGACCACCGCCGCCAGCATCAGCGACAGGCCAAACCCGGCAATAAGATGCATGCGCTCAATACCACGCGTGTCGGCCTGTTCGGCGTAACCATCCGCCTTCTGGCTCAGCATCGGAATGAACATGCCCAGATAGACGTTTTTCAGCACCAGCGTCAGCGTGGCGATAGGCAACCCGAGCAGCAGCGCGGTTTCGGTTCCCGCCCCTGACGTGATAGCAAACGCCACCCCTAACACCCCGCCGGTGACGACATCGGGGGGAATAGACGCGCCAACGGAAAATGAACCGATGAAAGCCAGTTCCAGCGTCGCGCCCATAATGATGCCGGTTTCGACATCGCCCAGAACCAGCCCGGTGAGTAATCCGGTGACGATAGGCCGGGAAATAAGCGAGGTGCCGAGGGCATATTCTGACTGGGCGATAAACGCCACCAGCCCAAGTAAAAGTGCCTCTACCATAGTGAGTCCTCAGGAATTACACGCATTCCGTGAATAACTGTTTGCGATCGTTGGGTACCTGGCGAATTTCAACTTCCACGCCCTTCCCAACCAGCTGGGTTAATTTTTCTATTTCATCCGGCAGGAGATTAATGGCTTTGGAAATATTAACGCTGCCCTCCTTCATCTTAATTCCGCCAAGATTGATGCTTTTTATTTCGTCCACCGCGCTGGCTAAACGCCAGGCGTCCTCAACCGATTCCACAACGATAAAAAGGTGATATTTATCGGTCACGCCGCTTTTAATCGCTTCGATGGAATCGTCGATATTTTTAATCACCAGTTTTACCGATGGCGGTTTCGCCAGCTTGATGGTCGTTTTGCGCAGTTCATCATTCGGCACGCTGTCGTTCGCAATAAGAATGCAATCTGCGTCGACATACTGCGTCCAGGAAAAGGCAACCTGGCCATGGAGCAATCGGTGGTCAACCCGCATTAAGGCAATCATCATTTTTCCTCATTATCAGAAATCTTTATCCGCCTGTAAGGCAGTGGCGAGGGTTTGATTACAGTACTGAATACTCTCTTTGGAACTGATCAGCGCATCGTGAATTAATTTTCCGGTATTCTGTTCTTCTGCAGAAATCAGCAAATCAATTACCAGCGGCAAATTCAGACCGGAAAGTAAATGAAACTGTGGCCGTTGCAAAAAGCGCACAAACTCGTTATTCACGCTACCGGCGAAAATATCGGTAATCGCAATGACAACATCCTCTTCAGGCAATGAGGCCATTAATTCCTCCACCTGAACGGTCAAATCGGTATTTTCATTCACATAGGCGCATAGCGTGTAAATATCCGGCTGCCTGCCGAGAATCAGCTCAACCGAATTGAGTACCCCTTGGGCGAAAGTGCCATGGCTGGCAAAAATATAGTGTCGTTTCATCCTGTCCTCGAAAAACTCAATCCACCACACGGAATTTTGCAAGCCGCGTGCCAGAGTAAAGTGGCGATCGTTTCGCCAGGGCAGGATGAAACGTATGAAGGGTTAAAACTCTTGATCTTGCTGAATAAATTCCGTCTCCAGCGTTAAGACATCGTGAATGTAATACAGCTCCACCACCGGGATTTTGACACTATAGCTACTCTCAATGACACTAAAGGCCTGCCGCAGCAGCGTCAGCTCACTCTCCGGACACTGCTGACCGCTGTAGGTGCCCGGCGACGCATTGCGAATCAGCCGCTCAATCAGACAGCTGATGTGAACGTACAGCGCCACCTTACGATCGTTCGGCACCTGACACCCGGCCAGATGCTCATAACGGAACACAAACTGCTCCACCTGATTAATCACTTTGCCGGTATCGAGAATAGTGACCGATTCAATCACCCGCCGCAGGGAGAAGTTTTTCAGCAGCAGATTGTTGATTTCATTGACCTGATCCGTGGAGGCGATAGTGCCGAAAATGCGCATCAGCTGCCCACTACCGCCACCGGCAATCAACGAATCGAGCGATATCCACGGTACGGCGGGCACTCGCGGGTCGAGCGTGCCGACCACGGCCAGCACCTCGTAACGGTTGAAAATCAGCTGTCGCTCCTGGCTGTCGCTGAGCATGTGATAATCACAAGCAATAATATCGACGCCGAGGGTTTCCGGGATGCTGGCTTTCAGCAGCGTGCAGAGGTTGGTCGCCGCGCCCATGCCCGTCACGCAGGTGGTGAGGATCACCCGTGGTTTATTGGCCTGCGGCCAGAACAGCTGATGTTCGACAGGCAGATCGGTGCTGACGTCGCGGGCGATATCTTCAATCAGATGGCCCTGTAAAATCCGTTCGCCAACGTACAGCGCCATGCTGGTCGAAACGTTATTGATGATGGCGACTGGCGTGGCGACACGGCGCTGGAAATAGCTGTGGATGGCGTTCAGCGAGCCCATATCCACGAGGATCATCAGCCCCGAGGAGAGCGCATTGCTCTCGATATAGTTCACCACCTGCTGCGCAATCGCCTCCGGCGTGACGTCCAGCGGCATATCAAACGACTCAAATACCGGGTTCTTCAGCAGCCGGTTGGCCACGTTAGCGATGCTGCTGGCGGTGGCAAACCCATGCGCCAGGATCACCGCCCGGCTGACGTGCGTCTGGCTGACCGCGCCGGATTTATGCAGCCATAGCACCAGCAGCAGCGCGTCGATACGCTGCGGTTCGATGTCGAGTTTTTGCGTCAGCGCGGCGATCACCGCCTGGCAAAAGCGGTACAGTAGCGGCGTTTTCTGCGCCAGATAATCATCCAGCAGACGAATACGTTCATGGCTTAACGCCGAATGCGAGCCATGAGAACGGTGCACCAGATAGTGGCTGAGCGCATAGATGCAGTTACCGTTAAACTGAATGTTGAACTGCTTTTCCAGCCGATAAAACGCTTCCCGCACCTGCTGGGTAGTCAGCAACAGCATCGGAGAATCCGTCGTGTCGCGTTTTTCAAAAATGAGCCGGTCGAAAAGCGTTTCGATCTCTTCGCCCATCAATTTCAGGACGTCCTCCCAGCGCAATTCCCCGGCATTGAACTGCTCAAACAGCGCCAGCACCTGACACTGAGTATCGTGAATGATCCCCTGAACCGGGTTGCGCGAGCGCAGCAGCCAGACGAGGCTGGTGTTCGGATCCACCGTCAGCCGCTCCTCGTTGGGCAGCGGCTCTGCGGAAACTGGCAGCGCCACGGCGACTTTCTCGGGCAGATCCTGAATGCCGACGGTCAGATTTCCACTGCCACGCTGTTTCGCCCACGCCGCGGCGACGGCATATTTCACCACGTTTTTTAGCTCGCCAACGTTGCCACGGTAATGGTAGTGATTCAGCACCTGCAACAGACGCGGCGTCAGCGACAACTGCACCGCCAGTGTTTTCGCCTCCAGCCAGAAGAAGAGCAAAATCAGCGCCTCTTTTTCCTGCCGTGAGCGACTCTGGAGATCCGGCAGCGTTACCAGAATGGGAATACGGCGCAGAAACGTCGTCAGAAACGTACTGTGCAGCTCTTCGGTGGTGGCGAAAATCAGTCGCGTGGACACCGGGTGCCCCTGCGAGGTTTCACCCACGCGATAAATCTCTTTGCGATCCAGCCAGGTAAACAGCTTTTCCTGCCCTTCGGCATTCAGGCGGTGGACTTCATCGAGGAATAACATGCCGCCATCGGCGGCTTCGAAGGCGCCCTGCTTATCCGTCTGCGCGCCGGTAAACGCCCCTTTCACGTAACCGAACAGGTTAGCGGCCAGCAGTTCCGGGTTGCTGGCATACTGGGCGCAGTTAAAGCTGATGAACGGCGCATCGTCCGCCAGCAGTCCCTGCGAGATGGCGAATTGATGCATTAGATCGGCGACGTAACTTTTGCCGGTGCCGCTGTCGCCGGTGATCAACAACGGCAGCCCGCCGTCGGGGTAGAACAGTGCGCTTTTAAGCTGCTCAATCGGTTTTTTCAGGCTGCCGTCGTGACCGATCAACAGGGAAAAATGGTCAGGCGCTTCGGTCTGCAGCCCGTCGTCCGCCAGCAGTTGCGCCACGCTGTCATATTCGTTACGCGACAGATCGAAAAACTGCTGACAAAAGCTCTCTTTATGCAGGAAATAAACGGGACGGGTAGTAATTTTCACCAGTACGCCCTGCGCGACCAGCTGGTTGAGGTAGTGGCTGGCGGTATTGCGTTTTAAGGCGAAGCGCTGCGCCAGATAGCGGGCGGTGAAAACGTCGCTCAGATTTTGAGGATCAAAAAAATCCGTCTGGTTTGCCAGAAAAGTCAGTAATTCGTTACGCATCGCTTCCCCCGGAGCTGGACAACGTAAGAATATGATGCCCGTAAACCGGCCGCGTGAGGGAACCCAACGGTACTTTTGTGGAGGGGCGCACAGAACGTTCAGGCGCGGCAGCACCGCGCCTGATATCAGCCTTTTATCTTCGGATCCAGCGCATCGCGCAGTCCGTCGCCCAGCAGGTTAAAGGCCAGCACGGTGAGGAAAATGGCTATCGCCGGGAAAATTGCCACGTGCGGGGCAATCACCATGTCCGCGCGCGCTTCGTTGAGCATAGCGCCCCACTCCGGCGTCGGCGGCTGTGCGCCCAGGCCGAGGAACGAGAGACTGGCGGCAGAGATGATCGACACGCCGATACGCATGGTAAAAAACACCACAATCGACGACACGGTGCCCGGCAGAATATGGCGGAACAGAATGGTGCGGTCGCTGGCGCCAATGCTGCGCGCAGACTCAATAAACGTCTGCTGTTTGAGCACCAGTGTGTTGCCGCGCACCAGACGGGCAAACGCCGGGATCGAGAAGATAGCCACAGCGATAATCACGTTCGCCATTCCGCTGCCCATCACCGCCACCACCGCAATCGCCAGCAGAATGCCCGGGAAAGCAAACAGCACGTCGCAGATGCGCATGATGATGCGGTCCCACCAGCCTTCGTAATACCCGGCCAGTAGCCCCAGCACAATGCCCAGCACCGCGCCAATCAGCACCGCAAACACCCCGGCGGCCAGCGAGATCCGCGCGCCAAGCAGCACCCGGCTGAAGATATCACGGCCAAGGGAATCGACGCCAAACCAGTGGATCATTGACGGCCCTTCGTTCAGCCGGTCGTAATCAAAGTAATTTTCGGCATCGAACGGCGCTATCCACGGTGCCGCCACCGCCACCACGATCAACAACACCACAAACAGCCCGGCCGCCAGCGCGATGGGCTGATGACGAAATCGTCGCCAGAACTCGAGCCACGGCGTGCGTACCTGCCCGGGTTTGACCGTCGGCATGGCGTCTGATACGGCCTGTCGTCGCCAGTTTAACAATCTCACCTTATTTGTACCTGATCGCCGGGTTAATGGCTGCGTAGAGCACATCCACCACTAAGTTGATAAGAATAAATTCCAGGGAAAACAGCAGCACCTCAGCCTGAATGACCGGATAGTCGCGCATTTCGACGGAATCCACCAGCAAACGCCCCAGCCCCGGCCAGTTAAAGACTTTCTCCACCACGATAGAGCCGCCAAGCAGAAAGCCAAACTGCAGGCCCATCATGGTCACCACCGGGATCATGGCGTTACGCAGGCCGTGTTTGAGCACCACCAGCGTTTCGCTCACCCCTTTCGCCCGCGCGGTGCGCATGTAGTCTTCGTTGAGCACATCGACGAACGAGGCGCGGGTAAAGCGCGCCATCACCGAGGCCACCGCCGCACCCAGCGTAATGGAGGGCAGAATATAGTGCCGCCAGCTGTCCGCGCCAACGGTGGGCAGCCAGCCCAGTTCAACGGAGAAAATCTGCATCAGCAGCATGCCCAGCGCAAACGCCGGGAAGGAAATACCGGTCACCGCCAGCGCCATGCCGAGCCGATCCGGCCAGCGATTGCGCCATACCGCCGCCGCGATACCCATCGCCATGCCGAAGATCACCGCCCAGATCATACTGGCGATGGTCAGCCACAGCGTGGGCAAAAAGCGGCTGGCAATCTCTTCCGATACCGGACGACGGGAAACCATCGAGGTGCCGAAATCGCCCTGCAGCACGTTGCCGATGTAATCCAGAAACTGAATATGCAGCGGCTGATCGAGCCCCAGTTGTTGCCGCACCAGCGCGATCACCTCCGCATCCGCCTCGGGGCCGGCGATTAACCGCGCCGGGTCGCCGGGCAGCAGGTGAACGAACAGGAACACCAGCANNCATTACTTCAGATCGGCCTCGTCAAAGCTGAATCCGGTATCCGGCATGATGTAAAACCCGGTCAGATTTTTGCTGTGCGCCGAGACCAGCTTTTCAACCACCAGCGGCACCCACGGCGATTCTTTCCAGACGATATCCTGGGCGTCTTTGTACAGACGGGCTTTCTCTTTCGTATCGTTGGTTTTCAGTGCATCCGTCAGATCGCTGTCCACCTGTTTGTTGCTGTAAAACGCGGTGTTGAACAGGGTTGGCGGCCAGTTCTGAGAGGCGAACAACGGCGACAGCGCCCAGTCGGCTTCACCGGTTGAGGCCGACCAGCCGGTGTAGAACATTCTCACCCCGCTCTCTTTCTGCCCTTTGCCTTCCACTTCCGCCGCGCGTTGCCCGGCATCCATCGCCGTCACCTGCGCTTTAATGCCCACCTGCGCCAGTTGCTGCTGCGTAAACTGCAGCACTTTCTGCGCCGTGCTGTGGTTGTGCGACGACCACAACGTGGTGCTGAAACCATCGGGATAGCCCGCTTCCTTCAGCAGCGCTTTCGCTTTCGCCGGATCGTACGGCCACGGCTGATACTGCTGCGCATAGGCAATAGATGGCGGCACCACGCCGGTCGCCGGGGTGGCATAACCGGCAAACGCCACTTTCACCAGCGCCTGACGGTTAATGGCGTAGTTGATCGCTTCGCGTACTTTCGGGTTGTCGAACGGCTTTTGCGTGACGTTCATGCTGATGTAGCGCTGCATGATCGACGGGCTGGCAACCAGCTCCAGCTTGCTGTTTTTGCCGAGGATCGCGGCCTGCTCGTAAGGGATCGGGAACGCGAACTGCGCTTCACCGGTTTGCAGCATCGCCGCGCGGGTATTATTGTCGACCACCGGACGCCAGGTGATGGTGTCGAGTTTCGGCAACCCCTGCTGCCAGTAACCGGCGAATTTCTTCACCTTCACAAAATCGGTCTGGTTCCAGGTATCCAGCTGATACGGGCCGGTGCCCACCGGGTGGAAACCTATCTCTTTGCCGTATTTTTTCAGCGCCGCCGGGGAGATCATCGCCGTTGCCGGGTGTGCCAGGATGTTGATAAACGCTGAGAACGGCGACTTGAGGGTGATTTTCACCGTCGTGGGATCCACCGCTTCGGTCTTGTCGATATTTTTGTACAGGTTATAGCGCTTCAGATGGTTGGCCGGATCGCTGGCGCGGTCGAGGTTGGCCTTCACTGCCTCAGCGTTGAATTCGGTGCCGTCCTGGAATTTCACCCCCTGACGCAGCTTAAGGGTATAGACCAGGCCGTCATCAGACACGGTATAGCTCTCTGCCAGTACGTTCTGCAGCTTCATGTCTTTATCAAGGCCAAACAGCCCCTGATAGAAGGATTTCGCCACCGCCTGTGACAGGGTGTCGTTAGCGTCATAGGGATCTAAGGTGGTGAAGTTGGATCCCACCGCCACCACGACATCTTTCTGTGCGAATGCGGGGGCGGCGCTCAGGGCAGATGCAACACCCAGCGCCAGCAGCCACTTACCTGAAATTCGTTGTGTCATCTCACTCTCCTGATAATCCCTGCTTAATTAACGCGCCAGCACGTTTGCCGCCGGATCGCGGGCAACAAAATGGCCCGGCGCAACCTGTTGCAGCGGTACGCTGACGCTCTGTTCTCCCCGCTTGTAAATATTCCCCGGTATCTCATCCGACAGCAGCACGCGCTGCACAGGACGATGCGCCGGATCGGCTACCGGAACGGCGGCCATCAGTTTGCGGGTATAGGGGTGTTGCGGGTTTTCAAAGACGGCACGCCGGAGACCCATCTCAACGATTCGCCCCCGGTACATCACCGCCACGCGATGGCTGATACGCTCGACCACCGCCATATCATGGGTAATAAACAAAAACGCGATGCCCATTTCACGCTGCAGATCGAGCAGCAAATTGATGATCTGCGCGCGGATAGAGACGTCCAGCGCGGAGACCGACTCATCGGCCACCACCACTTTCGGGTTCAGCGCCAGCGCCCGGGCGATGCAGATACGCTGCCGCTGACCACCGGAAAACTCGTGCGGGTAGCGCCAGGCGTGTTCCGCCTTGAGCCCCACGCGTTCGAGCAGCCATGCGACGCGTCGGCGGGCGGGGCNGCGCGGGTCGAGGGAGGCGTACGGATCCTGAAAAATAAACTGAATATCGCGACGCAGCGCCTGCAACTTGCCGGACGAGAGCTTATCGACACGCTGCCCCTGGAAGGTAATGGTGCCGCTCTGCGCCTCAACCAGCCGCAGCAGTGCGCGCCCGGTGGTGGATTTGCCGCAGCCGGATTCCCCCACCAGCGACAGCGTCTCCCCCGGCCATAAATCGAAACTGACGTTTTCCACCGCATGCACTTCACGGGTTACGCGATTAAGAATGCCGCCACGCAGCGGGAAGCGGGCGACCAGATCGCGCACCTGCAAAATGGGCTCGCCCGCGACCACCGTGTTCTGCTCCTGTTCAACGCGGGTAAACGGTGTAGCTTCCGACACCAGCGGGAAACGCCGCGGTAAATCGCTGCCGCGCATTTCGCCAAGCCGCGGCACCGCCGCCAGCAGCGATTGGGTATACGGATGCTGTGGCGCGCTGAAAATCTGCGTCACACTACCGGTTTCCACCGCTTCGCCTTCGTGCATCACCAGCACCCGATCGGCGATATCGGCCACCACGCCCATATCGTGGGTGATAAAAATCACCCCCATCGCCATCTCTTTTTGCAGGACAGCGATCAGTTGCAGGATTTGCGCCTGAATGGTGACGTCAAGGGCGGTGGTCGGTTCATCGGCAATCAGCACCGCCGGACGACAGGAGAGCGCCATGGCGATCATTACCCGCTGGCGCATGCCGCCGGACAACTGATGCGGATAGCGCGACAGCATCGACTGTGCTTCGGGGATGCGCACCTGGTCGAGCATTTTTCTCGCTTCCACCAACGCCTTATCGTGGCTGAGTCCCTGATGCAATCGGATGGACTCGGCAATCTGCTCGCCGATGGTGAACACCGGGTTGAGAGAGGTCATCGGCTCCTGGAAAATCATCGCGATGTCGGCACCGCGCACACGACGCATCTGCGTGGCGCTCTGTTCGCCCAGCTCGATCACCCGTTGGTTACGGCGGCGCAGCAGCAGGTGATCACTGCGCATCTCGCCACCCGCCTGTTCNGTGACCGACTTGCCCGAACCGGATTCGCCGACGATCGCCAGCGTTTCGCCACGCTTAAGCTTAAACGACAGATTACGGACAGCAGGCACCGACTGCTGTTCATGCGTAAACGCGACGTTGAGGTTTTTAACCACCAGCACATCGTTGGGATCTATTGCGTGACTGTGAGGCAAACTGGCTCCTTACACACTGTAAATGCCGACATTCGGGGCATCACCGGCGAACGCAAACGCGCGGTACATTCCCTCGCTGTTGAAGGGCAGCGCGACGTTGCCTTCACGATCGATAGCGATAAGCCCGCCGCTGCCGCCGAGCGCCGGTAATTTTTCGAGGATCACCCGTTCGCAGGCGTCCTGCAGACTCAGCCCGGCGTACTCCATCAGCGCGGAAATATCGTAGGCCGCCAGCGTGCGCATAAACACTTCACCGGTACCGGTGCAGGAGACGGCGACGCTGGCGTTATTGGCGTAGCATCCGGCGCCGACAATCGGCGTATCGCCCACCCGGCCCGGCAGTTTATTGGTCATGCCGCCGGTCGACGTCGCGGCCGCCAGATTGCCCATCGTATCCNTCACCCGCCTCGCGCGCCTGCAAAAGCTGTTCGTGGCGTTCCGGGGTCGAAAACAGGCTGTTTTCTACCTGCGCCATCCCCTGCGAAACGGCAAACTGCTCGGCGCCATCACCAATCAGCAGCACATGCGCGCTGCGTTCAAGCACCAGCCGCGCCGCCAGCACGGGGTTACGCAAGTGCCTGACTCCCGCCACCGCGCCCGCCTGCAGC
Organism: Trabulsiella odontotermitis; assembly: GCF_001188485.1. Taxonomy (GTDB): domain Bacteria; phylum Pseudomonadota; class Gammaproteobacteria; order Enterobacterales; family Enterobacteriaceae; genus Trabulsiella; species Trabulsiella odontotermitis_A. The sequence continues at coordinate 53,029 of NZ_JNGH01000062.1, forward strand.
AAATTGCCGTCCATAATGCAGGCGTCCATTTCATGGCGTTCATCGGCAGTAAACACCGAACCGATGCCAGCATTAAATAACGGGCACTCTTCCAGCAGTCGCACGGCTTCGGTCACCACATCCAGCGCGCTGGCGTCCGCTTCAAGCATCTGCTGCCCTTTTTCGACAATCGCCGACAGCGCCGCCACGTACTGCTGTTCGCGCTCAGGAGAGAGTTGCCCACGAGAAATCGCGCCTGCGCCACCGTGAATGGCGATCACCGCCTTACTCATTTCTTCGCCTTGTGATGAATGGAACTGCTTTTTCTATACATATCATTAGACTGCCGTGTTGCTTATCTCTTTTTTGAATATAGAAAGTGCTGTCGGTGCTGTAAAGGCTACGCCTCTGGTGGCATACAGCATGCCGCACTTTTCTGCCATAATGGGCGCAATTGAATTGTCAGCAGGAGTTACCCATGGATTTTACCGCCGGACTGATGCCGCTTGATGTTGCCCTGTCACAAATGCTTTCGCAAATTACGCCGCTGAGCGCATCGGAAACCGTTCCGCTGGTGCAGGCGTTTGGCCGGGTCATGGCACAGGATGTGGTGTCGCCGCTGGACGTGCCGGGCTTTGATAACGCGGCAATGGATGGTTATGCGGTCAGACTGGCGGATGTGCAGCGTGGCGCGGCGTTGCCGGTTGCAGGGAAAGCGTTTGCCGGACAGCCGTTGCAGGGCGAATGGCCCACCGGCACCTGCATCCGCATTATGACCGGCGCGCCGGTTCCCGTGGGCTGTGACGCTGTCGTCATGCAGGAAGAGACAGAGCAGACTGACGCGGGCGTGCGATTCACCGCGCCAGTGAAGGCCGGGCAGAACATTCGTTATCGTGGGGAAGACATCGCGATGGGCGCGACGGTATTCCCGGCGGGCACGAAGCTCAGCGTGGCAGAACTGCCGGTGCTGGCGTCGCTGGGGATCCCGGAAGTCAGCGTGGTACGCAAAATCCGTGTGGCGCTGTTTTCAACGGGTGATGAACTGCAACTACCGGGCCAGCCGCTGGGCGACGGGCAAATCTACGATACCAACCGGCTGGCGGGGCATCTGNACGTACCGCCACCCGGCTGAAGAAAACGCCGGGCCGCCTTGATTTTCAGCGCGGTATCCTCAGCGTTAACGCCCATGGCGAGCCGGAAGTCACCACCACCGGGCATCAGGGCTCGCATATTTTCAGCTCTTTCAGTCAGGGCAACTGCTTTATTGTGCTCGAACGCGATCGCGGTAACGTAGAAGCGGGCGAATGGGTTGACGTTGAGCCCTTTAACCATCTGCTGGGAGGGCTGTAATGGCCGAAGCACTGAGCGATGCCGAGATGCTGCGCTACAATCGCCAGATTGTGCTGCGCGGTTTTGATTTTGACGGTCAGGAAGCGCTGAAAGCCGCGCGGGTGCTGATCGTCGGGCTTGGCGGGCTCGNCGCCGCCGCGCAGTATCTGGCGGCGAGCGGCGTCGGCCACATGACGCTGCTTGATTTCGACACCGTGTCGCTCTCCAACCTCCAGCGCCAGACGCTGCACAGCGATGCGACCATCGGGCAACCGAAAGTGGAATCCGCCCGCGACACGCTGGCGCGCATCAACCCGCACGTTCAGTTCAGTCTCATCAACGCCCTGCTGGACGACGACGCCCTGCAGGCGCAGATTGCGCAGCACGATCTGGTGCTCGACTGCACCGATAACGTCGCGATTCGCAATCAGCTCAACGCCGGGTGTTTTTTGCATAAAACGCCGCTGGTTTCCGGTGCGGCGATTCGTATGGAAGGCCAGATCAGCGTCTTTACCTATCAGCCCGGCGAGCCCTGCTACCGCTGCCTGAGCCGCCTGTTTGGCGAAAACGCCCTAACCTGTGTGGAAGCGGGGGTGATGTCGCCGCTGGTGGGGGTGATTGGCGCGATGCAGGCGATGGAAGCGATCAAGCTGCTGACCCGCTACGGCACGCCTGCGGTGGGGAAAATCGTGATGTATGACGCGATGACCTGCCAGTTCCGGGAAATGAAGCTGATGCGAAATCCGGGGTGCGAGGTGTGCGGTAAACAATAATGCGCATAGCGCTATTGTAGGCCGGGCAAGCGCCAGCGCCGCCCGGCTTCAGTGCTAAAGCGACGTCTGCCCGAACGCCGTCTGCCAGTCCTGTTCGAACTTCGCGACGGCGGCATCTACCGCGGGTGAGCTGATAAACTGCTGCGCGANAGCACTTTCGCACCCGGCGCATGCAGCGTCAGCAGCTGCTGTAATTCTGCCACGGTCTGAATACCGTCCCCGCCCTGCGCATCCACGCGATTCACATACGGCGCGACGTATTCCGCGCCCGCCAGCGCCGCTAATAACCCCTGCGCTGCGCCGTACACGGCGGTGCCGAGCGTCGGAATGCCCTCCGCTTTCAGCAGCTTAATCGCCGCCAGCCCTTCTGCCGTCACTGGCACTTTTACCACCAGATCCGGCACGATGCTCCGCAACTTACGCGCATCTTCGACCATCCCTTCAGCGGTAGTCGCCATCACCTGTGCAAACAGTCTGCCCTGCCCGCCCAGCGCGCTGTGCAGTTCAGGCAGCAGGCGGTCAATCGTTGTTTTGCCGCTCGCCACAATGCTGGGGTTGGTGGTAACGCCCGCGAGCGGGAAAATGCGCGCCAGGCGCTTCACCGCCGCCACGTCCGAGGTATCCAGATAGAGTTCCATAATTCGCCTCAATGATTCTTCACTTCACATGGTTACAAAGTATACGCAGGCAACCTGTCACCTTTTTGATTTGCGTCAATCTAACTTTCATTCGAAAGTATTTTAATTTTCATATGCAAATTTCGAGGTGATTTATGATCTTCAACATTCAGCGCTACTCCACCCATGACGGCCCCGGTATTCGTACCGTGGTGTTTCTCAAAGGGTGCTCGCTTGGATGCCGCTGGTGTCAGAATCCGGAGAGCCGCGCACGCTCCCGCGATCTGCTCTTTGATGCCCGCCTGTGCCTCGACGGCTGTCAGCTTTGCCAGCAGGCGGCGCCGGAGATTATCGAACGCGCGCTGAACGGCCTGTTGATCCACCGCGAAAAACTCACAGAAGACCATCTTACCGCGCTCGACCATTGTTGTCCGACGCAGGCGCTGACGGTGTGTGGTGAAACGAAAAACGTCGACGAGATTATGGCCACCGTGCTGCGCGATAAACCGTTTTACGACCGCAGTGGCGGCGGCATTACCCTTTCCGGCGGCGAACCGTTTATGAACCCGGAGATGGCGCTGGCGCTGCTGAAGCAAAGCCATCAGCAGGGCATTCATACCGCCGTCGAAACCTGTCTGCACGTGCCGTGGCGCTACATTGAACCGGCGCTGCCGTATGTGGATCTGTTCCTGGCGGATCTCAAGCACGTCGACGGCGCGGTGTTTAACACCTGGACCGACGGTTCGGCGAAACGGGTGCTGGATAACCTCAAACGCCTCGCCGCCGCCNACGCTGGGCATGAATAAATACATCCTGCTCGGCCAACCTTACTCTGCCCCTGACAAGCCGCTGGACGACCCGGAATTACTGGCCTTTGCGCAAGACATTGCCCGCCGGAAAGGGTTAACCGCGACCCTACGAGGATAAACCGATGACCACTCTGACTCTCAACACGCTCTCCGCCCGCATTCAGGCCCACAAAAAAGCGCTGGTACACATCGTGAAGCCGCCGGTCTGCACCGAACGCGCCCGTCATTACACCGAGGTCTATCAACAGAACATGGATAAGCCGATCCCGGTACGCCGCGCGCTGGCGCTGGCTCACCATCTGGCGGAGCGGACTATTTGGATCAAGCATGATGAACTGATTATTGGCAACCAGGCGAGCGAAGTGCGTGCCGCGCCGATTTTCCCGGAATACACCGTCAGCTGGATTGAAAAAGAGATCGACGATCTCGCCGACCGCCCGGGCGCCGGGTTTGCGGTCAGCGAAGAGAACAAACGCGTACTGCATGACATTTGCCCGTGGTGGCGCGGCCAGACGGTGCAGGACCGCTGCTACGGCATGTTCACCGATGAGCAAAAAGCGCTGCTGGAAACCGGCATCATCAAAGCCGAAGGCAACATGACCTCCGGCGACGCGCATCTGGCGGTGAATTTCCCGCTGCTGCTGGAAAAAGGGCTCGATGGCCTGCGTGAGAAAGTGGCGGAGCGCCGCGCGCGCCTCAATCTTACTGTGCTGGACGATCTTCACGGTGAGCAGTTTCTGAAAGCGATTGATATCGTGCTGGCCGCCGTCAGCGATCATATCGAACGCTATGCCGCGCTGGCGCGTGATATGGCACGCGACGAAATTCGCGCCAGCCGCCGCGATGAGCTGCTGGCGATAGCGGAAAACTGCGACCGCATCGCCCATCAGCCGCCAGAAACCTTCTGGCAGGCGCTGCAACTGTGCTGGTTTATTCAACTGATGCTGCAGATTGAATCCAACGGCCACTCTGTCTCGTTTGGCCGTATGGATCAATATCTCTACCCGTATTACCGCCGCGACGTAGAGCTGGACCAGACGCTGACCCGCGAACAGGCGATTGAGCTGTTGCACAGCTGCTGGCTGAAACTGCTGGAAGTGAACAAGATCCGCTCTGGCTCGCACTCGAAAGCCTCTGCCGGCAGCCCGCTATACCAGAACGTGACCATTGGCGGTCAGACGCTGGTAAATGGCAAACCGCAGGATGCGGTCAACCCGCTGTCGTATACCATTCTGGAATCCTGTGGTCGTCTGCGCTCCACCCAGCCAAACCTCAGCGTGCGCTATCACGCGGGAATGAGTAACGACTTCCTCGACGCCTGTGTGCAGGTGATCCGCTGCGGCTTCGGCATGCCCGCGTTCAACAACGACGAAATCGTGATCCCGGAATTCATCAAGCTCGGCATCGAACCGCAGGACGCTTACGACTACGCCGCCATCGGCTGCATCGAAACCGCCGTGGGCGGCAAATGGGGCTATCGCTGCACCGGCATGAGCTTTATCAACTTTGCCCGCGTGATGCTGGCTGCGCTCGAAGGCGGTCGCGACGCCACCAGTGGCAAGGTGTTCCTGCCTCAGGAACTGGCGCTGTCGAAAGGCAACTTCAGCGATTTCGAGGAGGTGATGAACGCCTGGGATCGCCAGATTCGTTACTACACCCGTAAATCGATTGAAATCGAATACGTGGTTGACACCATGCTGGAAGAGAACGTCCACGATATTCTCTGCTCAGCGCTGGTTGACGATTGCATCGAGCGCGCGAAAAGCATCAAACAGGGCGGCGCGAAATACGACTGGGTCTCCGGCCTGCAGGTGGGCATCGCCAACCTCGGCAACAGCCTGGCGGCGGTGAAAAAACTGGTATTTGATCAGGGGGCTATCGGTCAGCAGGAACTGGCCGCCGCGCTGGCGGATGATTTCGACGGCCTGACGCACGAACAATTGCGCCAGCGTTTAATCAACGGCGCACCGAAGTACGGCAACGACGACGACAGCGTGGATACGTTGCTGGTTCGCGCGTACCAGACCTACATCGATGAACTGAAGCAATATCACAACCCGCGCTATGGTCGCGGTCCAATGGGCGGCAACTACTACGCAGGCACCTCGTCTATTTCTGCTAACGTGCCGTTTGGCGCGGCAACGATGGCGACGCCGGACGGGCGAAAAGCCAGAACGCCGCTGGCGGAAGGGGCAAGCCCGGCGTCCGGTACCGACCACCTCGGCCCGACGGCGGTGATCGGTTCGGTGGGTAAACTGCAGACCGGGTCGATTCTCGGCGGCGTGCTGCTCAACCAGAAACTGAACCCGGCGACGCTGGATAACGACAGCGACCGTCAGAAGCTGATGATCCTGCTGCGCACTTTCTTCGAGGCGCATAAAGGCTGGCACATTCAGTACAACATCGTGTCGCGCGATACGCTGCTGGAGGCGAAAAAACACCCGGATCAGTACCGTGATTTAGTGGTGCGCGTGGCGGGCTACTCGGCGTTCTTTACCGCTCTGTCGCCGGATGCGCAGGACGATATCATCGCCCGAACTGAACACACGCTGTAAGAACCTGCCGGGTGGCGCTTCGCTTACCCGGCCTACAGGAACACATGTCCCTGCCGGGTAAGGCGCAGCCGCTACCCAGCGTTTTCTTTCATTCGAAATAAATTTGTGGTTTAGCTCACATTATCATTAGAATGCTTCTGGTCGCAGTCACCCCAGGAGCAAAGGTATGACCGTAAAAGTAATCGTCACTGATATGGACGGGACTTTTCTCAATGATTCCAAGACATACGATCGTGAACGTTTTCAGGCGCAGTTCCGCGCATTGAAAGCGCGTGATATCGAATTCGTGGTCGCCAGCGGCAACCAGTACTACCAGCTGATTTCCTTTTTCCCTGAACTTAAGAATGAAATCTCTTTCGTCGCCGAGAACGGCGCGCTGGTGTATGCCCATGGCGAGGAACTGTTCCATGGTGAACTGACGCAGCATGAGTCGCAAATCGTCATCGGGGAACTGCTGAAAGATGAGCATCTGAATTTCGTGGCCTGTGGGCTGGAAAGCGCCTACGTCAGCGTCAACGCGCCCGAGGATTTCGTCGCCCTGATGGCGAAGCACTACCATCGCCTGAAACGCGTTTCTGACTACCGTGAGATCAACGACAAGCTGTTTAAGTTTTCGCTGAATCTGCCCGACAGCGATATTCCGCAACTGGTCGATAAACTGCACGTCTCACTCGACGGCATCATGAAGCCTGTGACCAGCGGCTTCGGTTTTGTCGATTTGATTATCCCTGGTCTGCACAAAGCCAACGGCATCAGCCGCCTGCTCAAGCGCTGGAAACTGTCGCCGCAACACTGCGTGACGATTGGCGACAGCGGCAACGATGCGGAAATGCTGGCGATGGCACCCTTCTCGTTTGCGATGGACAATGCCGGCCCACGCATCAAAGAGATTGCCCGCTACCGCACGGACGACAACAACCACGACGGCGCACTGAACGTGATTCAGGCCGTGCTGGACAACGCCCCGCCGTTCGACAACTAATCTTCCAACCGGAGCGCCCTGCTCCGGTTTTATGTTCTCCCTCTCTCAATTTCATTTTTTAGCAAGTTATTTAACTTGCATTAACCTGTTTTTAACTTAAAGTATCATTTGTAAGTTAATTTACTTTCATATGAAAGATTGAGAGGTCATCATGACGCTTACCTTTACCCACGATACGCTTCCAGCGGATCACAAAACGGCGATCCGGCAGATGAAAACCGCGCTGCGTGCGCAAATTGGTGACGTTCAGCGCGTGTTCGCTGCGCTTTCGGCGCGAATCGAAGCCCGTGTGGCGGAAATTGATGCGCTGAAAGCGCAGGGCGACCCGGTCTGGCCGGTGATCGACTTTCGTCGTCTCGCGGCGGGGGGCGTGNNTGAGCGCGACGCCATTAAGCGCCGCGGCTGTGCGGTGATCAAAGGCCATTTCCCGCGCGAGCAGGCGCTGGACTGGGATCGCTCGATGCTCGACTATCTCGACCGCAACCATTTCGATGAACAATACAAAGGACCGGGCGATACCTTCTTCGGATCGCTGACGGCCTCACGCCCGGAAATCTACCCGATTTACTGGTCGCAGGCGCAAATGCAGGCCCGTCAGAGCAGCGAAATGGCCGCCGTGCAATCATTCCTCAACCGGCTGTGGACGTTTGAAAAAGACGGTAAGCAGTGGTTTAACCCGGACGTCAGCGTGATTTACCCGGACCGCATTCGCCGCCGCCCACCGGGCACCACCTCGAAGGGGCTTGGCGCGCATACCGATTCCGGCGCGCTGGAGCGCTGGCTGTTACCGGCCTACCAACAGGTGTTCGCCAGCGTGTTCCGGGGAGATATTGAGAATTACAATCCGTGGGATGCGGCGCACCGCACCGACGTGGAAGAATATACCGTCGACAACACCACCAAATGCTCGGTGTTTCGCACTTTCCAGGGCTGGACGGCGCTGTCGGATATGATCCCGCATCAGGGGCTGCTTCACGTGGTGCCGATCCCGGAGGCGATGGCGTACATTCTGCTGCGTCCGCTGCTGGACGATGTGCCTGACGATGAGCTGTGCGGCGTGGCGCCGGGGAAAGTGTTGCCGGTGTCGGAGCAGTGGCATCCGCTGTTGATCCGCGCGCTGACGTCAATTCCGGCGCTGGACGCGGGTGATTCCGTGTGGTGGCATTGTGATGTGATCCACGCGGTCGCGCCGGTGGAGAATCAGCAGGGCTGGGGCAACGTGATGTATATCCCCGCCGCCCCGCTGTGCGACAAAAACCTGGCTTATGCACACCGGGTCAGAGCCGCGCTGGAAACGGGCGCGTCACCGGGCGATTTCCCGCGTGAAGATTATGAAACTCACTGGCAAGGTCGTTTCACATTGAACGACCTCAACCTGCACGGCAAACGCGCGTTGGGCATGGCGCCGTAAAACCTCACAGGCCCGGTCAGCGCAGCGCGACCGGGCAACAGGGTTAACCGTCGATGCCTTTACTGCGCAGGTAATCTTCGTAGTTGCCGCTGAAGTCCACCACGCGCTGCGGCGTAATTTCAATCACGCGGGTTGCCAGCGACGAGACAAATTCACGGTCGTGCGAGACGAAGATCAGCGTGCCCTGGTAAAGTTCCAGCGCCATGTTCAGCGATTCGATCGATTCCATATCCAGGTGGTTGGTCGGTTCGTCCATCACCAGGATATTCGGTTTCTGCATCATCAGTTTACCGAACAGCATGCGGCCTTTTTCACCACCGGAAAGCACTTTCGCCGGCTTTTTGATGTCGTCCTGGCTGAACAGCAGACGCCCCAGAATACTGCGCACCGCCTGCTCGTCGTCGCCTTCCTGCTTCCACTGGCTCATCCAGTCGAAGACAGTCAGATCGTTATCGAACTCTTCCGCGTGATCCTGCGCGTAGTAGCCAATCTGCGCATTCTCGGACCATTTCACGGTGCCGCTGTCCGGGGTCAGTTCGCCGACCAGCGTTTTCAGCATGGTGGATTTACCGACGCCGTTGGTGCCGAGCACCGCGACCTTCTCACCTACTTCCAGCAGCAGATTAACGCCCTTAAACAGCGGGCCGTTATCGAAGCCTTTGCTGAGCGCTTCCACTTCCAGCGCGTTGCGGAACAATTTCTTGTCCTGCTCGAAACGGATGAACGGGTTCTGACGGCTGGAGGCTTTGACCTCGTCCAGTTTGATTTTGTCGATCTGGCGTGCGCGGGAGGTCGCCTGGCGGGATTTCGAGGCGTTAGCGCTAAAGCGGCTGACGAACGACTGCAGCTCAGCAATCTGCGCTTTTTTCTTGGCGTTGTCGGCCAGCAGACGCTCGCGCGCCTGGGTTGCTGCCGTCATGTAGTCGTCGTAGTTGCCCGGATAGACGCGCAGCTCGCCGTAGTCGAGATCCGCCATATGGGTGCAGACCATGTTGAGGAAGTGACGGTCGTGCGAAATGATGATCATGGTGCTGTCACGCTCGTTCAGCACCTGCTCCAGCCAGCGAATGGTATCGATGTCGAGGTTGTTGGTCGGTTCATCAAGCAGCAGGATATCCGGATTAGCAAACAGCGCCTGCGCCAGCAGCACACGCAGCTTCCAGCCAGGTGCCACTTCGCTCATCGGGCCGTAATGCTGTTCCACCGGAATCCCCACCCCCAGCAGCAGTTCACCGGCGCGGGATTCGGCGGAATAGCCGTCCATTTCGCCGTATTTCACTTCCAGATCGGCCACGTTGTAGCCGTCTTCTTCGCTCATTTCCGCGAGGCCGTATATGCGATCGCGTTCCTGTTTCACTTCCCACAGTTCCGCGTGGCCCATAATCACCGTGTCGAGCACCGTAAAGTTTTCAAAGGCGAACTGATCCTGACGCAACTTACCGATGCGCTCGTTCGGATCGAGGGAAACGTTGCCCAGCGTCGGTTCTAAATCGCCGCCGAGAATTTTCATAAAGGTGGATTTACCGCTTCCGTTGGCGCCAATCAGGCCGTAACGGTTGCCGCCGCCAAATTTGACGGAGATATTTTCGAACAGCGGCTTACTGCCAAACTGCATGGTGACGTTGCTGGTGACTAACACGGGAATATCCTGAAAGATGTGACAAACCGCTTATTATGCCACTGTCTGGCCTTTTTTTCACGGTTCCGGCGAATTTGATTGCCTGCCGCTTCCATTGTTCCTAATTTGTCGCCAGCCCACGTAACAGGGGCTACAGTAGCAAGGAAGATGAAAAATAGTGATTTCGTACACATCTGAATTCCCTGTTTGCGGGAATGCACATATAATGCGCTCCCATCTGAGGTCTTAATTCTCCAACAACGCCAGTGTGGCACTTTACTTCGCACAACATGAATATGAAATTATCGACAGTTTTTGCGGCTGGTCTGGCCGGTGNNACCCGGGCGTCGACACCTTCCTGCCGAAAGGCGGTACAGTGCTGAACATTCCGCAGCAGCTGATCCTGCCGGACACCGTGCATGAAGGTATCGTCATCAACAGCGCCGAAATGCGTCTGTACTACTACCCGAAAGGCACCAACACCGTGATCGTGCTGCCGATTGGTATTGGCCAGTTAGGCAAAGATACGCCGATCAACTGGACCACCAAGGTCGAACGTAAGAAAGCAGGCCCGACCTGGACACCGACTGCGAAAATGCACGCCGAATACCGTGCTGCGGGCGAACCACTGCCTGCCGTCGTTCCGGCTGGCCCGGATAACCCGATGGGTCTGTACGCGCTGTATATCGGTCGTCTGTATGCTATCCACGGCACCAACGCCAACTTTGGTATCGGTCTGCGCGTGAGCCACGGCTGTGTGCGTCTGCGTAACGACGACATCAAATTCCTGTTCCAGAACGTGCCGGTCGGCACCCGCGTTCAGTTTATTGATGAGCCGGTAAAAGCCACCACCGAGCCGGACGGCAGCCGTTACATTGAAGTTCACAACCCGCTGTCCACCACCGAAGCCCAGTTCGAAGACGGTGAAATCGTACCGATTTCCCTCAACAAACCGGTGCAGAAAGTGACCGGTCAGACTGATGTGGATCAGAACGTACTGAATCAGGCGATTCAGGATCGTTCCGGGATGCCGGTTCGTCTGAACTAAGTCAGCACAACAAAAAAAACCGCACCCCAGTATTCTGGCGTGCGGTTTTTTTATGCAACAGCAGATTTAACGTCTTTTCTTCCGCCCCTGCACGGCCTTGAAGCGGGGGTTGCTTTTACAGATGACGTACAAACGACCTTTGCGTTTGACGATCTGACAGTCAGGATGGCGCTGTTTCGCGCTCTTAAGCGAATTCAGTACCTGCATTGTTAGCCCCGCTTCGCATTCAGGAAACCGCCAAAGCGCGCTTTAAACCGCGCGGCGCTGCCTTCGGTGGCGAAAGTCTTTTGCTTCCCGGTGTAATACGGGTGGGATTTCGCCGAGACATCCAGGGTGACATAAGGGTACTTCACGCCCTCCAGTTCAATTTCCCGTTCCGTTTTAATGGTCGATCCTATTTTGAAATACTCGTCCGCGCTGGTGTCGTGAAAGACAACGGTACGATAGTGCGGGTGAATATCAGGCTTCATGGCTTACCTCAATCATTATGTTATAACATAACAATACTGTAAGCCTGAATGTGATAAAGATCAACCCGCCTTTTTATTAGCCGTTATTCACAATGACCATGCTGCCGTGGTCGTAACGGTAATGGCAACGGGCATACTCCAGCGGCGTGCCGTCCTCAAGATAAATCACCTGCTCCACTTCCAGCACCGGGTCAGTGACATCGCATTTTAAATATTGCCGGTCGAGATCTCCCGGTTTCAGGGCGCGCACCACGCGCCGGGACCCCATCAGTTTCAGCCCCAGCGTCTCCTGCACGTAGCGAAAGACCGAGCTTTCCAGATGCGACTTATTCAGCCCCGGCACCCGCGCCACCGGCATCACGGTTTCATCGAGCGACACCGGTTCGCCGTTCAGCAACCGCAGGCGGGCAAAGTCATACACCGGCGCGTCGGCGTCAATCAGCAGCGCGCTCTGCTCTTTTTCATCAGGGAAACGCAGTTCAAAGCGCAGCACCTGGCTTTCCACCGGACCGACGTGTTCCCAGGTTTTGGTGGCGCCAAAATAGTCGCTCCCGGCCAGTTCCCATTGCGAGCGCGGGTGATAATTTTTGCGGATAAACGTTCCCTGTCCCTTGCGGGTATAGACCAGCCCTTCAATAATCAGCTGGCGCATCGCCTGCTGAATGGTCATCCGGCTGGTGGCAAACTCCGCTGCCAGCGCGTGCTGGTCAGGCAGTGGCGCATTCGCCGCATACTGCTGGCTGTCGATGCGTTTTTTAATTTCCCGCGCGATGGCGAGGTACTTCGCGGTCATGGTGTTACATCTCTTCGCCGTTGCTGTGGATGGCCCGTTTCAGCCACGCATAGCTTTTCTTCGGCACCCGTTTGAGATCTTTGAGATCGTGATTATCGCGGTTCACATACACCACGCCGTAGCGCTTGCGCATGTCACCCTGTGAACTGAGGATATCAATCAGCCCCCAGCCAAGATAGCCGATCACCTCCGCGCCATCCTCAAAAATCGCCGCTTTCATGGCGTTGATATGATCGCGATGATAATCAATGCGGTAATCGTCCTCCACCGGGTTTACGCCGTCCCAGGCTTCAATCACGCCAATACCGTTTTCAATCGGGAACACCGGCAACCGCCAGTCGTTGTAGTAGCGGGGGATGATGGTCCGAAAACCGAGCGGNNGTAATCGCATTTTGTGGTAGTGAGCAGCGCCAGATCGGCAGGCTGATAGATATCGGTAAACCCTTCGCGCTCGACCACCGCCAGCACTTCCGGGCTGTAGCCCTCCCCGGCGAAAACGCGCAGCAGGTTCTGGTTAGTGAACTCGTCGAACTGCTGCGCACAGAAGATATCCTGCGGTTTACAGGTTGCCGGGTAGGTCAGCTGGTGCGCCAGCATGCCGCCCATCAGCGCAGTCGGTTGAGCGTCATGCAGATAGCGGGTCAGATGTACATGCGCCATCATCACATGATGCTGGATCTGATACAGCTCGCGCAGCGTGCGTTCGCCGCGCATATAGCCCGAAATCAGGAACGCATCCGGCATGTGGTAGAGATTCTGTTCGTTAAAGGTCAGCCACCATTTCACCCGATCGCCAAAGCAGTCGATCATCTTCTGACCGTAGCGAATAAAGGCCTCCATCACCCGGCGGTCGGTAAAGCCGTTGTAGGTTTCCGCCAGCGCCAGCGGCATGTCAAAGTGATAAAGGCAGATCATCGGCTCAATGCCGCGGGCGATCAGCGCGTTGATAAAGCGATCGTAAAAGGCAATGCCTTCATCGTTAAATTCGCCGTCGCCGGTCGGGCAGACGCGGCTCCAGGCAATCTGGAAGCGGTAGCAGTTCATGCCCAGATCTTTCATCAGATCGAAATCTTCCGGGTAACGGTGGTAGGAATCGGTGGCGACTTTCCAGTCAGAAGCGAATTCGCGCGGCTCGCGAATATCATACACCGACATCCCCTTCCCGCCCTCGTTCCATGCGCCTTCGGATTGCATGCTGGACACCGAGTTTCCCCACAAAAAATTGGCTGGCAGTCGCTTCATCTCTCGCACCTCTTAATATGACTAGTCATTTAAAATTTCATGACTAGTCATATTAAGCACAAGGCAAATGCAGGCAAGGCAAAGAAAGACTTTTTGTGATCCGGAATAAAAAAACCGGGCACCCATGAAGGCGCGCCCGATCCAGGAAGGTACAACACCCCCGGTCTGTGCCGGGGTCTTTTCTCAGAACGTCTTCTTAACGTTCAGCATCATGCCTTTGTCGCTGATGCCGTCCTCTTTCCAGTGGAACGCGTCCAGTTGCAGGGCGCTGCTCTCACCGCTGTACTTCACGCCCACCGTGGCGAGGC
>NZ_JNGH01000063.1 GCF_001188485.1 Trabulsiella odontotermitis
GGGTGACTGGAAAAGACCAAAACCAGCGCCGCACAACACCATTCGCCAGATGATATCCCAGTCGGCAGGGGATGACGGCAACAGGGCCAGCGCAAACAACCCGCAGGCCATCACCAGCATGCCGAGCGCGCCAAGGAATCCGGCGTGGACTTTCTCGATCAGATACCCGGCCAGCGGCGCCATGACCATTGTCGCCAGCGGCCATGGTGTGAGCAGCAGCCCGGTTTCCACTTCGCTCCGGCCCATCACAGATTGTAAAAAGAAGNNCCAGCCGGAGCGATTGCCCCTGCGCAAAGCTGCTCAGCGCGGTAATGAGCAGCCCGAAGGTGAGCGCGTTCATCACGGCACTCGGCAGATCAAAGCGCGACGCCTGGCTGCGGGCATTGTTGGCGGGCAGAAAACGCATCGCCAGAATCAACGAAATGATGCCAAGCGGCACGTTGATCAGAAACAGCCACTGCCACGAGGCAACGGACAGGATCGCTGCTGCGATGGTCGGCCCGGCGGCAGACGACACCGCCACCACAAACGAGTTAACCCCCATGCCGCGCCCGAGGTGACGCTGCGGATAAATCAGACGAATCAGCGCCGTGTTCACGCTCATTAACGCGGCACCGCCCAGCCCCTGCGCAACGCGCGCCAGGGTAAGCATTTCCAGCGAATGTGAAAGCGCACAGACCAGCGAGGTGAGGGTAAACACCACCAGACCGGCTTTGTAGACTCGGCGGTATCCGAACATATCCCCGAGAAATGACAGCGACAGCAGCGAAATGACGATGGCGATCTGATAGGCGTTAACCACCCAGATTGACGCGGCGGGTGACGCATTCAGATCGCTGGCAATTGTCGGCAACGCGACATTCGCAATTGCGCCATCCAGCACCGCCATCGAAAGGCCAATGACAATGGTAATGATTGCCCCGTACCGTTGTGGCAAAGGCAAACCATCCGAAAGGGTTTTATCCATATAAAAAGTGTGTATTCAGGGAAATTATTGATCGGATAATGATTTTAGCATTGATTATTCAGTCCCCGCTCGCAGATTTGTAACCAGATTAAAGAAGATGCATTGCGGTCGGGGTCGCACAAATTTATACTAAAAACTCGTTCTGATTTTTATAAAACACTCGCGGTGAGGTGATAAATGGCAGTCGCAGATTTGGATAAGCAGCCAGATTCTGTCTCTTCAGTTTTGAAAGTCTTTGGCATTCTGCAGGCGCTGGGGGAAGAGCGCGAAATTGGCATTACCGAACTGTCGCAGCGCGTCATGATGTCAAAAAGCACGGTGTACCGCTTTTTACAGACCATGAAATCACTGGGATATGTGGCTCAGGAAGGCGAGTCTGAAAAGTATTCTCTGACGCTTAAACTGTTCGAACTGGGTGCCCGTGCGCTGCAAAACGTGGATCTGATCCGCAGTGCAGACATTCAGATGCGTGATTTGTCGCGTCTCACTAAGGAGACGATTCACCTTGGTGCGCTGGATGAAGACAGCATTGTTTACATCCATAAAATCGACTCAATGTATAACCTGCGCATGTACTCGCGCGTAGGGCGTCGTAATCCGCTGTACAGCACTGCCATCGGTAAAGTGCTGCTGGCCTGGCGTGACAAAGACGAAACGGTGCAAATTCTTGACGGCGTGGAGTATAAGCGCAGCACCGAACGCACCATTACCAGCACGCAGGATCTGCTGCCGGTGCTCGATAAAGTGCGCGAGCAGGGTTATGGCGAAGATAATGAAGAGCAGGAAGAAGGGCTGCGCTGCATCGCCGTGCCGGTCTTCGACCGCTTTGGCGTGGTGATTGCCGGGCTGAGTATTTCATTCCCGACGCTGCGTTTTTCCGAAGAGCGATTACACGACTACGTGAAGATGCTGCATACCGCGGCGGCGAAGATTTCGGAGCAGATGGGCTATAACGACTATCCGTTCTGATAACCGGCCTACAAAGAGAAACGCCGCGATAACGCGGCGTTTTATTAACCTTCGTCGACCACGGTCGAACTTTTTCGCAGCACCGGGCAGTCCGTCAGCCCGATGATGCCGCTGTCAGTATGAACATACTGTGCGGTACTGACGCCACGCGCAGTAAGATACTTGCATTGTAAGCCTAATCCACCCACATTCTCTTTGCTGCCAATGAGCACGCCATAACCGCTGAGCAAGATAGCGATCCACGCGATAGCCAGCACAATAATTGAACGAATAATTAAACGCATTGCTGCCTCTTTTTATGAATCATAGCGGTATCAGGTTAACGTAGCGGCTGGCTGAAACAAGTCGATGATTCCTAAAATGATCAGAACGGATTACAGTGAGCCACCGTTTAAGGTGAGAGTGATAACCTGAATTCAGTATGAATTATCCCGGAGAGTGGAGTGAAAAAATATCGGTGGGTTATCCTGGCTGTCATCTTGCTGTTGTGCGTGCTGCTCTGGACGCAGACCATCAACGTGATGTGCGATCAGGATGTACAGTTCTTTAGCGGCATCTGTACCATCAACAAGTTCATCCCCTGGTAAGACATTTTATGCTCGAATGATTTCCTTCCTGAATGCGAGTGGTAGAATGGCCTGTTATTTTTGAGGTGGTGAAATGAGTGACTTACTGAATTCCGGGGTTTTGAATCTGGCATCAATGGTGCTGTCGGTGCTTTTGCTGTTGGTTGGTCTGGTGTTGTGGTTTTTCGTCAATCGGGCCAGTTCGCGCGCTAACGAGCAGATTGAACTGCTCGAAGCGCTGCTGGATCAGCAGAAGCGTCAGACCGTTTTGTTGCGACGCCTTTGTGAATCGAACGAACCGGAAAAAGAGGAGCCTGCCGTTCAGGCAGACGTGAAACCGCAGGACGATGATATGATTCGTCTGGTTGCCGAGCGTTAATCTTCTCTCTATGTCTTCCCGGTATCGACAACCTGCCGCATACCGGGACAGACACCCCTCTGTCGCACCGTCATGGTGCACCCTGATGTTAACGTTTCTTTTGCCGTTTCGCTTTAGTTTTTAATTAACGGTTATTATTGTTTGTTTATGCATTAAATCACTCGCTGAAACTTTTATTTCTGCTTTTTTGATATTCAAAGCCATTTTTTAGCGAAACGTTTTTATATGCCTCGTGATGAAGCATTGTCATTAAAATTTCATTATTATGGTGCAGGATAGCAATTATTCTTTTGCCTTCATTCCTGACGTAAGCGAAACCGTCAGCAAGACAATTTTAGCATTTTTTAACATTTATTGTTAAACCAGGCTCGCATGACTATGCACAAATCAGCGACGTATATAAAAAATTGACCTGATATAAACAGGGATAACTGGACGAAGCGCGAGTGTTGGTCTATGGTGAAAATGTCTATGATTATCAGCATGTGCGCGCGTTTTTCATGCTCCTGCTGGTTAAGGTATGACTGAGAACATTGCGCATAAATGTGCAGAGGATCGAAAGACGAACAACGATTTTGTGCGACCGATCGTGACACGTTTAAAAATGGCTTGCCATTATTATCGTTGTGTGTGATAACACGTTTTGGGTTAAACGAGGTACAGTTCTGTTTATGTATGGCATTTTCAGTAAAGAAGTCCTGAGTAAACACGTTGACGTTGAATACCGCTTCTCTGCCGAACCTTAATTAGTGCCTCATGCAGTCATGTCTCAGTTTTATCTATGTAAGTGCCTTCGGGCGAAGAAAACACTCTAAGGAATTTTGCAAATGGCAAAGATTAAAGGTCAAGTTAAGTGGTTCAACGAATCTAAAGGTTTTGGATTCATTACTCCGGCTGACGGCAGCAAAGACGTATTCGTACACTTCTCTGCTATTCAGGGTAATGGCTTTAAAACTCTGGCCGAAGGCCAGAACGTTGAGTTTGAAATTCAGGACGGTCAGAAAGGCCCGGCTGCAGTTAACGTAACTGCTATCTGAATCCAGCACCACTGATCTTGTTGCGCGTCCCACGCGCACCATCAGCCATAAAGCCTCGCATTTGCGGGGCTTTTTAACGGCTGTAATCTCTCGAAATTCCCCCGTGATGGCGGTACACTTCGCCCTTCGTTGATTGTCCCCGGAGTTGTCATGTCTTACAGTTGTCCTCTTTGTCACGCCCCGCTGGCGCGCCGTGAAAACAGCTATATCTGTCCGCAGCGGCATCAGTTCGATATGGCGAAAGAGGGCTATGTGAATCTGCTTCCGGTTCAGCATAAGCGTTCACGCGACCCGGGCGACAGCGCGGAGATGATGAGCGCGCGTCGTGCGTTCCTTAATGCCGGGCACTACCAGCCACTGCGTGACGCTATCTGTCAGCAACTGGCGCAGTCTGGCGCGACACAACTGCTGGATATCGGCTGCGGGGAAGGGTACTACACCCACGCGTTTGCGGAGATCGTCCCGCAGACCTGGGGGCTGGATGTTTCAAAGGCGGCAATACGCGCCGGGGCGAAACGTTATCCGCAGGTCAGTTTCTGCGTCGCCTCCAGCCAGCGGCTGCCGTTTGACGATAACAGCATGGATGCCATCGTACGCATTTATGCGCCCTGCAACCCGCAAGAGCTGGCGCGCGTGGTGCGACCGGGCGGTTGGGTAATCACCGCCACGCCGGGACCGCGTCATTTAATGGAGTTAAAAGGGCTGATTTACGATGAAGTTCATCTGCATGCGCCGCACAGCGAACAGCTGGAAGGCTTTACGCTGCTGCAGCACCAGCAGGTAGCTTACCCGATGACGCTGTCCGGGCAGGAAGCGGTAGCGTTGTTGCAGATGACGCCGTTTGCCTGGCGCGCCAGACCGGATGTGTGGGAAAACCTGCAGCAGCAGGAGACGTTCCACTGCCAGACGGATTTCGCAATCCACATCTGGCAGCGCGACGCTTAACCGGCGAAGTGGCTCCAGAGGATCTGCGAGCCGATACCCATCAGCACAATCCCGCCGCNATAAACCGCCCGATCATCATGCCCAGGGTCGACATAATCAGGGTGGCGCAGCCGATGGCAAGCGCAGTGGTGACAATGCTGACCTGAAGGAACGCGAGTCCCACCCCGACGGCCATTGCGTCGAGGCTGGTGGCAATCGCGGTGGTTACCAGCAGCCAGAAACCATGACGATTTGGTGCGATTTCTTCTGCATCATCATCGCCGCGAACCCCTTCCACAATCATTCTCCCGCCGAGGAAGACCAGCAGCACGAAGGCGATCCAGTGGTTCCACTCCAGCACGAAGTGGCTTGCAAGCATACCAAGCCCCCAGCCGATCAGCGGGGTTAAGGTTTCGATAATGCCAAAGATAAGACCGGTACGCAGGGCTTCGGAGAATTTGGGTTTGTGGAGCGTCGCGCCTTTCCCGATAGAGGCGGCAAAAGCGTCCATCGACATGCCAAAGGCGAGAAGGAGCGTGGCAGATAAATTCATGTGCGTGTCCAGACCGGGGAATCTCCATATGACACACCGTTGCCCCCAGTAAACATACGCCAGAACCGGCGTACAGCAACGAATGTGTCTATGGTCTCGCCTGATAATCCAGCCTGGCTGGTTATCCGTACGTACCACGTTTTGCAACGAGTATGTTGATACGTACATTTCCGGGAAAGGAAATCGGCTACTCCCCAACGACGGGCGCAACCTTAACATATTTTTTGAATATAAAACAATAACAGGGAATCATTATTTATATTACTTATTGATAACGATTTTCATTTAAATTTATTGGTAATGAAATCGTTAATAAATATGAGGGAATTAACGCGATGTTTATAGCCATTGCTATATTATTCGCCTAATGGAATGTCGCGAAATATAGCGATGGCTATGTTTTTAACTCATTGAGTTGAAACGAGAAGTTTATATATTTTTTCCAGATCGTCGATATTTCGTACGCGAACAAGCAACCGGCGCTGTTCTAATTGCATCACCAGCACGCCGTCTTCGGATAAATTCATTTCTTTAATGCGGTTATAATTTATCCAGACGTTAGCGAAGAAAAATCCCGTTTGTTTAAACAGTATTCTTGGTGTACGGATCCAGAACAGATACAGGCCCATTAGCGCCAGCGCGCTGAGCAACCAGGTGGTCACCACCGCGCCATGCTGTGTCACGTTGTTGTAGATAAGAATGGCAACCAGACCGACAAAGATAATCCCGTCCACACGGTTACGGCGCAGCAGGGGGATGGAAAGCAGCAGGGGACCGTTGCGGCGTGGCATGATGAACTGATCGTAGAGGGCGTAAGCGAGCAGGGCGACGATAAAAATAATCAGTATCCAGTCCGTGATTGTCATTAAGCCTCCGGATAAAAAAAACGGGGGCACAGGCCCCCGGCGTACTTCTACAGATTACAGACCCAGCAGGCCAATTGCGTAACCCACAATACCGATGACGAAGAAGCCAACGATGATCCACAGCGGGTTTACTTTCTTACGCAGCAGCCACATACAGGCGAAGGTCAGCAGCAACGGCACCAGGCCAGGCATCAGCTGGTCGAGGATGGTCTGCACGGTGGTGACACGGGTCTGACCATCCTGACCGGTGATGGTCGATACCACCAGCGGGATGTTCACGTGCGTCCACTTATTAACCAGCGCCCCCATGACAAACAGACCGAGGATTGACGCCCCCTCCGTCAGTTTCTGCAGGAAGCCGCCGCCCATATCCTGAACGATGTCCACGCCTTTACGGTAGCCGTAGGCCNAAATACCGGACGTACGGTACCCCAGAAAATCGGGTCGCCCACACCGGCCAGCGGTCCCATCAGACCAACTTTGATACCGTTGATGGCACCGTCGTCGATCTCCGCACCGTTAGCGCGCTGCTCTTCCATCGCCAGCGTTACGCCCAGAACCGGCGCTGCAACGTAAGGATGGGTGTTGAAGAATTCCAGGTGACGCTTAATCGCCTGACGGCGCGCATCGTTGTTCTCCGGGTACAGGCGTTTAATTGCCGGTACCATCGAGAAGCAGAAACCCAGCGCCTGCATACGTTCGAAGTTCCATGAACCCTGGAACAGGTTAGAACGGATGAACACGCCACGAATATCACCCGGAGTGAGTTTTTTCTCGGTAGTAGTTTTAGTGATATCAACCATTTCGCTCACCTGCTAGTCCAGTTCGTTATCGAGATCGTTATTACCAGCCACCTGCGCTTGCCCACCCGCGACGCGGTTGTATTTCGGGCTCAGCTGGATGTACAGAATCGCCATCACTGCGCCGATAACACCCAGAGCAACCAGGTTGAAGTTAGTAAATGCAGCAGTCACGAAACCGAGGTAGAAGAACGGCATCAGATAGCCTGCGCGCATCATGTTGATGACCATCGCGTAACCGACTACCACGATCATGCCACCGGCGATGTTCAGACCACTGGTCACCACTTCCGGAATCGCGTTCAGCATGCCCTGAACTTCGCTGGTGCCGACAGAAATTGCCACGATAACCGCCGGGATGGCGATACGCATTGCCTGCAGGAAGAGGGAAGAGACGTGGATCCAGGAGAGCGCGGTCAGGTTGCCGCTTTCGGCCGCCTTATCCGCAGCGTGCTGGAATGCAACGGTAATGGTACGAACGATGATGGTCAGCACCTGACCGGCGGCTGCCAGCGGGATTGCCAGCGCGATACCGGCGCCGATGCTTTGACCACCTGCAATAACCAGAACGGTAGAAATGATAGATGCGAGTGCCGCATCCGGTGCCACTGCCGCACCGATGTTCATCCAGCCCAGCGCGATCATTTCCAGGGTACCACCGATGATGATGCCTTTCTGCATATCACCTAAAACGATACCGATCAATGTACAGGCCACCAGCGGACGGTGGAACTGAAATTCATCAAGTACGGATTCCATACCCGCAATACACGCGACGATGAACACCAGCACAATCTGAAGAGCGGTAATCTCCATTGTACTTCTCCTATAACATAAGCCTTAAGTGTGAAAACCAGCGCCGGTGTTATTTTCCGACCTTGCTGATCAAATCCATCATTTTCAATTTCGGGTCGTTGGAAACTTTACGAACTTCCAGCTCGATACCGCGGGCATTCAGCTTTTTGAACGCTTCGATATCTTTTTCATCGACCGAAACGGCGTTGTTTACCTGGGTTTTACCCTGACGATAAGCCATGCCACCGATGTTAACGGACGTGATCTTCACGCCGCCTTCAACGATGCGCTCAACATCTGTCGGGTTGGTAAACAGCAGCATGACGCGGTCACGTGCGTATTTCGGGTTGTTATAGACGCGAATCATTTTCTCCACGTCAACGACATGCGCGGTGACACCCGGCGGCGCAACCTGCGTGAGCAGGGTTTTACGCACGGTGTCCGCCGCCACTTCATCGCTGACGACAATGATTCGGCTGACGTTGGTTTCTTTCGTCCAGCGGGTGGCGACCTGACCGTGGATTAAACGGTCGTCGATACGCGCGAGGCCAATGACCATGTAATCGTTGGGACCCATTGGTTTTGCAGGCGCCGCTGCACGCGATGCTGCCGCGACTGGAGCCGCTTTCTCCACCGGTTTGGCTTTCAGCGCTTTCACGCCTTCGCGACCCGTTTCTACGGCCAGCGCGACCAGATCGTCATAGCTGGGATCGTCATCACGGGCCATTAGCGTCTCGACCAGCATCGGAATGTTGACGCCCGCCACCACATCGTAGTGCTCTTTATCGACGACAATGCGGCTGGCCGCGTTAAACGGACTGCCGCCCCACGTATCGACGAGAAACAGCACACCTTTACTGGTGTCGAGATTTGCCAACTTTGCGTTGTATTTCTCGATGAGCGTTTCTGCGTTTTCGCCCGGGACGAAATCAATCCAGCCGACGTTCTCCTGCTCGCCCAGCAACATTTCTGCTGTTTTCAGCAGTTGTTCTGCAGCCCAACCATGTGTGCCTATCACAATAGCAATCGTCACTTGCTACCTCCTCTTATTATCTATTTATGCACCACTGCCTATAGATGCACCTTGAGACTTTGTCAGTAACCGAATCGATTCAGACAAGGGTTCGAGCATAAAAAACTAAGACTTCCGCGAATTATTTTAGATAGTGAAAAAATAATTAATGTGATGAAGATCCGTAATTTAGTTATAGACGATTAATAATTTTGCGGTGCAAAAAATCGTGTTTTTTGCAAATTCAGGTAAATCTTTGCGTCAAACCGGGATTCTTTGATATGTTTACCTCCAGTTTAATAAGACAGGAGTACAGGGTTAAGCCCGCTATATGGACCGTCACCGACGCCACTTCCTTTTCAGGTGCTTCGCCACCTGGCAAACCGGCGCCTCGCGCCAGCCTCGTTTCTTACCCGTTTTCGTTGCGCCTGCCGGAACCCCCGGTTCGCTGTCGTGCGCCCGTAGTCGCAGGAGTCAGACATGGAATTCTTAATGGATCCTTCCATCTGGATTGGCCTGATGACGCTGGTGGTGCTGGAAATTGTCCTCGGCATCGATAACCTCGTGTTTATCGCCATTCTGGCTGACAAACTGCCGCCAAAGCAGCGTGATAAAGCGCGCCTGATTGGCCTGTCGCTGGCGCTGGTGATGCGTCTGGCGCTGCTTTCCGTCATTTCGTGGATGGTCACGCTTACCCGACCGCTGTTCAGCCTCTGGGAATACAGTTTTTCCGGACGCGACCTGATCATGCTGCTCGGGGGGATCTTCCTGTTGTTTAAAGCGACAACGGAACTCCACGAACGGCTGGAAAACCGTCAGCATGACGAAGGGCATGGCAAGGGCTACGCCAGCTTCTGGGTGGTGGTGCTGCAAATCGTGGTGCTGGATGCAGTGTTCTCACTGGATGCGGTTATCACAGCGGTGGGGATGGTCAACCATCTGCCGGTGATGATGGCGGCGGTGGTGATTGCCATGGCGGTCATGCTGCTGGCGTCTAAGCCGCTGACCCGCTTCGTTAACCAGCACCCGACAGTGGTGGTGCTCTGTCTGAGCTTCCTGCTGATGATCGGTTTGAGTCTGGTGGCGGAAGGCTTTGGCTTCCATATTCCGAAAGGCTACCTGTACGCGGCGATTGGCTTTTTTCAGCATGATGCTGACAGCCCGTCGTCGCCGGTGCCGGTCCCGGAAGGGGCGTTCGCCGAAGAAGAGCGCTATATGATTAACGGCGTGCTGACGCTGGCCTCGCGCTCACTGCGCAGCATCATGACTCCGCGCGGAGAGATAAGCTGGGTGGATGCCGATCTGAGTGTCGATGAAATTCGCGAGCAGCTTCTCTCGTCGCCGCACAGTCTGTTCCCGGTGTGCCGTGGCGAACTGGATGAAATTATCGGTATCGTGCGCGCCAAAGAGATGCTGGTGGCGCTGGAAGCCGGGGAAGATGTTGCCTCGCTGGCCTCGGCCTCACCGGCGATTGTGGTGCCGGAAACCCTCGACCCGATTAACCTGCTTGGCGTGCTGCGTCGTGCGCGCGGTAGCTTCGTCATTGTCACCAACGAATTTGGCGTGGTGCAGGGACTGGTAACGCCGCTGGACGTGCTGGAAGCGATTGCCGGTGAGTTCCCGGATGCCGATGAAACGCCGGAAATCATCTCCGATGGCGACGGCTGGCTGGTCAAAGGCTCAACCGATCTTCACGCCCTGCAACAGGCGCTGGGGATGGACACGCTGGTGGATGACGATCAGGACGTGGCTACCGTGGCCGGTCTGGTGATCGCCGTGAACGGGCAGATCCCCCGCGTCGGTGACGTAGTGGAACTGGCGCCGCTCAGCATTACCATCGTTGAGGCGAACGACTACCGTGTTGATCTCGTGCGTATTGTTAAAGAACGTCAGCATCACGACGACGAAGAAGAGTAATCTTCAGTGTTGCGGCATGAGGGGTGAAGGCTGCCCCTCATGCCGCAACGGCAGCGTCTGGTGTGTACGCCATGCAGCTCCAGATACTGCGCCTGCTCCTGGGTTTCCACCCCCTCCGCGACCAGTACAATTTTCAGCCGCTGACCCAGCGCGATAATAATGTCCGTCACCGTTGAATTCACCGCGTCGGTGCCAATGGCATGGGTAAACGACTTATCGATTTTCAGCACGTCCGGGCGCAGCTTTTCCAGCCAGGAAAACGAACTGTTGCCGGTGCCAAAATCGTCAATCGCCAGCTTGATGCCCTTACGGTGCAGTTCTCTGATCAGCCGGTAATCCACGTCGTGCAACGCGTCCCGTTCCGTCAGTTCAACGATCAGCTGTTGATGCGGATGGGCACTGAACCAGTAATGATTCAGGTCGCGCAGCAGCGCGCCGTCCACGAAATGGCCCGCCGCCACGTTAAACCCGACGTGAAAATGCGGATCCTGTGGAAACACTTCAATTTGACGTACGGTCTCGCTAATCACATAGCGCGTCAGTGTTGCAATCAGATG
This sequence comes from Trabulsiella odontotermitis, assembly GCF_001188485.1. Taxonomy (GTDB): domain Bacteria; phylum Pseudomonadota; class Gammaproteobacteria; order Enterobacterales; family Enterobacteriaceae; genus Trabulsiella; species Trabulsiella odontotermitis_A. Next base: position 11,343 of record NZ_JNGH01000063.1, read on the forward strand.
ATGCTCTTCCGCCAGCGGGATAAATACGTCCGGTGGAATGGGCCCTAACCGTGGGTTGTCCCAGCGCAGCAGGATCTCTACGCCCGTGCAGGTTTTATCGCCTGTGTTGAGCAACGGCTGGCACCAGACGTCAAATTCCCGCGATGCAATCCCCATGTTAATTTCCCACGAAAAACTCATCCGACTGGCGGNNTCGGTGATACCGGGGCTGATGAGATTGACGGTAAACGGAAAACGCGTCGAAGACAGGCTAAATACCTGGTCGGACGGGGGGACAGGCAGCGTGGTCATCACGCTGCTGGCATCTGACAGATGGCGGTCTTTCACTGTCAGGCTGATGCTGTTGATCAGCGGCTTCTGCGGTTCCAGCATCAGCGAACTGAGCAGATCGATATTCACACTCATCAGCACGCCGCTGCCGGCATCACCGGCGTCGGGATACCACTGTAACAGCAGCGGTCGCCCCTTAATTAGCGTGTTGTCGGTAAACAGCAGAAGCTGCGGCGAATCGCTGGGTAAATCAGCCACGACGCTATGAATAACCACGTTGCGGTCGCCCAGTACGCTTGAACAGTACAGCGTGCCGGATTTCACCAGCGCAATGGAGCGCAACGTCTGCAGCGCGGCGACTTCCTTGCGCAATATCAGGTTTACGGCCTCACAGGGCTTGCCAACAAGCTGAAGCAATTCCGCACGTTGTTTTTCTAAAGGTAACAAGACCTTATCAATTATTCTTACGGCGTGAACGGCGGCGATTTGCAATTGGTGCTGATTTTGGCTGCGCTGCGAAATAAATCGTACAGCCAGTGTGGTTAATAGCGTTAATAGCGCGACCGCCAGGCAAATAAGAATGCGCTTTTGTCGGTAATGTTTAATGGCCCGTTGAGCATTTTGCATTGCTGACGCCTGTGATCGTGCTGTAAGAGGAAGTAACAACCGCAACACTGAAAGTGTAGTGTGCAAAGAAAAAAGAGCAGGAAGAAGGAGATAAAAAAACGCCCGTCAGGATGACGGGCGTGACAAAGATGCGGGATCAGTCACATTGTACTTTGATGGCAAGGCCGCCTCGCGACGTTTCGCGATATTTGGCGTTCATGTCTTTGCCGGTTTCATACATGGTTTCAATGACTTTATCGAGAGAGACGCGCGGTTCGCTGGTACGACGCATTGCCATACGCGCGGCGTTGATCGCTTTCACGGAGGCAATCGCGTTACGCTCGATGCACGGTACCTGTACCTGCCCCGCCACCGGATCGCAGGTCAGACCGAGGTTATGCTCCATGCCGATTTCCGCCGCCACGCACACTTGCTCGGGACTGGCGCCCAGCAGTTCTGCCAGACCGGCGGGCGCCCCTTNGATGCGTTCATTTTATACAGTGCGCCAATGGCACCCGCGGCGAGAAAATAGCGGGTGTAGATTTCCGGGCTGACGGATTCGATAAAGTGATCGTAATAGGCCAGTACCGCCGGAACAATACCGCAGGCGCCGTTAGTCGGGGCGGTGACGACGCGGCCACCGGCGGCGTTTTCTTCGTTTACCGCCAGTGCGAACATGTTCACCCAGTCCACGACCACCATCGGATCGCTGGAGAGCTTGTCGCTGGAAACCAGCAGGCGACGCAGGGCAGAGGCGCGACGCGGTACGCGCAGCGGGCCAGGCAGCACGCCTTCAGTGTTCATACCGCGATCGATACAAGCCTGCATGGTCTGCCAGACGTTAGCAAAGTACGCGTCAATCTCGTCTTTGCTGTGCAGCGCCAGCTCGTTTTTCATCACCATGCCGGAGAGCGACAGTCCGGTTTCTTTGCAGTAGTCGAGCATCTCTTTCGCCGATTTGAACGGATAGGGCACGTCCACCGCGCCGACGACGTCTTTGCCGAAATGCTCTTCATCGACGATAAAACCACCGCCGACGGAGTAATACGTTTTGGTGTAGATTTCGTTGTCGCCCGCGAACGCATGAACCGTCATGCCGTTTTCGTGCAGCGGCAGGTTGTCGTTGCGAAAACGCATGCCGTCATCCTGCGGGAAATCCACCTCTTTGCGTCCCTGCGCCAGCAGCAGACGACCGCGCGTTTGCACGTCGCGGATAAACGCCGGTATCGCATCGATATCCACGGTGTCAGGCTGGTTGCCCGCCAGACCCATAATGATCGCGATGTCGGTATGGTGACCTTTACCGGTTAAGGACAGCGAGCCGTAAACGTCAACCGCCACGCGGGTTACGTCATCAATTAGCCCTTTTACGACCAGATCATCGACGAACTGCTTCCCGGCCTTCATTGGCCCTACAGTGTGGGAAGATGAGGGACCAATCCCCACCTTAAACATGTCGAATATACTAATCACGATAACACTCCTGACAGGGTTGCCGGACCTTCCGGCAACGATGTAATAACTGGGCATAGTGTAAGAGGGAACGGCGGGATCAGCTTAACTATTCACATGAATAAAACTAATGTTTAACCCTGAATTTACTAATACTGAGACGCCGATCTCTCAGGGGTTGTGAATAAGTATAGTCAGGGCTTTTCGCCGATTTGTAATGCCAGTTCACGGATAATGCCTGCGGTCATGCCCCAGACAAAATAGTGCTGATACCAGGAGAGCCACACGCGGTGCGAATTGCCGCGGCGGTGGATGTCGAGTGGGTGATAACGGCCAAGGCGAAGCGCCTCGGCGAGCGGCATTTCAAACACCGCCGAGACTTCATCAACGCTGGCATGATAGTGCAGATCCGGCGGAATAATCCCCACCACCGGCGTGACCTGAAAACCAGTAACGCTGTCCACCGGCGGCAACACGCCGAGAATTTCTACCGTCTCCGGGGGAATGGCGACCTCTTCCTGCGCCTCACGTAGCGCAGCGGCGATCAGTGACGCATCGGTGCTGTCCACCGCGCCGCCAGGAAACGCCACCTGACCGGCGTGCTTGCGCAGCAGCGGCGAACGCTGGGTCAATAGCAGCCCAGGCTGTGGACGACGCACCACCGGGATCAGCACCGCCGCCTGACGCTGATTCTGCGTACCGAGCCGCGGCTGCGGGCGCAGCAGCTGAAAACGGGAGATAAAATCGTCCAGGCTCAGATCAGAGGATGACATCAGTTACGGCTCCAGTTGTTGCAGTATACGGTTAACTTTATCAAACGTTTCCTGATACTCCGCGCTTTCCTCGCTGTCGGCGACGATCCCGCCCCCTGCGGAACAGTACACGTTGCCGTCGATGAGCGTCAGCGTGCGGATGGTGATGCTGGTGTCCATATTGCCGCAGAAGCTGAGATAGCCAATGCTGCCGCACCACGCGTTGCGCCGTTGCGGCTCCAGCTCGTCAATGATTTCCATCGCCCGCACTTTGGGTGCGCCGGTAATCGATCCGCCGGGAAACGCCGCACGCAGCAGGTCGGTGGCATGCAGATGCGCGGGCAGTTCAGCAGTAATGGTGCTGACCAGATGATGCACGGCGGGGAACGGCTCGACGACGAACAGCTCCGGCACCCGCACGCTGCCCGGCACTGCCACGCGGCCGATGTCGTTGCGCATCAGGTCGACAATCATCAGATTCTCCGCCCTGTCTTTCGGAGACGCCGCCAGCATTTGCGCCTGCTTTCTGTCGGCCTCGGGGTCGCTCAGTCGCGGCAGCGTGCCTTTGATCGGGCGCGTCTGAATCGTGCCCTGTTGCAGATGAATAAAGCGCTCCGGGGAGAGGCTCGCCACCGCGCCATCGTCGAGGCGCGATTCTGGCGATTCAGTCGCACAAACGCCTGCCAGGCGTCACCTTCACAGCGGGCCTGAAAACGTTGCGCCAGATTCACCTGATAGCAGTCGCCGCTGTGGAGATAGGCCTGCACCTGGCGAAATTTCTCACCGTAGCATTCCCGGCTCATATTGGAACGCCACGGCGAGGTGAGGGCGAAATCCGCTTCCGGCGGGCGCGTCTGTGCTTTCAGCCACTGTAACCGCGCGGCGGGATCGTCATAGCTCAGCAGTGTCACTTTTTTGAGCCGATGGTCGACAATCAGCGCCCAGTCGTAAATCCCTACCGCCATATCGGCCATCGCAATATCGTTTTGCGCAACGGCAGGGCAACGNNGTAGCCGAACAGCCCCAGCGCGCCGCCGAGAAACGGTACATCATCACTGGCAGGCGGGTTGATTCCACAGTCATCCAGCGCCTGTTGCAGCAGCGTCAGCGGGTCGTCAGTGGATTCTGTTACGTTATCACCCTGACGCCGCGTGGTCATCTCACCACGGGTCACCAGCGTGCAGCGCGGATCGGCGACCATAATGTCATAACGGCTGTAAGGATGGTCGGCATAGCCGGAGTGCAGCAGCATTGCCCAGGGGGTCGCGCTGAGGGCAGAAAACCAGTGTTCTGCGGCATCCTCGCGCCAGGGCAGTGTCATAATAGAAGGGGACAACATTTTCCTCGGTTTATATGTCTGTCGCCCACTGGTGAATGACGGGGCGACGTGAAATAATTGCAGCGAATAATGTAGCAGGAGTCAGACATGTTTGCAGGTTTACCTTCGCTCTCCCATGAGCAGCAGCAAAAAGCGGTTGAGCGTATTCAGGCGCTGATGTCACAGGGCATGAGCAGCGGTCAGGCGATTGCTCAGGTCGCGGAAGAGTTGCGGGCCNAATTACGCTGCCGCAATAATCTTAATTTCGACTTTGTATTGCGGCTTCATCAATCCGGCCTGCACGGTGCAACGTACCGGCGCATGGCCAGCCACCACCCACGCATCCCACGCCTTGTTCATCGCCGCGAAATCGGCTTTATCGGCAAGAAAAATCGTCGCATCCAGAATGCGGGATTTATCGCTGCCCTGTTTTTGCAGAATGGCGTCGATCTGCGCCAGTGTGTTGGCGGTCTGCTCAAAGGCATCAGCATCGAGATTCTCCGGGACGCCGGTGTAGTAAATCGTCTGGTTGTGGATCACAACGTCAGACCAGCGTGCTTCGGCGTCAATACGGGTAATCGTCATATTCAGGTTCCTCTGTGATATTCCATCGGTGTGCCGCAAGACTGCCACAATGTGCCGCCGGAGTCATCACTTCGACTGGCGCAACTCTGCGCAGCCTGACATAATCCCTGTCCAGATATACAGGGGGTAGTGTGACGGACGATTTTGCAACAGACGGTCAGTTAGCTAACGCGATACCGGGCTTTAAGCCGCGTGAACCGCAGCGCCAGATGGCGGTGGCGGTGGCGAAAGCTATCAACGAGACGCAGCCGCTGGTCGTTGAAGCGGGGACCGGCACCGGTAAAACCTACGCCTACCTGGCACCTGCGTTGCGGGCCAATAAAAAAGTCATCATCTCTACCGGCTCCAAAGCCCTGCAGGATCAGCTCTACAGCCGCGACCTGCCGACCGTGGCGAAAGCGCTCGGTTTCAAAGGCAATACCGCGCTGCTGAAAGGGCGCTCGAACTATCTCTGTCTGGAACGTCTCGAACAGCAGGCGCTGGCAGGAGGTGATTTACCTGTACAGACGCTGAGCGACGTGATCCTCCTGCGTTCGTGGTCCAATCAAACCATTGATGGCGATATCAGCACCTGTATCAGCGTGGCGGAAGATTCCGCCGCCTGGCCGCTGGTCACCAGCACCAACGACAACTGCCTCGGCAGCGACTGCCCGCTGTATAAAGACTGCTTTGTGGTCAAAGCGCGTAAAAAGGCGATGGACGCCGACGTGGTGGTGGTCAACCATCACTTGTTTCTTGCCGATATGGTGGTGAAAGAGAGCGGTTTTGGTGAGCTGATCCCGGAAGCGGAAGTGATGATCTTCGACGAAGCGCATCAGCTCCCGGATATCGCCAGCCAGTATTTTGGTCAGTCGCTCTCCAGCCGCCAGTTGCAGGATCTGGCGAAAGACATCACCATCGCCTACCGCACCGAACTGAAAGATACACAGCAACTGCAAAAATGTGCCGACCGTCTGGCGCAAAGTGCGCAGGATTTTCGCCTGCAACTGGGTGAGCCGGGCTATCGTGGCAACCTGCGCGAGCTGCTGGCGGACAGCAATATCCAGCGCGCGCTGCTGCTACTCGATGATGCGNAACTTTGCTACGACGTGGCGAAACTGTCGCTGGGGCGCTCGGCGCTACTGGATGCGGCATTTGAACGCGCTACGCTGTACCGCAGTCGCCTCAAGCGGCTGAAAGAGATCAACCAGCCTGGTTACAGCTACTGGTATGAATGCACTTCGCGCCATTTCACCCTCGCGCTGACACCGCTCACCGTCGCTGATAAATTCAAAGAGGTGATGGCGCAAAAGCCCGGCAGCTGGATTTTCACCTCCGCCACGCTGTCGGTGAACGACGATCTGCACCATTTCACCGCCCGTCTTGGCATTGAAGAGGCGGAATCGCTGCTGCTGCCAAGCCCGTTTGACTACGAAAAACAGGCGCTGCTGTGCGTACCGCGTAACCTGCCATCGCCCAACCAGCCGGGCGCGGCGCGACAGCTGGCGGCGATGCTCCGGCCATTGATTGAAGCCAACGACGGGCGCTGCTTTATGCTGTGTACCTCTCATGCCATGATGCGCGATCTCGCCGAGCAGTTCCGCGCCACCATGACGCTGCCGGTGCTCCTGCAGGGCGAAACCAGCAAAGCGCAGCTGTTGCAGCAGTTTGTCAGCGCCGGTAACGCCTTACTGGTGGCGACCAGCAGCTTCTGGGAAGGGGTGGACGTGCGCGGCGATGCGCTGTCGCTGGTGATCATCGACAAGCTGCCGTTTACCTCCCCGGACGATCCGTTGCTGAAAGCCCGCATGGACGACTGCCGTCTGCGTGGCGGCGATCCCTTTGACGACGTACAGTTACCGGATGCGGTGATCACCCTGAAACAGGGGGTGGGTCGCCTGATCCGCGACGTGGACGATCGCGGCGTGCTGGTGATCTGCGACAACCGTCTGGTGATGCGCCCCTACGGCGCGGTTTTCCTCGCCAGTCTGCCCCCGGCGCCACGCACGCGCGATATCGGTCGGGCAGTGCGTTTTCTCGCGCTGTCATCAACGCGGTAATTTGTGGCGGACTGTGGTAAGATGCGCGCCATTTTGAAGACCTGCTATTGCAAGAGCGCGAAAACAAATGCGAATTCTGGCTATTGATACCGCCACCGAGGCCTGTTCTGCTGCCCTGTGGAACGACGGTGCTCTCTCTGCACACTTCGAGCTGTGCCCCCGCGAACATACTCAACGCATCCTGCCGCTGGTGCAGGCGCTGCTGGACGAAAACGCCATTGCGCTGGCCGACCTGGATGCGCTGGCCTTTGGCCGCGGGCCGGGAAGCTTTACCGGCGTGCGCATCGGCATCGGCATTGCGCAGGGGCTGGCGCTGGGTGCAGAACTGCCGATGATTGGTGTCTCAACGCTGGCGACCATGGCGCAGGGCGCGTGGCGCAAAACCGGCGCGACCCGCGTGCTGGCTGCCATCGACGCGCGAATGGGCGAAGTCTACTGGGCGGAATATCAGCGTGACGCAGAGGGCGTCTGGCACGGTGAAACGAGCGAAGCGGTGCTGAAACCGGAGGCGGTCAACGCGCGCCTGAAGCAGCTCGACGGCAACTGGGCGACAGTCGGCACCGGCTGGGCGGGGGGGNCAGGGCGCTGACATCACGCTGACCGATGGCGACGTGCAACTGCCGTCTGCCGAAGATATGCTGCCGCTGGCCTGCCAGTTGTTCAGCGAACAAAAAGCGGTCGCGGTGGAACATGCCGAACCGAAATATTTACGTAATGAAGTTGCGTGGAAGAAACTTCCGGGCCGTGAATGAATCTTAGTAATAAGAGATTTTTCCGGGAGTTGTCATTAAGGAGCCACACATGGTGGGTCAAAAGCGTTTTTCACGTGGGCTGCTGGTCGGACTGGTTGCCATCGCATTAAGCGGCTGCGTTACCGTCCCTGATGCCATTCAGGGGACAAGCCCGACGCCGCAGCAGGATTTGACCCGAGTGATGGCGGCCCCGTCGCTGTACGTGGGGCAGGAAGCGCGGTTTGGCGGCAAAGTGGTCAGCGTGCGTAACGAGCAGGGGAAAACCCGGCTTGAGATTGCCACCGTTCCGCTGGATAGCGGCGCTCGCCCGGCGTTAGGCACCGCCTCGCGCGGTCGAATTTATGCTGATGTTAACGGTTTCCTTGATCCCGTCGATTTCCGCGACCAACTGGTGACCGTTGTCGGTCCAATCGCCGGCACGGTAGACGGAAAAATCGGCGATACACCATATAAATTTATGATGATGAACGTGACCGGCTATAAACGCTGGCGCGTCGTTCAACAAGTGGTCATGCCGCCGCAACCCATTGATCCATGGATGTGGGGGCCGTATCCTCGCCACGGTCGATACGGTTATGGCGGCTGGGGATGGTATAACCCAGGCCCCGCCCAGGTTCAGACGTTTGTAACCGAATAACCTGTTGTAAAGGTGATAAAAAGAAACAGCGGCCGGTCCGCTGTTTCTTTGTTCGTAAGGTCATAAGAAAAATAAATAGTGACGCGCTTCGCAACCTGCATTCTGCACAATTTCTAAACTGGTACGCTGAGTTAATATTATGTTAACGCGTTGTTTATTAATTGGGGTTGCGATGACGACGATTCGAAAAGTTAGAGGTGATGCATTGAAGAAGGTTTGGCTTAACCGTTATCCCGCCGATGTTCCGGCGGAGATCAATCCTGATCGTTACCAATCCCTGGTAGAACTGTTCGAGCATTCAACCACGCGCTATGCGGACCAGCCTGCGTTTATCAACATGGGCGAGGTGATGACATTCCGGAAACTGGAAGAGCGCAGCCGCGCGTTTTCTGCGTACCTCCAGCAGGGGCTGGGGCTGCAGAAGGGCGATCGGGTGGCATTAATGATGCCGAACCTGTTGCAGTACCCGGTGGCGCTGTTCGGCATTTTACGCGCCGGGATGATCGTGGTGAACGTGAACCCGCTGTACACGCCGCGCGAGCTTGAGCATCAACTGAACGACAGCGGCGCTGCCGCAATTATCATCGTGTCTAACTTTGCCCACACGCTGGAAAAAGTGGTCGACAGAACCCAGGTGAAGCACGTCATTTTGACGCGCATGGGCGACCAGCTCTCTGCCACCAAAGGCACCATTGTTAACTTCGTGGTCAAGTACGTTAAGCGTCTGGTGCCGAAATACCATCTGCCGGATGCGATCTCTTTCCGCCGTGCGCTGCAGCAGGGCTACCGCATGCAGTACGTGAAGCCGGAAATCGTCTCAGACGATCTCGCTTTCCTGCAGTATACCGGCGGCACGACGGGGGTCGCTAAAGGCGCGATGCTGACGCACCGTAACATGCTGGCGAACATTGAGCAGGTGAATGCCACCTACGGCCCGCTGCTGCATCGCGGTAAAGAGCTGGTGGTGACGCCGCTGCCGCTGTACCACATCTTTGCGCTGACCATTAACTGCCTGCTGTTTATTGAACTCGGCGGGCAGAATTTGCTGATCACCAACCCGCGCGATATTCCAGGGTTGGTGAAAGAGCTGGCGAAATATCCGTTTACCGCCATGACCGGCGTGAACACGTTGTTCAACGCCCTGCTGAACAACAAAGAGTTCCAGCAGCTTGATTTCTCGTCTCTGCATCTTTCGGCGGGGGGCGGTATGCCGGTGCAGCAGGTGGTGGCCGAGCGCTGGTTTAAACTCACCGGGCAGTATCTGCTGGAAGGCTACGGGCTGACCGAATGTGCGCCGCTGGTGAGCGTGAACCCACACGATATCGACTACCACAGCGGCAGTATTGGCCTGCCGGTGCCGTCCCCTGGTGGATGACGATGACAACGAGGTGCCGCACGGCGAGCCAGGCGAACTGTGCGTCAAAGGGCCGCAGGTGATGCTCGGTTACTGGCAGCGTCCGGATGCCACCGACGAAATCATGAAAGACGGCTGGCTGCACACTGGCGATATCGCGGTGATGGACGACGAAGGTTTCCTGCGCATCGTCGATCGCAAGAAAGACATGATTCTGGTCTCCGGTTTTAACGTTTATCCGAATGAGATCGAAGACGTAGTCATGCAGCACCCGGGCGTACAGGAAGTGGCCGCCGTCGGCGTGCCGTCCGGCTCCAGCGGTGAAACGGTCAAGATCTTCGTGGTCAAAAAGGACAAGTCACTGACCGAAGAGGCGCTGGTGACGTTCTGCCGTCGTCAGCTCACCGGTTACAAGGTGCCGAAGCTGGTGGAGTTCCGCGACGAACTACCGAAATCCAACGTCGGAAAAATTTTGCGACGAGAACTACGTGACGAAGCCCGCGCCAAAGTAGACAATAAAGGCTGAGCTTCGAGACAGTCGCCCCAGACGCCGGTTCTACCGGCGTTTTTTTTGGCGCAACCAACAGAGAGTATGATTTGAACTATCAGATGATCACCACCAACGACGCGCTCCAGCGCCTGTGCGAGACCGCGCGCAACGTGTCGGCCATTGCCCTCGATACCGAGTTCGTACGCACCCGCACATATTACCCGCAGCTGGGTCTGATTCAGCTGTTCGACGGTGAGCAGGTGGCGCTGATCGATCCCCTGACCATTACCGAATGGTCGCCAATGCGTGAGTTGTTATTAGATAAAAACGTAACAAAATTTCTCCACGCCGGGAGCGAAGACCTGGAAGTGTTTCTTAACGCCTTTGACCTGCTGCCGCAGCCGCTGATCGATACGCAGATCCTGGCGGCGTTTTGCGGTCGCCCGATGTCGTGGGGTTTTGCCGCGATGGTGGAGGAGTACACGGGTTTAACGCTCGACAAGAGTGAATCGCGCACTGACTGGCTGGCGCGCCCGCTGACCGAACGTCAATGTGATTATGCCGCCGCCGACGTCTGGTACTTACTGCCAATCGCTAAAAAACTGATGGCGGAAACCGACAGCGCAGGCTGGCTGCCCGCCGCGCTGGATGAATGCCAGTTGATGATGCAGCGTCGTCAGGAAGTGCTCGATCCAACGGAAGCCTGGCGCGACATCGGCAACGCCTGGCAGCTTCGCACGCGTCAGCTCGCCTGTCTGCAACTGCTGGCGGAATGGCGTCTGCGCAAAGCGCGTGAGCGCAATCTGGCGGTCAATTTCGTGGTGCGTGAAGAGCACCTGTGGGCAGTGGCGCGCTATATGCCGACTTCCCTGGGTGAACTCGACAGCCTCGGCCTGTCCGGCAGCGAAATCCGTTTCCATGGCAAAACACTGTTAAGTCTGGTGGCGAAAGCCGCAGCGCTAACAGACGATCTGCTGCCGGAGGCGTTGCAGAATCTGGTCGATATGCCGGGTTATCGTAAAATCTTCAAAGAGATCAAAGCGCTGGTGCAGGTGATTAGCACCGAGAAGGGCGTGAGTGCGGAGATGCTGGCATCGCGTCGTCAGATCAACCAGTTGCTGAACTGGCACTGGGCACTGCGACCACAAAACGGATTGCCTGAGATGGTGTCTGGCTGGCGCGGAGAATTGATGGCCGATCGTCTGAAAACGCTGCTGGACGCGTACCCGCGTTAAGGTAGCCCCGGTAAGCGTAGCGCCACCGGGGAATTTGCCGGGCGGCGCGTTGCTTGCCCGGCCTACAGCGACGTGTTCACGACTTTGACTCTTCCGTTTCTGGCAACGTGACGTTGAGCTCCAGAATCGAAATGTCCCCATCTTTTTGCTCAAGCTGCACGGTGACCATTTCCGGGTCAATCTGCACATACTTGCAAATCACTTCCAGAATGTCTTTTCTCAGCTGTGGCAGGTAATGCGGTTCTGCGTCGCTGCGGCGGCGTTCCGCCACGATAATCTGTAACCGCTCTTTTGCGATGTTAGCGGTGTTCTTTTTTCGTGAGAGAAAAAAGTCGAGTAATGCCATAATTTATCCTCCGAACAGGCGTTTGAGGAAACCTTTCTTCTCTTCTTCTACGAAGCGGAAAGGACGTTCTTCTCCCAGAAGACGTTCCACTGCGTCGGCATAGGCTTTCCCTGCATCCGACGTATCATCCAGAATAACCGGCTCACCCTGGTTGGAAGCACGCAGCACAGACTGGTCTTCCGGGATGACGCCAACGAGTTTAATGCGCAGAATTTCCAGCACATCTTCCATGCTCAGCATGTCGCCACGGTTTACGCGACCCGGATTGTAACGGGTCAATAACAGATGCTCTTTGATAGGATCTTCACCGTTCTCGGCGCGGCGGGATTTTGACGCCAGAATGCCAAGAATACGGTCTGAGTCACGCACGGAAGAGACTTCCGGGTTGGTGGTAATAATCGCTTCATCAGCGAAGTAGAGCGCCATCAGCGCACCGGTTTCGATGCCCGCCGGGGAGTCACAGACGATGAAATCGAATTCCATCTTTTTCAGATCGTCGAGCACTTTTGCCACGCCTTCACGGGTGAGGGCGTCTTTGTCACGCGTCTGTGAGGCGGGCAGAATGAACAGGTTCTCAGTGCGCTTGTCCTTAATCAGCGCCTGATTCAGCGTTGCATCGCCCTGGATGACGTTCACGAAATCATAGACCACGCGGCGCTCGCACCCCATGATCAGGTCGAGGTTACGCAGCCCGATGTCAAAATCGATAACGACAGTTTTCTTTCCCTTCTGGGCCAAACCAGTAGCGATGGCCGCGCTGGAGGTGGTCTTGCCAACGCCTCCTTTACCCGAAGTAACAACAATAATGCGTGCCATAGAAATTCCTTGTTAAAAAGGGATCAATTCAACGGTTGAACAGTCAAAGCGTCGTCTGCCAGTTGCAGGCGTGCCGCTTTGCCATAAAATTCGGCCGGGATGTTATCGCTCAGCCAGTATTGCCCGGCGATGGAAACCAGTTCCGCCGCCAGGTGAGTACAGAATATTTGTGCTTCTCTGTCGCCACTGGCACCCGCCAGCGCGCGTCCACGCATCATGCCATAAACATGGATGTTGCCGTCGGCAATCAGTTCCGCGCCTGCGCTCACGTGGTTCGTCACAATCAGATCACATTGTGGTGCATAAATGCGCTGACCGGAACGAACCGGGGCGTCAATTAAACGTGTTTTTGTGACTGGAGTAACATCTGGCGGTGGTGATGGGGGTGTTTTTGCCGACGCGGCGCGTGAAACTTTCTCTTTCCCTTCAGTCAGTAAGGGAATACCAGCACCGTCGATTTCCGCTTTCAGCTTGCCGTTTCTACAGCCGCTGACACCCATAATGCGCAGGCCGGTTTCGCAGATCACCTGCTGAAGGGGTTGCCAGGTGACGGCATCATCGAGATTGCTGATATTGACGACCACCGGTGCATGACGAAGAAAAGCCGGAGCCTGGGCGATTTTGTCTTCTAACGCCTGACGAATAACCTCGGGTTTTGCTTCATGCAAATGGAGGACTGATAAAGTGAAGCTACTGCCTTTCAATTCTAGTGGCGTCTGTGACATCCTGGCCTTACTCAATTTTCACATTATCAACCGCCGAAGTGCGGTGATATTCCGAAGACTATCAGGCATGTTATAGTCAGTCATATATTGAGGCAAGTCACCACCAGATTAATTCAGAGTAAAAGTATGTTTTGTGTGATCTACCGAAGTTCAAAACGCGACCAGACCTATTTATATGTCGAAAAAAAGGACGATTTCTCACGCGTGCCGGAAGCGTTAATGCGCGGGTTCGGTCAGCCGCAGCTGGCAATGATCCTGCCACTGGACGGCCGCAAAAAGCTGGTTAATGCTGATCTCGATAAAGTAAAACAGGCGCTGGTCGATCAAGGCTATTATTTGCAACTCCCGCCGCCGCCAGAAAATCTCCTCAAGCAACACCTGAGCGCGGCCACGGATAAATAATCAGGGGAACACAATGTATCAACATCATAACTGGCAGGGTGCTCTGCTGGATTACCCGGTCAGCAAAGTGGTTTGCGTCGGCAGTAATTATGCCAAACATATAAAAGAAATGGGCAGCGAAACGCCGGATGAGCCGGTGCTGTTTATTAAACCGGAAACCGCGTTGTGCGATATACACCAGCCGCTGGTGATCCCGCAGGGATTTGGCTCGGTGCATCACGAAGTGGAGCTGGCGGTACTGATTGGCGCGACGCTGCGTCAGGCCACCGAAGCGCACGTCCAGAAAGCGATTGCGGGTTATGGTGTGGCGCTGGATCTCACCCTGCGCGACGTGCAGGGCAAAATGAAAAAAGCCGGTCAGCCGTGGGAAAAAGCCAAAGGCTTTGATAATTCCTGCCCGATCTCCGGTTTTATTCCGGCGGCGGAATTTAACGGCGACGCGCAAAATACCACGCTGGGTCTGAAGGTGAATGGCGCGGTGCGCCAGCAGGGCAGCACGGCGGATATGATCCACAAAATCGTACCGCTGATTGCCTATATGAGCCGTTACTTTACCCTCAAGCCTGGTGACGTCATTCTGACCGGCACCCCGGATGGCGTGGGCCCGCTCGCCAGCGGCGACGAGCTGGAAGTCAGTCTTAATGGTGTGTCTCTCACCACGCGTGTGCTGTAGCCNCAAAACTTGCATCGACGTGCCAGACTGGTTATAAGGTGCACCCTGGTTTTCAATGACGGACATCCTGATGAGCGACACACCTTTCTGGCAACGTAAAACCCTCGACGACATGACGGACGCCGAGTGGGAGTCGCTGTGCGATGGTTGCGGCCAGTGCTGCCTGCACAAGTTGATGGATGAAGATACCGACGAAATCTACTTCACCAACGTCGCCTGTAAACAGCTCAACATCAAAACCTGCCAGTGCCGGAACTACGAAAAGCGTTTCGACTATGAGCCGGACTGCATCAAACTCACCCGTGAANNCACCGGTTCAAAAGCTGCCATGCATGGCGAGCGGATTTCCGTGCGTCATATTGCAGTGAAGGAATCTGAAGTGCGCGACTGGCAGGATCATATTCTGAATAAGCCAGAGTGGGCTGACTAACGGTTCACTCGCCACGCCACATCTTTCAGCACATCCCGCGCTGCCTGGCTGATTCCGCCCAGCTGGAAGAAACCATGTATCACGCCAGACCAGCGCTGGCAGGTGGCAACAACGCCCTGGTCCGTCAACCGATGATATAGCGCTTCGCCTTCATCACACAGCGGATCGTATTCCCCCGTAATGATATGCACCGGCGGCAGACCTGTGAAGTCCTCCCGCCACAGCGGGCTGGCCTCCGGGTGCGTGCGATCAACACCGGGTAGAAAAACCGCTCAGCAGCGTATCGCGAGTGATGACATAGTCAAGACCGTTACGGGTATAGCTTTCGAAATGGGCGGTGGCATCGAGCATCGGGTAAATCAGAATGAGTTGCCGGGGCAGCCACTGCGCTGCAGCTTTTAGCCGCAACGCAGTCACCAGCGCCAGATGGCCGCCCGCGCTGTCGCCAGCAAAAGTGATGCGGGCACGATCAACACCCAGAGCATCGGCATGCTGCCATATTAGTTGTGCTCCGCGTTCTGCATCGTCGTGCGCCGCAGGAAAAGTATGTTCAGGGGCCAGACGATACTGCACGGCAATTACCCGGCAATGACCGTGATACGCAAGTTGACGCAATTGATTATCATGAGTGGCAAAGCCGCCGCTGACGAAGCAGCCGCCATGGTAATAAAAGAGCGATGGCAGAAGGCCGTTCGCATTGAGCGGTGACACGACCCGAAAAGAGATTCCTTCCAGTTCGACATCTTTAACCTCAACGCGACTTTCCGTTTCCCCGGCCAGCACCGCACTGGCGATATATCCTGCACGGCGTTCTTCAATTGACTGAGCCCGCGAAGAGGGGCGACCCTGCGCAATAAATTCCTCAACCAGTGCCTTAATACCGTTTTCCAGCGCCATAGCGTTTCCTTTCTGTATGGATATACAGTGTTATAGCCTGGAATGAAGGAAAGAGGAAGAGTGAGAAACGCCACCGGCATCACCGGTGGCGTTTTTTTATCAGAACAACACAGAATAGTTCAGACCAAAGGTGCGCCCGCGGCCTTTATAGGTGTACAGACCCGGTGCGCCGTAGGTTGGGCTGTAGAGCCCCGGTGCGCGCTGGCCCCAGACGGTGGTGTAGTCTTCGTCGAGCAGGTTTTCGATACTGAAGCTGACTTTACCCACCGGCAGGTTATAGCTGCCGAGGAAATCCACGGTGTTGTAGCCGTCAATTTTGTTGCCGTCGGCATCGGAAAGGTCAAACGTCTGAGTGCTTTGTACGCGCAGTGCCCAGTCGCCCGGCGCCCAGTTGACCCATGCACTGACTTTCGACGGGCTGGCGCTGTCGACGGTCAGCTTCTCCCATTTGCCGTTTTCACGGGTTTCGGATTTGATGGCGTTGAAGTTCGACCCGAGGCTCCAGTCGCTGTCAGTGAAGAAGTAATCCACCTGACCTTCGACCCCGTAGATGCGACGCTTGTCGTCATCCATGGTGATGGTCATGTCGGTCTTGTTGATATTGATGGTTTTATCCGACAGCGAGTAGTACGCCGCCACCTGGGTGCGCAGGTTGTCGCCGGTGAGGCGCCAGCCCAGCTCGTAGGCATTGACTTTAATGCCGTCCAGCTTCGAATCGTTAACGTTGACGCTATTGTTCAGGCGATAGTGGCCATTGACCAGCGTGTAGTTGCCTGAGCCGTAGTATTTCGCCAGATCCGGGATTTCAAAGCCCTGCGAGAAGTTGAACCACACCTGCTGGCGGTCGGTAACGTGACCGAGGATCCCGGCATTAAACAGGAAATTGTTGTAGTCGGTTTTCCCGCCCGGAACTGCGTCAGCGGAGGTGGCTTTGCCGGTGGCGATCGCCTGCTGCTGCGCATAGCCAACAAAATCATCCACTTTGTTTTCGGTGTACTGATAACGCACGCCGCCGCTGAGGGTGATGGCGTCGATGTCGTAGCTGGCCTGCAGGAATGGCGCGAGGTTGGTGATGCTGTAACCCGGGTAGCGTCCGACGTTGTAGGCGTTATCCAGCTTCATGCCGCCGCTCGCCGCTGCTTTGTCGAGATCAAAGAACTGCTGGTTGGCGTTGAAGGTTTCATGATCGGCATCGATACCCCAGGTCAGCGACAGGTCATCGACGGGTTTGCTGTTAAGAGTCAGCTTGCCGCCGTAGAAATCGGTCTTCTGCTGGGACGCGCCGATGCTGGTCACGGCACCTTTGGAGAGCGTCGGGAACGGGTAAAACGTCAGGCTCTCGTCGCGATAGTAAATCTGCGCCGCCAGATCCTGCCCCCAGAAATCGGTATTAGAATATTGCAGGTTGATCAGATGACGCTCGGTGCCCGGCAGTCGGTCGGAATCAAGATTGCCTTTGTTGTAGGCCTTCGCATCGCCGGTCACCGCCGAGAAATTGTCGCCCAGGAACAGGCCGTGCTTACCGTCAGACTGGCTCTTGTAGTATTGCGTCGTAAGCTGCAACTGCTGGTGGTCGTCAATGTTCAGGGTGCCGGTGCCCATCACATCCAGACGGTCAGAGTACTGCAGACCGGTCTGGGTGTTGTCGATGATCACTTCGTCGCCGTTGCCATCATACCAGCCGCCATAGCGTTGATACGCCACGGAGAGACGCCCGGATGCGTTGTCGTTACCGCCGCTGACCGCCGCCGCCACGTTCTCGTCGTGATCGTTATGGCTGGTTAAANNCGCCGGTCTGGAATTCTACCTCAGTATCCGGCTGACCTTTTTTGGTCACCACGTTGATCAGGCCACCGGTGCTGCCGCCGCCGTACAGCGACGTCGCGCCGGAGATCACTTCGATGCGCTCAATATTGAACGGGTCAATAGAATCCAGCTGGCGGCTGTCGCTGCGGGAAGAGTTGAGGCGCACGCCGTCAACCATCACCATCATCGAACGGCCACGCATGTTCATGCCGTAGTTGGTGCGGCCCTGGCTGCTGACGTCCATGCCGGGGATCAACTGCGCCAGCACCTCTTTCAACTCTTTACCGCCCTGAACCTGCTGTTCGATTTCAGCCTGTTCAATGACCCAGGTGGTTTGCGCCATATCCGCCACGGTATGGTTCGCGCGACTGGCGGGGGCGGCCCNTCCGCCCATGCAGACGCGGAAAGCATAGCCAACAGGCAAGGATTCAAAACCCAAAGATAAGAACGTTTCATTGTTATTGTGTTCCTGTCAGAACTGAGTGGTTTTTAACGGTTGAGAAACCTGGTGAAGATCGCGGCTGGGCTCGCTGCGCCAGTGGATCACGCCAGGGGTGGTGGACAGCTCAAACGGTGCATCAGGGTGAGCGCGATTAATGATTCGCGCCGCCCGCCAGGCCATCAGGCTGAGCTGCGGTTCGGCAATACCAAGACTGTGCATTCCGGCATTGACGGCAAAAAGCTGATTGCTGTGCGGACCATTCCACTGCACAGAGAAATCGGTATTGACCTGGAATTCTTCATCGCGGGTCAGGTGCAGACGGTGCGCCAGTGGGGCAAGGAATGCCGGGTGTGCCGGGCGATAACCGGTGGCGAAAATCACGATATCGGTATCGAGCGTTTCCTCGCCATCATCCAGGTGATGACGCAACGTCAGGCGCTGGGCGTTGTCCTGCGCGGTGACGCGGGTCACGGAGCGGGAAGGGAGCAGATGTGCCCACGGCTGTTCACGCAGCACTTCGAAGCGGTGATACATGGCGCGGTAAATCGCCAGCAGCGACTCTGTGGTGATGCCATCGGAGGTCATTTTCTGCTCGGCGAGCATCTTTTCGCGCACCTCTTCCTTCAGCGTGGCAAAGCTGTCGAGGTATTCCGGCGTGAAGTACTCGTTGGCAAACGCCGCTTCATCCAGCGCGTTGTAGTTGTTGCGACGCGACACCCAGTTGAGGGTTGCCGGCTGGCCCCATTCGCCCCGGAAAATGTTGAGGAACAGATCCGCGCCGCTCTGGCCGCCGCCAACCACGGTCACGCGCTTGCCAGCCAGCGACGGGGTGCGCATCATCATTTCGCTGGCGTGGAAGCAGCGGTCGCTCTGCTCGTTGACACAGGCGGGCAGATTGATCGCTTTGCCGATGCCGAGGCAGACGTGGCGCGCCTGGAAACGGTCGCGCTGGGTCACCACTTCGAAAACGCCGGCCTGTTCGTTGTAGCTTACTTCCTGCACCTGCTGGCTGAAGGCGAGGTTGTTCAGGTTCGCTGCCGCCCAGCACAGGTAATCGGCAAACTCTTCACGGGAAACGGTGCGCTGCTCGGTGGTCAGAAAACGGTAGAACTTTTTGCGCTGCACCAGATAGTTGAGGAAGCTGTGGCGATTGGTCGGTTCAACGGCACTGACCAGATCTTTCAGGAAACTGGTCTGCATATAGCAATCCGGCACCATCATTCCCGGATGCCAGGAAAACTGCGGTTTGCTCTCCAGAAACAGCGTACTGAAACCGTCGAGACCTTCAGCCAGCGCGGCGATGCTTAAGTTGAATGGGCCAATACCTATGCCAATGAAATCATACGTTTTCATTCTGCGGACTCCCTGGTGACCAGATAAAGTGGGTTGTTGAGATCGGTTAAATAGTTCGGCAGCATGCGGCTGCCGCCATCGTGTTCGGAAAAGGTGAGCTTCACGGGGTTCAGCACCACGCGAATGATGTGCGGTTTGAACAGGTCAAACAGCGCAAAACGTTCTGCCATCTGCGGGTGCTGCGCCATATAGCGCGCAAGAACACCCGCCAGGATCTGGTAAAAGCGGGTTTCGCTGACGCCGCACTGGATCGTCAGACGAGAAATAAAACGCAGCACGGTAACAAAATGACCGGTCTGCAAATCGTGAATGATGTAATCCGCGCTGAGGCGGGCGGTGACGGCTTTCACCGCGTCCGGCAGCGTCGCCGCTTCGGGAAAATCGAGATCCACCAGCCGCATGTCGCCCTGAAAATCTTTCAGCAGAATGCGCTGCGGGACATGGTCTTTCATCACCAGCGTCACGTTCTGGCCGTGGGCAATCAACGCCACGCCGTAGCGGCACAGCAGGTGATAGAACGGCAGCACCACGGCGGTGAACATCTTTTCCAGCCAGGCCTCCGCAGAGAGATCAGAACGGGCGATCCACGCGTCAATCAGTGGACGCCCGGCGTTATCGCTCTCCATCAGCGCCGCCATCAGCACTGCCTGTTCGCCGTTCTGCAAATAGCAGGAGGGATTTTCGCGCCAGATCACCCCCAGCATTTCCTGGAAACGATAGGGCGCTTTCGGCAACGCGGCATAGCCGGTGTGCGAGAGATAACCGGCTGCCGGTTCCCCCAGCGCCTGCGCGCCCAACGCGGTCAGCNGTCAGCGTGCGCAAAGACTGCTGTGCCAGATATTCATCCCCAAATTCGCCCAGTTCGACGATCTCACCCCGCGCCAGCTGCGGTAAAAAGTGCAGGGCGATTTTCTGCTGCCATTGCCACGGATGCAGCGGCACCGGCAGCCAGTTATTATCCAGCCCCTGCGCCTGCCACTGCGCGTCAAAACGCTGACGTTCGCCGTCGTCCATCGCGCTGGCCAGCAGATTGCGGATGTCGCAGTCGGCGTCGCTGCTCCACACCAGCCGGTCGCGGCGCACAGCAATCCAGTGCAGGCGAAAACGCCCACGATATTCCGGCGCATACTGGCGAAGGGCGTCCAGCCCCCAGCCGCGACGGCCTTTGTTAAAGATGAATTTCGGGTGGCCGGAGAGCAGGCACTGCAAGTCGTCCGGATCGAGATCGATCAGCGCATCGGCATCGAGATGTTCGCGGGCGATCAAAAGCTGGAGATCGCCGCGCAGGGTGGCGTAGAGATCTTCCAGATGTTCGGCGGTCTGCGCATCGCTCATTGCCAGCACCTTCGCCAGCTGGCGCAGCGCGCTTTCGGCCTCAACCGGTTCGCCGCTGCGGTTGCTGAGTGTGGCGGTGTCGATATGCAGCCAGCCCCAGATGCCGCGCGTGGCGGTAAATTCCCAGCGTTCATCGCCGAGGGTGATAGCCCAGCGATGCGGGGCAATTTCTTCGGCGGTCAGCGTGCGCTCGTACTCCAGTTCCGCGAGGATCTTCGCCACCATCTCACGGTTCACCTGTTGCCACGCCGCCATCATAGCCCCACCTCACGGAAGAAGTGGTCGCGCTGGCTCATCACCAGCCGGGAACGTTTGTGCGGGAAATCGAACTCTTTGACGGTGTCGAAACCGGCCACCGGCAGATGACGGAACAGACGCTGATTATCAAAGCGCGGCTCAGCGACAAGCCGCGTGGTGCGCGGCTCATCGAGCCACAGATAATGGCTCAGGCCGCGCAGCCAACTGCGGATATACTGCGCACCGCGCCACTGCTCTTCACCCACCAACATATGCAGTCCGCGGTCAAACGACTGCCAGCGATAGTGGCGACCAATGCGATCTTCGGCGGCCCAGTAAATCTCAAAATAACCAAACGGCTGATCGTCAAAGCAGCCGATCAACGGATAGCAATATGACGAATCGAGCTGCTTGCGCAGATAGTTTTCCTGTTCTGCCTGCGGCCCGGCCATTTCCCAGAAGGCATTAACGCGCGGGGCGTTCATCCAGCGGGTGAAGGTTTCGGCGTCGGTGGCAACGTCGGCCACGCGGAAGCTCAATGTGTGCTTAATCTGCGCATCATAACGGCGATAAACCTCGCCGGACGGACGCGGCGGGCGCACCGGGAAACAGAGCTGGCGCGACGCATCAAACTGCATGTCATTGCGCGGCTGCGGACGTTCACCGCGCAGCCACAGCGGCAACTGCCAGAAGGTTTCCCGCGCCAGATAATCGCTTTGTACCTGTGCGAACAGGCGCTGCGCGTCGTCGTGATGATGCCACTGTGCCCACGGCAGCGTTATGCCGGTGAGCTGCGGGGCGGCGACGAACAACTGATCGAGCGCCTCAAACAGCCAGCCGTCCGGCAGGTTATCCAGCGGATGGAGAACGGCGCTGCCGTCGAGACCGAGCGTCAGCGGCAGTGCCACGTCGAGGCTGGCACAGCGGAATCCGTAGCCGTCATGAACAATCTTCGCGTGCGGCATCAGACAGGCTCCTTGTAGAACGGATTACTGAAATCGAAATAGATCACCGCCGGGTCGACGATGGTGTTTTCGTTGTGATCGTGGAGATAGCAGAAGAAATTGCCTTTGCAGTTCCAGTGCGCGCTGTCGAGCACGTAATCAAGGCAGCGGGTGTTTTTCGCTGTCACGCGCAACTGTGCCAGCGCCTCGCGCACCAGCTGCATCAGGCTCTCTTCACTGGCAAACCCGGCCGCGCCCAGTGCCGCAGTGACGGCAAGGGTCGAATTTACCAGCAGGTAATAGGGGAAATAGCGCAGCAGTTGCGCCTCGCTGAAGCGGTTTTCGGCATCAGGTNCCGACCGGCAGGTCTTCCTGCATCTCCACCAGAATGTTTTGCTGATGGGCGAGCAGCACCAGACCGTAATCCGCTTCGGCACTAAACAGCGGCAGCAGCACGCGGTCACAGTAGGCCTGAACCCAGCAGCGGGCGGCGGTCTCCAGCGGCAGGTTGAGGCGCTGACTCAGGCGGCGCACCGCGGCGGCCAGCAGGCTGTCGCCGC
>NZ_JNGH01000064.1 GCF_001188485.1 Trabulsiella odontotermitis
TCCACCAGTTCTTCATCGAATTGTCGAGCTTCTTTAGAGCTTAAGAAGTTATTCTCAACCGCATTCTTGCCGCTCTGCGCACCAACAGCCGCTGACGCGGTGCTGTCACCGGCAATACCGCCTGCCATACCTGCAGATATCGTTGCCAGGGTGCTTATCGTCTGTTTCTGCTCTTCGCTGAGATCAGACTGCTTCACGCCCGGATACAGCATTCCGGCAATCGCTCTGGCTGCCAGTTCTCCCGTTGCGGCCCCCGCCGCACCCGCAGCGGCATTATTACCCTGCAACGCAGCAACTGCGCCGCCCAGGATGGCATGGACGATGGCGTTAACTGCTGTATTGTCTTCCGTAGGCCCCTTCAGCAGATGAACCAGTTCCGGTGCTGATACTCCAGCCAGTGCTGCGCCAACGTCACCCCCAGCCAGCCCCTGAAGCGCGGCTGTTGCGGCCTGAATACCCCGCTGGATATCACTGCCGGTGCCGTACTTCGCCATCTCCGCTTTGTACTCAGGCGATTTCTGTAGCTTTTCAAGCCAGGCCTGACGCTCTTTTTCTGTCGCCCCCGGCTTAAGGTCACCGTATTTTTCTTTCGCTGCATTTAGAGCATTGAGCTCACCCTGTGTGCGGGCAATATCTGCTGCCTGGCTGCCAATATCACTGATAAGACCCACTTCCTGCAGACGGTTCTGCTCTTTCTCCTTGTCAAAGATAGGGCTGATACTGTCGTTGGCATGTTCCGGGTCACGGCTGAGATCCGCGATATCCTGTTTCTGGTTGTCCTTATCACGAATGGTGATGGTGCCATCCGCCACCGCCGCCTGGGTTGTGCCTTCTGCATGTCCACTGCTGCCACCGGAGGATATCATCCCGCCCGGCATGTTGCCTTTAAACTGGTCGCCACCAAAACTCCTGCCGCCGCTCAGGCTGATGCCACTGTGGCTGACTTTATAATCCGCCTCGTTGTGAAGGTCGCTGAATCCCAGCGTGCCCGTATCGAGGTGGTTTTTATCTGCCGTTGCTGTTGAAGGATACAGTTATCGGTCAGAGGACATGATGGGAAAAAATGGAATCCAAGCACAGTAGCAGCTTCATCAGACGCATCAGTATTTTTCCATCCGCGCGTAATAACCCATGTTTGCTTCATGGTTCAGCGTTGAATAAAAAAACCGCCTTGATGATCAATATGGTTTTATAAATGGCAATCTTGTAATTTATTAATTACATCAAGGACTGTTCCTGACGGGAGAACCGTTTCGTTTATCCGCTCGTCAGTATCAGTACTCCATACAAGCCGATCGCCGTCACTTGTCTTGATAAAGTAAAGATAACAATGGTTATCTTCCATCGGGACACACGTCATATCAAATAACCCATCAATCAATTTTTCACCGTCGCCAAGAAAATAATCGCTTGCATTCTTGTAAAGCTCACTCGAACCAACATCTAAATCGTTAATAACAAGTTGATTAATTGGTGCTTTTGAATAAAAACCGAACGTGGTTCGTAACTCAAAAGCGTCTACGGTACCAAACACTTTTTTACCTTCAATATATAAAGCAAAAAGGCCATTTTTCCAGATGTCATCCGGTTCGTTCCAGCATTCAACAACATCGAACTGGAGTGCAAAACGAAATGGATCGCCATAAATCATTTTATCTTTACTCCCAATTGTTTTTGGATTGCAGTTGGTATTTGATCTCTGGTCAAAGCATTTTTATCTGCTGTACTACCGTTCCAATGGTACTCACCATTCGTACCAACAAAGCGATGTACATTCCCTTGGCTATCAACTGCAAATCTAACCTCTTTATTTGGATATTGTTTTGTACTCGGAATTGATTGCTCAAAAAGCTTTAGTGAATCTTGAGGTTCAATCCCAGCGTTAGGTCTATTACCAAACCCACCCAAGGTGTGCTTAGAATTTGATTGATAGACTAATCCATTGCTGGCTTTCGTTGGGGTAGGTACAGGCATTGCGCTTCCTCTGCCTTTGCCAATTCCCGCAACAATCCCGGCCACACTGGTTCCGGCTACCTGCGCTAAAGAATTCACCGCAAGTTGTTTCGCTTCTGGCGAATCACCGGACATCAGCGCATTGTGGATCGCTGTATTTCTGTCTGCTTCAAGCTGTGGTAGTACCGCCTGAAGGTAAGCCCATTCCTGCTTCTCTTCAGTTGTCAGACTGCCTATATTGTGAAGTTTATCACCAAGTTCACCAAGACGACTTGCGTATGTCGTCTGCAGGACGCCAACTTCATTAGCTTTATCAACACAGGCTTTTGCTCCTTTACACTCAACTACACTATTATGCTGTTCAGCATTGATTTTTTTGTACTTTTCAGTAATTCCGGCTTCACAGCCAGCATTACCCTGACACTGAGATAGCTCTTTAATGCGATCCTGGTTCTGAACGACACTCAGCGAGTTATTCTCAACAGCATTCTTCCCGGCCTGTGCCCCGGTCAGCGCACCAGAAGTGCTGTCACCAGCGATACCCCCTGCAAGACCAGACGCCACGGTACTGAGCGCCACAACCAGCTGTTTCTGCTCTTCACTCAGTTTGTCTTTCGGGATATTCGGAAAGAGCTGTTGCGCAATCAGCTCTCCTGTTGCCGCACCTGCAGCACCTGCCGCTGCATTACCGCCGTTCAGTTGCGCAGTGACTGCCCCCAGAATAGCATGAGCAACGGCTTTAGCTGCCTCGTTATCGTCAATGCCCATGCCATGGCCGATAAGATTTGCCAGCTCTGGTGCAGATGCCCCGGCAAGTGCCCCGGCGATATTCCCGCCAGCCAGCCCCTGAAGCACCGCGGTCGCTGCCTGAATACCACGCTGCAAATCACTACCGGTACCATAATCCTGCATGACCGTCCGGCCTGCCTGGTCTGCGATTTCCTGTGTGGTCGGACTGCTGTTACCTTCTTTCATCAGCTGGTCTTTCGCCGCCGCCAGCGCTGCCGGGTCTTTCATTGCTTTCGCTTTAGCAATCTCCCCCTGCGTTCTGGCAATATCCATGGCCTGACTGCCAATCTCACCAATCAGCTGAATTTCCTGCAGACGGTTCTGTTCTTTCTCCTTGTCAAATATCGGGCTGATGCTGCCGTTGGCATGTTCCGTGTCGCGGCTCAGGTCTGCCACATCCTGCTTCTGGTTATCCTTGTCACGGATGATGATGGTGCCGTCGCTTACCGCTGCCTGCGTGGTGCCTTCTGCATGACCGCTGTTACCACCGCCTGCCAGCAGGGTGTTTGCCATGTTCCCGGCGAACTCTTTACCAATATTGCCACCCGTACTGAAACCCGCACCCTGATGTTCTGTTTTGTAGTCAGCTTCGTTGTGAATGTCACTGAAACCCAGCGTGCCGGTATCCAGCCGGTTTTTATCTGCCGGACCGGTGGAGGCTATCACCCCGCCATCCAGCTGGGTGTGGCTACCCACCGTTACATCAAAGCCCCCGTCGCCGGCGAAAATACCCGTCTGCTCCTGTACCGAGTCATAATCGCTCTTCATTTTGTCACGGCTGGCACTGACACTTGCCTGGGCGGTACCGGCACCGAAGGTATAGCCAACACCACCACTGATACTGCTCTGTTTGCTGTCATAATGGTCGCTGTCCTGCGTGCTGGTGACGGTCAAATCGCGACCGACATTCGCCGTTACCTGATGACCACTGACCTGCGCGCCGGCGAGGGTGGTATCCCGGCCACTGTTGATGGTGACCTGATGACCGGCATCTACCGTGGTTTCGTTCTGCCAGGTACCGTTTCCTTTCTCATGCCCCTTGCTGCTGTTGACGTTCGCTGACACGCTGATACCTGTACCGCCGGTGCCAGCGCCAATAGCGACGCCGATACCGCCACCACTACTGCTGTTTTTGCCGGTGGTTTTTTGTGTATCCTGCGAGGCAATCAGGTTGACATCCCGCGCAGCATCCAGTGTGACATCCTTACCGGCCTTCACTTCACTGCCCACGATGGTGATATCGTTGTCTGTGGCGGTAATGGTGACGTTGTTGCCTGCGTTTAACCGACTGCCTGTCGTCGAATCCTGCTCCATATGAGAGGTCGATTTTGACGACTGTGTTCCCAGAGACGCACTGATACCGATGGTATTGTTGTTAGATTTATCACCGCCGCCTTTTGCCTGATCCAGTGCGACTGCCTGTCCGGCCTGCACGCCTGAGAGTATGGCTTTAGTCCCCTGTAAAGCGGCCAGCCGGGAGTCGCTGCTATTCTTCGCGCTCTGGGTCGCCGAGACGACGTTGTTTACCGCACTGCCAGCCATACCTGACAACGCCACCGTCAGCCCGCTGGTTTTTTGCTCAAACCGCTCGTCGCGGGTGCGTTTGTCGTGCCCCGGCTCGATCAACACGTTGCCGCCAGTGACAGCAAGATCCTCATGAGCGATGACGTCAGCACCGCCAATGTTCGTCTGGTTGCCCGCAGAAATCGCCACGCTACCGCCCGTCGAGCCCACAGTGCTGAAGCTCTGACTCTGTGTGGTGCCTTTCTCCCGAAGATTATGGGTGGTCTTACTGCTGCCGATGCTAAACCCGATGCCGCCAGTACCCATCAGACCTGATTTTTTCGTTTCCTTAAAGCGCCAGGTGGTATTGGTGTTAGTGGCAGCGATGATGTCCACATTGTTACCGCCATTCAACGCCACATCGCCATCGCCCGCGACAGCAGAGCCTTTGACCAGCAGATTATTTCCTGCGCTGACCGTCACCTTATCGCCCGAAAGCAATGAACCGACCTCACGGGTAGCACTGTCTTCTTCAAAGGTGTGAGTCGTTTTTTTGCTGAGAAAACCGCCGCTTTTCTTCTTCTCTTCTTTGTAGTGATAATCACTTTCGGTGGCGGTGGTCAGCGTGACATCACGCCCGGCGCTGAGCGCAATATCACCGTTAGTGGTCGCGGATGAGGCTTCTGATGAGATATCCCGTCCGGCAACAATGGTGGTGTCGCCGCCGCTGGCGATTTCCGTTCCCTGCTGACGTACCGACTCATTAATCACGGTTTTGTTACTGCTACGACTGCTGTTGCCTTTTGTTGTGGCTTTTTCCTTGNGGCTGCCAGCGTCAGGTCGTCACCGGCAGAAACCGTCGTGCGTACTACGCCAGTGGCGTGGCTTTCATTTTTGCCCTTGCGGTGATTTTCGCGATGAGTTCCGGCGTTGAGATTAAGATCATTGCCAGCAGTGAGCCAGGCGCTGTCGCCCGCGCTGACGTTGCTTGCCGCCACGTTCAGGTTGTTGCCCGCCTGCATCGCGAGATCGCCACCTGCGGTGATACTGCTGCTCTGACGGCTCACCGAGGTGTTGTTGATATCACCTTTGCCTCTGAACCTGGTGCGACTCTCGTTCTCTGCGATCTCATTTGCAGTAACGTTAATATTGCCTTTCGCCGCTATGGTGAGGTCGCCGCCAGCAGCGACGTTAGCGCCAGTGACGTTGATATCTTTCCCGGCGGAAAGATCGAGGGAATCCTTTGCGGTGATGGAGGCTGTCGGGCCGACGTCCGTCCCTGAAACATGGACATTGCCGAGCCACCCCTTCGCATTAATATCCCACAGCTCTGTTCGGGTGACATTGTTGATGCTGCCAGTCACGCTTTCCAGTTGCAGGGCTTTGCCGCTGATCGCTGAGCTGATGTTGTTGATGTCACCCAGCGCGCTCAATGCAAGGTTTCCGCCTGCATTCAACAGCCCTGAGTTCAGGTTGCTGAGGCTGTTGTTGCTGTCGATAGCTAATGCATTCTGCGCAGCAATAGTGCTGCCATCGTTGATGACAGCACCGCCAGCCAGCTGAACGTTGTTACCGCTGATGACGCTGCCGTTCTGCACGGCAATGTCTTTCGGCGACAGGTACACTTTCGGGATCATCACCGTCTGGCCATTGATGGTTGCGGATTCCCACCACAGGATGCTCTGATCGAGCGCGGCGATCTGCTCTGCCGTCAGCGCGACGCCAAACTGCAGACCGAGTGCGTTCTGCGCGGCCGCAGCGTTATCCATCAGGTAGCGCATCTGATCCAGGTCAGAGCCGAGACCGTTGATGTAGCGTGAACCGGTCTGGTTAAGGATGTAATTACTGACGTAGCGGGTATCAAATGCCGCATCACCGAGGAAGCGATAGTCGTTGTCCGGGGTGAGGCCGAGATGGTCGAGGAAATACGACGATCCCAGGAACTGGTTCTGATCGGTAAGCGCACTGTTCGTTTCTCGCGGTGCATCGCCCGGTTGCATACCCAGCAGCGCATAAAGGTCACCATACAGGCTGGGGTCGAGCTGACCGAGTCCGTCCAGTTTCGGGTTAACAGTAATAAGATAAGGGCTGTCCGGGTCAGTGGAGGTTACAAAATAGCCGTCATTGCCTGAAGGGAGGGGATAAGCGCTGGTACCTGAATTATCCAGCGGATCGCCACCCGTCAGGTTTTGTAATGCATCATTGACTTCATCGCGCCATTTGGGGGAGTTGACTGCGACAGTGTCCGCGTCCGTGAGCGATTGTGTGTGTTCAACATCACTAACGGCCTGTTGACTGAGCGGTGCCAGTGACGGGGTAGTGATAGCGTTACTAATCTGTCCTGTACTGGCGGAGGCACTGGTATTACTGATATCACTGGTGAAAGTGGCGTTAACATTGCCACCGGCCTGGATAACAGAGCGATAGATTTGACCGTTCTCCGTTTGAATATCTTTCCCGGATAAAATAAAAGTAAGGACAGTATTTGCCGGGAGGGAAACATACACATCGCCTCCAGGTTCCATGATATCCGACATAGAACCTGTCGCGGCAGAACCATCGAAAGTGTAAACCCGATATTCAGAGACAAGGCTGTCCTGCCAGGACTGGTTATTTAAAACCGTACCTTCCAGTGTGATATTACGATCGGCAAGAACATTACTCGCCTGATTCTCCAGGGTTCCGGCAGCAATTGAAATATCTCGCGCCGCATATATCCTGCTCGCACCACCTTTACTGGTAACTGAAGTCCCGGTTTCTGAAAACAGGACTTCTTTTTTCAGGAAACCACTGTAAGGCGCGTAAGAATAGTCATAATGTTCTTCGCGTATACAGGAGCCGTTTGGACCGCAACTACCCCATTGGAAACGCTTAAATTTATAGTTAACCCCCACACTGCCATTTGGCATGTCAGCAATATTGACCGATATTGACGGTTTATTGGCACTAAAGATATTTGTTGTGGTGACAGCTTTTAGCTCATCTCGTGTATTCAAGAGATGATCCGTCTTCATCGTAATATCACCCCTGGTAGTCTCGATATTCCCGGAGGTATTAACGATCTCTGTATTCGCCGCGCCCGCTGCATTCTTCTGCATCCACAGGCTATTTCCTGCCAGAATATTGCCGTAGATATTATGAAGCTTGTCAGCAAAAAGGGAGAGATCGTTACCGGCATAAATCAACGCGGTGTTCAGCAGCGTTCCGGCAGCGTTCATCGTCAGATTGCCTGCAGCACCAAGAAAACCATTCACCGTGATATCACCACGGCTGGTCATCTGCACATCACCGTTAGCCGAAAGGGTTCCCGTTTCACCAAGCAAAATGCTTTGCGCATTGAACGTGCTGTTGGCCGTGCCGGTATCCAGTTGACCATTATTGGTAAATGCGCCGCCAGCGCTGAACATCAGACCGTTGCCTTGCATGACGCCATTACTGGCGATGGCTCCCTGCGATGTCACGGAGAGCAGATTGCCCGCCGCCAGCGTACCGCTATGGGTGAGGGCGCTGACCAGTTTCAGGGTGGTATCGCCGAGCGCGACGACCTGACCGGCGCTGGTGAGGGTGTTGCTGTCGAGCAACAAATTACCGGCGCTGAACAGTTTTCCGCCTGTCTGGTTGTTAACGGTGTCGCCCTTCACGGTAAGGGCCGTGGTACCAAGCACGGTGCCGCTGTTGGTGAATGTATCCGCCATTACCTGCAGATTTTCGCCCTGCAGTGTGCCTTTGTTGGTCAGCATAGCAGTGGAGACATTGAGTGCGTTCTGGCTCAGCAACACGCCGTCTTCGGCGTTGTTCATATCGCCATTGCTATGCAGGGTGAGGGAGTCCGCTTGCATGCGTCCGCTATTATTGAGGTTGAGCGCACTGAGTGTCATCTCGCCATTCGAAATGAGCTTACTGCCTGTTGAGTTGGTGAGGCGGTCTGTGAGGTTTGCTGTCAGCGTCTCTGCTGCCTGAATCACACCGCTGTTATCCAGCGACTGCGCGTCAATCAGTACCCGCTTTCCTTGCCATTGCCCCTGGTTATTGATGGCTTTCGTGGTGACGTTCAGGTCTCCGGCGGTCAGAAGGGTACCCGTGGCACGGTTATTCAGCGTAGTACCCGAGAGGTTTAACGCCCCGGTAGAAAGCAGTTTGCCCTGGCTGTCTGTGCTCTCCGTCTTCAGCGTGGCGCTGCCCTGGCTTATGATATCGCCAGTATTGATAAGTGTGCCGGTATTTACGACGAGATCGCCGGTCGCCAGCAGGCTGCCGCTGTGGCTCCAGTCCGTGCCAGTCAGCGTGACGTTCTCCCCCTGTAAGGTTCCTGCCGTGGTGAGCTGCCCGGCGGTGATATTCAGCGCACCCGCGCTGTACAGTGTCCCGGCCTGCTGGTTGTCGAGTTGTTGGGTATTTAGCAACAGCGTCGAATCCCCCAGTAACAGACCGCTGTTGGTCAGCGTCTGCGACTGCGTGTTCAGCGTAGTGGCCGTCATCACCCCCTGGTTCATCAGGACCGGGGCACTGACGTTCAGCGCCTCCGCACTGCTTTTACCGCTGTGGGTCAGGCGTTCGCTGGCGGTGATGTTTAGCTGACTTTTTGCCGCCTGGGTACCGGCCAGCGTGGCCTGTTTCGCGTTGATGGTGACGTTGCGCCCCTGCATCTGCGAGGCGGTTGTGGTGGTAATGTTCTGTCCCTGCACCGTGATATCACCAGTTGCGTTTATCGCACCGTTCAGCGTCTGGCTGGCAGCATTCAGCGACAGGGCATTACCTGCGACCAGTTCACCGTTGTGGCTGAGTGTGCCGGTAGTGACGCTCAGGTTCTGCCCGGCGGTCACGCGCCCCTGTGTTGCCGTACTTTCGCTGGCATTCAGGGCAATGTTCCGGGCGGCATCGATCTGGCTGTTGCCGTCCTGAGAAAGGGTGGTTGCCCGCAACGTGGCATCCCGCCCGGCCATCAGTTTTTCATTCTGTTGAGTGATTTTACCGCTGGCAGTCAGACTNNAGTCAGGTTACCACCTGCTTTATGGTCGCCGGTTAAGGTGACGTTCTGGCCTTTTGCGCTGATGTCGCCGGTGGCGAGGCTGTTGTTGACGGTGAGTTTACCGTTCGCATCCAGCGTGATATCGCCGCTGCGGGCATTAAGGTTACCAAGGTTTACCCCGACGCCATTTTCGGTCGACGTCAGTCGGATACGGTTGGCGTACATCCCGCCGAGTGCGCCGGTATCAACAGCGACCTCCGGTACCTCGCCTTCGCCTTTCAGCGAGGTCGTTGTCAGTGTTGAGCGTTCCGTTACTGAGCGCGATGTCGCTCTGGCTGCTGACGGTCAGGTTGCCGCCGGCTTTATGGTCGCCGGTTAAGGTGACGTTCTGGCCTTTTGCGCTGATGGTGCCGGTGGCAAGGCTGTTATTGACGGTCAGTCTGCCGTTCGCATCCAGCGTAATATCGCCGCTGCGGGCATTGAGATTACCGAGGTTCACCCCGACGCCACTATCACCGGAGACCAGTCGGATACGCCTGGCGTACATCCCGCCGAGTGCGCCGGTATCAACAGCGACCTCCGGTACCTCGCCTTCGCCTTTCAGCGCGCTGACACGCCCGTCTGCTGTGATGCGGTTGGCCCCGGCAATCACCGTCAGGTCATTCGCATGCAGGGCGGCGTTAATGTCCGTGGCGCGGGTGAGAATGGATACCGAGTCGCTGAGACTGCCGTCGAGCCCCTGACCTTCAATGGTGATGCTGCCTTTCGTGACATCAAATGACTGCAGGTTGCCGCTGGCATCCAGTACCGGTTTCCCGGTGGTCAGCGTCACATTCGGGGTATTGATAAATCCGCAGCCGTTACAGGTAATACCGTACGGGTTGGCGACGATCACGTTCGCCGCCTGGCCCGCCACTTCGGTATAGCCCTGAAGCTGCGAACGGTTAGCGCCGGTGACTTCGTTGATAATGCCTTTCGCTTCCTGCCCGGCTTTCAGATTGGGGTTGTTCTGAATAATGCCGCCAAGCTGCGTCTGGTTGAGTTTGCCGGTGGCGTTGTTGAGGATTAACCCCTCTTTACCGACGTTGTAGTCATTGTATTTGTTATGCGAAATGCCGGACTGGTTTGGTGTGGCGATATTCACCACCGGCACGCCGTTGGCCGCCTTGTCCATCTTCGTGTTACCGGTGGGCGTGACGGTGGCTGCAACCGCAGGCAGCAGCGGTTGCGTTGCCAGCAGGGTACTCAGCAGCCAGCTCAGGATACGCTGAGAAATACGGGTCTGATTGTTATCCATCGTTTTTGTCCCTTAAAACGCCACCGCCACGCGGTAATAAATAATGAGATGATCCGGTGCCAGCCAGTCCGGGTATTTCACGGGGGTTCCCACGGTAAACTGTGTCGAAAACCAGCGGTTCGCGCTGGTCAGCCCGACAGCCGCGCCCCACAGCGTGCCGCTGGCGTACGGATCCTGGTCGTCCTGTTTCAGCCAGCCGCCATCCAGCGCCGCCATCATGCTGATTTGCCCCATCCACGGCAGGGTAAACAGCGAGTAATTCAGCTCATTTCGCAGATAACCGCCATTGTTGCCGGAGAGGTACTGTTCTTTAAAACCGCGGACAGAGCTTTCTCCACCCAGTGTGAGCTGTTCGGCACCGTAAAGCCGGTCCGGTGACCACTGAAAGTAAACGCTGCTGAGCCACCAGAGGTCGGTCGCGACGGGACGCTGGAAACTGCCGTTGAGGCTCCATTTGCGGAACTCCGCTTTCGGCACATCGCCGTATTTATCGTGATCGTCTTCCGCGCCCAGCCAGGGCACACCCTGAGTAAAGGACGGGTTGAGCGTCGCCACACCACCGGCCATTTTTTGTGTGTGATTAATG
The DNA here is from genome assembly GCF_001188485.1 of Trabulsiella odontotermitis. Taxonomy (GTDB): domain Bacteria; phylum Pseudomonadota; class Gammaproteobacteria; order Enterobacterales; family Enterobacteriaceae; genus Trabulsiella; species Trabulsiella odontotermitis_A. The sequence goes on from NZ_JNGH01000064.1 coordinate 11,098, forward strand.
CCGAGCATCACGCTGGAGAGCCTGCGGCTGCTGGAGTCCAGCAGCACGTCATCCAGATAATTGCGGCTGATGCGGTGCGTGATGCCGGTGGTAAGACCGGTTTTGATATCGCCGTTGCGAAACACCACCCACGAACCGGTAAGCCGGTGTGTTTCGCTGTCACCGGTTGAGCGCCACGGCCAGCCGTTGTTATCAATGGTGCTGAGGTAGTTGCTCCAGCTGTAGCTGTAATCGAGCAGGCCGTAGCCGTACGGCACGCTGACGCCGGCAGCAAAATTCTGCGCATCATGCGAGTCTGAAAAATCGCTGCTGCGCCCGCCGCTGATAAACCATTTATCCGCCAGCCCGAGCAGGTTATTGCCGGTCAGCGCACCGCTGAACTGGCCCGTGCCGGTACTTTTCTGCCCGCTGTTGTCGAAACTTAACGAACCACTGAGCGGAAATTCCGGGGCGGCGGTGAGATTGACAATTGACCAGCCCTGTTTGTCGCCCGGCTGGATTTCAATTTCCACCGGCGTCTGGCGCACGCGGTTCAGTTGCTCCATACCCTGTTCGATATCGCGCAGGTTAAGGATTTTTCCTTCCAGCCCCGGAAAGGTCATGGCGAGTGTCCGCTGCGGTACACCTTCCAGGCGGATTTGCTGTAACCAGCCTTCCAGCACCGTCAGATGCAGCACGCCGGAAGAGAGGTCCTGCTCAGTCAGAAAGGCGCGGCTGGTGATATATCCGCGGCTGATATACCAGTCGGAGACGGCGTTGGTGACCTGTGTCAGCCGTGCCATATCCAGGCACTGGTTCAGCCAGGGGGCGGTAACGGTGTCAGCGTCGCGCGGTGATAATTTCGTATTACCACTGATTTCAATACGGGAAATGGTGAAACACGGACCTTTTGTGGTCGGTGGTACGGCAGGCGCAGTCGGACGGGGCAGCGGCGTGGTGCGCTCAAGCTCATCACGCTGACGCTGGTTCTGCTCAAGCAACTGTTGTTGCTGCTGTTGAATCGTATCGCGGTCAGCGGGGGAGAGCGGTGCGGCCGTGGCACGAGAGAAAGCTACCGCCAGAATGGCGATACAGAAAAGGCACTTGACGCCGGAAAATCCGCGTAGTGGCTTCCCGTCCATTGCTTATCCTTAAGATTAATTTCGGATGAAATGTGGGCGCAAAAATAAGACAGAAAAATATATTTGTAAATATCTGCAAAGTGACCCCATTCGCATTGTCAGAGACATCAACATATTGTTCGGAATATTTGACATTATTCAGGCGGCAAACGTGTTTATTAAAACCCGCGTGCGCGACGTCCTGGTACTCACGGCCTTGTCATTAACTCCACCATCAGGCTGATCATTTCCCGTCCAGGAAAAATGCATTTTACTCCGCGAGTAAACTATGATATCACACGTTAAATATGGGTAATTAATTTGTAAAATAAGCATCATGCCAACCTTCAAAAATGTCGATTATTTTTTTGAAAAACTGGAGACACAGACCGGGCTTGATTTTATATTGCGTGCCAGGGAAGGTGTGCCGGAAAACGGGATGTATATAAAACCCCATGTTCATCTCGAACATGAAATTATGTGGTTTTATAAAGCCAGCGGCAGCTATAGCATTGGCAGGGAAAAGTTTAACATCCAGAATAATACATTAATCTATGTCAGCCCGCTAACGCTCCATGATATGGAACTGGCGTTTACCAGCGATCATGAGCGTTTTATTTTACAGTACGACCATACCGTACTCAGTCATCTAAAATATCCACTGCCTGCGATGGAACCGCACATTGGTATTGTTGCTTATATGGAAGGGAAGGACGCAGACAGACTCCATTTTTTATTCCGCTGGTTTGCTGAGGTCTATGAGAAAGGGCATGCCGGGGACGAAATTAAACCATTAATGATTCTGTTACTTAACACCGTGCTTCAGCACGCCGCTATCTCTGATCACGTATCGGCGGAAACTGATCGTCAGTCCATCTTTGGTATGATTATTAATTTTATCATTGAGATGGAAAGACGCACGTCGTTTAACATGAGTCTGAACGACGCGGCTGATGAGGTCGGCCTGTCACCGAGTCATTTTTCCAGAATGTTTAAAAAAGTGATGCAAGTCAGTTTCAAAGAGTATCTGTTGAGGAAAAAAATCTCGATGTCTGTTCAGTTGCTTCGCAACACTGATCTCAGCATTACCGATATTGCCTATAAATGCGAATTCACGGATGCCGCCTACTATTGCTATCAATTCAGAAGATTTATTGGCGTTACCCCTAAGAAATTCAGAGATGGTAGCCTCACCTCAGAAGAACTCAAAACGAACGAAATCCCTTCGCTGAAATAATCTCTGAAAGATCCCGTTAACATCGTGTTCTTGTTGAAAGTGTGATCGTCATAGATCGGTCCGCGCAAAAAAATTATATAAAAGGAACTTTTGCATACATTTTTTAAAGCTCGTTGTACTTATCTTTTATATTGAGGCCGGCCCCTTGTTCTGAAGAACTCTTAATCCTCTTATGTAAAAGGTATTTTTATGAATAACCCAGGATTCAAAGAAAAGATCGGTTATGGATTAGGTGATGGGGCATCCAATATTATCTGGCAGACCATAATGCTGTTTATGGCCTACTTTTATACAGATGTCTATGGGTTAAGCGCTTTTCACATGGGGACCATGTTTCTCCTTGTACGGGCTTTTGATGCGGTTGCAGATGTCTATATTGGTTATCTCGCCGATCATACGCAAACTAAGCATGGCCAGTTCAGACCTTATATTCTCTGGTTCTCCCTGCCTTTTGGCATTTTTGGTGCGTTAACCTTTTATACGCCTGATTTTGGGGAGACCGGTAAGATTATTTATGCTTATGTATCTTACACCGCGTTGTCGATTTTTTATTCTCTCGTCAACGTTCCGTACTGCGCATTGATCAACAATATCTCTAATGATGCCAAAGAACGTGTATCCATGCAGTCTTATCGTTTTGCCTTTGCTGCGCTGGGAGGAATCATTGTATCCGTCGTTGCTCTGCCGCTCACGAAATTGCTGGGCACAGGTGATCTGCAGAAAGGCTATTTTCTTGCCATGATCATCATGGGTGGGATCAGCACTATCATGTTTTTTCTGTGTTTCTCCATGACGAAAGAGCATCACATTAAAAGAATTGATAAGAGCCGCAAATTCCGTGGGATTTACGATGAACTGCTCATCGTGGTTAAAGATCATAACTGGCGTTGTATTTTCACGCTTAACATTGCAAGTCTTATTGCAGGAATATTAAAAACGGGCGGTGCTATTTATTTCGTTAGCTACTACATGAAAAAGCCCGATCTGGTCAGTATGGTGCTGGTGATTATCCTGTGCACCCGATTTATCGGCGCCATGTCAACGACATTACTCTACAGGAAACTTGATCGCGTATTTGCTTATAAAGCGTCGCTGGTGCTGCAGGCGATCATTCTGGTCGCTCTTTTTGCTGTCCCTTCCGAATACTCGCTGGCGATATGCGCCATTATCTGTTTAATACATTTTGTTGACTCCAGCTCCGCGCCCCTGCAATGGAGTTTACTCAGTGACATCATCGATAATGTCGAGAAAAAAGCGAATTTGTCTTTAAGTGGCCTGGTTTTCTCAACGAACCTTTTTGCCATCAAGATTGGTATCGCTGTTGGCGGCGCCATCATTGGCTGGTTGCTGACCTTTGGTGGCTATGTCGGTAATGCGGCTACGCAAACCGATCTCGCGACGTTGATGGTCAGGTTAATTTTCACCGTCATCCCAGCCGTTTTCGTTCTGATCATGTTCTTCATCATGAGTCAATATCGAACCTATACACAGCAAACCCAGTGACGCGCTCCCGTTATTACGCCACCAGTATGACTATTACAGGATGAGTTTATGACCACAATCGTTAACCCCATTATCCCAGGATTTAATCCGGACCCTTCAATAATCAGGGTCGGTGATGCATGGTATCTGGCCACGTCGACCTTTGAATGGTTTCCAGGCGTCTGCCTGTATAAATCATATGATCTCAAAAACTGGCGACTGATTTCCTGCCCGTTGAACCGGAAAAGTCAGCTGGATATGAGAGGAAATCCGGATTCAGGTGGGATCTATGCGCCATGCCTGAGCTATGACGCAGGTATATTTTATCTCGTTTATACCGATGTAAAAAATGTGACCGGCCGTTTCTGGGACACCAATAACTACATCGTGACGACGGATAATATCGAAGGCGAATGGTCAGAACCGACGTATCTTAACAGCCGGGGAATTGATCCCTCTTTGTTCCATCACAGCGATGGCACGAAATGGCTGGTGAGTATGGAGATGAGCTACATGGATGGCGGGGAAGCCGGTTTCCCGAAATGGAATGGCATCATCATCCAGCAATATGACGAGCAGCAAAAGACACTGATCGGAGAGTGCCGCAAAATCTACGCCGGAACTTCGCTGGGGATCACCGAAGGTCCGCATATTTATGAGCTTAACGGCTGGTACTATCTGCTGGTGGCGGAAGGCGGCACTTTTTATAATCACGGCGTCACGCTGGCGCGTTCAAAACAGCTGTTCGGCCCCTATGAAACGGACCCCATCGGTCAAATGATGACATCCCGCTATGACTGTCGTCAGCCGTTACAGCGTGTCGGACATGCCGATTTATTTGAAAACGGTTTGGGGGAATGGTTTATCGTGCATTTATGCGGTCGGCCGTTGCCCTCGAAAGGACGCAGTCCAATGGGACGCGAAACCGCTATTCAACAGGTGTACTGGACCGATGATGGCTGGCTGCGGTTAATCAACAATAAAATCACCCCGGATATCAGGGTTCAAACGCGTCTGGAAGCGCGCCCCTGGCCTGAACAACCTGCAAGGGATGATTTCGACAGTCCGGAAATACCGCTTCACTATCAGTCGTTACGCATTCCGTTAAGTGAGGCGATGTGCACGCTAAAAGAAAGACGCGGATGGCTACGATTACGCGGGCATGAATCCCTGAGTTCGCACCATTATCAGAGTCTGCTGGCGAGAAGACAAACCGATTTCACCTTCACCGCACAAACCTGTGTGGATTTCAGCCCGCGTTCCTTCCAGCAAATGGCGGGTCTGGTCTGTTATTACGACACGACAAATTATATTTATTTAAATATATCCTGTAATGAGCAGGGGGAAAGAACTGTCAATCTGATGATAAATGACCTTAATAAATTTTCATTGCCCACCGGGGAAGGGATCAGGATCGCCAGTGAAGGTCTTGTTTATCTCAGAGTCTGCGTCAAAGATGATGCTGCTAATTTCTGCTATTCGCTGGATGAGGATAAATGGTTCCCGGTCGGGGGGTATATCGAATACAGCAAACTCTCGGATGAGTATTTTAAAGAGAGAGGTATCGAACGTTTCACCGGTGCCTTTGTCGGCATGTGTTGCCAGGATTTCACCGGTGAACATATCTGCGCGGATTTCGATTACTTCGACTATTCAGCGTCAGTTTCAGACCATGAACATTCTGCCCCTCTAACGCCGGGGAGTTTTAGTGCCTGATTTCCAGGCACGGCGTCGCGGGCACTCACTGCAACTGCAATTCCGTCAGGCACGTCTGGCTGTCATCCTGGGTTGTAATAGGGTGAACAGCCTTTTTGCCGTTGTAGCTCACCTCTAATGAACCTTCCATGTTGCGTGGCAGCCACAGACCGATAAAGCCATTCTGGTAGCTTTTCATTTTTTCCTGAATAACGGTATTCCCTTTATTATCCGTCACTTTTACGTCAAATGTGGAATTGGGCATTTCTCCCTGACAACCGGAAAGGCTGTGATTAAAACAAGGGTGTGTTTGTGTTTCATAAGGCGCAGCGGAAAGGTAGAACTTATCACCCAGCGGTAGGGTATATGTCTGTTCGCCATCCGACAGCTTAAGCGCGGCGCTGGTGACAGAGGCGGAATAGGGGAGTGGACGGTTTTGCGGTGTTTGATCAATGGTTTCGATGATCTGCTCAACGGATTTACCCGCCAGACCATGGGCTGCAAGGAATTCGGATTCCGGCGTGGCGGCAAATACGGCACTACTGGCAAGCAGACTTAACAATAACAAAGATGCGGTTTTTGACATGATTTTAATTCCACATGAAGTAAGTGGGATTGAGTATAAAGCTTGACCTTAGGGAAAGGTCAAAGAGAGGATGCGTAAAGTAATGCAAAGGCAGCAAAAATACAGGCACAGAAGCTGGCCTGAGCCAGCTTCTGTGCGGAATAAAGACCGGTTTACCTTAAATCACCATGCTGGTCAGTAAAATAAAAATCAGCCCACAAATTGACAGAAGGGTAGACATTAGCGTCCATGACAATAACGTCTCTTTCGTCGTCAGCCCGAAGAAGTCTTTGATCATCCAGAAGCTGGCATCATTCACATGCGAACAGATACATGAACCCGCCCCGGTCGCCAGCGTAATCAGCGCCAGATTAGTCGCGGGATGCGCAGACAGGAGAGGGATCACCAGCCCTGCGGTTGATATCGCCGCGACGGTGGCGGAGCCCAGGCAAATGCGCAAAAACGCCGCCACGCCCCAGGCCATCAGAATCGGGTTAATATCCATTCCTGAGACCAGGGTGGAAATATACTGACCCACGCCGGAATCAATCAACACCTGCTTGAACGCACCGCCGCCGCCGATAATCAATAACAGACCGGCGATACCCGCAATTGCCTTACCGCACGAATCCATCAGTTCAACGATGGTTTTTCCTCTCCCCACACCCATGGTGTAAATGGCGAAAAGAAGCGAAATCAGCATGGCAATGGTGGAGTTCCCTAAAAAGAGGAACATGCTGTACAGGGCGCCAGGTTCACCGGCATTCGCCGGGCGCGCCATCTGCATAATGGTGACCAGCGCCATTAATATTACTGGCAACATCGCGGTCAGGAAGCTGATGCCGAAGCCCGGCATTTCACTTTCACTAAAGCTTTTGGTGGCACCCAGGGAGGCGATATTCCCCTCTTTTTTAAACGCATCCGGGATCAAACGCTGGCATACCTTGTTTAACAACGGACCGCAAATAATAAAGGTTGGAATACCGACACCAATACCATAAAGCAGTACGAGGCCGACATCTGCGCCGTATTCCCGGGCAATGACGGTCGGGCCAGGGTGAGGCGGCAGAAAACCATGGGCTACCAGTAAGCCTGCGAGCATCGGGACGCACATATACATGGGCGAAATTTTGGCTTCACGCGCGATGGCAAAAATAATCGGTACCAGCAAAATTAAACCGACTTCAAAGAATAAGGCAATCCCGACAATAAAGGCCGAAAAGACCACCGCCCAGTCCAGTTTTTTTGCGCCAAAATACTTCAGCATGGTCAGCGCAATACGCTGAGCGCCGCCCGCATCGGCTAATAAGCGGCCTAACATCACACCGAAACCAAATATCAGACCGATATGGCCCAGCGTGCCACCGAGGCCCGACTCCACAGAGGTAACAACTTTATCCAGTCTCATGCCACTGGCGATGGCGACGCCAATAGAGACAATAATGAGGGAAACAAAGGTGTTCAGTTTAATTCTTATGGTTAACAGCAGGAGTACAACGATACCTGCCACAACAATTAATAGCGGCATAACGTCCTCTCATTCATCAGAAATTATCCACCCTCATCCAGGCTGAATGAATATTACCGTTTCATTCAGCCTGGATAATTCAGGACAAAGGTTTTATTTATGTCAGGACTTTTTAATACATTGCTGTAAGGCCTGATTTATTTTATTGACATCGTATATACATCCAGCCCATGTGCCACCGCTGACTGCCTGAAGCATTGCCCACAACCTGGTATCATCTGGCAGATCAGGATCTGGCATTAAATCAGGGTGAATGTCCCTGGTATTTAAAACAACCGTCGCCTCCTCTCGTGAGAGTGGTTTTTCATCGAGACCGGTGCCCAGGAAATTCACTTCACCCTGGAGTTGTTTGCAGTCGATCCTGATTTCGATAATATCGCCAGTGCGCAATTTACCAATGGCTCCGCCAGCAAGCGCTTCGGGCCCCACATGCCCGATACACGCGCCCGTTGATACGCCAGAGAAGCGGGCATCGGTAATCAATGAAACATGCTTACCATACGACAAATGTTTCAGCGCGCTGGTGACCTGATAGGTTTCCTCCATCCCGGTACCGGATGGCCCGGCACCAATAATGACCAGAATATCGCCCGCGTTAATTTTTTCGTGCTTAATATCATAAATGGCCGCTTTTTCTGACAGATAAACTTTAGCGGCGCCTTTATGGTAATAAATCCCCGCCTCATTAATGACAGACGCGTCAATGGCGGTCGATTTAATCACGGAACCTTCCGGCGCAATATTGCCGACAGGGAAGGTAATCGTCGACGTTAACCCACGCGCGGCGGCCTGCTGCGGCGACATAATCACGTCGTCCGGCTCAACCTGTTCTTGTTGACGCAGAAGATCTTTAAACATCTGGCGACGCTCAGAATGTTGCCACCAGTCGAGGTTTTCTTTGAGGGTGTTGCCGGTCACGGTCATTACATCTTCATGCAGCAAGCCCAGATCGCGCAGATGCAGCATGACTTCCGGTACGCCGCCCGCCATGAACGCATTCACCGTCGGGTGATACACCGGACCGTTTGGCAACACGCTGACCAGACGAGGCACCTGTTTGTTAATGCGGATCCAGTCCTCCACGGTGGGCAGATGACAACCCGCCTGATGGGCAATCGCCGGGATATGCAGCAGCAAATTCGTCGACCCGCCAAAGGCGGCATGCACCATCATGGCATTCTCAATGGCTTTATCCGTGAGGATGTCTTTGGTCGTAATGCCCTTTTTGACCAGTTGCAACGCGGCGCGCGCCGAGGCTCTGGCAATCTCCTGCCACACCGGTTCCCCGGACGGGGCCAGAGCCGAATGCGGAATAGCCAGCCCCAACCCTTCCGCAACCACTTGCGATGTACCTGCTGTTCCCAGGAACTGACAGCCGCCGCCCGACGATGCACACGCCTGGCACCCGGCACGGCGTGCGTCCCGTAACGACAACTCACCGTTGGCGAAACGCGCACCAATGGTCTGTACCTTGCCGTTATCCTCGCCATGCCGTGCGGGCAGGGTGGCGCCGCCAGGAATGAGCACGGTGGCTTTATCATGCTGCGACGCCAGCGCCATCATGGTCGCAGGCAGTCCTTTGTCACAGGTTGCCACCCCTATAACGGCTCTGGCGTCAGGGAGAGAGCGGATTAAGCGGCGCATCACCATTGAGGCGTCGTTACGATACGGTAACGAGTCAAACATGCCGTTGGTGCCTTGCGTGCGGCCATCGCAGGGGTCAGAAACATACACAGCATACGGCAACGCTTTACTGGCTTTGATGGTCTCCGCGGCCGCTTTCATCTGGATATCCAACTCGTAGTGACCCTGATGCAACGCGAGGGCGACGGGTTTGCCGTCTTCACCACGCAATCCGCCCAGCGTACTGAGTAGCAGAATACTGTCACGATCAAGCTCATCCGGCTGCCAGCCCATCCCCGCATTCATGGTCATGCCGAAGATGTCACCGCTCGGCCGATTGATGAGCATCTCGGCGGTCAACGGCAGCTCACCGTCCGGGCCGGCGGCATGGGTTCTGACGCGATAAATATCGCGGTTATCATCATCAAAAATATCACGAACAGACATAGTGCCCCCTTAAGCGTTGACGATGCCTTGCGCGACGAGTAATGCATGAACTTTGCCTTTTGCCTCTTCTGACGCCTCCAGTATCGGCGGCAGACAATATGTCTCAACGGGCAGCCCGACACATTGCATGGCATGCTTGATCAGTGAGACAAAGGGCGTTTCGAGCGCATAAATGGACGGCAGTTGCAGCAGCCTTTTATTGAGTGAGGTCGCCAGTGCAAGGTCGCCCGCCTGCCAGGCGCGGTAGATGCCCACAGAGAGTTCGGGCGCAAAATTGGCGCTCGCCGTAATGGCACCGTCGCCGCCCAGCAGCAGCGTGTTCAGTAAGTGATCGTCGAAACCGCAGAAGACGGAGAAATCCGGACGCACCGCTTTAACGGTGTTGATCATGGTGCGCAAATGCCCGACGCTGTCGATCGTGTCTTTAATACCGACGATATTGTCATTCTGCAGGACTAAACGTTTAACAATTTCAGGAGTGAGATCCTGCCCCGTCAGATCCGGGAAATTATAAATAATGACAGGGAGTTCAACGCTGTGGGCGATCTGGTGGTAATAGTCGTCCAGGTTACGGGAAGCCACTTTCCAGTAGTATGGGTTAATGGCGACAATACCGTCCGCACCACACGCCTCAGCATGTCTCGCCAGTTTTACCGCTTCCTCCGTTGAGGGGGAGCCCACGCCAATTAACACCGGGACACGTCCGTCCACTACCGACACCGCGGCTTCGGTAAACGCCATGCGCTGACTGGCATTCATTTGACTAAACTCGCCGCCGGTTCCCAAATAAAAAAGACCGTCGACGCCCTTATTAATCAAAAAGTCGGCAACATGTTTCATCGCCACGTTATCAATCGCACCATGGCGATCAAATGTGCTGGAGACCGGCGGAATAATCCCCCTGAATTTTTTCATTACTTCAGTTTCCTTTTCTTAATGATTCATTTTTGTACCCCAGCCCATAAGATATTTGGTCGGCGCATTGCCTGAGCATGTCGAGGTACCTGTCAACATTATTTCCTGAATACACGTCCGGATTACCCGACAGGGAAATCGCATAGTTCACGCGTTTATACATATTAAAAACCGGCATACTTATACAGACGGCACCATAAGTTGATTCTTCATTATCGATGGCCCACCCTCTTAAACGGGTTTTCTGTAATTCTTCCCTGAATGCCTTTTTATCGGTGATCGTATTTTCGGTATGTCTGGTCAGTGCCAGCACATCCATAAAATAATCAATTTCGTCCTGCGTCTTCCATGCCAGTAATGCCTTGCCCAGCGCGGTAATGTGCAGCTCCAGGGTTTTACCGATCCAGCTTTTCCGTGTCGGCACAGAATCATGGCTTTCCACTTTATCCAGGTAGATGGCCGAATGGCTCTCCATCGCCCCGAGGTGGCACACCAGCCCGCTTTTCAGTGACAACTCATGCATGGGCCGTTTGGTCACTTCAAAGATGTTTTTCCGATGCAATGCCTGGCAGCCAAGCTCATAATTTTTAATTCCAAGCGCGTACTGGTTATTTTCACTCTTAATTAAAAAGCCACATTCAATCATAACATTTAATAAATTTAACAAACTACTTTTAGGGTAATGGAATTCCCTTAACAGCTCCATATAGCTTGCTACACCAACGTAAGCGATATGGGTCAGTATTTTTTCTGCCCGGATTAATGAATTACACCCTTTGCTACCCATGGCGGCCTCTTTCTGAGCTGGTATTAAGTTTATAAAGATGGAAATGACGAAAATACCCTTAGTTCAACAGGCTGAACCTTGTTATAGCGGAAAAGTGTGATCAAACCCTTATTTCAGTGAGAAGGGTTAACTTTACTCATTATTCGCGTGCAGACATTTGTTCGGATAATTTTATTGTCTATTAAAAAAGGCCAATGTATCCCGCCAGTGAAAGAATATCTGAGATTTTTCATGGCATTCTTCGATTTAGACTACACCCTGATTGAGGGTGATAGCAGCACGTACTGGAGTAAATATTTAGTTCGTGAAGGGCTGGTCAGCGATGCCGGTTATCTGCAGCAGGAAGCGTAACTGATGGTCGCGTTGAAGGCAGTCATTACAGCAATGTGATTCGCGGTACGCCGAGTTACCAGCAGGGCAAGGTGGCCCGTTGTGAACTGGGCGCTGGCGTAAGCGGTTATACCGCTTCGCGCTGTAGCGTTATGCATTTCCCCATTTCTCACAAAACGCCGCCACGTTCTCATCCTGAAAATCCGCCAGCCGCTCGATAATGGTTTCCAGCGGCCAGTTCCACCAGGCGATCTGCTGAAGCTGAACGCCGATGTGCGGTGAAAAGCGCAAACGAATGGTTTTGGCGGGAACGCCGCCGACGATAGTGTAAGGGGCGACGTCTTTGCTTACTACGGCTCCGGCAGCGATGACCGCGCCGTCACCGACCGTCACGCCCGGCAGCACGATCGCGCCATGACCAATCCACACGTCGTTGCCGATGGTGACCACCGCTTCACGACGGTGTGAGAAAAACGCGTGATCGCGCACGGCATTGACCGAATAGTACTCCGGGCAATAGGTGATGCGATGTTGTGACGGGCGCGCCATCGGGTGGTTGGGCGCGCCGATGCGTACGTTGTTGGCAATCGCAACAAACTTGCCGATTGTCGCGTCGGCCACCGTCGCGTATTCGCCGATATAGGAAAAATCGCCCAACGTGCTGTACTCCATCACGCTGCTGGCCAGCACTTCACACTGTAAACCGATATGGCATTCACGAATACGTACACTCGGGTCAATCCAGGTTTCTGCTAATTTTGCCAGCTTCATGATTTTGTCTCTTATCTTCCTGTTTCAGGAATTAAAACAACCGAATCTGACAGAAATATGACCAGGTGATTTTCAGGCGATACTGCGCTGCGTTCATCTTTTGTTCGCTTATTTGTCATTAAAGCGTCATCGATGACGTTGTTAATATCCCCGAATGACAACACTCTCTGGACAGCATAATGAACAGAGCACAAAACGTAATAAGTGAAAATGAACTGGCGATGCTGCCGCAGGTGAATTACCTGCGACCGCATAATAAGAAAGTGTTAAGCGTTAAGAACTTATACAAATCTTATAACCATCATTCGCCAGTGCTGAACGACATTAATTTCGATTTGCATGCCGGTGAAATGGTGGGCGTGATTGGCCGCTCCGGTGCCGGTAAATCAACGTTATTGCACGTGTTGAATGGTACCCACGCGGCAACGTCTGGCGAAATTCTGGACTACCCGGAAGTCGGCACGCCACGGGATGTTTCTGTCCTGAGCGGGCGAGAGCTGAACCGCTGGCGCAGCAAATGCGGAATGATTTTCCAGGACTTCTGCCTGGTGCCGCGACTGGATGTGCTGACCAACGTGCTGCTCGGGCGACTCAGCCAGACGTCGACTCTGAAATCGCTGTTCAAGGTCTTTTCAGAGGAGGATCGGGCGAAAGCTATCGAGTTGCTGGATTGGCTGAACATGCTGCCGCATGCCCTGCAGCGCGCAGAAAACCTCTCCGGCGGGCAGATGCAGCGCGTGGCGATTTGCCGGGCGTTGATTCAGAACCCGTCTATTCTGCTGGCCGACGAACCGGTCGCGTCACTGGATCCCAAAAATACCCAGCGCATCATGCGCGTGCTGAACGACGTCAGCGAACAGGGGATAAGCGTTATCGTCAACCTTCACTCACTCGATCTGGTGAAGGAATATTGCACCCGTGCCATTGGTATCGCGAAGGGCGAGATTATTTTCGATGGCGATCCTTCGCTATTAACCGATGACATTTTGCATACCCTTTATGGCGATGAAATCAGCCAGTTACATTAATTTCTTTCCTACGACTACGGACACGCATAATGAAAAAATCGATGACTCGCGCATTTCGTTTTTCCACCTTGCTGGCAAGCCTGGTATTTGCCTCACAGGTCAGTGCGGCTGAACAACCTAAAGAACTTAATCTTGGTATTCTTGGCGGGCAAAATGCGACGCAGCAGATTGGTGATAACCAGTGTGTGAAGCAATTCCTCGACAAAGAATTAAACGTCGATACCAAACTGCGCAACTCGTCTGATTATTCTGGCGTTATTCAGGGGTTGCTCGGCGGTAAAGTGGATGTGGTGCTGAGCATGTCACCGTCCTCCTACGCCTCCGTATATATCAGCAACCCGAAAGCGGTCGATATCGTCGGCATCGCGGTTGACGATAAAGATCAGTCCCGTGGGTATCACTCTGTGGTTATCGTGAAAGCGGACAGCCCGTATAAAACGCTGGAGGATCTGAAAGGCACCGCCTTTGGCTTTGCCGACCCGGATTCCACCTCTGGCTTCCTGATCCCGAATCAGGAATTTAAGCAGAAGTTTGGTGGCTCGGTGGACGACAAATACAAAAACCACTTCTCCAGCGTCACGTTCTCCGGCGGTCATGAGCAGGATATTCTCGGCGTGCTGAACAACCAGTTTGCCGGTGCCGTGACTTGGGCGTCGATGGTGGGCGACTACAATACCGGCTACACCTCCGGCGCGTTCAACCGCCTGATTCGTATGGATCATCCGGATCTGATGAAGCAAATCCGTATCATCTGGCAGTCGTCGCTGATCCCGAATGGCCCGATCCTGGTGAGCAACAGCCTGCCGGCAGACTTTAAAGCCAACGTCATCGCCGCCATCAAAAAACTGGATAAAGACGATCATGCCTGTTTTAGCAAAGCCATGGGCGGCGGGCAGCACATCGGCCCGGGCAGCGTCGACGATTTCAAACAGATTATTGAGATGAAGCGCGAGCTGGTTACCGCCCGCTAATCCCTGCCTGTCTGTTCCCCCGGCCTGTCTGCCGGGGGATTTTTTTAGTAATGAACCTGTGAGTGAAGATGCGAAATACCGAATTCGAACGCTACTTTCGGGAGATAAAACTACGCCAGACGCGGGATACCTTTACCTGGTCAATACTCCTGCTGGCACTGTACTTCGCGGCGGGGAACATCGCGGAATTTAACCTGCTGACCGTCTGGCGCTCGCTGCCGAATTTTCTCGATTACATCGTTGAAACCATTCCCACGCTGCATGTTTCCGTGCTGTTTGCTGATTCGCATACCAAAGGCTCGCTGGCCTACTGGGGTTACCGGCTGCCGATTCAGTTGCCGCTGATNCGGCGCCGCTGGTATTGCCACCATTTTCTCTTTTCTCGCCGCCAGCAACGCCTGGTCGCCCGCCTGGGTGCGCTATGGCATTCGGGCGTTAGTGGCTTTTTTACGCACCATGCCGGAACTGGCGTGGGCGGTGATTTTTGTGATGGCGTTTGGCATCGGCGCTATTCCGGGTTTTCTGGCGCTGATGCTGCACACCATCGGCAGCCTGACAAAACTGTTTTATGAAGCCATCGAAAGTGCGCAGGACAAACCCGTTCGCGGGCTGGCCGCCTGTGGCGCGACGCCGTTCCAGCGTATGCGATTCGCGCTCTGGCCGCAGGTGAAACCGATCTTCATCTCCTACAGCTTTATGCGTATGGAAATTAATTTTCGCTCATCAACCATTCTCGGGCTGGTGGGGGCAGGGGGAATTGGCCAGGAGCTGATGACCAACATCAAGCTGGATCGTTACGATCAGGTGAGCATGACGTTGCTGCTGATCATCGTTGTAGTTTCGCTGCTGGATATGCTGTCCGGCCGATTGCGCCATTGGGTGCTGGAGGGCAATAAATGACTACCCGGCAGTTAGACCCCGATCTTATGAGCCGTCGCCAGAAACATGCGCCACTCTACCGCGCACAGAATCGCTATTTGCGCCGCATTGGTCTGCTGGCGCTGGCGGTTGTGCTCTATTACGTCTGGTTTTTCCTGCAGTTTGGCCTTCCGCTGGCGCAGGTGTTTAACGGCGTGCAGGAACTGGGGCGCTATTTTCTGCGCATGTTCGTCTGGCGCGATTTCATCAACTGGCCGTTTCAGTATTACTTTACGCAAATCCTGGTCACCCTCGGGATTGTGTTTGCCGGGACCATGACCGCGACGGTAATCGCACTGCTGCTCTCGTTTCTCGCCGCGCGCAATATTATGCGCGGTCGTGTCACCCGCATTATCGCGCTGCTGATGCGCCGTCTGTTTGACGTGCTGCGCGGCATCGACATGGCCATCTGGGGGCTGATCTTCGTTCGCGCGGTTGGCCTGGGACCGCTGGCGGGCGTGATGGCGATTATTATGCAGGACACCGGTCTGCTGGGGCGTCTTTACGCAGAAGGGCACGAAGCGGTGGATCGCTCGCCGGGACGAGGCCTGATGGCGGTGGGCGCCAACGGTCTGCAAAAACATCGCTTTGGCATCTTTACGCAATCTTTCCCGACCTTTCTGGCGCTTAGCCTGTATCAGCTGGAATCCAACACCCGTTCGGCGGCGGTGCTGGGCTTCGTCGGGGCAGGCGGGATCGGTCTGATCTACGCCGAGAACATGCGCCTGTGGAACTGGGACGTGGTGATGTTTATTACCCTCATTCTGGTGGCGGTAGTGATGATCATGGACACGCTCTCCGCCTGGCTGCGTCGTCGTTATATCCTGGGAACGCCGATCCCAATGTTTGGGGAAAAGAAAACGTCGCCGGATCATCCTTGATTTTTGAACAGTAAAAATATTTTTCTCCCCCGGGAATAAACCTGCGACCTCTTCGTTTTATAGGTTCAATGTTTGCAGGGTGAGCGAAAATATGACAACCACTTCACTGACAACGGGCCAGAAGCTCGCGCGACTCGCGCTGGTCGGCCTGATCCCCCTCGTGCTGATCGTCCTGTTTTTGTGGGTCGGCGGCTGGCTGACGCCGCAGCGTCTGACCATGCCAGCACGATCTCGCGTGCGTCGGTGTTTGCGCCAGGCGAGACGCCGGTCGTCGGGCGCTTTGCGCTGGCGGGCGGTAACCCCGGCGCGCCGGATTATGCGGTGCCCGTGCGCAGCATGGCGCTGGCGTTTCAGTTGCCCGACGGCGAGCAGTGGCGCACCGGCATGAACGCGATGCCGTTTTTCCCCATCTCTTCCGTTGAGGATTTCTACGAACTGCAGGTGGCGTCGATGCCGGATCCGAAAACCGGCAAACCCGATCCGGAAAAATTTAAGGCGTTTGTCGCTAAACATCCGCAAATTGTGCCGTTCCTCGCCTGGGCTAAGCAGAACGTTCCGTCATCAAGCTGGGCCAGCGACCGCTTCAACGGCCTGAATGCCTTTCGTTTTATTAATCAGTCAGGTGAAACGCACCTGGTGCGCTGGAGCATGGTGCCGCAGACCGGGTATCAGCCGATCACCGCGGAAGATAAAAATGACGCTAATTTCCTGCAAACCGATCTACAGCAGCGGCTGGCGCAGGGGCCGCTGAAGTGGGATCTGATAGTGACCGTCGCCCATGCGGACGATGACGGCAGTGATGCGGCAAAAAGCTGGCCTGCCGATCGGCAAACCATTAACGCAGGCACGCTGGTGCTGACTANNCAGGCGCAGGGGCCGTGCAACGACATCAACTACGATCCGCTGATTTTGCCGGACGGCATCGCCGCCTCGGACGATCCCTTACTCAACGCGCGGTCCTCGGCCTACGCCAAATCCTACAACGCGCGCACCCGTGAACAGGCAGGAGAGCATTTATGAAACCGGTGACTCATTTTCATCCCGCGCTGCGTCTGCTGCACTGGTTAATGGCGGCGGCAATTCTGGCTATGCTGTTTATTGGCGTGGCGATGGTCGCCACGGTATCGTCGCTGCACAGCCTGCTGGTGGCGATCCACAAACCGCTGGGGCTGATGATCCTCGTGCTGGTGGTGGTGCGTCTGGGGTTGCGTTTCTCCACCGCCACGCCGCCGCTACCTGAATCCTTGCCCGCCTGGCAACGCGTGGCGGCACAGGCGTCGCACTGGGCGCTGTACGCAATGATGCTGGCGCAGCCGCTGATCGGCTGGGCGGTGCTGTATGCGATATTGCGCCCGCTGCATTCTCTGGTTGCGCTGGTGCTGTTTGCCACCGTAATGTTGCATCTGGCCGCGGCGTTACGCCATGCGCTGGTGCTCCGCGACGGGGTATTTGAAAGCATGTCGGGAACCCGCAGACGGTGAAGGAGTGTTATGTCACAGCTGACTGATGGCGAGATCCGACAGGTGATGCCGCACCTGCAACGTTTTGCGCTGTGGCTGACCCGCAACCCGCACAGCGCGGAGGATCTGGTGCAAAGCTGCCTGACGAAGGCGCTCATCCGCCAACCGCCAAACGAGGATGCGCACAGCCTGCGCGCCTGGCTGTTCACCATTCTCTACCGCCAGTTCATTGATGGTGAGCGGCGGCGCAAGCGCTACATGAAACTCCTCACCTTTTTTACCGGTGAGGAAGCGCTGGGTTATTCCACCGAATCGCTGGCGATAGCCGACGACACGCTGGCGCAGTTCGCCACGCTGCCCACCGACTATCGCGCCATTCTGTTGCTGGTGAGCGTTGAGGGCCTGAGTTATAAAGAGGTGGCTGAGACGCTGGATATTCCGCCCGGTACCGTGATGTCGCGGCTCTCCCGGGCGCGTAAGCTGCTCCATGAGAAATTAGAAGGTAAGGCAACGCCGTTACCGCTGAGGAGACTGAAATGACTTTGCCCCCGGATGAACACGATCTGCATGCCTGGATGGATGGCGAAGCGGATGCCGCGACCTCAGCGCGCGTGGAACGTTATCTGGCTGAAAACCCCGAGGCCACCGCGCAGGTGGATGGCTGGCGCCGCGACGCGCAGCAGTTGCGTCAGGCGATGCACCATCAGGCCGTCGCGCTGGATATCCCCGATCCGCACTTCCTGCGCCGCCGGGTGCGGCAACAGCGGCAG
>NZ_JNGH01000007.1 GCF_001188485.1 Trabulsiella odontotermitis
TTCACGAGGCGCTACCTAAATAGCTTTCGGGGAGAACCAGCTATCTCCCGGTTTGATTGGCCTTTCACCCCCAGCCACAGGTCATCCGCTAATTTTTCAACATTAGTCGGTTCGGTCCTCCAGTTAGTGTTACCCAACCTTCAACCTGCCCATGGCTAGATCACCGGGTTTCGGGTCTATACCCTGCAACTTAACGCCCAATTAAGACTCGGTTTCCCTTCGGCTCCCCTAT
>NZ_JNGH01000065.1 GCF_001188485.1 Trabulsiella odontotermitis
CTTACCGGTATTATGATCCGGAATGCGGGCGGTTCACGACCCAGGACCCGATAGGGCTGGCGGGGGGACTGAATCTTTATCAGTATGCGCCGAATCCGATTGGGTGGATTGATCCGCTGGGGTTGGCAACTGTTGATGCTATTTTTGAAATGGCGGGGCGAATGTTTACAGGAGTAAACCCAACCGAACGCATTCCGCGAGTTGATGGCCCTACACTTTCAGGAATGTCTGATCCAAACAATAGTCGTTATGATATGCATGCTGAAATTGATGCGATGCTACAAGCGTATGATGATGGATTGCGTGGTGGTAGTGCTACTTTAACTGTTGATGGCAAAGAGATTTGCGCCTTCTGCAAACGAAGTCTAAAGAATATGGCTCAACATTTAGGCCTTGATGAACTTACTATCCATGAGAAAATTACCGGAAACACATATAGATTTGAAGGAAATGATTTTAAAAAAGTTCGAGATGGTGGTAAGGGTTTCCGGAATAATGGAGGAGGGTGCTGACCATGAAGTTTGATATGACAACTTTGAAAGTTCAGGTTGATAAAGACATTGAGGATGATGGTCTTTACATTGTAACCTTATGGGTCGATTTGACTCCTCCTCGATATATCTCGGTTTCTCGTGATGCCTATGAAGAACCTGATGTTATATACATAGAGGCACAGGATCAAATCTATGGAAAGAAAACGACCAATTTACGGTACTCAATTTCTGACTCTATATTAAGATTGTATTTCTTGCCTGGTTCAGAAGTTTTTTTTCATTGGAATAATAGTTCTGAGGTATTAATAAAAATTAATGAAAGAGATTGGGAGGTAATGCAGGAAAGTTTTAAAAATATTTTTTCGTTAGGGGGGCGCTTTATGCATTGACTCTTGGTGCATGAAATTAAGAAGCATTGATTAAACTCTAAAATGACTACATTAAGACGTTTATATTGGATTGATGGTGATTGCAATATCATGGGTTTGTCAATGTCGCTATCGGTTGTCATAGATAATAAAATAATTATTTCACCTTGAGGGGCCAGCTCAACTTTGCAAGTGTGCATTTAAAAAAAAGATGAGTTACCAAAGAAAAATATGCCCAAATGTGCATGAAAATAATTAAAGTGCAATATTTTTTCATGGTTTTATCCTTGATAATATTCATCGTTAAACAACTGCATTATTCTCGTTATTTATGCTCCTCCAGACGAAAGAGGATGCAATCATTCATTGCTGCCACCGTCCATTTTGCGAGCATCATTCGGACTCAGCCTGGACACCACTGGCACGGCTGACACGACATAAAGACACAGCTGAGGAAACGCTCCACTGGTTCCACACGGATGTGAACGGAACGCCACTGGATATGACGGATGAGCATGGAGAGCTGTGCTGGTCAGGGAAATACAGCGCGTGGGGGAACGTGAGCCGGCAGAATGTGCGCGATCTCCGGGAAAGTGCATATCGTGAAGTGCATCAGCCGCTGCGTTACCCGGGGCAATACTGTGACAGGGAAACCGGGCTGCACTACAATACTTACCGGTATTATGATCCGGAATGCGGGCGGTTCACGACCCAGGACCCGATAGGGCTGGCGGGGGGATTAAACCTTTACCAGTATGCGCCGAATCCTCTCACATGGATCGATCCGCTGGGCTTAAGTAAAACGCAAGATATGGTCAATGATGCCCATGGCCAATTAGATGCAGGATCTCAATCAAGAAAAACAACAGCAATTGGTGTCGATTCGAATGGGAATTACTACATAGCATCAAACAATGATACCGTTCCAAGATCTCAGCGTGTTTGGGCAGAAAAAAATGGTGTTAATGTTGTGAATGGTGTTGGTCATGCTGAAGAAACCATAATGAATAATATACCTGATGTTGAGCATATAGATGCATCCAGACCTGTTTGGATTGATTGTGAAAATATAATGAAGAATAAAGGAGTGACAACAGATACTCCAATGTCTGGAAAGAAAAGTAGAAACCGTATGAGTACAGGAGGTTGTTAGTGTCTAGTATATTAAATGAATATGGGAAAGATTTTTTAGAAAGACTAATTGCTTTGCCTCAGGATAAGAAGTTTACTCTTGGCTTAATATATGTTAACCGGCAAAGTGAACTGTTTATTTTTTTTGATAATATATACAGTACTAATTTGCATGATGTTTTTTGCAGATATATAAGGAATGGTGTTGATGCAATAGTGGCAAAGGGATCAGTATCTATTGATATAAATGAAATTTATGCAGCAATACCTGATGCAGATGATTATTCTGAAATAGAGTGTACTTACGTTCAGAATGCTTTATTGTCAATATATTATTTGTTTGATTATTATATAACGAAGGAAAATGATTTATTGCAGCAGTCCTTAGATATGGTGTTGGAAAATGTAGATGTTCTTTCTTACAGCGTGAATAAATCATATGATGAGCACAATGTTTTTTCTCACGAGGTAAAAATATTGAATAATATAATTTCTAAAGTAGAATTTTTTTCAGGTAATATATCTGATTTAATAGAAAGTGAGGAAAAGTTATCTCCTTTGTGATTTTTAAGCTGGAAATATACTATTGTTTCCAGCTGTTCTATTATTTAATCCCCGTTAGGTTCACTAAACCAGTACGTCCTTCACGCTCTTAACCACCTGTTTAACCTAATAAAGCTTCTTCCTCAGATCGTGTGTCTCGTCGCTATCAGCGATGATGGTCAGGCAGTTCTCGGGATCCTCATCGTCACGCCGCGCCCGGTCTCAAATCCCGCCTCTGCCAGCCAGTCACTTTGAAGGTCGTGTGTTCCAGAGGGGCTGTAAGTATCCATACAGATGTGAACGGTATGCCACTGGATATGACCGATGAGCACGGGGAACTGTGCTGGTCAGGGAAATACAGCGCGTGGGGGAACGTGAGCCGGCAGAATGTGCGCGATCTCCGGGAAAGCGCATACCGGGAAGTGCATCAGCCGCTGCGTTACCCGGGACAATACTGTGACAGGGAAACCGGGCTGCACTACAATACTTACCGGTATTATGATCCGGAATGCGGGCGGTTCACGACCCAGGACCCGATAGGGCTGGCGGGGGGACTGAATCTTTATCAGTATGCGCCGAATCCGTTAAGCTGGATCGATCCTTGGGGATTGACAGGAACATATATTTTCACTGATGGCACTACATCTTATATTGGTAAAGGGCCTGAATCCAGAATGTATAATTCGATGAACTATCGTATAGATGGAAAGACTAATGCAACGCAATTTGCGCATATGGATTTTGGCGATGATAAATTAGGTTTTATGGTAGAGCATCGTTTGATAGAAAAATATAATGCCAGATATTCCCCTGATTTTGCTAATAGTGAACGTATAAGCTCACCTGGTAAGAAATTATATGATGCTGCTGATGTGAAGACACAAAGAAAAGTTGATCGATTAGCTAACAAACTAGATAAAAAATATAAAGCATCCAAAGGTTGCTAAGGAAAGTATCATGAGTTCAATTTGTTATAACGAGAATACAGGCGATCTTGAAATACCGTTCGATATTCTTTCCAAGGGGATTTTGTATGCCGTAAAAAAGAATTTACACAACATAAAAATAGTTAGTCCAATAGAGAAAACTAATAACAAACTTGATTTATCTCCATTGGCTGGAAATGATAGTATTTATTCGCTTTATATTGCTGATGATATCAATCTGAAAAAAATTGACATGTCACCATTATATGGGATGGCAAACATAAAAAAAATAACAATGCAGTATTTAAAAGGAAGTATTGATTTTTCTAAATTCCGAGCGTTGGAAACTCTTTATATAACAAAAGCTGATGCTGAAATAGATGCGTTAAATATCAATACATTAACAAACCTCTTACTAGTTTCGATAAAAAATTCTAACTGTGAGTTTATATCTTCGATTAGGAATTTGAATACACTTAGAATAAGTAGCACTAGTATAGAAAACCTATCGGGGATAGAATTTCTCAGTAACTTAAAATCATTAAGAATCACGTACTCTCCTAATATTGTTGATATATCAACAATAAATAAAATAAAGACTTTATCTTATCTATATGTTGAGAAGTGTAGAAAATTAACTGACTTTTCTTTTCTAAAGGATAATGAATCTATATGTAATCTTTTTTTATCAGATGTTGATTCGCTCTCTTTTATCCCGGGAATGAAAAGTATTGAAAATATTAAATTTTGGAACTTAAAAGATGGTGATTTAAGTTATTTGCTTAATTCTTCGACACTTAAAAATGTTGATTTTCATCCGCATAAGAAAAATTATAATTACAGCAAGGATGAGATAAATAAGAACATAGATAAATAAGTTTTTCAACTATTAATATTCGCCGGGAACGTATGTAATTATTCCCGGTTTTTTATTATTTAACCTTAGTTTAATCCACTAAACCAGCGTGTCCTTAATCCCTTGAACCACCCGTTTAGTCTGTTAAAGCTGTTCGCGCAGCTCCTGCACCTCGCTATTATCCACCATCAGTACAATATACCCCTCCGAAATCTTCACCGTTACGCCGCGCCCGGTCTCCAATCCCGCCTCCTTTGACCCGTCGCCCTTAAGGTGCAGGCTGGGGCTGCACGAATAACCGGTGGGAACTTTGATTTTACGGTTGGTGTGGGAGATGCCGACATAGCCGATTTTAAGGCGGTGTTGTGTTTTGGAAATGGTGATGTAAATAGACCCGGCTTGATAAATTCCAGATTTACCGCGTGCATCTCTACCGTCTGTTTGATACGTCGGTTCTCGTTCTCAAGCTCCTTGATCTTTTTAGTATCAGAAGCTTCCATGCCACCATATCTGGACTTCCTATTATTCAACGATACCGGCCTCCTGGCAGACATCTTTAACGGTTCGTCCGGCTTCAACCGACTTAATCACGGCGGTGATCGGTTGCTCAGTAAAACGGGCTTTACGTATAACGATCTCCTTCGTTGGCAGAGTCTCACAACGTATCAAAGGCTTGCTGATCACAGGCCAGACAAGACGCGTTAACGCCCGTCCGGCCTGTAAACTCGCTCCGTCAGCGGGGCAGCAGACAGTTATCTTCTTTCCAGCCGTACAGCCATTCCATACCGCGATAAAACTCTGCCTGCGACTTGCCTTTCCACAGCAGGTTCCTGACCTGGCGCTCAACACCTGCAGCGTGATAAACGCGCCCCATTTCCCGGGTGGACCAGACAATACGCGCGGTGCGTGGAATGCGCACGGATTCATACAGCGCAAAGGCTTTCGCCGCATCGCCGTCGCATTTCTCCAGCGCTTTGCCCAGCGTTACCGCATCTTCCAGCGCCATGCAGGCACCCTGCGCCATATACTGCGCCACCGGGTGCGCGGCGTCGCCCACCAGTGTAATGCGATCGGTGCCCCACTTTTCGACCGGTTCGCGGTCAGCGGTTGACCACCGACGCCATGAGGTCGGCTTGTCCAGCATCTGACGCGGACGCGGATGGATCCCCTCGAAATACGAGAGCACCTCTTCTTTACTGCCATCCTTAACACCCCACTCTTCCTGCTGGCGGCTGTGGAAGGTCACCACCAGGTTGTACTGCTTACCGCCGCGCAGCGGGTAGTGCACAAGATGGCAGTGCGGCCCGGCCCATAACACCGGCGCGTTGATGCGGAGATCTTCCGGCATATTTTCACAGTCGATGACCGCGCGGTAAACCACATGACCAGTGACGCGCGGAGCATCGCCGAGCAGACTCTGGCGCACCACGGATTTCACACCATCGCAGCCGACCAGAATATCCGCCGTCCAGCTGTTACCTTTATCATCAAACACCGTCACGTCATTCGCCGTCTGACGAATATCCACGACGTTGATGGATGTCCGGTATTCGACATTGGGATGCGTCAGCACCGTTTCCCAGACGGAGGCGTGAATATCCACCCGGTGAATGACCGCATACGGCCCGCCAAAATGGTCGCGAAAAGCCTGCCCGGTTTCAATACGCACTACTTCTTCGGCGTTCACCGCATCCATCATGGTGATATGATCGGTAAATACCGCCCGCTGGCGCGCCACTTCGCCGACGCCAAGGCTGTCCAGCGCCGAGAAGGCGTTAGGACCAAGCTGGATGCCCGCGCCAATCTCACCGATCTCATGTGCTTTTTCCAGCAGCATCACTTTGATGCCCTGACGCGCCAGCGAAAGCGCGGTCGCTGCCCCGCCGATTCCGCCGCCGACGATAATTGCATTCGTCACGTTAGCCATTGTCGTTCTCCTTCTCAGGCTGAGAGTTTGTCTTGTTGATTTTCGGGTGCCGCGGCGATAAATGCCGGAAGCTGCATGCAGGCGTCATACACCGCTTTACAACGTGGAAAGGCACTCAGGTCACATTCCATGCGTTGCGCGTTCGCCCATTGAGGGATCAGACAACAGTCGGCAAGCGTTGGGGTATTCCCGACGCAATAAGACTGTGACTGACTCTGCCGCAACAGCTGTTCGACAGCGCTTAGTCCCTGCTGGATCCAGTGGGCGTACCAGCGTTTTTTCTCTTCTTCACTGACGTTTAATTCTTCGCTCAGATAGCGCAGTACCCGCATGTTATTCACTGGGTGAATATCGCAGGCAATGGCGTAAACGATTTCCAGCACTCTGCTACGCGCCGGATCGCTGGCTGGCAGCAGGCGCGACTGCGGAAAATGCCGGTCCAGCCAGTCGATAATCGCCAGCGACTGGCCGAGCGCGTCGCCGTCATCGGTTACCAGCGTCGGCACCAGCCCAATTGGGTTCATTCGCCGGTAGGCCAGCGCATTTTGCTGACCGATGCGAATGTTGACCCCCACGGTCTGGTAGTCGATGCCCTTTAACGCCAGCGCGATGCGTACGCGGTATGACGCTGAGCTATTAAAAAAACTGTACAGCTTCATGTATCACCTCAGACAATTTTCACGGCGATGGGGGTTAACCCGTCCACGTTGCCGGTGATCACATCCCCTTTCACCACCGCACCCACGCCTTCCGGCGTGCCGGTGAAGATCAGATCCCCCGGCTGCAGCTCAAAGAACCGGGAAAGGTAGCTGATGGTTTCGTTAACCGACCAGATCAGATGACGGATGTCGCTGCGCTGCTGGTCAACGCCATTTACCTGCAACCAGACAGGCGCGTTGCTGACATCCACGGCTTCGCTGACTTTATGCAGTGGCGCAATCGGCGCAGAGAGATCGAACGCTTTCCCGATCTCCCACGGACGTCCCATCTGGCGCATCTCCATCTGACGGTCGCGGCGGGTCATATCCAGCCCGGTGGCGTATCCCCAGACATAGTCGTGGGCGTTTTCTAAGGGAATATCGCTGCCTTTTTTGCCGATGGCGACCACCAGCTCAATTTCATAATGGTAATTGTCGGTTTGTGCCGGATAGGGCAGTTCGAGCGTTTCACCTGCCGCGACCGGCACCACCGCATCGGCGGGGTTTCNNGATCCGGATCGAAGCCCATTTCGCGGGCATGCGCGGCGTAGTTGCGCCCGACGCAGTAAACGCGATGGACGGGAAACTGTTCATCACTGCCGACAACCGGTACGGTGACAGGGGCGTGTGGTTCAAAAACGTACTTAGTCATTGCTCTCTCCCTAATTAATAACGTGCTTCACGGAACAACCCGAGGGCTTCCTGTACCGGTCTGTCCGAAAAACTGAATAACACGGTGTCATCCATGGCCCTGAACGACACGCCGTGCCACGTCGGTACCACGAAAATATCTTTTGCGGTAAAGGTGAAGGTCTCGTTGCCGACGGTCACCTGGCCGCTGCCTTCCACCACGTGATAGATGGTGCTGTCGGTGGTGCGCGCCATGCGTGAGGTAAATCCTTTTGGCAGCAGTTGCAGGAAGGTGCCCATCGACGGCATCGGGTAGCCACCCGTCACCGGGTTAACGTAGCGCATCTTGTAGCCATCCCACTCGTCGGCATCGCCGAGGCGCGTCAGGTCATGCAGCGCTTCGCGGCTACGATCGTAGCGATAGTTAAAAATGGGTGATGAATTCCCTTTCTGGTGGCGCAGCGGCAGCATGTTGGCGGCATAGCGCGGCAGGTAGTCGCCTTCTTTGCGCGAGACCGGCTGCTGATCTTCCGGATAATCCTCCGCAAAGCCGCAGCCGAGAATATTCACCAGCGGCAGATCCAGACCGTCCAGCCAGATCACCGGCTCATCGCCCGGGTTACCATGATCGTGCCATTGCCACTGCGGCGTCAGGATAAAATCCCCTTCGTGCATTTGTGTGCGTTCGCCATTAACGGCAGTAAACGCCCCTTTCCCTTCGACGATAAAGCGCAATGCCGACTGGTTATGTCGATGGCTTGGCGCGACTTCGCCCGGCATGATCAACTGCAGTCCCGCATAGAGCGTTGGGGTAATGGAGGATTGTCCGCGCAGCAGGGGGTTTTCCAGTACCAGCACGCGACGCACGGCCTCTTTTGCGCCAATCAGGTTGCCGCTTTCCATCAAATGCGGACGAATTTCCTGATAGTTCCAGTACGCCGGGGCACAGTTAGCGTTCGGCGTCTGCGGCACCAGGTGATGCAGCGATTCCCACAGCGGGGTGAGGTTCTGCCTCGAAATGCGCTGGTAAAATTGCTGGCGGTTGTTTTTAACATCCTGATTATATTCAGACATAGGGATTCTCCTTATTCGTTCACGACGCCTGCGCGAGGCAAGGCATCAGGGACAGAGGCTGACGGGCGGACAACGACCGTTAGCAGGGTTAACATCACCGCGCAGATGGCCGCCGGAACAGCGATAATGAAAAACAGAGTGCCGAAAGAGAAATTCATCGCCATCATCACGCCGCCGGAAAGCGAGCCGACAATCGCCCCGCAGCGACCGATGGCGTTAGACCAGCTGACGCCCGTTGCGCGGCTTTGCGTGGGATAGAGCGTGGCCGTCAGAGCATTCAGGCCAACCTGCGATCCGCTGATACCCACCCCGGTACCGAAAATCGCCAGCGCCATCAGCCACAGGCCGTTTTCACTCAGGCCAATCATGACGATGCACACCGCGCCCAGCGCATAGCTCACGGCCAGCACGCGGAACGGATTGTGTTTGTCCATCAGTACGCCCAGTGCCAGCGCGCCCAGCGTCCCGCCAACCTGAAAGGCTGCGGTAACCCAGGAGGCCTGCTGCAGGTCGATCCCGCGATGGTTGAGCAGTGTCGGCATCCAGCTTGAGAGCAGGTAAATAATCAGCAGACTCATGAAGAATACGACCCATAACATCAGGGTAATGGACAACTGACGACCGACGAAAAGCTGGCGAATACTGCCTTTGGCGATAGCGGCCGCTTCAGTAAGATAGAAATGCGTATTGTCGTAACGCTCGCCAGTCATGGCGCTGACGGTACGGGCGATGGTCACTTGCGGTAACTGGCGGCGCACCTGCCAGCGCGGCGATTCCGGCAACGCTACCAGCAGCACAAAAAACAGCATCAGGGGTAACACGCCGCCGAGCACCAGGATCCCATGCCAGCCCATCACGGGCACCAGTTGGGCGCTGACAATCCCGCCCATCGCCGAACCGAGGGTAAAACCGCAGAACATCAGCGTGACCAGCGCGCCACGACGACGGGCAGGCAGGTATTCCGAGGTCATGGTGATGGTGTTCGGCATCGCGCCGCCCAGCCCGAGCCCGGTCAGAAAGCGCAGAATCACCAGCGTTTGTAAGTCAGGTGAAAACGCGGACAGCAGACTCAGCGCGCCAAACAGCGCGACGCAAAGCTCAATCACGCGTTTGCGACCGAAACGGTCGGAGAGTGGCCCGCAAAGCAGCGCGCCGGCGGTCAGTCCTAATAATCCCGCGCCGAACAGCGGAGCCAGATCGCCTGCGGTTAATTGCCAGTGGGTGCGGATATCGGGTGCGATGAAGCCAATTGCCGCCGTATCAAAGCCATCAAGCATGACCACCAGAAAGCAGCAGATGATCACTCGCCACTGAACCTTGCCGACGGGCGCGGCATCGATCAGAGCTTGTAGTTCACGTCGTTGAGTCATAATGAATGCCTCGGTGCAGGTAAGGTAAGAGGTACTTTTGTTTTTGGTATGTTACGAGTTTGTGGATTGGGCGATAAAATGTACAATGGCATTTCATGCAGAGACATAACCTGGAGGTTATAGCAAATGGCGAACTGGACGCAGAAACTGAAACTCCATCACCTGCAAATGCTGGTCGCGCTGGGGGAACAGGGCAATCTGACCCACGTCGCCAGAATGATGAATATCACCCAGCCCGCCCTGTCGAAATGGTTGTCACAGCTCGAAGATGAGATAGGAATCACACTTTTCGAACGGCACAGCAAAGGCCTTCGCCCCTCAGAAGGGGGCAAATTATTGCTGCAACATGCTCAGCGGTTAATCAACGATATGGAACGCTCGCAGTATGAAATGGCGCGCTTTAAGGCGGGTGGGCTGGTGGGGAGTCTGAAAATTGGCTGTTCGCCGGTGGCGACCGACTGCGTTTCTCAGGCGATCCTCAACCTACTCAACGAGATGCCGATGCTGCATCTGAACATCGAAGAAAAAGTGATGACCCCGCTGTTGCACGATCTGCTGGCCGGATCGGTCGATGTCGTGGTTGGCCGCGTCGGTGGACGGGCGCTGCAACTGCCGCTGAACTATCAGGTGCTGTACACGGAACCCGTCTGCTTTGTTGCCCGTCCTCACCATCCCCTGGCTGGCCATGCCACGCTTTCATGGAATGATCTTGCCGACTGGCGCTGGATTGTCTGGCCGACCGGCACGCCAATCCGCATCAGCATTGATAACGCGCTGGTCGATAATGGCGTCATGTTGCCAGAAAACACCATCGAATCAGCGTCGATGAACGTCAGCACCAACCTGCTGCAAAGCAGCGATATGATCTCTATTCTCTCTTTACGGCTGGCGCAGCGTTATGCCAGCCAGGGACAACTGGTGATCCTTAACCTGCCGAAAATAGAACAGAAGGGGAGCGTGGGTGTTTTCTGGCGGAATAACGAAACGCCCTCCGCCGCGCTGAACCGCTTTCTGTATTTTCTGACCCAGGTTTAGGGTTGACTCGCTCTCCAGACGGCTTCCGTCAGGGGCTTTTGCTTTCATTTGAAAGCCCAGAATTCTCCCTTTTCCCTCACATCATATCGCTCGACCTAAGCTAAATCGCTTCATTTATAGTTACGCCGATCACAAATCTTTTTGCTAAAAAATAATTTTATTGACGTGAATATAAATTACTGAGAGTTTCGTGTGGAACCGGTTACCTATCATCGTTTCTTATGTGTGATAGCGACATTATTTTTGTCACAACTGGAGCGGGATCAGTTTTTAGCGACGACATGAACGTGCGTTTACCCTGACATTGCCTTTAAAAAAGGTAGTGGAAACAGCTACATCCAAAAAAACACGCACGCCATATCCAGAGAGCAATAACGAATGGCAAAAAATTACACCGAAGCAGCACATAAGATCCTCGGTGCCCTCGGAGGCCGCGACAACATTGCGGCGATTACCCACTGTATGACGCGTTTGCGTTTTGTGGTTCGCGATGAAAACGTAGTGGATACCACTGCACTGAAAGCCATCAGCGCCGTCATGGGCGTGGTAAAAAATGAGAACCAGTATCAGGTGATTATCGGTAATACCGTTTCGCAGGCCTATGCCGAAGTGGTGAAACTGTTACCGGAAATGGCAGACGCTGCGCCGGAAACGGCACAAAGAAAAATAACGTTCAGACGTATTGGCTCCGGTATTCTGGACGCGTTGATTGGCACCATGTCGCCGCTTATTCCGGCCATTATCGGTGGCTCGATGGTTAAGCTGTTGGCCATGGTGCTGGAAATGAGCGGCGTATTACCGAAAAACGCACCGACGTTAATTATCCTGACTGTTATCGGCGACGGCGCGTTTTTCTTCCTGCCATTGATGGTGGCGGCTTCCGCTGCGCTGAAATTTAAAACCAATATGTCTTTGGCGATTGCCATCGCAGGTGTTCTGGTTCACCCGGCATTTATCGACCTGATGGCAAAAGCCGCTCAGGGCGAGCATATGGCATTCGCTTTTATTCCGCTCACCGCCGTGAAATATACCTATACCGTCATTCCGGCGCTGGTGATGACATGGTGCCTGTCATACATTGAGCGCTGGGTAGACAATATTACCCCTGCAGTGACCAAAAACTTTCTTAAGCCGATGCTGATTGTGCTGATTGCGGCTCCGCTGGCCATCCTGTTAATTGGGCCAATTGGTATCTGGATTGGTAGTTCTATTTCCGCACTGGTTTATACCATCCACAATTATCTGGGCTGGCTGGCCGTCGCCATTATGGGCGCACTCTGGCCGCTGCTGGTCATGACAGGGATGCACCGCGTCTTTACACCGACCATTATTCAGACCATCGCTGAAACGGGTAAAGAAGGCATGGTGATGCCGTCGGAAATTGGCGCAAACCTGTCGCTTGGCGGCTCGTCGCTGGCGGGGGGGNGGCGTTACGCCTGAAGCGCCCGCTTATCGCAAGCCTGATCAGCGGCTTCATCTGTGGCGCAGTCGCCGGTATTGCCGGGCTTGCCAGCCATTCAATGGCGGCGCCAGGGCTCTTCACCAGCGTGCAGTTCTTCGATCCTGCGAACCCGATGTCCATTGTCTGGGTGGTGGGGGTGATGGCGCTTTCCATCGTGCTCTCTTTCATCTTAACGCTGATGCTGGGATTTGAAGATATTCCCGTCGAAGAGGATCAACGCCCAATAACGGAGCCTGCCCAACCGGTGCAGACTCAACAGATTACCTCGTAATGTAACAGGTCGTTGTAGTAAGAAAACCATATTCCGGCTGGTATAAGAATAAATGCCTGGTGCGTAAGGTCATCGCCTTGTGCCTGTCATTTTGCATGCCTTATACCGCTGAAATATGTCTGGCAGTGTGCGTCTTTAATAATCATTAATATGAACTTTAGGTAAAGGATATTTAAATGAAAACCCGTGCTCTTACACTTTTAATTCCGGTGCTTCTGTTCTCTGCCGCCTCTCATGCAGCGGAAATATATAATAAAGATGGCAACAAATTAGATTTATACGGCTTTATTAACGGGCTGCATTATTTTTCTGATGATAAAGGTTCTAACGGCGACAAGACATTTATGCGCTTTGGCTTCAAAGGCCAGACGCAGGTCTCCGATGATCTGGTCGGCTTTGGTCGCTGGGAATATCAGGTTCAGGGTAATCAGGCTGAGAATACCAACACCGCTTTTACGCGTTACGCGTTTGCCGGTCTTCGCTTTGCGCAATATAACTCTATTGATTACGGTCGTAATACGGGCATTCTGTACGATGCTGCGGCATATACTGATATGCAGCCGGAATTCGATGCCTCAACTTATGGTTCTGACCAGTTTATGTTCAAGCGGGGGAACGGCATTGCCACCTATCGTAATACCGATTTCTTTGGTCTGGTCGATGGCCTGAAATTCGCCTTACAGTACCAGGGGAAAAACGACAGCGGCGCGGCTGAAGCGGGAACCCGTAATGTATTAACCCAGAATGGCGACGGTTTTGGTGCCTCCCTGAATTACGAGTTTGATGCCGGGATCAGTATCGCTGGCGCCTTCTTTAATTCCAACCGTACGGATGAACAAAATGGTGCTCCAGGCATCATGGGTGACGGTAGTAATGCGGAAGGCTACACTGCTGCGATCAAATACGATAACAGCAAGCTTTATCTGGCGGCGATGTATACCCAGGCGTATAACGCAGCAAAATTCGGTTCGCCGAGCGCTACCGCGTACGGGTTTGCTAATACCTCCGAGGCGGTTGAACTGTATGCCGGTTACGCTTTTGAATCCGGCCTGGTGCCGTTCATTGCTTACAACCAGACGCGTGGTAAAGATTTAGGCACTGACCGTCAGGGCAACACCTACGACAGCCAGGATCTGGTGAAGTTTGTTGATTTAGGATTTACCTATAACTTCAACAAAAATATGCAGGCGTATCTTGACTACAAAATCAACCTGCTTGATGACAGCACTTTCACCAAAAACGCCAATATTATGACGGACAACGTCGCGGCAGTCAGCATGAAGTACGTGTTCTGATAATGTAACAACGCACTTAATATTTCCGCCCCAGTGTTGGTGTGCGGAAATATTAAGTCGGGTTTCTTTAGTTTTACTTATTTAATCCTTATTTTCCCTTAATGATTTTTGCGGTTTCTCTTTTTCCCTCAAATACGTTGATTTGATTTCTCCAGAGCGCTCATAAAAAACAGTAAAATCATGATGATGCGTGTCATAAGAACATAGTAATTACTTAGATCTTATAGTCATGTGCGCGCTGAATACAGTGATGCGCATTTTAACGATTCTCCGGACGTTACGTTATAGTCGACGCCATACTGAGTGGAAATATCGCGTGCTCAGATAAAAAAACGACGACGAAAGTTTTTCCGACGGTGTTTGTCATGGAGGCGTTATGCTGAGTTTGAAAGGTATCAAGCGGGTTGTTGTTCTGGGCGGCGGGACGGCGGGTTGGTATACGGCGTTATCATTGCGAAAATTATTCAGCGCCAATGTGGAAATTCGTGTTGTGGAATCCACAGAAATAGGGATTGTTGGCGTCGGGGAAGGCGGCCTGTTGAATTTCCAGGCCGCATTGCATTCTGTTGATATCGATTTTAATGAATTTGTCCGGGAAACCAACGCGACCTTCAAATGGGGTTTCTGCTACGAGGGCTGGCGTACCGGTGAAAGGGACGATAAATACTACCATCCTTTCGCGTCCGCCACGGGATCCGCGTCAAAATGGGAGGAAATGGGGCATTACCCGTTATTCTCCGCCATGATTAATAACAGTATTCCGCTGACCTCGTACCTCAAAGGATTCGATCTGATTGTTAATAATGCCAGTCAGGAAGAGGCCAGAAACGCGCTGAATAACCAGGCCGTCGACATCATTAACTCCTTCCATTTCGACAGCTACAAGATCGCCAAATACCTTAAAAAGATTGCGCTGTCGCGCAACATCATTCATCAGGATGTGATTGTTGAACATGTTGAGACGGATGAAAAGGGGCATGTCACGGCATTAGTCACCGAAGAAAAAGAGAAGATCGAGCTGGATTTCCTGGTCGATGCAACCGGACTGGCGCGTAAGGTCATTGGCAAAGTGGTGCCCAGCGAGTGGTATTCCTTTAAGGATTATCTGTTGCTGGATCGCGCGTTGCCGTTCTACATGCCGCATCCACTGAAGAACCCGTATCTGGTAAGTCGCGCGATCGCGATGAAGTCTGGCTGGATGTGGCAGATCCCGTTGGTCGACAGGGTAGGGGCGGGCTATGTCTATAGCAGCAAACATATTTCCGACGACGATGCGTTGCAGGAGATTAAAGACTATCTCGGCTATGAGATCACGCCGCAACAGAACGTGATTAAGTTTGAGCCAGGCTGCTATCGTCAGGTTTGGGTGGGTAACGTGTTGACCGTCGGTCTGGCGTCCGGTTTCGTTGAGCCGCTGGAAGCGACCTCGATCGGCCAGATGATTGAGGTGGTGCGTAACTTTACCCGCGTGCTGGTTGCCAGTCAGGGCGTGGTTTCCGATAACGCAATTCGAGAATTTAACGAATCAAACTTTGTGTCGTGGATGGAGATCCTGGATTTCCTGCGCATGCACTATGACTGCCCGCGCCGGGATACCGAATTCTGGCAGGACGTCGCCAAAACGCCACTGACCGAGAACTATCGCGCATTTAAAGAGTGCATACAGGTTCGCGCTCCGCGCTTGCTCGACGTTGAAAGCTACCTGCTCTATGGCCGCCGCGGCATGTTCCATGTCGTTAACTGGATGTTTGTCGCTGTCGGTCTGGGGTTAATTCCGCCCAATGCAGTCGTTAATGATCTGCTGGCTATCGCACCAGAGAAGAAACAAGCGGTTGTGGATTTCCTGAATTCACTGAACCGGTAAAAGGGAAAGTCGCTGCGACGGAGGTTGCAGCGACTTTTTTCTTCAAAAACCTCGCCATTTTCCCTCTATTACCGTTTTGTTACATTCATTCCATAAATGCATTTGATGGGTTGCCAGCGCAGCGTTGACAGGCATCATAGAAGCATTAATCGGTAAGAGAGTATCAACATGATTCGTGTGGTGCTGGTCGATGACCATGTAGTGGTGCGCTCCGGCTTTGCGCAATTGCTCAGTCTTGAAGACGATATTGATGTCGCAGGTCAGTACAGCAGTGCGGCGGAGGCCTGGCCGGCATTACTGCGCAATGACGTTAACGTCGCGGTGCTGGACATCGCGATGCCGGACGAAAACGGCCTGAGCCTGTTGAAGCGTCTGCGTACGCAAAAACCGCAGTTCCGCGCCATTATCCTTAGCATCTACGATACGCCCACCTTTGTTCAGAGCGCGCTGGATGCTGGCGCCAGTGGTTATCTGACCAAACGCTGCGGGCCGGAAGAGCTGGTGCAGGCGGTCCGCTCCGTTGGCATGGGCGGACATTATCTGTGTGCTGACGCGCTGCGGGCCCTGCGCGGCGGAAAACAACCCGCGCAGGTGCTGGAAGTCCTCACCCCGCGTGAGCGTGAAGTGTTTGATTTACTGGTCAAAGGGGACAGCGTCAAAGAGATCGCCTACAAACTTGATCTCAGCCATAAAACGGTCCATGTGCATCGTGCCAACGTGCTGGGCAAACTGCAGTGCCAGAGCACGATCGACTTGGTCCATTTCGCGCTCAACCATCAGTTGCTGGCGGGGCACTGATGTCGCGAAGCCTTCGCCACGGGGTGATTTCATTGTTTATCGTGCTGGCCTGGGGCGCAGGGTGGCTGATGCTGTGGACGCTTGGCTTTTATCTGACCCGTAATGGCCAGCAGGCGGCGCTGTTTCTTCCGCATGGTGTCTATCTGGCGTTGCTGATCCTGCTTTCCCGGCGTTACTGGCCCGCGCTGGTCCTGCCGCCCATACTTATGCTGCTCTGGCTGCATAGCGAACAATTACTCCCTGGCGTCGCGGTGCTGGCCGCGCCATTGATTAGTCTGATCCCCGCCAGCCTCGCGCAGAGCTTCTGGCACCGTTTTCCCCTTTACTGGCAGCGGCTGACGCTGTTGCTGGCGATCGTCACCATCACCTCGTTACTGAACACGGCGCTGCTTTCCCCGTTTGTGAAAAGCCCGGCGATGCTGCTCGGGCTGGCCTCGTTTACCGGTGGCGTACTGCTGACTCCGTTCGTCTACCTGATCTTTGAGTTCCTGCGCCAGCAGCATCGCTACCATCTGCTGGGGCTGGATACCAATAACCCGCCGCTGCGCACGTCGTTAATTATCTGGTGCAGCCTGTTCTTTGTTATCGGCATCGGCACCCAGATGGTGCTGTCGCCGGAAATTGAGCGTCTGCTGTTGATCGTGGTGTTCCTGCCCAACGTGGTGATGGCGTGGAAATTTGGCTGGCAGGGCGGCGTGCTCTCTGGCCTGTTGGGTAGCATGATGATCACCATCGCCCGTCAGGTCGGCGTGGGGTTCAGTAACCTGATCGAGCTGGAGATCTTCCTGGCCGTTCAGGCGTTGCTTGGCATCGGGCTGGGGATCGCCATCAGCCGTCAGCAACACCTGGCGCAAAATCTTCACCACTATCGGCAGCGGCTGGAGGCGGAGCTGGTGGCCCGGCGGGCGCTCACCGAAAAGCTGATCCACACCGAAGAGGACTCCCGCAAAAACCTGGCGCGCGAGTTACACGACGAAATCGGTCAGAACATCACCGCCATTCAGATCCAGTCGCAGTTAGTAAAACGGGCGCACGATCCGGCGCAAATTCAGGCCGCCGCCGGGCAGATCAATGATATTGCCCGCCGCATTCACCACTCCACTCGCCAGCTATTGCGCCAGTTACGCCCGCCCGCGCTGGATGAGCTGTCGTTTGAAGAGGCGCTGCATCACCTGCTAAACGAGTTTGCTTTTGACGAACGCGGCATTCGTTGCCAGTTTGACTATCAGCTGACCATCACGCCTGAAAGCGAAACGCTCCGCTTCACGCTATACCGATTATTACAGGAGTTGCTCAACAACGTCTGCAAACATGCCGACGCCAGTGATGTCGCCATTGTCCTGCGCCAGCAGGGGGCATTAATTCACCTTGAAGTGAAGGATAACGGCGTGGGGATTGTCCCCGGCAAAATGACCGGCTTTGGTATCCAGGGCATGCGCGAGCGGATCAGCGCCCTCGGCGGTGAACTGACGCTGGAATCGCAGAGCGGCACGCGGGTAATTGTTAACCTGCCCACAAATTTGCAACAAATCAGCGGCTAACCAGGAAAAAGTCTTAGTCGCTCTGGACTTTCTCTCATCTCCTTTCGGTTTCACTTTCTTATAGTCAGCAAAACGGAGACGGCTATGCGCGCACCCTCGGCAACTGAAGTAAATCAACGCTACCGGGCGTTACGTCCGCGCCTGCTGATGTGCATGGTAATTGGCTATGCCGCGTTTTACCTGACGCGTAAAAGTGTCAATTACATACTCCCGGCGCTGCAAACGGATTTAGGGCTGGATAAAGGCGATATCGGTCTGATGGGATCGCTGTTTTATCTGACCTACGGCCTGTCGAAATTTGCCGCCGGGTTGTGGCATGACAGCCACGGTCAGCGCTGGTTTATGGGCGCGGGTCTGTTCGCCACCGGTGTGCTGAACATCGTTTTCGCTTTTGGTGAATCGCTGACGCTGCTGCTGACGGTCTGGGCACTGAACGGATTTTTTCAGGGCTGGGGATGGCCTCCTTGCGCCCGACTGCTGACGCACTGGTACTCGCGCAACGAGCGCGGCTTCTGGTGGGGATGCTGGAATATGTCGATCAACATCGGCGGGGCGATTATCCCCTTGATTAGCGCCTTTGCCGCGCACTGGTGGGGCTGGCAGGCGGCGATGCTGACGCCGGGGATCATCAGTATGGCGTTAGGCGTCTGGTTAACGCTGCAACTGAAAGGCACGCCAACGGAAGAAGGATTACCGACCGTCGGCACCTGGCGTAACGATCCGCTGGAGCTCCGGCAGGAGCAGCAGAGCCCGCTCATGGGGTCGTGGCAGATGTTACGCGCCACGATACTGAAGAACCCGATGATCTGGCTGCTGGGTGTGTCGTATGTGCTGGTGTATCTGATCCGTATTGCGCTCAACGACTGGGGCAATATCTGGCTGACGGAAAGCCATGGCGTCAACCTGATCGGTGCCAACTCCACAGTGATGCTGTTTGAGATAGGCGGTTTGCTCGGCGCGCTGTTTGCCGGATGGGGCTCGGATCTGCTGTTCAGCGGTCAGCGGGCACCGATGATTTTGTTGTTCACGCTGGGGCTGATGGTGTCTGTCGCCGCGCTGTGGCTGGCGCCGGTTCATCACTATCCGTTATTGACGGTCTGTTTTTTTACGGTGGGCTTCTTTGTCTTTGGCCCGCAAATGTTGATTGGTCTCGCGGCGGTGGAGTGTGGACACAAAGCGGCGGCGGGTTCCATCACCGGTTTTCTCGGCCTGTTCGCCTATCTGGGAGCAGCGCTGGCGGGCTGGCCTCTGTCGCTGGTCATTGAACGCTGCGGCTGGTCGGGGATGTTCAGTTTACTCTCGGTCGCTGCGGTACTAATGGGTTTATTGCTGATGCCGCTACTGATGGCGGGCATTACAACCTCTCCCGGTCAAAGGATAAAACAATGAAAAAAACGCTGGTCACTACCCTGATTGCTTCCGGCATTGCGCTGGCCACCCTGAGCGGTGCCGCGCAGGCGAAAGGCCGTCTGGTGGTTTATTGCAGTGCCACCAACGAAATGTGTGAAGCCGAAACGAAAGCCTTTGGTGATAAATATGACGTGAAAACGTCGTTTATCCGTAACGGCTCCGGCAGCACGCTGGCGAAGGTCGATGCCGAGAAGAAAAACCCGCAGGCGGACGTCTGGTATGGCGGTACGCTCGATCCGCAGTCTCAGGCCGGTGAAATGGGGCTGCTACAACCGTACAAATCCCCCAACCTTGAGCAGGTGATGGCGCAGTTCCGCGATCCGGCGAAGGTAAAAGGCAACTACTCGTCAGCGGTCTATGTCGGCATTCTCGGTTTTGGTATCAACACTCAACGTCTGAAAGAGAAAAATCTGCCGGTTCCAAAATGCTGGAAGGATCTGATCAAACCGGAATACAAAGGTGAAATTCAGATTGCCGATCCGCAAAGTTCCGGCACCGCGTACACCGCGCTGGCAACCTTCGCCCAGCTGTGGGGGGAAGATCAGGCTTTTGATTACCTGAAAAAACTGAACGCAAACGTCTCACAGTATACCAAGTCCGGCATCGCCCCGGCGCGTAACGCGGCGCGTGGCGAAACGGCCATCGGCATCGGTTTCCTGCATGATTATTCGCTGGAAAAAGAGCAGGGCGCCCCGCTGGAGCTGATCTCTCCTTGCGAAGGCACCGGGTATGAAATTGGCGGCGTCAGCATTCTGAAAGGCGCGCGTAACCTCGACAATGCCAAACTGTTCGTCGACTGGGTGCTGTCAAAAGAGGCGCAGGAACTGGCGTGGAAGAAAGGCAAGTCTTATCAGATCCTGACCAACACCACTGCAGAAACGTCGCCGAACTCGCTGAAGCTCGACGGCCTGAAGCTCATCAACTACGACATGGACAAATACGGCTCGACCGATGTCCGTAAGTCGCTGATCAATAAATGGGTTAGCGACGTGAAGATGGGTAAATAAGCTCACACTGGCGGTTAATGCCCGGTGGCGCTTGTGCTTACCGGGCCTCCCTTACACACCGGAAAACGTATGTCACACACACTTGCACTCCATCCCACCAAAAAGTGGGATGCGATATTCCTGTGGGTTTTACTGGGCTGGCTGGCCTTCGCATTGTTGCCGAGCTGGAGCCTGGATTACGGCCTGCTGGAATCGACGCGCGACGAAATTTTCGAGGCGTATGGCTGGTCTCAGGTCAATATCAGTTGGTTATGGTATCTGCTGCCGGGGCTGTTATTGATTCGTCCGATGCATGAAGCCCGGCGTGAACAGCGTCGCCGTCATTATTTTGATGCGGGGTGGGCGTTTGTCTGCATGGCGTTTATTGCCATCAGCGCGACTGTTGAAGGGCGCGGGTTAGGCTACGCGACCATCGTGCTGTTTGTCGAGTTGGGCGCCATCATGACGCTGGCGCTGACTCGCCTCGAATGGCTGGGCGGTGACCGTTTTGTGATCGGTTCGCTGGTCACGATTGTGGCGTTAATCGGCATCTTTATCGTCTGGCCGAGCATCGCGATTTTCATTCCGATGTTCACCAACAGCGCAGGGGAGTTCGCCCCGCTGGCATTTACGGCCGTGTTGTCGCAGGCGCATATCATTCAGGTCATCCTGAACTCCATCGCGTTGTCTGTTGCGGTGGGCGTAGGATGTACCTTCTTTGGCCTGGTGCTGGCGATTTACACCACCCGCATCGCCAGACGTAGCGCTATTATCGGTCGCATTTTCTCAATTCTGCCCATTGTTACCCCGCCGTTTGTGGTGGGCTTAGGTGTTACGCTGATGATGGGGCGCTCCGGCTACGTCACCGAGTTGATGGTGGAGTGGTTCGGCCTGACCAACACTAACTGGCTGTACGGCTTTACCGGCATCTGGCTGGCGCAGGTACTGGCGTTTACCCCCATGGCGTTTATGATCCTTGACGGCGCGATCAAAACCATTCATCCCTCGCTGGAAGAGGCCTCGTATACTCTTCGTGCCAGCCGCTGGCAGACCTTTAACGGCGTGTTTGTCCCGCTGCTGAAACCCGCCCTGGCGAACGCTTTCCTGATTGTGGTGGTGCAGTCGCTGGCCGACTTCAGTAACCCGCTGGTGCTCGGCGGTAACTTCGACGTCCTGGCGACGCAAATTTACTTCTACATTACCGGTTCACAGCTCGATTATCAGGCTGCCAGTACCCTCGGCGTGTTCCTGCTGCTGTTCTCGCTGCTGGTGTTCTGCGTTCAGTATATGTGGATTGGCAAACGCTCTTACGTCACGGTGTCCGGTAAATCGTATCGTGGTGACGTCCAGCCGTTGCCGGTGACGCTGGTGTGGAGCGTGATCGTCATACTGGCGGTGTGGATCGCCTTCAACGCCTTGCTGTACGGCAGCATCTTCTACGGCAGCTTTACCGTCAACTGGGGTGTGGACTACACCCTGACGCTGGATAATTTCATCAAGCTGTTTGGCCAGGGAATGAGCGACGGCGCATGGCCTTCGCTGCTCGATACCTTACTCTATGCGGGCATTGCCGCACCGATCACCGCTGCTTTCGGCCTGCTGATCGCCTGGGTTGTGGTTCGCCAGCAGTTCAGGGGCAAAAAGACCATCGAGTTCACCACCATGCTGTGCTTTGCCGTACCGGGCACCGTGGCGGGCGTCTCTTATATTCTCGCGTTCAACAGCGCGCCGGTGTACCTCACCGGGACTGCTGCCATCGTGATTATCTCCATGGTGATGCGTAACGTGCCGGTGGGTATTCGTGCCGGGATCGCCGGCTTAGGGCAGATCGACAAATCCCTCGATGAAGCGTCGCTCAGCCTGCGTGCCGGTTCGCTGCGTACCATCACGCACATTTTACTGCCGCTGCTGCGCCCGGCAATTTTGTCCGCGCTGATCTACAGCTTTGTGCGCGCCATTACCACCGTCAGCGCCATTGTGTTCCTCGTCACACCAGATACCCGCGTGGCCACGGCCTACATTCTGAACCGCGTGGAAGACGGCGAATACGGCGTGGCGATCGCCTACGGTTCAATTCTGATCGTGGTGATGCTGGCGATTATTTTCATCTTTGACTGGCTGATCGGGGAAGCACGTATCTCCCGTTCAAAAGCCAAAAACCAGGCGTAATGGAGCGCACTATGAGTCAGAAAAATTTTGTTGAACTGCGCAACGTCACCAAACGATTCGGTAGCAACACGGTTATCGACAATATCAATCTCACCATTCCGCAGGGGCAGATGGTGACGCTGCTTGGCCCGTCCGGCTGCGGAAAAACCACGATTCTGCGTCTGGTCGCGGGGCTGGAAAAACCGAGCGAAGGGCAGATTTTTATTGATGGTGAAGATGTCACTCACCGTTCTATTCAACAGCGTGATATCTGCATGGTGTTCCAGTCGTATGCCCTGTTCCCGCATATGTCGCTCGGTGAAAACGTGGGGTATGGCCTGAAAATGCTCGGCGTGTCGCGTAGCGATGTGAAAGCGCGGGTGAAAGAGGCGCTGGCGATGGTGGATCTGGAGGGGTTCGAAGACCGTTATGTTGATCAGATCTCCGGCGGCCAGCAGCAGCGCGTGGCGCTGGCACGGGCGCTAATCCTCAAACCGAAAGTGCTGTTGTTTGATGAGCCGTTAAGTAATCTTGATGCCAACCTCAGACGAAGCATGCGCGACAAGATCCGCGAGCTGCAAAAGCAGTTTGATATTACCTCGCTGTATGTCACTCACGACCAGAGCGAAGCCTTTGCGGTTTCTGACACCGTGCTGGTGATGAACAAGGGGCATATTATGCAAATCGGCTCGCCACAGGATCTCTACCGCCAGCCCGCGTCACGCTTTATGGCGAGTTTCATGGGCGACGCGAACCTTTTCCCGGCAACCTTCAGTCAGGATTACGTTGACGTCTACGGTTACCGCCTGCCGCGTCCGGCGCACTTTGACGCTGAGGGCGCAGGCACCGTGGGGGTCCGCCCTGAGGCGATCACCTTAAGTGATCGCGGCGAGGAGAGTCAGCGCTGTGTGATACAGCACGTAGCCTACATGGGACCGCAGTATGAGGTCAGGGTGAAATGGCACGATCAGGATATTTTGCTGCAGGTTAACGCCACGCGACTGCAGCCTGACGTTGGCGAACAGTATTATCTTGAAATTCACCCGTACGGCATGTTTGTCCTGGCCGACGCCGCATAATAAAATGCCGGGCCTTGCCAGCCCGGCACTATTTTATGGCCACTTACTCATCGTTTATTTTTATTTATTCCGCAGTTAACGCTCTGCAGTGATCGATATGCTTACTGTGCCGCTTTATCAGAATTTTCCGCGATACGACGCAGATATTCATTATTTTTAAATGCGATCATAATCAGTTCGAACATTACCCGGCAGCCGATCATGCCAAAAATAATGGCACCGATGCCCCGAAGCACTTCACCGCCAATCATAGCGAAAACGCCGCCCAACACGATCAGAACCATAGACAGCCAGTACAAAAATACCATCAGTTTCGGCGTCAACAGGTAATCAAAACCCAGAATTTGTTTCATTTTCTTATCCTTAGAAAAAAGAGGTATGCCAACACAGAGCGGCATTTGAACTATAAAATAGGTTTTTCAAAATGTAAATATGTGTGACTGATCTGTGCCGGACGGGGTAACATTGCTTTTTATAGGGATATTTAGGCACTTGTGCCAAAGCGGCAATGGCATAATGCGTAAAAATAAGAATATTTCTTTCGACAGGCCACGATCCTGAATTTAAAGCAGGCAGAACGGAGTGACTATGAGCGATAGTTTCACCATCATTGTCCCTGAACGCGTGATGATCCCTGAAGAAGAGGCGCGGGCGTTGGGCAAACGGATGCTTTCCTGGCTGCGGGAAAAAGCGTGGGTTGGAAGCCCGCTTCCGGGCTGTATTCTGACCCGTGAGCTGGGATACCGGCTCACTAAAAAGACGGCAGAGATTATTTTGCCTGAAGATTTGCCGCTTTTTACCTGGGTTGCCGACCACTGCGATCAGCAGGTGTATGGCTATCTGGCAATTGATGTTGCTGATGAATTAAAGGTGGTTCATCACAGCGGGCAGGGAGGCATTGTCTCAGCAACCTGCCCGGTCTGCGGTCAGGAGATTGGTGAACAATACTACGATCTCATTGAAACCTGGTGGAATGCTGAAGGGAACGATGATGTTATCTGCCCGCAGTGCCAGCAATCTTCCCCACTGCCGGCGTTCAAATCGGAGCCTGTCTGGGGTTTCAGCAATCTGAGTTTTCAGTTCTGGAATATTAATGCCCGCTTCAGCGACCATTTTCTCGCCGTCTTTGCTAAAGAGCTTGGCGAACCGGTACGTGTCGTTACCGGAAAAGTATAAGAAAAACGGCGGGGTGACGGAGATCGGGCGTAAATAAGGCCGTCAGAGACAGACGGCCTGTGAAGAAAACGATTACAGCGCGGTCTGACCGTATTTTGGCGAACGAGGGCCATATAACAGACCGCCGTTAGTCCCTGCGCTAAGCATGCGGGCGCTGGTCACCTGAGCGATGTCATGCGCTTTCTCGGTTGCCGAATCGGCAATCTGCGACACCGCGGCCGTTAACAACATTCCCAGCAACCCACCACTGCTATTATCCTGGCCTTCATTGGTAGACGCCGTGGCGCCACCTTTCCACAACTCTTTACCGGTGCGTAAATCGACAAGGCGTGCCGTTGCCGTTACACGCGTATCGCTATTAATGACCTGGTATGAGGTGCCGTAATCCGTGATGGTGATGTACATCACCGCATCGGCGCCAAAGATATCGTGCAGTTTTTTCAGTGGGATAGTACTGATGTCGTCCGGGTTGGTCGCCCCGTTTTGTTTAAACGTCTCTTCCACGACGGCTACCGGGAACACGTAATAGCCGGACTCGGCCAGCGGCATGGTCACGCCGCTCAGGAAGCTGTGGCTGGCATTGACGTCAGGTGACTGGTTCCTCGGCGGGAGTACCAGAATGCTGCGTGGTTTGCTTTCCCGGAAGGCAGAGTAATCAG
This sequence comes from Trabulsiella odontotermitis, assembly GCF_001188485.1. Classification (GTDB taxonomy): domain Bacteria; phylum Pseudomonadota; class Gammaproteobacteria; order Enterobacterales; family Enterobacteriaceae; genus Trabulsiella; species Trabulsiella odontotermitis_A. The sequence goes on from NZ_JNGH01000065.1 coordinate 25,742, forward strand.
TAAGTTGTTTATTATTGGTGGAGCACCCCGTTAACAGCAGAGTAAACGCCAGGGTGAAGAGTGCAAATAATCCTTTCATCGTTTATCCCTTTTATTTTTTAGCTGTCAGGAAATTAATATAGGAAGCCGATTCCGGATACAGCGTTTTCTCGGCATTAAATTCGGCCATCGCCAGTCCGCTATTTCCGGTATTGCTGTAGAGCATGCCCAGTTGCGCATGCACGCCTGGTGGAACCGGCTTATTGCTTGCCCGGGATATTTCAACCAGTTTTTGCAATTCGGAAATTTGCTCCTGTTGGCTGGTTTTATTCGTATAGTAGTGATAAACCGAATCCTGATAACCCTCCCACGTATACATCTTCTGCGGCGCGTTAGATGCACACCCTGCGAGCAACAATATGGCCGCACCAAAAGCGATCCTGTTTAAATGTGCCATTATCAATTCCTTTTTAATTTGTATTTGTCGGATTCCAGCTACCGTTCTCAATACCGGCAACCAGATTATTAACGGCTTCACGAATGGCGAGATCTAACACTTTGCCGTTCAGCGTGGAGTCATAGCTGGCGGTACCGCCAAAGCCAAGAATTTCACGATTAGACAGCTCGTATTCACCGGCCCCTTGCGAAGAGAAAACAACTTCGGACGTTTTTACGTTGACCACATTCAGGGCGACTTTCGCGTAAGCCACCTGCGATTTGCCACGGCCCAGAATGCCAAACAGCGCTCTGTCACCGGTCTCTTTACGGCCAAATTCCGTTACGTCACCGGTAATAACATAAGTCGCACCTTTCAGTTGCTGAGTTTTGCCGCTGATGTCCGCTTCGGTTTTGATCTCTTCCATGTTCATGCGATCCAGCACATTAAAACGGCCAGTTTGCTGTAAGTGGGTGAGCAAAATCGTTTTTGATTGATTTCCTAACCGATCGACACCATCAGAAAATATACCGTTCATATAGTTGGAACGGTTATCAAATTTCCCGACAGAGATCGGACTGCGCGGACCCTGCCATGCTGTTTGATAAGAAGTGACTTTTGCGACTTCGACAGAGCGCGAGGACTCTTTCGCGCATCCGCTGAGAAATAAGGCGCTAACACAGAGGGAACTTAAGATTATTTTTTTGACCATGATGCTTTAATTTCCTTTAAGTACTAAATGGAGCAAAACGCTATCCCTTATAAGACGCACCACGTTTCCCACCGGGAAATGGCGTCATCAAATGCAATAAAGTAAAACGGAAGGTAACCATAAGATAAAACTCATTTTTTGTAAATAACCCTGAAGAAGCTGAGAGAAATAATAATCCGCTTCGCACCGCTGTTCATGCCGGTTGTCAGTCCGCCCGTTCATCATCATTCCCCGATCTGCGATCAAAATCACAGACACCTTTCTGCCTCGTTGTATATTTTAGGTAATCGATTACCTAAAATGAAAAACATGAAAAAGAAACTGCTAATAAAAGATGTTGCGAATATGGCTGGTGTATCGACGGCAACGATTTCCCGCTTTCTTAACGGCAAATATCAGTCGATGAGTGAAAGTACCCGCGAGAAAATTGCCAGTACGATTGCGAGCCTTGGCTATCAACCGAATAACATTGCACGGTCATTACGCAGTCAGGAGAGTAAAACCATTGCTGTTATTATGGCGGATATTTTTAACCCGTACTCCATGGACGTATTGCGGGGTATCGAGGAGTATTGCTCGCAGGAAGGGTACAAGATTTTTATCTGCGACGCGAAAAACTCCGGAGCCAGAGAACGTAATTATATTGAAGAGATGGTTAACCGCGGTGTTGATGGGTTTATTCTCAACACCACCGGGGAGAACGATTTGTTTATTAAAGGGATTTCCCTGGAACACCCTGTCGTATTAATCGGCAGGAAAATTAAAAACAGCAATATCAACAGCGTGGCGGCAGATAACGCCCAGGGAGTCACGCTGGCGCTTGAGCATTTGCTGAATACCGACTGCCGCCGTGTCACCTATTTGACGCCAACACCGGGGAACGTATCGCCGCGAATCGAGAGAGTAGAAAGCTTCGAACATTTTGCGGCGTTAAGCGCGTATTCGCATATCGCTTTTGAATGCATCACATTTGATGTTATCGACCGCGAGCATGTCATCACTGCGCTGGAAACGCTGACCGCCAGTTCCACGAAAAATCACACCCTTATAACGGGGAACGGGCTGCTGTCGCTGCATGTGGTGCAGGGCGCGAAAGCGCTCAACAAGCGGATCCCGGAGGATTTCTCGTTAATCGGTTTTGATGAAACCGAATGGTCAGAGATCCTCAAAAATCCGCTTACCGTGGTGGCGCAACCGACATATGACATTGGCTGCACGGCGGCGAAAAAAATAATAACAACACTGCGCAAAGAAAATGAGAGCCATGAAGCACGAATCACGCTCTTACCATTTTCACTGATTGTCAGGGAAACCGCCTGACAGACAAGAGGATATGATGAAAATTAAATCCATTAACACCAGGGTAATAACAGACGAACTGCCAGAGAAATTTGGTATGTCGCAATGGTTCTGGAATAAACGGGCGATTTGTATCGTCGAAGTGCAAACCGATGAAGGCATCACTGGCTGGGGTGAATGTTTTGGTCCCGCGCAGGCTAATGCCGCGTTGATTAACGAACTGTTTGCGCCGTTACTGACAGGCAAAAATCCGCTGCAGCGCCGGGTGATTTGGGAAGAGATGTACAACCGGACGCGGGAATTTGGCCGAAAAGGTATCGCCATTACCGCGCTGTCGGGAATTGATATCGCATTGTGGGATATTTTTGGCAAAGCCACCGGCAAGCCGATTGCCGAACTGCTGGGCGCCGACCTTGAAACGCCTGTCACGGCCTATGCCTCCAGTTTTTATTATTCGCCGACGGATGACTTCCGGCAAATAGCGATCGATGCCAGAAACGGGCTGGATGAAGGCTATCAGCATTTCAAAATGAAAGTGGGTGCCTTAACGCTGGCGGAAGATATTAAACGCGTCGCGAGGGTTCGCGAATTAATTGGCCCGAACGCCACGCTCGCCGTGGATGCGAATCGCGCCTATACCACCCACGAAGCGCTGAAATTTGCTCAGGCCATTGCGCAATACGACATCAGTTGGTTTGAAGAGCCGGTTTTGCCTGACGACACGGCAGCTTATCACCAGCTCAAACAGCAATTCCCGATGAAGCTCGCCGCCGGGGAGTCAGAATTCACCCGCTTTGGTTTCCGCCGTTTCCTCGAGGCCGACTGCGTGGATATCGTCCAGCCGGATGTCGCTGCCTGCGGCGGCATCAGCGAAATTCTCAACATTGCCGCGCTTTCCACTACTTATAGCGTCGAGTGTTATCCACACCAGTGGGGCTCGGGCATTTCGCTCGCCGCCACGCTGCACGTGATGGCAGCGCTCCCGGCGGCGGTACCGCGGATGGCGAAAGAGCCGGCCCGGCTGGAGCTTGATCGCGCGCCGAATATCTTCCGCGACACGTTAACCGATCTGAAAATTGGCCCGGTAATGACGGTGCCCCATCAACCCGGACTGGGCATCGAGGTCGATCCTGACATGCTTGACCATTACGCGCTGAAATAAGGTAGAGAAAAATGTTTACATCGAAATGGTTCAGAATTGGCGTCACGCTGATGGTGGGGCTGTTTGTCGCCTACCTTGATCGTTCCAATCTCTCTATCGCGCTGCCCGGCATGGAGAAAGAGCTCGGCATTGATGGTGCGGCAACGAAAAGCCTGGCGCTGACCGGGTTTTTGATTGGCTATGCGCTGGCGAATTTCTTCGGCGGCTTCCTGGCGAACCGTCTGAATCCCAAAATCACCATTGTCACTATGGTGTTCCTGTGGTCAGTCGTCCAGATCATGACCGCATGGATCTCCTCGGCGGCGCTGCTGATTGCCTTCCGTATTATTCTTGGCATTGCGGAGGGGATTTACTGGCCGCAACAGTTCCGTTTTGCCAGAGCCTGGTTTAATAAAGACGAAATTACGCGCGGCACTAACCTGATCCAGTTTTATGGGCAGTTCCTTGCGCTGAGCCTGGGCTTTATCATCCTGACGCCGATTTTCGATCACCTCGGCTGGAAATGGGTGTTCTATATCACCGGCGGGATGGGCGTCTTTATTGTGGTGCCGATGTTCCTCGCGTTCCTGAAAAACAAACCGGACGACGCCTCAGCGCCTGATGAACCGGTGGCGGAGCCGGAAGTGGCCGGGGGCAAAGTCAGCTTCCAGGATCTTGGTGGCGCACCATTCCTGCTGCTGGTGTTCAGCTATTTTGCGAATGGAATGCTGTTCTGGGGGATCACACTGTTTATTCCGATGGCCGTGCTGTCGCTGGGGTTCAGCGGTTTTTCGCAAGGGGTTGCGAGCGCACTGCCGTACTTCTTAGCCATTCTGCTGGCGATTCCGGTTTCATGGTACAGCGATAAAACGCAAAAACGCGGGCTGATTGCCGCCTGCGGGCTGGGCTCGGCCGGGGTGTTTTTAATTGCGCTGCCGTTTATCGAAAGTCCTTTCGGCAAGCTGGCGCTGATCACCCTGGCGATTGCCTGGTTCACCAGTTGCTTCACCACCAACATCTGGTCGATTATTACTTCAAGCGTCAAGCCATCGGCGGTCGGACCCGCTGCCGGGGTGATTAACGGCGTAGGTGCAGGTCTCGGCGGAACAACCGCCGGGTTTGTTGTGCAGTATCTGCAATCCTGGAGCGGCTCGTATGTGCCTGGTTTCACGGTGCTGGGCGTGGTGGCTATCCTGGGCGGGCTGAGCGTTTACACCTACAGCCGCATCATCGCGGGGCGTCATGTGACGGCATAAGCGTTGAAAGACGAAGCGGCAGTCGTGGGATNNAAAACCGGCGAGCAGAACGGGGGTCAGAATAAGATTATTTATCGCTTTTAATTCTTTCTGCGTTTTTATTATTTATAAAACAGAACATCAGCGATCAAAATTCCTAAATTCGGTCGAATACGCCCGTATTACTTATATAAGAGGTAATGTGACACGAAACATGGAAATAGCGCATCCATATAAATAGAATTTTATTTGTCAGGATGACGTGTTCTGACTCACTATTTTTATCTCTGAGGGAATTATGAAAAAAGCATTGTTAGCAGTGTTGTTAGTTTCTGCTGTGTCAGCCTCTTATGCTGCTGATGTGAGTCCGACTTGCCAGAAGTACTTTGACTCCGTTGAAAACTTTATTGAAATGGCGAAAGCACACCCGGAAGCAAAAGCGCAAATTGAAACGCTGAAAACGCAGTTTGAGCAAAGTAAAACACAAATTACCGCACTTCCGACTGAATCTCAGGAGCAGGCCTGTAAACCTGCGCTGGATGCTATGGAGCAGGTCACTGCCCAACTGAAAGCAGCAAAATAAGACAAAGACAGGGAATGGGGAAAATACCCCAGCGCTAAAAACAAAGAGAGCCTTATGGCTCTCTTTTTATTTTTGCGTTCCATAAATTAGCGGGCGATTTATTAATGAAAGAAATTCTGAGGGTGAGCCGGGCCGATATGGAACCACAAATTTAGCGGGTGACGAGGGCACAGGAGTCAGGCGACCCCAAAAACGGAGGGCTCCGGAAGCGCCGGTTTTACTTCAGCGCTTTAAGCCACATCATTAGCTGTTTCAGCTCTGAGCCCGTCAGTGCCGGGATGGTCACTTTCCGTTTCAACTCAGTGCTGACGAGCTCAAGAGCGAGCCGCATCATTTGATCGTTTTTGCCGTGTGAAATGACATCTGTACGCATGGCAGTACCTCCTCAATGTGAAAATAGCCACTGGCACGCTATAAGCACATGTTTATCAAGGAAATGCTAGATGTAGCGTCATTACGTCACAAATGGTACTACATGTTGGGTATTGTAACTGAAGTTTTCTGCAAGGCAAGTGACAATTTGAGGAAAGTCCAGGGGATTATCCTGTTGTTTTTCAATTGGCAGAAGGCACTAGCGTAACGGCGTCGTAATTGCACTGAACCAGACATTCGCCACAGCCTGTGCAGCGATCATTGTCGAGTTCCGGCAGCCAGGTTTCGCCCACAGAGCACGCCTGTGACGAACAGCTGTCCACACACTGATTGCAGCGGCGAACCGGGTTGACGCAGTTCGCATTAAATACAGGACGCAGTCCGGTATCAAACGATGTTTGCGGCAGCAGCGCGCCGACATCGCAGGCGTCAATGCACAGGCCGCAGCCGTCGCAACTGGCATACTGAATATTGAGCTGCGGAAGCCCACTTTCATGTTTGTCGAGAATGCCCATCGGGCAGGCGTCAATGCAGAGATAGCACTGGGTGCACAGCGCGACGAACTGTGCGACGGGCAGCGCACCCGGTGGTAACGGGAAAGAAGGGTACGCGGATAGCGTTTCCGGCGCCACCTGGCGAGCGGCGCTGGCGAAGGCGCGGAACAGCCCGCGCCGACTGACGTGACGATGAGAAAGGTATTCCTGATAATAGCGTTCGGATTTGCTCATCAGAAAAACAGCCGTCTGGCCTCCGGCCGCAGCGCTTTTCGCTGCTGCACATCATTGAGAAACAGCATCGCTACCCTGGCGAGGCGGGCATAGAACGGGCTAATCTCATTGCGTTTGAGCAGCTCAAGATAGCGATGCGCCCACGGCAGCAAATGCACTTCCAGCAGCGTGGCGGCGGCGTTCGGGTTTCCGCGCTCAATCAGGGCCGTCCATGCGAGCAGCATCAGGCCGAACTGATCTTCCGGTTCATTCTGTTTGCCATCAAAGGCGATGCCGTGACGTTGCAAAAACTCGCGATACCGGGCGGTGGATTCCCCCATCAACAGATTATCTCTTTCCAGATAAACGGAACCCCAGGGTGGGGCGACCATTTCGCCCTGACCCTCAAACAATGTTGAAAACTGCCAGATCAACGCGTCTTCGTCAGGCTGTGGCCACTCCTGACAAAGTTTTGCGATTTGCTCTGATTCACGCCACGGATAAAGGGAAGGTAATGTCGGGAGGCACTGCAACAGCTCCCGGGTTTCGCTACGCTCGGGGGAATAGTAAAACAGTGCACCGAGGATCCGCGTCATTACTGCTTGGGCTGACATGTCATTCACTCCTGTTGTGACCCGGCCAGAACGGAGACGGCAGCCAGTCATCCGCTGGCTGCCCGTTGATTACATTGGTAATGTCCATAAGTTATAGAAGGCGACGCGCCAACAGGACTCCCTGTGCAGTGAACCACGTTGTTTGCGCCGATGCCAACGCGCTGTCCGCATTTGTGATTGTCGACAAATATCCAGGCAACAAACAGAAACTGGCGAGGATGGCGAGAGAGCAAACCCACAATCCTGTGCGCCGTGCGCCAAAGAAGGCCGCCAGCGCGCCACCACCGATAAATGGCGTCAATACCATGATCGCAGTGGTGTAGTGCGAGCTCCAGGTCGCCACTGTCGGCAACTGATAAATGCGCGGAATGGCGAGCACAAAGAGCACGCCCACCACTGCCGCCAGCCAGGTGAGGGTGATATACAGTGTCGACGCGCCGCGGTTAAGCAGCAGCCCAAGCGCCCCGAGACCGCCGAGCACACCAAACACCGCCGAGAGCGCGATTTCATTGCTCATTGGCGACGCTCCAACACGGAACAGCATATTCATCGCCCGCAGGGGTTGCCCAACGTGAAAAATGCCGACGACCACGCCAAGACCAAACAGACACATCGCGGCGAACAGGCCGACCGCCATCTGCCGTGATGCGATCTGCTTAAGCGCACCGGCAATGAGCAGTAGAATAAACGCGCCGACGGCACACTGGGTAAAGACGGTGAAAAACACCAGAGGTAACTCATGCATGGCGAGTCTCCTGCAGATTCTGAATAGCGCCTGCCTTATCACCGCTGGCTTTCGCCTTCGGATGTGGCTTCACGATCAGGTTGGGACGAGTGAAAGAGGCTGACGGCAACGGTGCAATCTCATTTTCGCTGCCGTATTTCGCGCGCAGCTCGTCAATGGGGCCAAAGTCCAGCGCGCGCTGCGGGCAGGAATCGACGCAAATCGGGCGCAGATTTTGCTCAAGGCGATCCAGGCAGCCGTCGCATTTGCGCATCACTTTCGCTTTTGCATCAAACTGCGGCGCGCCGTACGGGCAGCGCATTTCGCAATAGCGGCAGCCCACGCAGATCGTCTCATCAACCACCACCAGGCCATCCTCTTCACGCTTGTGCATCGCCCCTGTCGGGCAGCCCGCGGTGCAGGTAGGCTCATCGCAGTGGTTACAGGCGATGGAGAGATAATAGGCGAAGGTGTCGTTATGCCAGCTGTCACCGTCCTTTACCCATTCGCCGCCGCCATATTCGTACACGCGGCGCAGTTTCGGTCCCACATCTAAGTCTTTGTTGTCCTTGCAACTGACCTGGCAGGTTTTACAGCCTGAACAGCGCGAGGAGTCTACGTAAAAGCCATATTGTTTCATCTCGGGTCACTCCTTAAGCGCGTTTGATCTCAACCAGGTTGGTGTGTTGCGGGTTGCCTTTCGCCAGCGGCGAGGGCAGATGGCTGGTCAGCGAGTTGATGCAGCGACCGACATCGACACCCGCGTTATCAAGGCGAGTCCACGCGCCCTGCGGCATGGCGGCTACGCCCGGGATAATGCGGTTCGTCACCTTGCAGGGGATCTCAACGACGCCGCGATCATTAAACACATGCACCAGATCGCCGCTCTCCAGCTGGCGCGTGCGGGCATCGATCGGGTTGATCCAGACTTCGTCCGGCACCGCTTCGTGCAGCGCCAGCACATTGGTATAGGTGGAGTGGGTATGACCCTTGGTATGGAATCCGCTCAGCTGTAGCGGGTATTTCGCTGTCATCTCCTTGTTCAGGTGCGATTCTTTCACCACACAGAATTCCGGCACTGCCGGGATGCGCTCGCCTTCCGGCAGCGTCCATTTCTGCGCCAGATCCGCCAGCGCCTGCGAGTAGATCTCAATCTTACCCGATGGCGTGGTGAGCGGATTAGCGACCGGATCGGCGCGGAAATCGGCGAACACCAGGCTCTCTTTGTCAGTGGCGATTTTCTGGTCAATCACGCCTTTGGTTCGGGCGACGTCCCACTCGGGTAAATAAGGCCGTTTTGCTTTGACCTGCTGATAGTGGAATTCGGCCCATTCCGCCTGGGTTCTGCCGTTGGTGAATTTTTCACGCAAACCGAGATGACCGGCGATATCGGCGCAAATATCGTAGGTGCTGCGCACTTCCCACATCGGCGTGATAGTTTTTTGCAGGGCGATCATGTAATTGTGCGAGCCCGCCGCATAGGAGCTATCGACCAGATCGTCGGCCTCAAGATAGCTGGTTTCTGGCAGCAGAATATCGGCAAACTTCGCGCTGGGCGTCATGTGGTTTTCGATCACGATGATCGTTTCACACAGCGTTTCATCCGCCAGGATTTCACGCGTGCGTTTGACGTGACCGTGCTGGTTCAGCAGCGCGTTCCCCGCCTGGTTGACGATAAGTTTGATCCCGGTTTTCAGTTTATCAACGCCTTTCACGCCCATGGTGGTGGCGGTCATTTTTTCCGGGTGCTGAATGGCGTCGGTCCACAGATAGCAGGGGATCGAGGTGGTGATCGGGTTGGTTTCCGTCGGCAGCAGTGGCACGCCGTATGGTGTACCGTAAGGCCAGTTGCCGTTGTTGGTGCCTGGCAGGCCAAAATGGCCGGTCAGCGCAGGCAGCATCTGAATGGCGCGAACGGTTTGCTCGCCGTTGGCGTGGCGCTGCGGCCCCCATCCCTGGCAGATATAACAGGCATTCGCCCCGGCGATTTCCCGTGCCAGTTGTTTAATGCGCACCGCCGGAAGCCCGGTAATGGCCGCCGCCCATTCCGGCGTTTTGGCGATCCCGTCCGGGCCGGTGCCGAGAATATAATCTTTATAGCTGGCGTTTGGCGCCGCCTGCGCAGGCAGAGTGGTGCTGTCGTAACCGACGCAGTACGTATTGATTTCGGCTTCGTCGATCAGGTTTTCGGTGATTAACGTCCAGGCGATCCCGGCGACCAGTGCGGCATCGGTGGTCGGGCGAATGGGCAGCCATTCCGCATGTTCAGCCACCACGGAATCGGTATAACGCGGATCGATAATGATCACTCGGGCGTTAGAGGTTTCCAGCGCCCGGCGAATTTCTTCCACCTGACCGCCGCCGGACATACGCGTCTCTGACAAGTTCAGACCAAAGAAAACCACCAAATCAGAATGGGCGATTTGGGTAAAATGGCTACCGGCATATTTCCCGTGGGTATAAGGTGTCGCAGTGGCAATTTGCGCAGTGGAATAGGTGTTATGGTAATTCAAATAGCCACCGGAAATGTTTAGTAAACGTTTCCAGGCTGGCGTCCCCTGGGTGTGATAATAGGCGCCGGACTGATAGTTGTAATAGATCGCTTCACGACCATATTTTTCGGTAATACGCGTCAGCTCATCGGCAATCAATTTCGTCGCCTCTTCCCAACTGATGCGTTTGAATTTTCCCTCGCCACGTTTCCCGACGCGTTTCATCGGATACTTAATCCGGTCCGGGCTGTATACGCGCCAGCGGCTGGAGCGTCCTCGCAGGCAGGGGCGAATCTGATGTTCGCCAAATACCGCATCGTCTTTCGCGTCTTCTGGTTCGATGCGTACGATGCGATCGTCCTTCACAATGACCTTCAGCGGGCAGCGGCTGCCGCAGTTTACCAGACAGGCGCTGTGGCGCACGGTCTCGCTGTTTTCTGTCATTTCGCTGGGTGAGGCGGCGTGTGCTACGGTTGAAAACGGTAATGTTATTGCATTGCTCAGCGCAACGGCAGAGCCAATTTTAGCGGCTGTCGTCATCGCATCCCGTCGTGAGATTTCTTTATTTAAAACCTCGTTTATTTTATTTTTCATTATCTGCTTCCCTAAGGTGTCCAGTGATAAACGATAAAGGGATTATGCAGATCGTTAATTGATTACGATCAAGCGAGGTTTCCTGGAATTCAGGCGCGGCGCGCTTTTGTGATGTATCTGACCGCTGTGGGGAAAATTCGGTTTTCTAATGACAGGAATTCCTTAATGCAATTTCCTCTCATCACCCATTTAGTGGGGTTCGAAATATCATCCAGGATACTGAAATATATAAAAGCAGTATGCTATCGACTTGTTAATCTTAATGATCGATTTTTCGATTTGATCCTTCCGTAGCTGACTTCAATCCATTAAAAGGCTGCAACATGTTCTCTAAAAAATGTTAACGGATATTTAATATATCCAGAAACGGATCGCTTTTACCTTAATTCATAAGAGGGTAAATATATTCAAAGAATTAAATCTTAAATTTCAATCAATCCTATTACATATTCCTTAACACGCTCTGTTATCTGACGGGAGTCGATACACTATGCCTTTAGCTAAAACCGATACCTTAAATCCGATCGCCGGCGTCATCGTGCCTAATGCAGCACAACGCCGTGACTGTCAGGACGTAATCGCCATGCTCGATTTTGCTGATTTAGGCCGCGGACCGATGACGCTTCACCAGTCAGGCGTGGCGCGCCTTGACCTGCAAGGCATCACCGCCGCTGGAGTGGTGAATATTCAGGTACAAATAGGCAACGCGTCCGTCGCGGCTGCGTTAATTGCCCCGACGGTACTCGCCATTACCGATCCTGCAAATCAGCGCGGCGGTGCACGCGGTGCTATTTCCGTTTTGAATCAAAGTCTCGACTCAGGAACCATCTGGCAATTAACCGGCACCCTGCCGTAATTGCGCTGAGGATCACCTGAGTTCCGTTAATTCACTTTTTATTGATTATTTACGTAGAGGTTATCATGGGTGCAATCAGTAAATTTATTCGCGATCTCGATCCGGCAAAAGACGTTGAAGCACAGTTAAATGAAACTCTGGGTATTTTAGTTAAGCTCGGGCAGTCAAAGCTCGATGGTTTCAAAATCGAGATGAATAATTCGTGGCAGCGGGGTGATGATGAAAGTCTGGCACCAGGTGTGACAAAAGATTTTCAGGACGAACAGATGCACGTAATGACCACCACGGATGCCTCATCGGTGGGGGATTCGATCGGTAAAATTGTCGATACTGCCTTTATGCTGGGTACTGATGATGGCGCCAAAAATGTAGGCACTTTTATTAAAACGCTGGTCACGCAGGGGCTCGATTTGCTGCTGGGATCGGGGTCGGCGTCGGAAAATCAGCGTAAACAATACATCATCTACCCGGACAAAAATTTCCTTTGCCGTTGCGACGTGTGGTACTGGCGCTACAGCATGGTTTCCAAAGGCTTCCAGCAAAAACTACAGAACGTGGTGGTGTACCGCATGCAGTATGGCGCGGTGGATATCACCAAAGTCGATCCTATCGCACTGGCGCACTGGTTTAATAAATGGAGTCTGGATACGGAAGCCGCAAAAGCGACGCTCGATCAGGCGAAGGCACTGATTGAAAACGCGAAATCCCGCGGAGCAGGTGGCGGCGCGTTGCGAGGTGAGAACAGCGTGGGCGTACTGACGTTGCCGGAAGATATTCAGACAGAACGCGCCCGGCTGATGAACGCACGCAATCTGGCGTAAAAAACAAAAAGCCCCGCGGTCAACGCGGGGCTTTTCAGGATTAACGCAGCCGAAAACTTACTTTCCGTTTACCGTCGGGTAATCAAGGTAACCGGCTTTTCCACCGCCGAAGAACTGCTCACGAACCGGCTGGTTCAGCGGCAGGTTGTTCTGCAGACGGTACGGTAAATCCGGGTTGGCGATGAACGGACGACCGAAGCCAATCAGATCCGCCCAGCCTTTCGCCAGCGCTTCTTCCGCACGTTCCACCGTATATTTCCCGGAGTAGATCAGAGTGCCGTGGAAGATAATCCGCAACGCTTCTTTAAAGGCGGCGGGCATGACCGGCGCATCGTCCCAGTCTGCTTCGGCGATATGAATATAGGCAATGCCGATGTCATTCAGTACGCTGGCCGCCGCGAGATACGTCGCTTCTGGCGTGTCATCTTTCGAGCCCATCAGCGTGGTCAGCGGCGCCAGGCGAATGCCGAGTTTCTCTTTACCAATGGCGGCGGAAACCGCTTCGGCAACTTCTCTCAGAAAACGCAGGCGGGTTTTCAGCGCGCCCGCAGGTTTTCACGCGAGTCGATGAACTGGTTAATCAGATAGCCGTTGGCACCGTGCAACTCAACACCGTCGAATCCGGCGGCAATAGCGTTACGGGCAGCCTGCGCATAGTCGTTAATAATGCCAGGGATCTCATCCAGCGTCAGCGCACGCGGTGTAGAGTGCTGAACCATCTCACCCACGCCGTTTTCCGGGCCGCGGCCTTCAACGTCAACGAACACTTTCACGCCTTCGGCCTGAATGGCGGAAGAGGAGACGGGTGCGGCGTTGCCTGGCTGCAGAACGGTATGCGAAACGCGCCCGACGTGCCACAGCTGGGCAAAGATTTTGCCGCCCGCGTGGTGTACCGCGTCCGTCACTTTTTTCCAGCCTGCAATTTGCTGTTCATTGTAGATGCCCGGTGTCCAGGCATAGCCCTGGCCCTGCTGGCTGATCTGCGTGCCTTCGCTGATGATAAGCCCGGCACTGGCGCGCTGTGCGTAGTATTCCGCCATGTCGTCGGTCGCGACATCGCCGGCACCGGCGCGTGAGCGGGTCATCGGCGGCATCACAATGCGGCTTTTCAGCGACAATGCGTTAAGTGAATACTGATCGAATAACATAGAATTTTTTCCTCACTTAAACTGGATAAGATTTTGTTGCTGGCATTACGGCCGGGTTTATTTATCCAGCTCAGCGGTCATCATCACGAAGTTGCCCATGCGAGCGCTGGTGATTTTGTAGTCGCTTTTGCCTTCTGCTTTGGCTTTCGCCGCCAGCGCTGCTTCAGCAGAATCTAAGGTATTGCCGGTGGCGGAGATGCTATGCGCAGAAGCGCCAAAAGCCAGCAGAGAAAAAGCAGCAGCGGTAAACAGAGTGGTGACGGTTTTCATCGATATTTTCCTGAATTTATGTATTTAAAATGACGCCATGTTGTGGTCAACAACACGATGGACACAGGATATTCCCGATGATTAGTGAGATAAATGCCAATAGTGGCAATAGACTGTTGCGCATTTTGTTAATAATCACGCTGAAAAGCGGTTATGCGGCAGGCGTACTGTCGCCGCGCAGGATCTGCCGAAAATGCGTTACTAGCGGGCGCAGATTGGCTTTATGCCAGACTGCCCACAATTGCGTGGAGTAGTGCATCCACGGCAGTTCGCGCAGAACGACCCCTTCCGGCGCGTTATGGCGCAGGCTGTTCTGAATCAGCGCCAGCCCCAGCCCGGCGGCCACCAGCCCTAATGCCGTCAGCGGTTCGCCCGCTTCCAGACGAATGTCCGGGTTGAAGCCCGCTCTGACGCAGGCGGCGACAAAATCATCGCGCGAATGCGCATCGTCATTATGGATAACCGAGATCCACTCCTGATCCGCCAGCGCTTCCGCGCACACGCTTTCCTGCTGCGCCAGCGGGTGATTCTGCGGCAGCGCCAGCAGCATACGGTCGTCAAGCACCTGCAGATATTCCAGATCCTGCTCGATCTCCGACGGCGGCGTATCCACCAGTGAAAAATCCAGGCTGCGCTGGCGCAGACCTTCTATCTGCGTGGCAGGCGGCTGGCTGTACAGCGCAATGTGCACATCCGGGCGCGAGGTGCGCAGAGTACGCAACGCGGTAGACAGCACGCCGGAGTGCATGGCGTTTTCAATATAGCCAATACACAACCCGCCATCTTCGCCGCGCCCCAGGCGACGACCAAGCGATTCGAGGCGGTTGGCGTGGGTCAACAGGGAACGCGTTTCGGCGAGAAACGTCTGCCCGTCGGCCGTGAGGCGAATGCGCTGTTGGTTGCGCTCAAACAGCGTTAACCCGAGGCGCTCTTCCAGCTGTGCAATCTGGCGACTCAGCGGCGATTGCGAGATGTGCAGCCGCTCCGCTGCCCGTCCCACGTGTTCCTCTTCTGCTACAACTACAAAGTATTTCAACTGGCGTAAATCGATCATGTCAGACCTCAAAGGACTCAAGTCAGACGAATTATGTCCTATCAAGTCACAAGTTCGCAAGCTATTGTGATCCTCGTCACAGGGCGGCAGCAAAATGCGCCCTAACCGAACATCTCCCGTTACGGGAGAAAACTAATGAGGACAGCGTTATGAGCATCAGAAAATTACTTCCAGGTAACATCGGCTTAGGCGGCGCGCCGCTGGGCAACATGTACCGCGCCATTCCTGACGAAGAGGCCCATGCGACCGTCACTGCGGCGTGGGATCTTGGCGTGCGTTACTTTGATACGGCGCCGCTGTACGGATCCGGTCTGTCTGAAATCCGCATGGGGGAAGCGCTTTCGCAATATCCTCGCGATGAATACGTACTGAGCACCAAAGTCGGCCGCATTATGCTGGACGACATGGAAGATCCCGCCAGCCGTGATTTCGGTGAGAAAGGTGGCATTTTCGAGCACGGTCTGAAAAATAAGATCCTGAACGATTACTCAGCCGACGCCACGCTGCGTTCGATTGAAGACAGCCTGAAGCGTCTGAAAACAGACCGTCTGGACATCGTGTGGATCCACGATCCGGCGCAGGATTTCTACGGTGACAGCTGGCTGGAGCAGTTCAACATCGCCCGTACCGGTGCCTTCCGTGCGCTGACCCGTCTGCGTGACGAGGGGGTGATCAAAGCCTGGGGGCTGGGCGTTAACCGCGTTGAGCCGCCTGAACTGACCCTTGCACTTGATGAACCGCAGCCGGATGCCTTCCTGCTGGCGGGTCGCTACAGCCTGCTGGATCATAAACGTGCCCTGCAGCGTCTGATGTCCGAAGCCCATGAGCAAAATGTCGATATCGTGGTCGGCGGCCCGTACAGTTCCGGCGTGCTTGCCGGGGGCGAACACTTTGAATATCAGAAAGCCTCACCGGCGATCCATCAGCAGGTAGCGAAAATTAAGGCCATTGCCGCACAGTTTAACGTCGATGTGAAAGCCGCCGCGCTGCAGTTCTCGCTGGCAAACCCGGCCGTTGCCGCGGTCATTCCTGGCTCAAGCCGCCCGGGTCGCATGGCGGAAGATCTTGCCGCGCTGAAAGCGGTGATCCCGAATGAATTCTGGGACGAAATGCGCCGTCAGAACCTGGTGGCTGAAAACGCGCCGCTGCCGGTCCGTTAATTCCTGCGGGGCCGTCCGGCCCCCTTACTGAGACGAGAGAATATGATGAAACTGGATCTTTCCAGCCGGGTCGCTGTGGTCAGCGGCTCCACTTCCGGTATCGGCCTCGGCATCGCGAAGGGGCTTGCTACCGCGGGCGCCACCGTGGTGATTGTTGGCCGTAAAGCCGAAGGCGTTGACAGCGCCATTGCTACGCTCGCCGCTGAACTGCCGGGGGCAAAACTGCGCGGTGTGGTGGCTGATTTAAGCACTCGCGAGGGCGTTGACACCATGATCGCCGCCGAGCCAACAGCAGACGTACTGGTCAACAACCTCGGGATTTTCAACGATAAAGACTTCTTTACCGTTCCCGATGACGAGTGGATGCACTTTTATAACGTCAACGTGCTGTCCGGCGTGCGTCTGTCGCGTCATTACGCGCAGACGATGATGGCGCAGGGATGGGGACGCATTATTTTTGTCTCCTCGGAATCGGGCGTGGCGATCCCTGGCGACATGATCAACTACGGCGTTACCAAAAGCGCCAACCTGGCGGTATCACACGGGCTGGCAAAACGGCTGGCCGGTACGGGCGTCACCGTTAACGCCATTCTGCCAGGCCCGACCTGGACCGAAGGGCTGAAAGAAATGCTGGCCGATGCGGCCACGCAGTCCGGGCGTACGCCGCGTGAACAGGCGGACGAATTTGTTCGCACCTCGCGCCCCAGCTCCATTATCCAGCGCGCAGCGGATGTCGATGAAGTAGCGAATCTCGCCGTTTATCTGGCATCGCCGCTCTCCTCGGCGACTACCGGGGCAGCCCTGCGCGTTGACGGTGGGGTGGTTGACACCCTCGCCATGTAACCCGTTTTTTTTGAAAAATTAAGAGAGCATGATTATGGCTAACACCACAGTATCGATTGAAATTCCGGCATCTGTTGATGCCGTCTGGCAACTGATGGGCGGTTTCGACTCACTGCCTGACTGGTTGCCGTTCATCCCGAAAAGCGTGATCAAAGAAGGCGGACGTACCCGTACGCTGACCACCTCTGATGGCGGTACGGTGATTGAACGTCTGGAAGCGTTCGACAACCGCGAGCGTCGTTACAGCTATTCAATTATCCAGGCACCATTCCCGGTTGTGGATTATTTATCAACGATTTCGGTGCATGCCACAGAAGACAGCACGGTTTCCCGTGTGGAATGGACCGGGCGTTTTACGCCGGTCAATGTGAGTAATGAAGACGCCGAAGCGCTGTTTAGTGAAATTTATCGTGACGGCCTGCAGGCGCTGAAAAATAACTTTCCGGCATAAGGTTTAGCTTAAATCTTTATTCACAAGCCAGGCGATATGCCTGGCTTTTTCTTTGCCGTCTCGATCGCTAACCGTATTGAGGTAGTGAGGCTCATCAAAATTGGGCAGTCTAAATATGATATAATCCGCGTTTCCCTTTTTGCTTTTTGGGCTTTTTTTTATGCAACAACCTGTTGTGCGTGTCGGAGAGTGGTTGGTTATACCCTCCGTCAATCAAATCAGCCGTCAGGGACGCCAGCTAACATTAGAACCGCGTTTAATTGACCTTCTGGTTTTTTTCGCCCGCCATCCTGACGAAGTGCTGAGTCGCGATGAACTGATTGATAACGTCTGGACGCGTAACGTCGTCACCAGCCACGTGGTCACTCAGAGCGTTTCTGAGCTGCGTAAATCCCTGAAAGATGGCGATGAGAGCAGCCCGGAATATATTGTCACCGTGCCTAAACGCGGCTACAAGCTGACGGCGCCGGTGATCTGGTGTACGGAAGAGGGCGAAGAACTCACGCCGATGGCGCCAGCCACCACCGATGCGCAGACGCCTGGCGAATCTGTACCCGTGCCTGTCGTCACCAGTCATGTGGTTACTCAGGGCATTTTTGAGCTGCGTAAATCCCTGAAAGACGGTGATGAGAGCAGCCCGGAATACATCATGACAATGCCAAAACGTGGCTATAAGCTGACGGCGCCGGTGATCTGGTGTACGGAAGAGGGTGAAGAACTCACGCCGATGGCGCCAGCCACCACCGATGCGCAGACGCCTGGCGAATCTGTACCCGTGCCACCTTCTGGGTGTGGTGTCTGTTCCTGCTGGCGCTCGGTACCTGCGTCGCGCTGGTGGTAATGCCCACACTTAAATCCCATCCCACAGTCACCAAAATGCTATTGCTCAATCCCCGTGATATTGACATTCGTTTTGAGCATGGCAGTTCCTGTAATAACCAGATGCTGCAACACTCCTACGTGGTCGGGCTGGGCAGCCTGGTGACGACCTCACTTAACACCTACACTACCTTCATGGTGCACGACAAAACCAACTATAACTTTAATGAGCCCAGCAGCTCCGGGAAAACGCTGTCGATTGAATTCGTCAATCAGCGGCACTACCGTGCGCTCCTGCAATAACTGGATGTCGCAGCGTTCCTACGCGGTCGGGCTGGGCAGCCTGGTGACGACCTCGCTCAATACCTACTCCACCTTCATGGTGCACGACAAAACCAACTACAACATTAATGAGCCCAGCAGCTCCGGGAAAACGCTGTCGATTGAATTCGTCAATCAGCGGCACTACCGTGCGCAGCAGTGCTTTATGTCGGTGCAACTGGTGGATAACGCCGACGGATCGAGCATGCTCGACAAACGTTACTTCATTACTAACGGCAACCAACTGACCATCCAGAACGATCTGCTCACCAGCCTCTCCGAAGCACTGAAACAGCCGTGGCCGGAAAAAATGCAGGAGATGCTCAAGCAGTATCAGCCGCTGCAAAGCACCTCGCTGTCGCGCTTCTATCAGGCGCATCAATTTTTAATGAACGGTGATGTCGATTCGTTAGGTAAAGCCAGCGACATTCTGAAAGAGGTCACCGCGCAATCGCCGGAATTTACCTACGCGTATGCCGAAAAAGTGCTGGTGGATGTATTACGTCATTCACAACATACGCTTGATGACATGCAGCTGGAAGCGCTGTATGAAGAAATCAACCGGGTTGAAAATATCCCTGGAATGAAAGATGAGTCCATCGTTTATCAAATACGAACCATCGATCAACTGGGCAAAGGCAACGTTAACGAAGCGTTTGAAGCGATTAATACCGGCATCGATCTGGAGATGTCCTGGCTTAATTATGTGTTGCTCGGCAAAGTGTATGAAATGAAAGGTGCCAACCGTCAGGCGGCGGATGCCTATCT
>NZ_JNGH01000066.1 GCF_001188485.1 Trabulsiella odontotermitis
CCGGTCGCCGGTGCCGGAATCGGCGCAGGTGGGCCCATCGCGTCCGGCGGCGGCAATACCTGCGGCATCATCTGCATCAGACGTTCGTTCGCCACGCGATGTACGTCTTCCGGGGTCATCGGATTAGTCCCTTCGCGGTCAGCGCCCCACAGCAACAGCAGATAACGCAAACGCTGCAGCCCGGCGGTGGGCCGCGCCTGAATCACGGTGTAAGCGCGCTGCGTATCCAGCTTCACGGAGGAAACCACCGCCACCGGATAGCCTTCCGGGAAACGACCGCCGAGACCGGAAGTCACCAGCACGTCGCCGACGCGGATATCTGTATTGGCTGGGGGNNCGCCGCAATGACGCGAATATCGTTACGTAAGACCTGAATCGGCAACGCGTGGGTCGCATCGCAAATCAGCAATACGCGGCTGGTCAGTTTCGCCACGGCGACCACCTGACCGACGACGCCTTTGTCGCTGATCACCGGTTGCCCTTCATAGACGCCATTGACGCTACCTTTGTCAATCACCACCTGATCGCTGTAAGGATCGTTAACCGTGGAGATGACCTGCGTCACCATCTTTTGCTCATCCTGACGCAGCGGGGAACCAAGCAGTTCGCGCAGACGCGCGTTTTCCTGCTTGTACTGACCCAGCATCAGCAGGTCGCTATTTTTCAGCAACAGTTCCTGGCGTAGCGCCCGGTTTTCCAGTTCGAGTTGATCGCGTGAGGCCAATGTCTGCGAAACGCTGTCGAGCATTTCACGAGGACCGTTTGAAATAAAATAGAAAGGGCTGACGGCGGTATCCATGTACGTTCGGATCTGGCTGAACGTACCGAGGCGACTGTCGGCGATAATGACACCCAGCGCCACCAGCACCGCCAGGATAAGGCGAAACTGTAGCGACGGGCCACGGCTAAAAATTGGCTTCATAGGCTATGCGTCTTCTCGTGTCAGTGAAGTCAGGGGCAGCCGTTGCTCCCCCTGGCCTCAGTCCGACTACTCTTCGCTGAACAAGTCGCCGCCGTGCATGTCGATCATTTCCAGCGCTTTGCCGCCGCCACGCGCGACACAAGTCAGTGGATCTTCTGCAACTACGACAGGAATACCTGTCTCTTCCATTAACAGGCGGTCGAGGTTACGCAGCAGCGCACCACCACCGGTCAACACCATCCCACGCTCGGAGATGTCAGAAGCCAGTTCCGGCGGGCATTGTTCCAGTGCAACCATCACGGCGCTGACGATACCGGTCAACGGCTCCTGCAACGCTTCCAGGATTTCGTTGGAGTTCAGCGTGAAACCGCGCGGTACGCCTTCTGCCAGGTTACGACCACGGACTTCGATTTCGCGGACTTCGTCACCCGGATAGGCAGAACCAATTTCATGCTTGATGCGTTCTGCGGTCGCTTCGCCGATCAGGGAGCCGTAGTTGCGACGGACATAATTAATGATTGCTTCGTCGAAACGGTCGCCGCCGATGCGCACGGAAGAGGAGTAGACCACACCGTTCAGGGAGATCACCGCCACTTCAGTGGTACCACCGCCGATATCCACAACCATTGAACCTGTCGCTTCGGACACCGGCAGGCCTGCGCCGATCGCTGCCGCCATCGGTTCTTCAATCAGGAATACCTCACGCGCACCAGCGCCCTGAGCGGATTCACGGATCGCACGACGTTCAACCTGCGTTGCACCGACCGGTACACACACCAGAACGCGCGGGCTTGGGCGCATGAAGCTGTTGCTGTGCACTTGCTTAATGAAGTGCTGCAGCATTTTTTCGGTCACGAAGAAGTCGGCGATCACGCCGTCTTTCATCGGGCGAATTGCTGCGATATTGCCAGGCGTACGGCCCAGCATCTGCTTAGCTTCATGACCGACGGCAGCCACGCTTTTCGGTGAACCGGCACGATCCTGGCGAATGGCCACAACGGAAGGCTCATTCAGTACGATGCCTTGTCCTTTTACGTAAATGAGGGTATTCGCGGTACCCAGGTCAATGGACAGGTCATTGGAAAACATGCCACGAAATTTTTTCAACATACTAAGGGATAATCCTGAAAGCTGGGGCGGAAAACAAAATCCGCTTACTTTACCAACCACACGCAGCAGCGACAAGGCGCAAAAATCATCTGCTACGGTGAAAATTAGTGCAGTTCGTTCCTTAGTGACAAATTCTTTGCCTGACTCCTTCAGCGCTGTAACAACCAGCTGCGTTCCTCGCCTGCATTTGCAACCTGTCAAAGGTCGTTAACGTGCAATGTTCATCTGTAATACTCTGTCAGGTAGTCAAGCACACCCCCACAGAAACAGCGCGCGTTATTCTACGTGAAAACACGCTAAACGGCAGGTCAAACAGAGTATCTTTGAGAATATTTTTTCACACTGGTGTCAAGTGGCTGTGAGCCCGCAAAAAAATCGCCCTGACCCCCCGTGACGCCACACTCTGTCAGTACATGCCACTCGCCCCGGCTGCGTAGCCCGGTGGCAAAAACCCGGGTCGTGGTGCCTTTACAGGCTTCCACCAGACTTTGCACCAGAAGCTGATTTTCACTTCGCTTCTCAATGTTACGCACCAGTCCTGGATGAAGCTTAATAATTTCAACGTCCAGAAGCTTGATCCAGTCCGTACTGACCAGCGTTAAACCCGCTTGTATCACAGCGACGCGTACACCTAAAGCGCTAATTAAACGCATAACAGGCTGTAAACGGCTGATATGTTGACAAACATCCGCCTCAGCAAGTTCAAAAATAATGCGTTTTCGTTGCGATTTTTCGCATTGCATTAACGTATCCCGCAGCCAGCGCTGGAAACGCGGGCGGATCAACGACTCCACCGTCACCTGCAACGCCAGGTTTTCTTCCGGCCAGAACGACAGAAAAGGAATCAGGCGCGTGATCTGCAACCGGTCATACTCTTCCGACAACCCGAACTGTAATACCATCGGCATATATTCCGCCGAGATGACTTCTTCTTGCCCATCATAAATACGACACATCAGTTCACGATGATGAACCCGGCCATCGAGGGTCACCGCCGGTTTCTGGTAGAAACGCGGACCGCCACGGGTCAACATCTGTTCAATCATCGTTCGCCAGCGTACGTTACCGCGACCTTTTTCCGGTAGCGAATCGTCATACACCGCCCACCCGTTGCTTCCCTGAAGCACAGCGTTACGGGTGGCCGCTTCGGCATGTTCCATTACCTGGTTCGTCGACTGCCCGCTCCGCCAGGCGCAAATGCCGATGTGCATCATGTCGTCACGTTCGCGGATTTTCGTCGTCGGCAGCGCTTCCATCGCTTTTAACAGCTGACTGGCGATGCTGTCCGCCTCTTTCAGCGTCCGGTGCGGCAACAGCACCGCAAAATCACTACGATGATAGCGCGCCAGCAACGCACCCGAATAGCGCATTATAAAGGTAGAAAGTAGGTTAATTACCGTGAATAGATACTCTTCTGATGCCGTTCTCCCCCAATTATCCCGTAGCAGGTCGAAATCCGGCAGGCGAATCATCATCACAATCCCGTGTGCGCCAACCTTTTCCTGATCTTCCAGCAACATCGCCAGTTGGTTGTCGAAGAACAGACGGTTACTGAGCCCGGTGCGGGTATCCTGGGCGGCATAAGAGCGAATCAGCGTATCCATTCGGCTGCGCTGATCGCTGGCGAACTGGATCTCGGAGAGCAGCAGATCCAGCGCGCTGCTGGTGCGCGCGGGCCATTCATGTACCGAGCCTTTCGCCTGCTGGCCGCGCGCGCCGTTTAAAATGCGCGCCGAACGCGACTCCAGCAGCTCCTGCCCGGCCAGCTGTCGCCGCAGCCAGCGCACGGCGAAGAAAATCACCAGCACCATAAAGGCAATCGCCAGCGTCAACGGCACCGTTGTCGATAACGCGCCAAAATAGTTGACCATCGGATCCAGATAAACCATGCGAATCGTCATGCCTGGATTTTTCAGCGAATTGACTTCCAGCTCGCGGTACTGGTAGCTGCTGCCTGCCGGACGATAGCTGACCTGCCGGATATGGGTGTAAATGGGTTTCTCGCCGACGAGGAAATCAAGGCGAACGATGTCGACGGGCTCCAGCAGCTCATTTAACTGCGGGCCCAGTTTGTCGAACGGGGTGGTCACGAGGCGGTTGTCCAGCATGATCGCGACGGCCTGCACGCGGTGCTGAAGCTTAATCTGGATGCCGTTATAAAAGCTCAGCGAGCAACCCACCAGGGTCACGAAAATTGCCAGACCGACCAGCAGCGTGACAAAAGCAGAAAACTTCGTCGTTAATCGCATCCCTGTATTAACTCCGCAAATGAAAAATCGCCCGTCAGATTGGCGGACCCCCGGGTTAGCCCCTACTACTAAGTAAGCACTAACTTGCAAAAAAGAAGAGGCATACTACCAGACCTGGTAGATCTGGCAATTTATTGCGCTTTATTGCGCTATATCGGCATCAATATGCAATTAGCGAGTATAGTCTTCAGAAATTTTTTTCCAATCACCGTGCAACTGAGGAAAGGTTATGCAGGCGTTAATCTTAGAACAGCAGGACGGAAAAACCGTCGCGTCCGTTCAGCCCCTTGACGAAAGTCAGCTGCCGCAAGGCGATGTAAGCGTCGATATCCAGTGGTCCAGCCTCAACTATAAAGATGCGCTGGCGATCACCGGCAAAGGCAAAATCATTCGCAACTTCCCGATGGTGCCGGGGATTGATTTCGCGGGCGTGGTGCACAGCAGCGAAGATCCGCGTTTTCATGTCGGCCAGCAGGTGCTGCTCACCGGCTGGGGCGTGGGTGAAAATCACTGGGGCGGGCTGTCGCAACGCGCGCGGGTCAAAGGTGACTGGCTGGTCGCCATGCCGCAGGGTCTGGATGGACGCAAGGCGATGATTATCGGCACCGCGGGCTTTACCGCGATGCTGTGCGTGATGGCGCTGGAAGAGGCCGGGATCCGCCCACAGGATGGCGAAATTGTAGTCACCGGTGCCAGCGGCGGCGTGGGCAGCACGGCGGTGGCGTTGCTGCATAAGCTCGGCTATCAGGTGGCGGCGGTGTCCGGTCGTGAAAGTACTCATGATTACCTGCGCGACCTGGGCGCAAACCGCATTTTAGGGCGTGATGAATTTGCCGAATCCCGTCCGCTGGAAAAACAGCTGTGGGCCGGTGCCATTGATACCGTGGGTGATAACGTGCTGGCGAAAGTGCTGGCGCAAATGAATTACGGCGGGCGGGGTTTATTCTGCGTAACGTGCGTCTGCAAGGGGTTGACTCGGTGATGACGCCAGCGGCTCGCCGTGCCGAAGCATGGAAGCGTCTGACACAGGATTTGCCAGAGTCATTTTTCGTGCAAAGCGCAACGGAAATCACCCTCGCGCAGGCCCCCGAATTCGCTGATAAAATCATCAACAACCAGACGCAGGGCCGCACGCTGGTTAAATTAGCGTAATCATCAAATTTGGTGACATATTCGTATTCGCTTTAACGCTTTTCCTCCGTCATGATTAAGAAAATGCATGACGGAGGATCCTATGAAAACCAAAACGTTGACGGAAGCCGATGTCACCGCGNTCTTTATGATGCAGCGCCGCCAGATCCTGAAAATGCTCGGGATCAGCGCCACGGCGCTGACGTTAACGCCCACCGCACACGCCGATCTGCTCAGTTGGTTTAAGGGTAACGATCGTCCGCCAGCGCCTTCCGGCAAGCCACTGACCTTTGATAAACCCGCTGAATGGCAAAACACCCTGCCACTGACGCCGGAAGATAAAGTCACCGGCTATAACAATTTCTATGAGTTCGGTCTCGATAAANACCACTGAAGCTCGATCATGACGATTTAACCCGCCGTTTCCCACTGGAAGAACGCATCTACCGAATGCGCTGCGTAGAGGCCTGGTCAATGGTGGTGCCGTGGATTGGCTTCCCGCTGCATAAGCTGTTGGCGCTGGTTGAGCCCACCAGCAATGCGAAATACGTGGCGTTCAAAACGATTTACGCCCCTGATGATATGCCGGGTCAGAAAGATCGGTTTATTGGCGGCGGGCTGAAATATCCTTATGTGGAAGGGCTGCGTCTGGACGAGGCTATGCACCCGCTGACGCTGCTCACCGTAGGCGTTTACGGCAAAGCGCTGCCGCCGCAAAACGGCGCGCCGGTGCGCCTCACCGTGCCGTGGAAGTACGGCTTCAAAGGCATTAAGTCGATCGTCAGCATCACGCTGACCCGCGAGCAGCCGCCCACCACCTGGAATCTTGCGGCCGCGGATGAATACGGCTTCTATGCCAACGTCAATCCGCACGTGGATCACCCGCGCTGGTCGCAGGCCACAGAGCGTTTTATCGGATCCGGCGGCGTACTGGATGTCAATCGCCAGCCCACGCTGCTGTTTAACGGTTATGCCGATCAGGTCGCCTCGCTCTACCGCGGCCTTAATCTGAAGGAGAATTTTTAGTGCGATTAACGGCGAAGCAGGTGCTGTGGCTGAAAGTCCTCCTCCATCTGGCGGCCTTTTTACCCTTTTTGTGGCTGTTCTGGGCCGGATCGCAGGGCTATTTCAGCGCCGATCCGGCGAAAGATATTCAGCATTTCACCGGTCGGATGGCTCTGAAATTATTGCTGGCGACCTTGCTGGTGTCGCCGCTGGCGCGCTACGCTAAACAGCCTTTATTAATACGCACGCGGCGGATGCTGGGGTTATGGTGTTTTGCGTGGGCCACGCTGCATCTCACCTGCTATGCGCTGCTGGAGCTGGGCATCAACAACCTGTCGCTACTGGGGCAGGAAGTGGTGAGTCGCCCTTATTTAACGCTCGGGCTGGCAAGCTGGTTGATTTTGCTGGCGCTGGCGGTAACATCTGTGCAAATCATGCAGCGGAAACTGGGACCGCGATGGCAAAAACTGCACAACTTCGTCTATCTTGTCGCGATCCTCGCACCCATACATTATCTGTGGTCGGTGAAGATCCTCTCGCCCCAGCCCGTCATCTACGCCATACTGGCCATCGCGCTTTTAGCGTGGCGTTACAAGAAGTTCCGTCTGTGGTTCCGCTAAGTTTTCAGGCTGTGCAGTTACCCGCAAATTTCTTATCAACCGCCAATCTTTTCACGATAGCGGTTGATAATCTTCCCTGATAAGACCAGTATTTAGCTGCCAATTGCTACGAAATCGTTATAATGTGCGACTTTGGTTTTCCTGACAGGGATTTTACGCCCCTGAAAGGGTGACAAGAGCACATCGAAGGTATATTTTGTTTTTTACCGGAAAATGGCAGGAGATAGCCGCACGATGACTGACAAGTTTCACATTTTGCTTTTGAACGGGCCGAACCTTAATATGCTCGGCACCCGAGAGCCAGAGAAGTACGGCACCCTGAGTCTGACGGAGATTGTTAACCGTCTGGCAACGGAAGCGGCTTCCCTGAATGTGGCGTTTGATCACCTGCAGTCCAACGCGGAGCACGTACTCATCGACCGAATTCATCAGGCTAAAGACAACGTCGACTATATCCTGATTAATCCGGCCGCGTTTACGCACACCAGCGTGGCCCTTCGTGATGCGCTTCTGGCTGTCAGTATCCCGTTTATCGAGATTCACCTGAGCAATGTGCACGCACGTGAACCATTCCGCCACCACTCGTATCTGTCCGATATCGCCGCTGGCGTTATCTGCGGGCTGGGTGCGGACGGTTATTCATACGCTTTACAGACGGCGGTAAAACGCCTGTCACCATCACACTAAACAAAGAGTACGGAACCCACTCATGGATATTCGTAAGATTAAAAAACTGATCGAGCTGGTTGAAGAATCAGGCATCGCTGAACTGGAAATTTCTGAAGGCGAAGAATCTGTTCGCATTAGCCGCGCGCCGGCTGCGTCAGCCTTCCCGATGATGCAACAGGCCTATGCCGCGCCTGTGATGCAACAACCAATGGCACCGGCTGCCGTTGCCGCGCCAGCCGCCGCTGCAGAAGCGCCGGCGAAAGCAGAAATCAGTGGTCACATCGTACGTTCCCCGATGGTTGGTACTTTCTACCGTACGCCGAGCCCGGACGCGAAAGCGTTTGTGGAAATCGGCCAGAAAGTTAACGTGGGCGATACCCTGTGCATCGTAGAAGCGATGAAAATGATGAACCAGATCGAAGCCGACAAATCAGGTACCGTGAAAGCGATCCTGGTAGAAAGTGGGCAACCGGTAGAATTTGACGAGCCGCTGGTCGTCATCGAGTAACGAGGCGAACATGCTGGATAAAATTGTCATCGCCAACCGCGGCGAGATTGCACTGCGTATTCTTCGTGCCTGTAAAGAGCTGGGCATCAAGACCGTCGCAGTACACTCGACAGCGGATCGCGATTTAAAACATGTACTGCTGGCTGACGAAACCGTGTGTATCGGCCCGGCGCCATCAGTCAAAAGCTATCTGAATATCCCGGCGATCATCAGCGCGGCTGAAATCACCGGCGCGGTAGCGATTCACCCAGGCTACGGCTTCCTGTCTGAAAACGCCAACTTCGCTGAGCAGGTTGAACGTTCAGGCTTTATCTTCATCGGCCCGAAAGCTGACACCATCCGCCTGATGGGCGACAAAGTGTCGGCGATCACCGCCATGAAGAAAGCGGGCGTACCGACAGTACCTGGCTCTGATGGCCCGCTGACCGACGACATGGATGCTAACCGTGCCCATGCTAAACGCATCGGCTACCCGGTTATCATCAAAGCGTCCGGCGGCGGCGGCGGTCGCGGCATGCGCGTCGTGCGCAGCGATGCTGAACTGGCGCAATCCATCTCCATGACCAAAGCGGAAGCGAAAGCTGCATTCAGCAACGACATGGTGTACATGGAGAAGTACCTGGAAAACCCACGCCACATCGAAATTCAGGTGCTGGCTGACGGTCAGGGCAACGCTATCTATCTGGCAGAACGTGACTGCTCTATGCAGCGTCGTCACCAGAAAGTGGTTGAAGAAGCACCGGCGCCGGGCATTACGCCGGAACTGCGTCGCTACATCGGCGAGCGCTGCGCCAAAGCGTGCGTTGATATCGGCTATCGCGGGGCGGGTACTTTCGAGTTCCTGTTCGAAAACGGCGAGTTCTATTTCATCGAAATGAACACCCGTATTCAGGTAGAACACCCGGTCACTGAAATGATCACCGGTGTTGATCTGATCAAAGAACAGCTGCGCATCGCTGCTGGTCAACCGTTGTCCATCAAGCAGGACGAAGTTCAGGTTCGCGGTCATGCGGTGGAATGCCGTATTAACGCCGAAGATCCGAACACCTTCCTGCCGAGCCCGGGTAAAATCACGCGTTTCCACGCCCCGGGCGGCTTTGGTGTCCGTTGGGAGTCTCATATCTACGCGGGCTACACCGTGCCGCCGTACTATGACTCAATGATCGGTAAGCTCATCTGCTACGGTGAAAACCGTGACGTGGCGATTTCCCGCATGAGAAACGCCCTGCAGGAGCTGATCATCGACGGCATCAAAACCAACATTGATCTGCAGACCCGCATCATGAGCGACGAGAACTTCCAGCATGGTGGAACCAACATCCACTATCTGGAGAAGAAACTCGGCCTGCAAGAGAAGTAATTACGAAAAAGGGAAGCGCATGCGCTTCCCTTTTTTTATCAGGCTCTTTCCTGTATCGCCGCTTCATGGCGATGAATAAACGCTTTAATATCCGCCAGCATCGATGTGCCCTCCATCGGGCCACGGCGCGTCACCGCAATCGCACCGCAAGCATTGGCGTACTGCAACGCCTGACGGGTACTGTAACCCAGCTGGCGACAGGCCACGTAAGCCCCGCCGAAGCAGTCTCCCGCACCGGTCGGGTCAACTTCCTGCACCGAAAAGCCGTCAACGTGAAACTGCTCCGTCGCGGACCAGAAACTGGCCCCTTTGCTGCCGCGCTTCACGATCACCTCTTTCACGCCATCCTCAAGGAACCCGGCAATAGCCCTTTCTGACGTCGCATGCGAAGAGAGCAATAACACCTCGCCTTCACTCGGCATATAAATATCCGTCAGCTCGAGAACAAAATGTAGAGCATCGCGCATTTCCGGGATATCAAGCATCTCTTTGCGAATATTCGGGTCGAAGGAGATCACGCCGCCGTTCTGTTTTACCAGCGTCACCGCTTTCTTTACTGCATCGACCATATGAAACGAGAACAATGACGATCCCATAATATGAAAGTGAGTGCAGTCTTTCAGCAGCCTTTCATCCACATGGCGGGCGGATAATTTCCCGCAGGCGGCGTTTTTAATATTAAAGATAAAGTCGCGATCGCCGGATTCATGATAGGTGACAAAGGCGCTGCCGGTGGTTTCCAGCGGCAGTACGGAAATGCCGCGAATATCGACGCCGTCTTCCGCCAGACGGTTAACGTTAATATCGCCAAAGCCATCCTTACCGACGCAACTGATGATCCCGCAGGGCACGCCGAAGCGCGTCACCTGATCGATAAA
This sequence comes from Trabulsiella odontotermitis, assembly GCF_001188485.1. Classification (GTDB taxonomy): domain Bacteria; phylum Pseudomonadota; class Gammaproteobacteria; order Enterobacterales; family Enterobacteriaceae; genus Trabulsiella; species Trabulsiella odontotermitis_A. The sequence goes on from NZ_JNGH01000066.1 coordinate 10,453, forward strand.
TATCGCGGGGGCGCCGCTGGGGTAAGGTCCATGCCAGACGCCAGGCCGGTCAAACGACTGACCCGTCTGACTTGCCATAATTTCGACCAGAATTTCTCCAATAGTGAATACTTTGCTCATACAATTAATTCCTTGAGATATTTAGCCGCGTTTTCTTTTATTTCTGACATCGACATAAACCGCCACCAGAATAACCATCCCTTTGACCACCATCTGATAGAAGTAGGGAACGTTCATCAGGTTCATACCGTTGTTAATCACGCCAATCGTTAATGCGCCAATCATGGTGCCAACAACCGTGCCATAACCGCCGTTGAGGCTGGGGCCGCCCCANACTCAATGCCGCGTTTGGCTGCCCGGAATAGAGGCGCGACGCGAGGATCATGCCGCTGATGCCTGCCAGCACGGCGGTGATCATAAAGACTTTAATTTTCAGGCGAATCACGTTAATACCGGAATATACCGCCGCTTCTTTATTACCGCCGGTAATGTAAATCTTGCGCCCAAAGGTGGTTTTGGTAAGAACGAAATGGTTGATCAGCAGCAGCGCTAATAAAATCCAGATCGGCACCGGAATATATAAAAATTCGCCGTTGCCTAACGCCAGAAACGCGTCATTGCGGATCATCACCGGCATACCGTCCGTCATGATGTAGGCGATGCCGCGGAATATCCCCATGGTGGCGACGGTAACAATAAACGACGGAATACCGGCCACCGCGGTCAGGCCGCCGTTGATCATGCCGAGGATCAGCGCCGCAATAATGGCCAGCGGGATCAGCAAAATAAACGGAATACCCCACGAGGCACCGAGCGCGGCAAAGGTGCCGATAAGCGCAATGGTTGAGCCGACCGACAAATCGATATCGCCAAGCAGCAATACGTAAGTCATGCCGTACGCGGTAATCGCGATAATAGAAACCTGTAAAATGATATTGGTGATGTTATTGGTGGTGAAAAAGCTGTCATTCATAACGCTGAAGAGAATAATCAGGACGATCATTCCACTCAGGATCCCGCCATATTGCCTGACGACTTTTTTCAATCCGTTGCCCGACGACTGATTCCGTTCTTTGGGCGCAGAGACAATTTTCTCAGTCATTTACTGTACTCCTGTTGCAGCGGTCATCACCTGCGTCTGTGTCAGGTTTTCACACGGGTAAATATCAGCGATGGTTTTATTTCGCATAACCACTAAGCGATCGCTTAACGCCATGACCTCCGGTAATTCGGACGAAACCAGAATAATGGCCGTGCCTGCCGCCGCCAGCTGACGAATAACGTTATAGATTTCAAACTTTGCGCCTACATCGACACCGCGGGTGGGTTCATCGAGCAGCAAAATACGCGGCGTCTTTTCCAGCCATTTCGACAGCACGATTTTCTGCTGGTTACCGCCGCTTAACGCGCTCACTGGCTGATGGATCGAACTGATTCGGGTATTCATCTGTTCGACGGCTTTGCGCGTACGCTGCTCTTCCTGGCGATGATTAATCAGCCCAAAACGCGACGCGTTATACTGAAACGCTACGTGATGGGTATTCATATTCACATCGTGCATCAGCACCAGCCCTTCCTCTTTACGGTTTTCCGTGACAAACGCAAAGCCGCGCTCGATGGCCTCTTTCGCGGAGCGGATCGCCACCCGCTCACCGTCGAGCAGGATCTCGCCCTGACCCGGAATGATGCCGAAGATAGCGCGCATCACGTCGGTGCGCCCCGCCCCCACCAGACCAAAAAAGCCCAGTACTTCACCGGGCCGCACGGCAAAATCGATCTGATGAAACAGCGGCGGATGCGAAAGGTTTCTGACCTCCAGCCGTGGCGTGACGCTGGCATCCGGTTTTTCCCCGATGCGCGGCGGCCAGATGTTTTTCATTTCTCGCCCCACCATCTGGGCGATAAGCTGCTGGATGTGCGTCTCATTGCGGTCATGCGTGGCGATATATTCGCCATCCCGGATCACTGAGATATCGTCAGAGATGCGCATGATCTCATCCATGCGGTGGGAGATATAAATCACCGCACTGCCGCGCTGGGTCAGCTTCGCAATAATGTTAAACAGAATGTCCGCTTCGTTATCACTGAGCGACGACGTCGGTTCATCCATGATCACAATGTCGGCGGGATAGCTCAGCGCCTTCGCAATCTCCACCAGTTGGCGCTGGGCGAGCGACATATTGCCGACCAGTTCGTTCGCATCCAGCGGAATGCCCAGCTCAGCGAGCAGCGCCTCGCAATCGGTGAGCATTTTCTTATCATCAATAATGCCAAAGCGCACCGGCTCATTATTGGCGTAGATATTTTCGGCCACCGTCACGTTATTACTCAGGCTGAGTTCCTGAAAAATAATGGCGATGCCCAGTTTGCGTGAATGCTGCGGATTATGAATATTAACGACATTGCCGTGCAGCGTAATGGTTCCCTGGGTTGGCGGATATACACCGGCGAGAATTTTCATTAGCGTGGATTTTCCCGCGCCATTTTCGCCTAATAATGTATGCACCCGGCCTTTTCGAACCGTAAGTGTAATATCTTTCAGGGCCTGTACAGGGCCAAAGCTTTTAGCAACATGAGAAATTTCAAGAATGATGTCAGTCATAACCACCTCTGTTTCTTAGCAAAGCATCATCGGCTCTACCTCTCACTATTGCGTTAAAGCAAAGGATGTGGTCTGGTATTTTTCGTTCTGTTTTCAGGTTGCGAAGCAATTAACAACGCTTCGCAACCTGAAGGCGTGACATTATTGTTTAGCGGTATAAACCCCCGGCTGGATCGGGATGATTTTATCAACCGGTTTGCCGTTCAGATGGTCGACGGCAGCGTCAATCGCTTTCGCGCCCATTTGATCCGGGTACTGACGAATTACTGCGGCAAAGGTTTTATCGGTATCCACGGCGTCGCGTGCTTCTTTCATGCCATCAAAACCGATGATTTTGATGTTGTCGTTATGGGCGGATTTCGCCGCAATAACCGCGGCCAGCGCGGCGTCATCGCCAAAGCCAAACAGGCCGCTCAGATTCGGGTTCGCCTGCATCATATTCTGCGCGGTGGTTAGTGCTTCGGCGCGGGTGATCCCCGGCTGTTCAGCGACGATTTTTACGTCCGGCGTCTCTGACAGCCCTTTCTTAAAGCCATCAATTCGCGCCACCACAGACTGCACGGCAGGATAGCTAATAATGGCGACGGTACCTTTACCGTTCAGCAGTTTGCCCATTAATTTACCGGCCTGCACGCCGCCCGCGTAGTTGTCTGTCGCCACGTGCGATACCACCGGCACGCCTTCCGCCGCAACGTCAACGGTAATCACCGGAATACCGGCTTTGTTGGCTTTAATAATCGCAGCCTGTACCCCTTTGGAATCGACCGGGGAGATAATAATGGCATCGACTTTTTTAGTAATAAAATCTTCGACATCGGAAAGCTGTTTATTTAAATCCTGGTTCGCGATTGAAATGCTCAGATTAACGTCATCTTTTTTCGCTTCATCTTTCATCGCATTAGCCAGGTCAATATAAAACGGATGCTGCTGCGTCAACAGGGAGGCGCCAATGTTATACTCTTTAGCGAAGGAACTTTGTGAGAACAGTGCCAGACCCACCAGCATTGCCAAACCGGGTAACTTAAATCTGCTCATAAACAATCCTCATTCTTTTTTGTAGGGTTAATAGCTATCAGAGTTTGTCTTCACTACCGCACACGCCAATGATGCGTGTGACCACTTGCTTCATTGCTGCTTTTGCGGGTTGCATATAATGCCGTGGATCGTTGGCGGTTGGGTTTTCGCGGAAATATGCCTTTAAGGCATCGGCAAAGGCGATTTTTAATTCCGTCGCCACGTTAACTTTGCAAATCCCCAAACGAATACACTGCTGAATATCCGCCTCCGTTAAGCCGGACGCGCCATGCAGCACCAGCGGCACCTCCACCCGATTGCGGATCTGCTCAAGGCGCGCAAAATCCAGACGTGGTTCGTGTGTATAAAGACCGTGCGCCGTGCCAATGGCCACGGCCAGCGAATCAATGTTCGTGCGCTGGACAAATTCGGCGGCGGCATCCGGCGAGGTGTAAGCGGAGTCTTTGTCATCAACGATCAAATCGTCTTCCTGCCCGCCCAGCCGTCCGAGCTCTGCTTCGATGCTGACGTCGTACGCATGGCAAAAGTCGGTGACCGCTTTCACGTGCGCAATATTTTCTTCAAAGGGGAAATGTGAACCATCAATCATCACCGAACGGATCCCGGCGCGGACCTTGTTGAAAATGTCCTCCGACTCCTCGTGATGGTCGAGGTGCAGCACCAGCGGAATTTGATGCTCCTGCGCCAGCGCGTTGGTCAGTGCGATCAGACTGCCGACGCCGCCATAGCGATACGTGCCCGGCGTGCCCGCCAGCATCACCGGCGAACGCAGGCTCGCCGCCGTTTCGNNGAACCCCTGGTGTTGGGCTTTCTTCAGCATATTTTTGCTTGAAATGATGTACATCTCCGCTCCCGTCTCTGCTTTTGTCTCTTACAAAACGAAGAAAACTACGCTTCACTTTCATTTTGAAAGAAACCTAGCACATAAAATAGACAAAAAAGCGTGACCAGGTTCAAGTCGTCACAAAATAACTTACGAAATTTAACTTACAGAACAGGTATTTTTGCTAAATGAAAGTTTCAAAGAAAAAGGCATAACGCTATAGTGTCAGGCATTGCAGGCTACTAATGAGTATTGTCGTGCCGAGGAAATCATCTAATCTGCTGAAACGCAGACTAAAAATCGCTGAAATCGTGAGCGTTCAGGGAGAAATCAAAGTTGACGAGCTCTCAGCGCAGCTGGGCGTCTCCGGCGTGACGATTCGCGGCGATTTAAGCTATCTGGAGCAACAGGGTTATCTCAAGCGCTCTTTCGGCGGTGCCATTGCCACACCCGCCCTGCAAACCGACTACGAACCCGCGCCACTGGTGGTGATGCCACCGCTGGCGCAGCAAATGGAGCTCGCCCGGCACAGCATGCGGTTGATACGCGACCGGGATACGCTGTTTCTTGGCCATGGCGCCCTGTGCCGCCGACTCATTCCTTTGCTTAATGGATTAAAGAAAATCCGCCTGATCACCAACGATCCGGAAAGCGCCCTGCTGGCGAATCAGTATATTGAGGGCGATATCATTCTGGCCGGTAGCGAAATGCTGCGACCTGACGGGATCCTGGCGGGAAAGTCGCTTGAACAGGCGCTGCAGCACCACACCATTACGCACAGCATTATGGAAGTGAACAGCATTGACGCTGATGGCACACTGGGGATCGATGTCCCGGAACTGGCGCTGGCCTGGCAGCTCTGTTTTGACAACGCACGCAGCAAAACGATCCTGATGGCGGCGACGTCCGGCGCGGCCACCGCCACTATCGGCCATCTCAATCAGACCGAAAATGTGATCGTCTGCCACAGTATTAACGAGCAATATCAGCAACAATTATACGATGCTGATTTTGTCACCCTGTATACCAACAATGAATGTTTCACCTGGTCGAATCGCGAAAGACTTCAGGAATGAGAGGGCGTCAGTGGGACTCACCATTTGTACAATAGGCGAATTACTGGTTGAATTTTTATCCCGCAATCCACATCAGAAATTCACCCATCCCGGCGAATTTGTTGGTCCATTCCCCAGTGGTGCGCCCGCGATTTTCGCTGCCCAGGTTGCCAGATTGGGTCATCGCGCGATGATTTTCGGCTGCGTCGGCAACGATGATTTTGGCCGTCTGAATATTGAGCGTCTGCGCCACGAAGGCGTGATTGTTGATGGTATTCGCGTGATGAATAATGCCGTCACCGGTACGGCGTTCGTCAGCTACCAGAGTCCGCAGGAGCGCGATTTCATCTTTAATATCCCTGACAGCGCCTGTGGCCTGTTTACGGAAAAAGATATCGACCCGCAACTGCTGCAACAGTGTAAACATATTCACATCATGGGATCGTCGCTGTTCTCGTTTCGCATGATCGACGCTACGCGCAAGGCGATGATGGCGATCAAAGCCGCGGGCGGCACCGTCTCTTTTGATCCGAATATCCGTAAAGAGATGCTGAACATTCCTGAAATGGAACAGGCCTTTGATTATCTGATTGAATACACTGACATCTTCCTGCCGAGCGAAAGCGAACTCCCTTTCTTTGCCCGCCACAAAAATCTGAGCGAAGAACAGATCGTCAGCGATCTGTTGCAGGCGGGCGTGAAACATGTGGTGGTTAAGCGCGCCCAGCGTGGCGCCAGCTATTATCACGTTGAGGATGGCGAGCTACAGACGCTGCACCTGCCTGGCTATACGGTGGAGACCGTCGACCCCACCGGCGCAGGCGACTGCTTCGGCGCGACCTTCGTGACGTTGTTCCTTTCCGGTCTTCCGGCGGCAAAAGCGCTTTACTACGCCAACGCCAGCGGCGCTATCGCGGTCACACAACAAGGGCCGATGGAAGGGATCGCGTCCCTTTCTGAGATTGACGATTTCCTGCGTCGCCAGCCCTGACGCGTTTTTTCCTGCCAGATTGTTTTCCCTCAACGGTCAGTTGCCGTAGAATTGCCCGTTTCTGGTTGCAACCCCATGAAGAGGATATCTTCCATGGACAAACGATTTGCTCAGGCACACAAGGAAGCACGCTGGGCGCTGTGGCTGACCCTGCTCTATCTTTCCGCTTGGTTAGTGACTGCTTACTTACCTGATTCTGCGCAGGGTTTCACTGGCCTGCCGCACTGGTTTGAAATGGCCTGTTTACTGATACCGTTGATGTTTATTCTGCTCTGCTGGGCAATGGTGCGCTTTATCTATCGTGATATTCCGCTGGAGGATGACCATGCAGGCTGAAGTCATAGTGCCGCTCATCGCCTACCTGCTGGTGGTCTTTGGCCTGTCACTCTATGCGATGCGCAAGCGCACCACCGGCACCTTCCTCAACGAGTACTTCCTCGGTAGTCGCTCAATGGGCGGGTTCGTGCTGGCGATGACGCTGACCGCGACCTACATCAGCGCCAGCTCGTTTATTGGCGGGCCTGGCGCGGCGTATAAATACGGTCTTGGCTGGGTGTTGCTGGCGATGATCCAGCTTCCCGCCGTGTGGCTGTCGCTGGGTGTGCTGGGGAAAAAATTCGCCATTCTGGCTCGCCGATACAATGCCGTGACACTGAACGACATGCTTTTCGCGCGTTATCGCAGCCGCCTGCTGGTCTGGCTGGCCAGCCTGAGCCTGCTGGTCGCTTTTATCGGCGCGATGACCGTGCAGTTCATTGGCGGTGCGCGCCTGCTGGAAACGGCGGCGGGCATCCCTTATGAAACCGGCCTGTTGATTTTCGGCATCAGCATTGCGTTGTATACGGCGTACGGCGGTTTTCGCGCCAGCGTGCTCAACGATGCGATGCAGGGGCTGGTGATGCTGATTGGCACCATCGTGTTGCTGGTCGGGGTCGTTCATGCGGCTGGCGGGCTGTCCACGGCGGTGGAAACGCTGCAGCATATCGACCCTAAACTGGTGACGCCGCAGGGAGCCGACGATATTCTTTCGCCGACCTTTATGACCTCGTTCTGGGTACTGGTCTGTTTCGGCGTGATTGGCCTGCCGCACACGGCGGTGCGGTGCATCTCCTATAAAGACAGCAAAGCCGTGCATCGGGGCATCATCCTTGGCACCATCGTTGTCGCCGTATTGATGTTGGGAATGCATCTGGCGGGCGCGCTGGGCCGTGCGGTGCTTCCGGACCTGACCATTCCCGATCAGGTGATCCCGACCCTGATGGTGAAAGTTCTGCCGCCGTTTGCCGCCGGGATTTTCCTGGCGGCGCCGATGGCGGCGATCATGTCGACCATCAACGCCCAGTTGCTGCAGAGTTCCGCTACGATCATTAAAGATCTCTATCTGAATCTGCGCCCGGAACAGATCCATAACGAAACGCGACTGAAGCGGATGTCTTCCGGGATCACGCTGATTCTGGGCGTTTTACTGTTGCTCGCCGCGTGGCGTCCGCCAGAAATGATCATCTGGCTCAACCTGCTGGCGTTCGGCGGGCTGGAAGCGGTCTTCCTGTGGCCGCTGGTGCTGGGCCTGTACTGGGAACGCGCGAATGCCGCTGGTGCGCTGAGCGCGATGATCGTCGGCGGCGTGCTGTACGCCGTGCTGGCAACGTTTAACATCCAGTACCTGGGCTTTCACCCGATTGTGCCTGCGTTGCTACTGAGTTTGCTGGCTTTCATCATTGGTAACCGTTTCGGCCAGCCGGTGGCGGAAGTCCCTGTTTTGACTACTGATAAATAAAGAGTTTTGCCATGCCATGGATCCAAATGAAACTGAACACGACCGGCGCGAATGCTGAAGCGCTGAGCGACGCGCTGATGGAAGCGGGCGCGGTGTCGATTACTTTTCAGGATACCCACGACACGCCGGTGTTCGAACCGTTGCCGGGCGAAACGCGCCTGTGGGGAGACACCGATGTGATCGGCCTGTTTGACGCCGAAAGCGATATGAAAGAGGTTGTGGCGATCCTCGAACATCATCCGCTGCTGGGCGCGGGTTTCGCACACAAAATTGAACAGCTGGAAGACAAAGACTGGGAGCGCGAATGGATGGATAACTTCCACCCGATGCGCTTCGGCGAGCGACTGTGGATTTGCCCGAGCTGGCGTGAAATTCCCGATGAGAACGCGGTCAACGTGATGCTCGATCCGGGTCTGGCCTTCGGCACCGGGACGCACCCGACGACTTCGCTGTGCCTGCAGTGGCTCGACGGCCTCGATCTGAACGGTAAGACGGTGATCGATTTCGGTTGTGGTTCCGGGATCCTCGCTATCGCTGCGCTGAAGCTGGGTGCCGCAAAAGCGATCGGCATTGATATCGATCCGCAGGCGATTCAGGCCAGCCGTGACAACGCGGAACGTAACGGCGTTTCTGAGCGTCTTGAGCTCTATTTACCGAAAGACCAGCCAGAAGCCATGAAAGCCGATGTGGTGGTCGCAAACATCCTCGCAGGCCCATTACGTGAACTGGCGCCGTTAATCAGCGTGCTGCCCGTTGAGGGCGGTTTATTGGGGCTTTCCGGCATCCTCGCCAGCCAGGCGGAGAGCGTGTGCGAAGCCTACACCGATCGCTTCACACTCGACCCGGTGGTCGAAAAAGAAGAGTGGTGTCGTATCACCGGGGTTAAAAAGTAAACAGTGAATGCGGTCTCCGGGCCGCGTTTTTGTTTGCAACCCACGCCAGATGAATAACAGAAATGAGAGCGCGATCGCATTATGATGCGCTTTTTTGTTCACTTAAACAGCGTTAAATCTTGTGAACACCGGGATTCAGGCAAGAAAAAATGAGAAGTTTTACGATTTTCTGAAAGTGGAAAATTTCGCCACATTTCATTAAATCGATGATAATTATAATTATTTATTTTTGCTGTATTCGCTTGACGGCGATTCATTGATCTATGACAGTGGATTGCTCAAAGTTTGGCCTTTCATCTCGTGCAAAAAATGCGTAATATACGCCGCCTTGCAGTCACAGTATGGTCATTTCTTAACTCATGCGCATCGGACACTACCAGCTCAGAAATCGACTGATCGCAGCCCCAATGGCAGGTATTACAGACCGGCCGTTCAGGACGCTGTGCTACGAGATGGGAGCAGGTTTAACCGTTTCCGAGATGATGTCGTCTAACCCGCAAGTGTGGGAAAGCGACAAGTCCCGTCTTCGGATGGTGCACATTGATGAACCAGGCATCCGCACCGTGCAAATCGCCGGTAGCGTACCTGAAGAGATGGCTGCGGCCGCGCGGATTAACGTCGAAAGCGGTGCCCAGATTATTGATATCAATATGGGCTGTCCGGCCAAAAAAGTGAATCGCAAGCTCGCAGGTTCAGCCCTCTTGCAGTACCCGGATCAGGTCAAATCGATCCTGACCGCGGTCGTTAATGCAGTGGACGTTCCTGTCACACTCAAGATTCGCACGGGCTGGGCACCAGAACACCGTAACTGTGAAGAGATTGCCCAACTGGCTGAAGACTGTGGCATTCAGGCTCTGACTATTCACGGACGCACCCGCGCCTGCTTGTTTAACGGAGACGCTGAATACGACAGCATTCGGGCAGTTAAGCAGAAGGTTTCCATTCCGGTAATCGCGAATGGTGACATTACTGACCCGCTTAAAGCCAGAGCTGTGCTCGACTATACGGGGGCGGATGCCCTGATGATAGGACGTGCAGCTCAGGGAAGACCCTGGATCTTTCGGGAAATCCAGCACTATCTGGACACTGGGGAGCTGCTGCCCCCGCTGCCTCTGGCAGAGGTGAAGCGCTTACTTTGCGCACACGTTCGGGAACTGCATGACTTTTATGGCCACGCAAAAGGGTACCGAATCGCGCGTAAACACGTCTCCTGGTATCTCCAGGAGCACGCTCCAGATGACCAGTTTCGGCGCACATTCAACGCCATTGAGGATGCCAGCGAACAGCTGGAGGCGTTGGAGGCATACTTCGAAAATTTTGCGTAAACAGAAATAAAGAGCTGACAGAACTATGTTCGAACAACGCGTAAATTCTGACGTACTGACCGTTTCTACCGTTAACTCTCAGGATCAGGTAACCCAAAAACCCCTGCGTGATTCGGTTAAGCAGGCACTGAAGAACTATTTTGCTCAACTGAACGGTCAGGATGTTAATGACCTCTATGAGCTGGTACTGGCTGAAGTAGAACAGCCCCTGTTGGACATGGTGATGCAATACACCCGTGGTAACCAGACCCGCGCTGCCCTGATGATGGGTATCAACCGCGGCACGCTGCGTAAAAAACTGAAAAAGTACGGCATGAACTGATTTTTGTTCCTGACGTTTAAAAAGGCGCTCTTCGGCATGGGGAAGCGCCTTTTTTATTGCCTGAATTTCCGTTTTGGCTCACTTTTTAGCCCCTGCAATTCGGATATATTTCAGCCAATCAACCTGCGGATTCAGGGGACAGGGCATGTTGCGTAAATATGGCTGGCTGATCATTTTTGTTCTTCTTATGTTTCTTCTTGATGTGCTGATCGTCCAGCTACTGGAGTTCGTCACCCTCGAGTCAGCACGGTGCCGCGATATGGACTCCGTGAACCCGTTGAAGCTGGTGGAGTGCCCCCCGTTCGAGTAATACTTAGCGTAGACAGAACTTTTTTTCGGGTTGTAATACGTTCACAGGCTGGACATGGAGCGTACGCATAATGTTGTCCACCAGCACCGGCGCCTGCTGATATAAATTGAACTGTCCGGGCTCCATCAACCAGTTTTTAATAATGCCGCTAAAAAAACCACGCAACATAATGACGATGACGTCAATATTCGTGTCGGATGATAAATAACCATAGTGAATACATTTTAATAAACTTTCGCGTAATGCGTTACGGTTGCAGCAAATCTTGTTACGAATAGTATCTTCCGCCATCATTTCCGCCGTGAATTCACACTTATGATAAAGAATTTGCAATAATGCGCGTTGTTTTGGCGTTTCGGCAACGTACTGTAGCGAGGTAATAAATTTCTCTCGCAAATCCATTAATGGGTTTTCATTTTCCGTTCGTATATATTTTACAATATCCCTTAACGGCACCTGCTGCTCCCACATGTCATTAAATAATTCCGTCTTGCTGTTGAAGTGCCAGTACACGGCACCCCGTGTGACGCCTGCGGCATCAGCGATGTCCAAGAGCGTGGTGTTTGTCACGCCATGTTGCGCGAACTGCTCAATGGCGGCGTCAATCAAGAGTTGCCGGGTCTTTAATGCGTCCGCTTTCGTTTTTCTTGCCATAAAATGCGTCCCTGCCACGGCGAGGTGGCGAATAATAATAAAATGGCAGCCATTATTGACGAAAAAACGCAGGACGCCTAGGTTGGTGCCCTATATTATTTAATAACCAATATCAATAAATAAACTCTATATATTCATATCAAAAATAAAACTCACGCCATTCATCATTTCTTTGTGTTTTAGTGCGTTCTGATCCGGTTCTTAATTCAGGAAGTCTTACATCTGCATGTGTTTATTTGTAGGATGGCGAGCTATTTTATCTCTATTCTTTCTCCCGTTTTCGGTACGCACCGATAATGGAGACAATAAGGAACGGTAATAATGATTCACGCCAGGGCGACGCTTTTCTCCAGCCTCATCATTACGACTGCGTTACTGGCAGGCTGTAATGATGAGGGAAACCAACAACCGCAGGCGCCCACGCCAAAGGTGACTTTTCATGTGGTAACGCGCGCGCCGTTACAGGTGACGACTGAGCTTCCGGGACGCACGGCAGCATTTCGCATTGCAGAAGTTCGCCCGCAGGTCAGCGGCATCGTCCTTAAACGCAATTTTGTTGAAGGCAGCGACGTAGAAGCCGGTCAGTCGCTTTATCAGATCGATCCTGCTACTTACCACGCCGCTTATATCAGTGCGAAAGCGGACGAAGCCAACGCCGTCGCCGCGGCAACCCTCGCTCACCTGACGGTAAAGCGTTACGCACCGCTGCTGGGCACGAACTACGTCAGCCAGCAGGATTACGATCAGGCTGTCGCCACCGCGCGGCAGGCTGACGCCAGCGTGCAGGCAGCGAAGGCGGCGGTGGAAAATGCCCGCATTAACCTTGCCTGGACGAAAGTCACCTCGCCTGTCAGCGGCCGCATTGGCAAATCCAGCGTCACCGAAGGGGCGCTGGTCACTAACAGTCAGACAGCAGCGCTGGCCACCGTTCAGCAGCTTGATCCCATTTACGTCGATGTGACGCAGTCCAGCAGCGATTTTATGCGCCTGAAACAGGCAAGCCTGCAGGGCGGCAACGACACCAAAAGCGTGCAACTGGTGATGGAAAACGGCCAGCCGTACGCGCAAAAAGGCTCGCTGCAATTCTCTGATGTCACCGTGGATGAAAGCACTGGCTCGATCACTCTGCGCGCCATTTTCCCCAATCCACAACACGAACTCCTGCCCGGCATGTTTGTCCGGGCGCGCATTGATGAAGGCGTGCAGCCCGACGCCATTCTTATTCCGCAGCAAGGCGTAACGCGTACGCCGCTGGGTCAGGCCACCGTCCTGCTGGTGAACGCCAACAATCAGGTGGAGCTGCGCGACGTCACCGCCTCGCAGGCGATTGGCGATCGCTGGCTGGTGACTGACGGCTTACAGCCCGGCGATAAAGTCATCGTCAGCGGGTTACAGAAAGTGCATCCGGGTGTGACCGTGGACGCTGAGCAGGACACAGAAGCGGCTACCGCGAAGTAAGGTACAGAACACGATGTCTACGTTTTTTATTCAACGCCCGGTTTTTGCCTGGGTGCTGGCCATCATTTTGATGATTGCTGGCGCGCTGGCAATTGTGCAACTCCCCGTTGCCCAGTATCCCACCATCGCGCCACCTGCCGTTTCGGTGACCGCCACCTACCCCGGTGCTGACGCGCAAACGGTGCAGGATACCGTCACGCAGGTTATCGAACAGAACATGAACGGTGTCGATAACCTGATGTATATGTCTTCCGCCAGCGATTCGGCAGGCAACGTCACCATTACGCTGACGTTCGATTCCGGCACCGACCCGGATATCGCGCAGGTTCAGGTGCAGAACAAACTCCAGCTGGCGATGCCCCTGCTGCCGCAAGAAGTGCAACAGCAGGGCATCGGCGTGGAAAAATCCAGCAGCAGTTTCCTGCTGGTCGCCGGTTTTGTGTCGGACAATAAAAACCTGTCACAGGAAGATATCGCCGATTACGTGGCTTCTAACGTGAAGGACGCCCTCAGCCGCACCAGCGGCGTGGGGGACGTACAGATGTTTGGTGCTCAGTATGCAATGCGGATCTGGCTCGATCCTGTTGCGCTGAACAAATATCAGCTGACGCCGGTGGAGGTGATTAACCAGCTTAAAACGCAGAACGATCAGATTGCCGCCGGGCAACTCGGCGGCACGCCAGCCGTCGCCGGGCAACAGCTGAACGCGTCAATCATTGCCCAGACGCGACTGAAAAATGTGGATGAGTTTGGCCGCGTCACGCTGAAGGTGAACCAGGATGGTTCCGTGGTGCGCCTCCGGGACGTCGCCCGCATTACGCTCGGCGGTGAAAACTACAACATGGTGACCAAAATCAATGGTCAAGCCGCTACAGGGGTCGGGATCAAGCTGGCGACCGGGGCCAATGCACTGGATACTGCCAAAGCCGTGAAGGGAAAATTGGCTGAACTGCAGAACTTTTTCCCGCAGGGGCTGAAGGTCGTTTATCCGTACGACACCACGCCGTTTGTCACCATTTCGATTCATGAAGTGGTCAAAACCCTGCTGGAAGCTATCGTCCTCGTTTTTCTGGTGATGTATCTGTTCCTGCAAAATCTCCGCGCCACGCTGATCCCGACTATCGCTGTGCCAGTTGTACTGCTCGGCACCTTCGCAGTACTGGCGGCATGCGGTTATTCCATCAACACCCTCACCATGTTTGGCATGGTGCTGGCCATCGGGCTGCTGGTCGATGACGCCATCGTGGTGGTGGAAAACGTCGAACGCGTGATGATGGAGGACCGGCTGCCCCCGAAGGCAGCGACGGAGAAATCGATGTCGCAGATCCAGGGGGCACTGGTCGGCATCGCAATGGTGCTGTCAGCAGTATTTATCCCGATGGCCTTCTTCGGCGGTTCAACGGGTGCCATCTATCGCCAGTTCTCGATCACCATCGTTTCTGCCATGGCGCTATCGGTGCTGGTCGCGTTGATCCTCACGCCGGCGCTGTGCGCCACGCTGCTGAAACCGGTCGATCCCGACCATCATCAAAAGAAGCGGGGATTTTTCGGCTGGTTTAACAATACTTTTGATCGCAGCGTTGAGCACTATACCCACAGCGTCAGCGGGATCCTGCGCAGTACTGGCCGTTATCTGGCGATTTACGTACTGATAGTCGCGGGCATGGCGGTCCTGTTTTTACGCCTGCCAACCTCGTTCCTGCCGGACGAAGATCAGGGCGTCTTTATGACCATGGTGCAGCTTCCGGCGGGCGCCACGCAAGCCCGTACACAGCAGGTGCTGGATCACATCCAGCAGTATTACCTGACGGAGGAGAAAGCGAATGTCGAATCGGTGTTTACCGTTAACGGCTTTAGCTTTAGCGGTCAGGGGCAAAACTCAGGGATTGCGTTTATCAGCCTGAAGCCGTGGGAGGCGCGTTCCGGCAGTGAGAATGGCGTCGAAGCGATCGTCGAACGCGCCCATCATGCGTTCAGTCAGATCCGCGATGCCATGATCTTCCCGTTCAACCTGCCCGCCATTATGGAGCTCGGTACGGCGAAGGGTTTCGACTTTGAACTGATCGATCAGGCGGATCTCGGTCACAACGCGCTAACCCAGGCGCGAAACCAGCTGTTGGGAATGGCGCGAGCGCATCCTGAAATCTTAGCCAACGTGCGGCCGAACGGCCTTGAGGATACGTCGCAGTTTAAGCTGGATATTGATCAAGAAAAGGCGCAGGCGCTGGGCGTATCAATTTCTGATATCAACCAGACGATTTCCTCATCGCTCGGCGGCACCTACGTGAATGACTTTATCGATCGCGGTCGCGTGAAAAAAGTCTACGTACAGGCCGATGCGCCGTACCGCATGTTGCCAACAGATATTAATAATCTGTATGTCCGCAGCGCGAACGGCGAAATGGTGCCCTTCTCCGCCTTTGCGACGTCGCACTGGACCTATGGTTCGCCGCGTCTGGAGCGTTACAACGGAATGCCATCCATGGAGATCCTCGGCGAAGCGGTGGCAGGGAAAAGTACCGGCGAAGCGATGATGCTGATGGAGCAACTGGCCAGCAAGCTCCCTTCCGGCGTCGACTATGACTGGACCGGGATGTCTTATCAGGAAAGGCTGTCCGGCAACCAGGCACCGGCACTGTACGCCATTTCGCTGATCGTGGTGTTCCTGTGCCTTGCCGCGCTCTATGAAAGCTGGTCCGTACCGTTCTCGGTAATGCTGGTGGTGCCGCTCGGCGTGCTCGGCGCGTTACTGGCCGCGACATTGAGTGGGCTCAACAATGACGTCTATTTCCAGGTCGGACTGCTCACGACGATTGGTCTGTCCGCCAAAAATGCGATTCTGATCGTTGAGTTCGCCAAGGATCTGATGGAAAAGGAGCACAAAGGGATCATTGAGGCGACGCTGGAAGCATCGCGGATGCGTTTGCGGCCGATTCTGATGACCTCGCTGGCGTTCGTGCTCGGCGTATTACCGCTGGTGATCAGCCGCGGCGCAGGAAGCGGCGCGCAGAATGCAGTGGGCACAGGCGTCATGGGCGGAATGTTGTCTGCCACGTTGCTGGCGATTTTCTTTGTCCCGGTATTCTTCGTGGTGGTGAGACGCCGGTTTAGTCAACATAAAGAATAAACCCCTTCCTTAAGGCGCCTCGTGCGCCTTAATTTTTTTCATAAACCGAGGCTTTAATCTATAGAGATATTTGGCATATAATCCGTTAACCAGATGAATATTATTATTATTCGCACGTTAGTCTTTATTTTCACCTTCATCTTTTCTGCACAATTTTATGCTTCCCTCACTATTCTCTCCACGATATTTACATCGCTCATACTTTGAGATTGTTTTGCGCAGACGGTCCATTAAATACCAATGATAAAATACCCTCTGACGTCCATGGGATGTTTTACGTAATGACATTAACCGTGGCTTATTAAGAGGTAACTTTATGAAAAGATTCATTTCCGTCGCATTACTGACAACGTTTCTCGCCGGCTGTGCACATGAGTCCCCCTGTGTCCCGGTGTATGACGATCAGGGTCGACTGGTTCACACCAATACCTGTATGAAAGGGACAACGCAGGATAACTGGGAAACCGCAGGCGCCATTGCCGGCGGGGCAGCCGCGCTGGCAGGCCTGACACTCGGCATCGTCGCATTGACCAAATAACCACAGCAAAGCGCGGAATTCCGCGCTTTGTTATATCAGGAAAAAGTTGGGTTATGTTTATTACGTGAGCGTATTCACAAAACGCTTTTGATACTTTCCCCGCCAATATTACCGCCCGCAATCATTATTTCCTTCCCTGCCTGACGAGAAACTTTTTTGCGCTATTTTGTGGCACAGGTTGTCATTTTGCACCATTTAAGGGCGATGACATTTTCATTTCATGTCTACACTCACTTTATTGCACGCCGCCGCCCGAAAATCAGGCGCTTGCAATTATGGCATCCGCTTTGCTTAACAAAGTAGGGCTGTCACCACAGACAGGTATCAGGCGTTCCGGACGCCTTAATAAATAACGATAAATCTCGTCACACAGGATGCATTATGAAAAAGATGATGATTGCCAGCCTGGCGATCGCAAGTTCGCTGCTTGCTATTGCCAGTCAGGCCCATGCTGGTGCAACTCTGGATGCGGTTAAAAAGAAAGGATTCGTTCAATGCGGTATTAGCGACGGATTACCGGGCTTCTCCTATGCCGATGCGGATGGGAAATTCACCGGTATTGATGTGGATGTTTGCCGCGGGATCGCCGCCGCCGTTTTTGGCGATGACAGCAAAGTGAAATATACCCCGCTGACGGCGAAAGAGCGCTTTACGGCGCTGCAGTCAGGCGAAGTCGATCTGCTTTCGCGTAATACGACGTGGACCTCTTCACGCGATGCGGGAATGGGCATGTCATTTACCGGCGTGACCTATTACGACGGTATCGGTTTTCTGACGCACAACAAAGCGGGCCTCAAAAGCGCGAAAGAACTGGATGGCGCGACGGTCTGCATTCAGGCGGGTACGGACACCGAGCTTAACGTGGCGGATTACTTCAAAGCTAACAATATGAAGTATACGCCGGTCACGTTCGACCGTTCAGACGAGTCCGCGAAGGCACTGGAATCAGGCCGTTGCGATACCCTCGCCTCAGATCAGTCTCAGCTGTATGCGCTGCGCATTAAGCTGAGCAACCCGGCCGAATGGCTTGTATTGCCTGAAGTCATTTCAAAAGAGCCGCTGGGGCCGGTCGTTCGCCGTGGTGATGACGAGTGGTTCGCCATTGCCCGCTGGACGCTGTTCGCCATGCTCAATGCGGAAGAGATGGGCATTACCTCGAAAAACGTCGATGAAAAAGCTGCGAATCCTGCCACGCCAGACATGGCCCACTTCCTGGGCAAAGAAGGCGATTATGGTAAGGATCTCAAGCTGGATAATAAATGGGCGTATAACATCGTCAAACAGGTCGGCAACTACAGTGAAGTTTTTGAACGCAACGTGGGTCTGAACAGCCCGCTGAAAATCAAACGCGGCCAGAACAATCTCTGGAATAACGGCGGCATCCAGTACGCGCCACCGGTACGGTAAAGCGTACGNCGATGCCCTTTTCTGGAGTTTCGGTCGCAGAGGTTTTGTTATGTCCCATCGCCGCCCAACCGTCAAAGGCGCGTTGTCGTTCTCTAACCCCACGGTTCGCGCCTGGCTTTTTCAGATCATCGCGGTGGCGACGATCGTCGCTATTGCTGTCTGGTTAATTCACAACACCATCACTAACCTGAATCATCGTGGCATCACCTCTGGCTTTGCGTTTCTCGATCGCAGCGCCGGGTTCGGCATTGTGCAGCATCTGATTGACTACGAGCAGGGCGATACCTATGGTCTGGTCTTTATCGTCGGGTTGCTGAATACACTATTAGTCTCCGCCTTATGTATTGTTTTCGCGTCGTTTATCGGTTTCTTTCTGGGGCTTGCCCGCCTTTCTGATAACTGGCTGCTGCGCAAGCTGTCGACGATTTACATTGAGACCTTCCGTAACATTCCGCCGCTACTGCAGATCTTTTTCTGGTATTTCGCGGTCCTGCGCAATCTGCCCGGCCCTCGCCAGGCGGTCAGCGCGTTCGATCTGCTCTTTCTCAGTAACCGCGGGTTATATATTCCGTCACCCCAGTCTGGCGAAGGGCTGCTGGCGTTTGTCGGCGCGGTCGTGGTCGCCTTTGCCATTACCGGGTGGCTCTATCGCCGCCATAAGGCGCATCAGATGGCGACCGGCCAGCTACGTCGCACCTGGCCCGTGGCGATTGCGCTTCTCGTCGGGCTTCCCCTGCTGACGCATACGGTGTTTGGCGCCGCCATCCATTGGGAGCTGCCGGAACTGCGCGGGTTTAACTTTCGCGGCGGCATGGTGCTGATCCCTGAGCTGGCGGCGCTGACCATCGCCCTGTCGGTATACACCTCCGCGTTTATCGCTGAGATCATCCGCGCCGGTATTCAGGCGGTGCCCTATGGGCAGCATGAAGCCGCACGTTCGCTGGGGCTGCCGAATCCGGTGACGCTGCGTCAGGTCATCATTCCGCAGGCGATGCGGGTGATTATTCCACCGCTCACCAGTCAGTATCTGAACATTGTTAAGAACTCTTCGCTGGCGGCGGCTATCGGCTATCCGGATATGGTGTCACTGTTTGCCGGTACGGTCCTGAATCAAACCGGCCAGGCCATTGAAACCATCGCTATCACGATGTCGGTTTATCTGCTTATCAGTCTCACGATTTCGCTGCTGATGAATATCTACAACCGGCGTATCGCCCTGATCGAGCGCTAGGGGGCTCTGATGACAAAAGCTCTACTGTCGCACCCCGTGCCACACAGCAAAATGCGTTCTGGCTCGCCGTTAAGCTGGATACGTAAAAATCTGTTCACCGGCTGGGTTAACTCGTTACTGACCCTTTTTTGCCTGTGGCTGCTGTGGGAAATTATTCCGCCCTTGCTGAACTGGGCATTTTTGCAGGCGAACTGGCTGGGCTCCACACGCGCCGACTGCACCAAAGCGGGTGCCTGCTGGGTGTTCATCCATGAACGCTTCGGCCAGTTTATGTACGGGCTCTATCCGCACGATCAGCGCTGGCGCATTAACCTCGCGCTGATAACCGGCCTGCTGACCCTTATTCCACTGTTCCTGAAAAAAATGCCGTATCGCGGTCGATACCTGGCCTGTTGGGCGGTGCTTTATCCGCTGCTGGTCTGGTGGTTACTGTTTGGCGGTTTTCTCGGGCTGGAGCGAGTGGAGACCCGATTGTGGGGCGGTCTGACGCTGACACTGATTATCGCTGCAGTAGGTATCGCAGGTGCGCTGCCGTTGGGCATTCTGCTGGCGCTCGGCCGACGCTCAACCATGCCCGTTGTGCGGATGCTGTCCATTATCTTTATTGAGTTCTGGCGCGGCGTGCCGCTGATTACCGTGCTGTTTATGTCGTCGGTGATGTTGCCGCTGTTTCTGTCGGAAGGAATGAGCATCGATAAGCTCATTCGCGCGCTGGTCGGGGTGATCCTGTTCCAGTCGGCTTATGTGGCGGAGGTGGTTCGCGGCGGCTTGCAGGCGTTGCCGAAGGGGCAATATGAAGCGGCGGAATCGCTGGCGCTGGGGTACTGGAAAACGCAGGCGCTGGTCATTTTGCCCCAGGCGCTGAAGCTGGTGATCCCGGGGCTGGTGAATACCATTATCGCCCTGTTTAAGGATACCAGTCTGGTGATCATTATTGGTTTATTCGATCTGTTCAGCAGCGTGCAACAGGCAACCGTCGATCCGGCCTGGCTGGGAATGTCGACGGAAGGCTACGTGTTTGCCGCACTGATCTATTGGATCTTCTGTTTCAGTATGTCGCGCTACAGCCAGCATCTGGAGAAGCGTTTTAACACCGGGCATTCCCGGCACTGAGGAAATTATGGATCAACTTACTATGCAACCGGCTGACACAATGATCACTCTGGAAAAAGTGAATAAATGGTACGGGCAATTCCATGTCCTGAAGGATATCGATCTGCAGGTGCAGCAGGGGGAGCGCATCGTTTTATGTGGCCCTTCCGGCTCGGGAAAATCAACCACGATCCGCTGCATTAACCATCTTGAGGAACATCAGCAAGGGCGAATTGTGGTGGACGGTATCGAGCTTAATGAAGACGTCCGGAATATCGAGAAAGTCCGTCAGGAAGTAGGGATGGTGTTTCAGCACTTTAATCTTTTCCCACATTTGACCGTGCTGCAGAACTGCACTCTTGCGCCGGTGTGGGTGCGCAAAATGCCCAAAAAAGAGGCTGAAGCGCTGGCAATGCATTATCTGGAGAGGGTGCGCATTGTTGAGCACGCGCATAAATTCCCCGGGCAGATTTCCGGAGGGCAACAGCAGCGCGTGGCTATTGCGCGCTCGCTGTGTATGAAGCCGAAAATCATGCTGTTTGACGAGCCGACGTCTGCGCTTGATCCCGAGATGGTAAAAGAGGTGTTGGATACTATGATTGCGCTTGCACAGTCAGGCATGACGATGCTGTGCGTGACGCATGAGATGGGGTTTGCCCGGACGGTGGCGGACAGGGTGATCTTTATGGATCGCGGAGAAATCGTTGAGCAGGCGCCACCGACAGAGTTTTTCGCGCATCCGAAATCGGAACGTACGCGCGCATTTTTGTCGCAGGTGATCCACTAAAGCAAAAAACCCCGATCTTTCGATCGGGGTTCTTCTTATTGGTGTCTGGCAGTGTCCTACTCTCACATGGGGAAGCCCCACACTACCATCGGCGCTACGGCGTTTCACTTCTGAGTTCGGCATGGGGTCAGGTGGGACCACCGCGCTAAAGCCGCCAGACAAATTCTTTTTTACTTGCCGAACTTTAACCTATAAAACTGGTGCTGATACCCAGAGTCGAACTGGGGACCTCACCCTTACCAAGGGTGCGCTCTACCAACTGAGCCATATCAGCACGCTTAAATGGATGCCTGGCAGTGTCCTACTCTCACATGGGGAAGCCCCACACTACCATCGGCGCTACGGCG
>NZ_JNGH01000067.1 GCF_001188485.1 Trabulsiella odontotermitis
CGGCAAACACGGCGGCGCTGAGCCCCGGTTTCCCGGCGTGCGCCAGCCGTTCGTTGGTCCAGGCTGCCGTCAGCACCAGCGCCCAGCCGCTCATGCAGCCAATCACCAGACGCAGCGCGCCGTGCAGCCAGGCGTTGTCAATTAATGAAGAGAGCAGGGTTAGCGCGACCGCGCCGTAGATCCCGGCGTACAGGCGTCCTTCCACGCCGCGTTGAGCGCGCATTGCGTCCCACGCGCCAATCAGATAGCCGAGATAGTTCATCGCCGCCACCAGGCCCGCACTGGTCAGCGTCAGCTGTTCGTCGGCGATCATCAGCGGAACCTGAGGGGTAAAGGCAAAGCGCCCGATCCCCATCGCCACCACCAGCACAATAAAACCACTCAGGGCGATTCGCAGCGCCATGCACACTCCACTTGTTAATGTAAAGTTATGTTTATGATGCAACATATGAAGTTAATGCGGAAGTGAAAGTTACTCACCGCCGTTGAATTATCTGTATGATGGATATATTCATTTTCCCGATCCCCGAAAGGAGCCTCGCATGGAGATGCTAGAAGAGCACCGCTGTTTCGATGGCTGGCAACAGCGCTGGCGGCACGATTCCACCACCCTGAATTGCCCCATGACGTTCAGCATTTTTTTACCGCCTGCGCGTGAGACCACCCCGCCTCCGGTGCTTTACTGGCTGTCGGGGCTGACCTGTAACGATGAAAACTTCACCACCAAAGCGGGTGCGCAGCGGGTTGCCGCTGAGTTGGGCATCGTACTGGTGATGGCGGACACCAGCCCACGCGGTGACGCGGTGGCCGATGACGACGGTTATGATCTCGGCAAAGGCGCGGGTTTTTACCTCAATGCCCGTCAGGCCCCCTGGGCCAGTCATTACCGCATGTATGACTATATTCGCGACGAACTGCCGGCGCTTATCCAGTCGCAGTTTAAGGTCAGCGATCGCTGCGCCATCAGCGGTCATTCAATGGGCGGTCACGGGGCGCTGATCATGGCGCTGAAAAACCCGGGCAAATACACCAGCGTGTCGGCGTTTTCCCCGATTGTGAACCCGTGCCGCGTGCCGTGGGGCAAAAAAGCCTTCACCGCCTATCTCGGCGAGGACGAACAGCGGTGGCAGGAATGGGACAGCTGTCAGTTGATGCTCGCCAGCAACAGCAACGATGCTATCCCGACGCTCATCGATCAGGGCGATAACGATCAGTTCCTTGCCGATCAGTTGCAACCTGCGGTACTGGCGGAAGCCGCACGACAGAAGGCCTGGCCGCTGACGTTACGCATCCAGCCGGGTTACGATCACAGCTACTATTTTATTGCGTCCTTTATTGAGGACCATCTCCGCTTCCATGCGGCGCATTTGCTGAAATAAGCCCTTTACCCGGCGGCGTTCGCTGCCGGGTTCGTTGTGACTCAGAAGCGGTAATCCACCGCCATAAAGTAGCGACGCCCTTCTTCGTTGTAGCTGTAATCGTCACGCTGCAGATCTTTGTCACCCACGTTCAGCACACCCGCGCGCAGCTTGATGTCTTTGGTGGCCTGCCAGGCACCGCCGATGTCCCAGGTAGTGTAGCCGCCCGGTGTTTTCGACGTGGCGCTGACGGCGCGTTGTTCTCCGGTATAATTCGCCGCCACGTAGAACGACCAGTCCTGCCACGGTGCCCAGTCCACGCGGCCGTTTGCGGTATGGAACGGACGCTCTTTCAGCGGCTTATCGCCGCCGTTGCTGAGGTCACGACCGTCGGTATAGGTGTAATTCATCGTCAGTTTCCACGCGTCGCTGAACGGCACTTTCAGCTCGGTTTCCAGCCCGGTGATCCGCGCTTTATCAACATTGTAATAAGCAAATACCGGCACGCGCTTACCGCTGGCATTGGTGTACCAGCCGACGAAATTCGGATAGCCCGGCGCGTCGCTGGCGCTCGATGTGCGGTTAACATTGATCATGTCGTCGACGTTGTTCTGGAACGCGGTCACGCTGCCCTGTACGCCCTCAAGCCAGCCCTCTTCGCCGCTGTAGTACAGCCCCAGCTCGAAACTTTCACTGGTTTCCGGCTTCAGATCCTGGCTTCCCACGATGCGGCAGGCGCCCGCNNAAGGCGGTGGCCCAGCCGCCTTTCACTGTTACCGTGTCGGTGGCGGTATACACCAGATAAGCGCGCGGGCTCCAGTGGTCGCCGTAAGTTTCGTGGTCATCCATACGGATGCCGGTGGTGAGCGCCAGCGGTTCGAAAATGCGCCATTCATCTTCCAGAAACAGCGCGTACTGGTTTGCCGAGGTTGAGGCGCTGTTGCCGCCGGTCAGGTTAACCGGATCTTTCAGCTTGTCGTGACGCCACTCGCCGCCGACGGTCACCAGTTGGTTAATCATCCCCAACGGCAGCACGTATTTGCCGTCGAGAGTAGTGCTTTCGGAGGTGATTTCACCCGCATTGCCTGGGTTTTTGTTATCGACTTTTTCGCCGTACAGACGCAGTTCGCTGTTACCGGTGCCCCAGCGGCCATTGTGACTCAGGGCGTAGTTCTGCCGCTCGATGCGGTTCTGATCTAACGAATCTGAATCGCGATCCTGACGGTCGAAGCCGTACCCGGCGCTGAAGTCGTGATTCTCATCCGGCGTCCAGGCAAATTCGACGTTGGCATCGCGGCTGGTAAAGCCTTCGATGCGCGGCGTATCGGTGCCGCTGTCGGAGATCTGCTTGTCATCTTTTGCACGCTTCGCCACACTGCCGTAGGCTTTCATCCCCAGCAGCCCGTCGACCAGCGGACCGCTGGTGTAGAACTGCCCGTTGTATGTGTCGCCGCGATCACGATGCTCCTGCAGCGTGGTGTCGGCACTCAGCGTACCGTTCCACGTCTGCCCTACTTTTTTGGTGATGATGTTCACTACCCCACCCAGCGCGTCTGAACCGTACAGCGAAGACATCGGGCCGCGCACCACTTCGATGCGTTCGATGGCGTCGACCGGGATCCAGTTGAGGTCGAAATCGTTATGGCGGAAGACGACGTTGCGGGAATTGACGCGTTTGCCGTCGATCAGAATCAGCGTGTAGCTGCTGTCGAGCCCGCGCAGGCTGACGCCTTTGCGGTTATCCCCTTCGTTGGTCAACTGAACGCCAGGAACGTCTTTCAGCACATCTTTCAGGTTGTTCACCGGACGACGCTGCAAATCTTCCTGGGTAATGACGCTGATACTGGCAGGCGCATCTTTCACGCTCTGTTCCGTCGCGGCGGCAGTGACCACCAGCGTTTCGCCATCATCGGCAGCGATAACCGGTAACGCCAGTGACAGTGCGGACGCGCAGAGCCCGCCCCGGACGAAGGGGTTTAGCTTAAACATTCCAACTCTCCATGAGATAAACAGTCATAAAAACAAAAAGGTGTTGCTCACACGCTCAGAAGGCACCCGCTACACTGGCGAGTGCTGTTTAGCAGATGTGGCTGGCCGCTTATCGCCTGACGCGACAGGGAGGAATGGCTTCATCCTGAAATTGCGGGGAGATGATAAAGAGAATGATAACAATTATCAATTAAATTGTGAGAAAATGTGATCGGCACTAACGTATTGACGGGCATAAAAAAACCCTCCCGATGGGAGGGTTTCATACAGCAGGATTACTGCTTAAATCGTTCCGGGAACTGCATATCGCTGTAGTGAACGAAATGGGTGCCTTTCACCAGCTTATAGCCGAACCAGATCACGAGGAACAGCGGGATACCGATATAGGTTGCCGCAACGCCGCCCCAGTCAATGGTGTCTTTCAGGAACGCTTCGTAGTTCTGGCCCAGGGTGATGATCAGACACAGCACGAAGGCGAAGATCGGCCCCAGCGGGAAAAATCCAGAACGGTATGGCAGGGGGGTGGGCATAGCCGCGGCGGAAACGATAATGGCTTACCGCAATGCCCAGCCAGGCAATGAAACCGGTCATCCCGGAGGTGTTCAGCAGCCACAGGTAAACGGTCTGGTTACCGAACATCGACGTCAGGAAGCACAGCGCCGCAATCACGGTGGTGGCATACAGTGCGTTGCGCGGCACGCCGCCTTTGGAGAGCTTCGCGAAAATACGCGGAGCTTTACCGTCGCAGGCCAGGGTGTAGAGCATACGGGTAGAGGCGTACATGCCGGAGTTACCCGCCGACAGCACCGCCGTCAGGATCACCGCGTTCATCACCGCCGCCGCTGACAGCAGACCGGCATGCTGGAACACCAGGGTGAACGGGCTGACGCTGATGTCTTTCACATCGTTACGCAGCAGGCTCGGATCGGTGTACGGAATGATCAAGCTGATAATCAGAATCGCGAATACATAGAACAGCAGAATACGCCAGAACACCTGACGTACCGCGCGCGGAATGTTCTTCTCAGGATCCTCAGATTCACCCGCCGCGATACCAATCAGCTCGGTTCCCTGGAAGGAGAAGCCAACAATCATCGCCACGCCAATCATCGCCGCAAAGCCACCGGCAAACGGCGCATCCCCCGTCGTCCAGTTGCTCCAGCCGACCGGCTGCGCGCCTTTGAAAATACCGAGGATCATCGCCAGGCCGACGATGATAAAGATAATCACGGTGGCGACTTTGATCAGCGAGAACCAGTATTCTGATTCACCGAAACCGCGTACAGAGATGTAGTTCATGAGGAAGATCAGGCCGAGGAACAGCGCACTCCAGATCCAGCCTGGCGTGTCCGGGAACCACCAGCTCATCACCAGTTGCGCGGCGACCAGGTCGACGGCGATAGTCACCGCCCAGTTGTACCAATAGTTCCAGCCCAGCGCGAAGCCAAAGCCTTCTTCCACATAGTTCTGGCCATAAGTGGCGAACGAGCCGGAAACCGGCATAAAGGCCGCCAGTTCACCGAGGCTGGTCATCAGGAAATAGACCATCAGACCGATCAGAATGTAGGAGAACAGCGCACCGCCCGGGCCTGCCTGAGAAATCGTTGCCCCTGATGCAACAAACAACCCTGTACCGATAGAACCGCCGATGGCGATCATGGTCAGGTGACGCGCCTTCAGTTCACGGCGCAGGCCGGGCGCTTCTGTAGTTTTAGTTTCTGAAACCATGTGAAAAAACTGTCCATCCAAAAAATGAGGCGCGATTGTAGCAGAGGAAATCCGATCCTTCCGGCTCAAATGCGCAGTTATAAGAGACCTTCATGATGGGTCGGGGATTATTAGTAAAGTCCTTATCGACCAGTCCTGCCACCCCGATTAGCTGTTACAGTAACGCAAAAAACGGTTTAACGCATTTGAGATATGTTTCTGGCGGTGATGAATTCGCCATAATGTGCGTGTAAGCCGGGGTAACGGCACGGAAAGTTCCTTCAGTGAGCCGTTTTCCAGCTGTTCAGCAATGACCCGCCGGGAAAGGCAGCTGATACCAAGGCCATGACGCACCGCGTGCTTGATGGCCTCCGAGTTGCCCAGTTCCATGCCAAGATGAAATTCCGGCAGATGCGACAGCAGCAGGTAATCCACCAGCTCACGGGTGCCGGAGCCTTTTTCACGCAGGATCCACGGCGCCGACGCCAGCCGCGCCAGCGTGACCTTCCCTTCCAGCAGTGGCGAATCCGGAGCGGCAAACACCACCAGCTCATCTTCAAGCCAGGGCTCCGCCACAATTTCTGCCGCGTGGCACGGGCCTTCAATCAGGCCGATATCGACACGAAAATCGGCGACGGCGTTAATCACGTCCTGGCTGTTGCCAACGCTCAGCTCGAGCGGCAAATCAGGGAAGTCGCGACGATAGCGGGCAATCACTTCCGGCAAAATATAGTTGCCGATGGTGCTGCTCGCCGCCACGCGAATCGCGCCGTTATCTTCGCGAAACAGCTGTTCGATTTCCGTCGCCTGCTCCAGTAGCGCCAGCGCGCGCGGATACAGCAGCCGACCATGCTCATTCACTACCAGCCGTTTGCCGACGCGATCGAACAACTGCACGCCGAGCTGCCCCTCGAGATCGGTGAGCGCGGCGCTGACCGCCGACTGCGACAGCGCCAGCATCTGCGAGGCCTGAGTGGTAGAGCCGCTTTTCAGCACCTCGGCGAAGACGTCGAGCTGGCGTAATGTGATGTGCATAAAACCCTCATTACCAGATATTCCGATAGGTTATAAATATATAATCAATTTTATTTTTAAGCCAGCGGTGAGTAACCTTTTACCCAGATAAAGGAGAAGGATATGGCAGAACTCACCATTCATACGCATCGTCATACGTTATGGCATTTTATTCCCGGTCTGGCGCTGAGCGCCGTGATTACCGGTGCCGCACTGTGGGGCGGGAGCATTCCGGCGGTGGCCGGGGCGGGCTTCAGCGCGCTGACGCTGGCCATCCTGTTTGGTATGGTGCTTGGCAATACGGTTTACCCGAAAATCTGGCAGCGCTGCGATGGCGGCGTCCTGTTTGCCAAACAGCACCTTTTACGTCTCGGCATTATTCTTTATGGCTTTCGCCTGACGTTTTCGCAAATTGCTGACGTGGGCGTCAGCGGGATCGCCATCGATGTCCTGACGCTGTCCAGTACCTTCCTGCTGACCTGTTTTCTCGGTCAGAAAGTATTTGGTCTCGATAAGCACACCAGTTGGCTGATTGGCGCAGGCAGCAGCATTTGTGGCGCGGCGGCAGTGCTGGCGACCGAGCCGGTGGTGAAAGCGGAAGCCAGTAAAGTCACCGTGGCGGTACCATTGCCATTTTCCTCTACCCGGCTATGTACCCGCTTTTCGCCCACTGGTTCAGCCCGGAAACCTATGGCATTTACATCGGCTCAACGATGCACGAAGTGGCGCAGGTGGTGGCGGCCGGTCACGCCATCAGTCCGGAGGCCGAAAACGCGGCAGTGATAGCCAAAATGCTGCGCGTGATGATGCTGGCGCCATTCCTGCTGTTGCTGGCGGGTCGCGTGAAGCAACTGGCACCTGCGAGCCAGGGCCAGAACAGCAAAATCACCATTCCATGGTTTGCCATTCTGTTCATTGTGGTGGCGATTTTTAACTCGTTCCATCTGCTGCCGAAAGCGGTAGTAGATATGCTGGTGACGCTGGATACCGTCCTGCTGGCGATGGCGATGGCGGCGCTTGGGTTAACCACCCACGTCAGCGCGCTGAAAAAAGCTGGGGCGAAACCGCTGCTGATGGCGCTGTTGCTGTTCGTCTGGCTGATTGTTGGCGGCGGGATGATCAACCTGCTGGTGCAGGGCCTGATGGCATAAACCACTACATTCTGCCTCTGTTAACCCGCTATACTTGCCCTTTTCCCGTGGCGGGCTTAACAGGAGTCTTTTATGAAATACATCGGAGCGCACGTCAGCGCGGCTGGGGGGNGGCAATCCGCGCCGCCGAAATTGACGCGACCGCCTTCGCCCTGTTCACCAAAAATCAGCGCCAGTGGCGCGCCGCCCCGCTCACCGACGAGATCGTCAGTGAATTTAAAGCCGCCTGTGAAAAATATCACTACGGGCCGGGTCAAATTCTTCCACACGACAGTTACCTGATTAACCTCGGCCACCCGGCAGCTGAAGCGCTGGAAAAATCTCGCGACGCCTTTATTGATGAGATGTCCCGCTGCCAGCAACTGGGCTTAACGCTGTTGAACTTCCACCCCGGCAGCCATCTGGTGCAGATCCCGGAAGAGGAGTGTCTGGCGCGCATTGCTGAATCCATCAACATCGCGCTGGCGCAGACCGAAGGGGTCACGGCGGTGATTGAAAATACCGCCGGTCAGGGCAGCAATCTGGGCTTTAAGTTTGAGCATCTGGCGGCGATCATTGATGGCGTTGAGGATAAATCCCGCGTTGGCGTGTGCATCGATACCTGTCACGCTTTCGCTGCCGGGTATGACCTGCGCACCACCGCCGCCTGTGAAGAGACGTTTGCGGAATTTGAGCGCATCGTCGGGTTTCAGTATCTGCGTGGTATGCACCTGAACGATGCGAAAAGCGCGTTCGGCAGTCGCGTTGACCGTCACCACAGCCTCGGCGAAGGCAACATCGGTCACGATGCGTTCCGTTGGATCATGCAGGACAAACGCTTCGATGGCATTCCGTTAATTCTGGAAACCATTAACCCTGATATCTGGGCCGAAGAGATTGCCTGGTTGAAAGCGCAGCAAAACGCGGAAGCCGTGGCATAAAAAAACCGGGGTTATCCCCGGCCTGAATGCGGTTTCAAAAGCCCGGCACGCCATGTGCCGGGCTTTTTTATTATGCCGCTTTGGNNCCGGGATCAGCAGCACGAACAGCCCGCCGTGCGGTGCCATCAGCTTCGCGCCAATCGCCATCGAGATCGCGCCAGTGACCGCGCCGCCGACGATACAGCACGGCAGTACGCGCATCGGGTCACGCGCCGCGAACGGAATCGCCCCTTCAGTGATGAAGCACAGCCCCAGCACCAGCGCCGCTTTGCCGCCTTCCTGCTGCGCTTTGTCGAATTTACGCCGTGCGACAATGGTTGCCAGACCGAGTGCCAGCGGTGGCACCATACCGGCAGCCACCCCGAACGCGTACGCCGCTTTGTTCACCGGCCCGCCCATGTCGGTACACATCATGCCGCCAAGGATAGCGCCCAGCAGTACCGCATTCGCCGTGCCCATGGTTTGCAGCCAGTGGGTCAGGCCCGCCAGGATGCCGGCAACCGGTTTACCGATCAGGTAGATCATCGCCAGACCGACAATCAGGCTGGAAAGCAACGGAATGATCAGAATCGGTTTCAGCGCTTCCATACTCGGCGGCAGCTTCACTTTCGTGCTGATCAGTTTCGCGATATAACCGGCCAGGAAACCGGCGATGATCCCGCCGATAAAGCCAGAGCCGGTACTCACGGCGAGCATGCCGCCAATCAGACCCGGCGTCAGGCCAGGACGGTCAGCGATGGAAAACGCAATATAACCGGCCAACACCGGCACCATCAGAGCAAACGCCGAGCCGCCGCCGATTTGCATCAGCGCTGCCGCCAGCGTCCCCTCTTCTTTAAACGCCGTAATACCAAAGGCGAAGGAAAGCGCGATACAAAGACCGCCCGCCACCACCATCGGCAGCATGTAAGACACCCCGGTCAGCAGGTGACGATACGCGCCACCGCCNNCGCCACCGCCTTCTTTCTTCGCGTCTTTCACGGTGGTTTGCGCAGGCTGGAACGGCGTCGCTTCCGCCAGCGCCTTATCAAACTCCTGCGCGGTTTTCTTCAGCGCCAGCCCGGTGGAGGTGCGGTACATCGGTTTACCGGCAAACTTCGCCAGATCCACTTCGATATCCGCCGCCACCAGCACCAGATCCGCCTGTTCCACCTCTTCCGGCGTAATGGCGTTACCGGCACCTACGGAGCCGCGGGTTTCCACTTTCACCCACCAGCCGCGTTTTTTGGCTTCGGTTTCAATGGCTTCAGCGGCCATAAAGGTATGCGCGACGCCTNTCGCTTCACTGAGGAACAGTTCCGGATGGCCCACTGCGCGATTGATATCGCCCAGGTAAACCTGTTTTCCATTCAGCGCGCTGTCTTCCGGCAGAACGCTTCCCAGCACGATCGCCAGTTCAGCGTCGTTGGGGTTATCCGTTATTTCGAGGTGTGCTTTTTGCGCGGCCGCACTCAACAGGGTCTTCGCCATGTAAGCGCGGGCCTGTCCAAGTCCGGCATCAATAATCAGCAGCGTTTTCATTATGCCTCTCCTGCTGTTAATTAAAGGGTTTTAAGTCAACACGCGCCATCATCGCGGCTAACTGGGTACGATCGGTAATGCCAACATTACTTTGACTGACCGCCAGTGCTGCGACGGCGGTAGCCAGACGCAGGGTATGTTCGCTGGACTCACGCATCAGCAGGCCATAAATCAGACCGCCAACCATAGAATCCCCTGCACCAACGGTACTCACCACCTCAACAGACGGCGGTTTCGCGATCCATTCGCCAGAGGCGTTTACCCACAACGCCCCTTCTGCGCCCAGTGAAATCACCACGTGAGCGATACCCTGCTCGCGCAGCGCATGGGCCGCCTCGATAACATCTTTCATTTCCGGCAGCTTACGACCCGCCCAGATTTCCAGCTCGCGACGGTTCGGTTTAACCAGCCACGGCGCGGCTTTCAGACCGGCGACCAGCGCTTCACGGCTGCTGTCGAAGATAATGCACGGACACTGGCTGCGCAGGCGCGTCATCCAGTCGGTGAACGCTTCCGGGCTGACGCCGGTGGGCAGACTGCCGCTGACGCACACCATGTCGAACTGACCCAGCCAGCTCAGGGAATCATTCACAAAACGTTCCCAGTCTGCCGGGGTGACGTCGAAACCGGAGAAGTTAAAGTCGGTCACTTCGCCGTCTTTTTCCGTCAGCTTGACGTTGATGCGGGTACGGCCCTGCACGACCTGAAAACGGTTGGCGATGCCCAGCTCGCTGAACAGTTGCTGAAACCCGTCCTGGTTGTCTTTGCCGAGGAAGCCGCCGACCGTGACATCAATGCCCAGATCCTTCAGCACTTTCGCGACGTTAATGCCTTTTCCTGCGGCATGCAGGCCGGTGGTCCGAACCAGGTTCACTTCGCCACGTTCGATTTCCGGGGTAAATCCCACCAGGTCATAGGCCGGGTTCAGGGTAATGGTAGCAACACGTCTGCTCATTACGCGCCCTCCCCAAGACCAGACGCGATGGCTTCACCAATCGCCTCCAGCGCCTGTTGCGCATCCGCACCCTGTGCAGTGAAACGCAGGCGATGGCCTTTCTTCACGCCGAGGGCAACGACTTTCATCAGACTACGGCCGTTGGCCGGTTTACCGCTGCCATCCAGATTGGTGACAGTAATTTCGCTATTAAATTGTTTAATCGTATTCACCAGCATCGTCCCTGGGCGCGCATGCAAGCCATGTTCATTACGCACCACAAATTCCGCACTCAGAACATCATCAGCCACCGCATCGTCGCCGGTCAGCAGCGCCAGAAGCGTGGCGGCGTCTGCGTTCATCAGACGTTCAGCCTTATTATCCATCAGCAGGTTGCTCAGACGGTTCAGCACCGCTACCGGCTGCGCATCCGCCATTGCCCCCGNNACGCTGAATTCTTCTGCCGCGCGGCTCACTGCCACGGCGCTTTTCAGGTTGCCGTCAGCACTGTCGTTCAGCCAGATCCCCTGTCCGAGGTTCAGCGGTCGATCGCTGACCGCGCGGGAGACGAACGCGGTATCCACCGCTCCGGCTTCTTTCAGACGACCGGCATTCAGCGCCTGCAGCGTCACCAGATCGCTGGCAATCACGTCCAGCGTCAGGGTGTCGTTATCCAGCTTCAGCTCGTCACGCTGTTTTTCACCCATCAGCAGCGCACGCAGCTCTTCCGCCGTCGTGGCGGTTTTCAGCTGTTCAGCCACCGCGTCGTCGCTGAGAATATGTGTCAGCTGACGCAACAGGCCGAGGTGTTCATCAGAACTGGCGGCAATGCCGAGGGCGACGTATGCCACCTGATCGGTGCCCCAGGTGACGCCCTGCGGAAACTGATAAACCTGCACGCCGGTTTTTAAGACCTGATCGCGCGTATCGGTAGTGCCGTGCGGAATCGCAATCCCGTTGCCAAGAAACGTGGAGGTTTGCTGTTCTCGCGCCAGCATGCCGTCCACATAACCGTTAGCAACGTTGCCCGCCGCCACCAGCGCGGATGCAATCTGGCGAATCGCCTCTTCTTTACTTCCCGCCTGCTGGCCGGGATGAATATCCTGAACAGATAACTGGAACATGGTTCTCCTCTCCTGCTGATAGTGAATCGTTTCAGCTTGCATGAGAAAAAAGCGTCATCTGTTCTTACAGACATCCGTCAGATGACGCTGAAACGTTTCAAGGAGTGTGTGCCTTTCTGCGGGCGGCTGCAAGAAAAGCTGAATAATTGATCGCGGAAGTTAGAGGTACAGCACATTTTATTAGCAACCTCGCCACATTTGCTGAAAGCAAATTCGCTTTTTTGCCATCGCTTCAGCAGCGTTCAGCTTTATCGCAAATCAGAAGTGAAATAGCTTTTTGATTTTTTCGTGCGGAATTTGATTTAAGTGACTGTTTATTTTTTGATGACCGACGTAAACTCGCGCGTCCCCTTTTTTCACCGATCGAGAAACATGCAAAACAGTTCCGCTGCCGCACCCCGCCGTGGTTTTGATATCACCTCATCCTCATTTCTGTTTGTTGCGTTTTTAACCGGCATTGCTGGCGCACTGCAGACGCCGACGCTGAGCCTGTTCCTGACCAATGAGGTACACGTCCGTCCGGCGATGGTGGGCTTCTTCTTTACTGGCAGCGCGGTGATCGGCATCCTGGTCAGCCAGTTTCTCGCCGGTCGTTCCGACCGCAAAGGGGATCGCAAAACCCTGATCGTTTTTTGCTGTTTATTAGGCGTGCTGGCCTGTGTGCTGTTCGCCTGGAACCGCAACTATTTTATTCTGCTGTTTATAGGCGTCTTCCTGAGCAGTTTCGGCTCCACCGCCAACCCACAGATGTTTGCCCTCGCCCGCGAGCACGCCGACCACACCGGCCGTGAAGCGGTGATGTTCAGCTCAATTTTACGTGCACAGGTGTCGCTGGCCTGGGTGATCGGCCCGCCGCTGGCCTATGCGTTAGCAATGGGGTTTGGTTTCACGGTGATGTATCTCAGCGCCGCCGTGGCGTTCGTGGCCTGTGCGGCGATCGTGTGGATGTTTCTGCCGAGCATGCGCAAAGAGCCGAAAGCCGTCGCCAGCCACCTTGAAGCGCCGCGCCGCAACCGTCGGGATGCACTACTGCTGTTTGTGATATGCACCTTAATGTGGGGCACCAACAGCCTGTACATCATCAACATGCCGCTGTTTATCATTGACGAACTCCATCTGCCGGAGAAACTGGCGGGGCTGATGATGGGTACCGCCGCCGGGCTGGAAATCCCGACCATGCTGATTGCCGGTTATTACGCTAAACGCTTTGGTAAACGCTTTTTAATGCGCATCGCCGCCGTGGCGGGATTGCTGTTTTATGTCGGCATGCTGACCGTCCACACNNCGGTGCTGCTGCTGGCCATGCAGCTGCTGAACGCGATTTACATCGGCATTCTGGCGGGTATTGGCATGCTCTACTTTCAGGATCTGATGCCGGGCCAGGCCGGGTCGGCCACCACTCTGTACACCAATACCACCCGCGTGGGTTGGATTATTGCGGGTTCGATGGCTGGCGTGGTGGCGGAAATCTGGAACTACCATACGGTATTCTGGATTGCGCTGGGCATGTGCGTGCTGACGATAAGCTGTCTGTTACGGATTAAAGACGTTTAAGATCACGCCCTGTTACGATAAACGGTCATCGTCAGCCCCGTCAGGCCATTGCTGGCGGTCAGTGACCAGCCGTGCGCCGTACAAATCTCCTGACAAATCGCCAGCCCCAGCCCCGCGCCGGTATCCCGGCGATGCGCTCCGCGCCAGAAGCGTTCAAAGAGGTGCGACATCTGTTCAGGATCAACCCCAGCCCCCTGGTCGCGTACGCTCAGACTCTCTGCCCGCACGTCTATACTGACGACCGTCCCCACCGGCGCATGCTGAATGGCATTCTCAATCAGATTTTTCAGTAGCGTAAAGAATGCCCCGCGATCGGCATGCCATTTAGCCATGTCTTCGACGCTGTGAATATCGAGTCTGACGCTGGCGTCATCAGCAATTCTGCGCAGATAACCGACGGCATCGCGCGCCACCTCACCCGCATCCACATCACTGAAGCGATAGCTCAGCGGCTCCCNNTGGCGAGAAAATCCTGCTGGCTGCGAAAGCTGGTCTCCAGCCTGCCGAGTGCCTGATTAAAGCTGGTGATAAGCGGGATCAGCTCCGCAGGAACATGGTCTGTCGCAAGCCGATGGCTGAGCGATCGGGGCGAAATTTGCGTAGCGGCCTGCGATACTTTACGCAGTGGCCGCAGGGCATATTTCAGGCTGAGGCAGGCGCAGGCCGCGAAGATAACCAGTAGCACCAGGCTAAACGTAATCACGCCAAGACGAATAAACGGCAGCGCAAAACTCAGATGAAGGAAATCGACAATTCGCGAGCTGACCGTCAGCTCAACAAACCACGTATGGCCGTCATGCAGTCGCGTTTCCCGCGCCCCGTCGTACAGCACTCCCTCGCGAGTAAACGCAAAGCGTCGGTCGGGAAGTTCCCGTATTGCGTCGCTGTCCGGCCAGGTCGCAGCGCCTGGCGAAAGCAGTACCACGTGCCCCTTGCCGTTCAGCACCCGCCAGGCCGTTTCCTGACGCAGGCTGTCGTAGATCCACAGCGGATGATCGTTGCTGTCGGTAAATTCCGTCGGGTTACCCTGCGCGTCGAACTGTAGCCGTGCCGCCAGCGCCTGCGTGCGCTCGGGTAGCGCCATGCCCGGCAGACGGTCTTTCACCAGCGCACCAAACGCCACCAGCAGACCGATACTCAGTAACGCGCCGGCCACATAAGCCAGCAGGATGCGCAGCGACAGGCTATTCATCGCCATCGACATTGTGTAGCGCATAGCCCTGCCCCCTCAGATTAATGATATGCAGGCCGGAGCCCACGGCTGCCAGCTTGCGGCGCAGCCGGTACAGGGCGACATCAAGCGCGTTCGGTGTGACCGCATCACTCAACCCCCAACCAGCGGCTTCCATCGCACTACGGCGCACCACGCCGCCCTGTTTGTGGACGAGCGTCAGCATAATCTGCATTTCAGCCGGAGCGAGGGAAATGCGGTCATCACGACAGCGCATCTCGCCCGCATCAGGCAGTAGCGTGATATCGCCGAAGGTCGGCTCCAGCGTTTGACTAACGACCGGACGACGCAGCAGCGCCCGCACGCGAGCCACCAGCTCCGCCATGGCAAACGGTTTTGCCAGATAGTCATCCGCCCCTGCCTCCAGCCCTTCAACCCGATCGTGCAGGGCATCGCGGGCAGTGAGGATGAGGCAGGGCACGGTGATATTGCACTGGCGCAACTGCTGGAGCAGGAGCAGGCCGTCACCGTCCGGCAGACCACGGTCAAGCACCAGCGCCTGATAGGAAATCAGCTTCAGCGCACTTAATGCGGCTTCCCGACTGCCGACGACATCGACAGAAATTCCGGCGCTGGTCAGCCCTTTCCCGACCAGCTTCGCCAGATGACCGTGGTCTTCAATTAACAGTATTCTGCCCATCAGAAGCGGTACA
Source organism: Trabulsiella odontotermitis (assembly GCF_001188485.1). GTDB lineage: Bacteria > Pseudomonadota > Gammaproteobacteria > Enterobacterales > Enterobacteriaceae > Trabulsiella > Trabulsiella odontotermitis_A. The sequence goes on from NZ_JNGH01000067.1 coordinate 15,157, forward strand.
TATACCCCATAAAAAGGCGATCTTCGCGTGAAGCGTCAACCAGTGGACTCTCTTTCACTTCGCTGGAGAGCTGCGTAACTTGCAGATCGAGCATGACGGAATGGTGCGCGTTGAAGCGATAGACGCTCAGCAGGCCGAGTTCCGCGCTCAGCGCCGATGCGCCCTGATAAGCCGATCGCCCGTCGCGGGCTTCATCCGCGCGCACGCCATAGTAATAATCAACATATTTTTTATCATGCCAGCTGGCGACGATGCGCGGCGTGAAGGAAAAGTCGCCCCACTGCCAGCGTCGTTCGGCGCCCAATCGGGTGCGCTGCCCCTTGCTGTTGCCGGAGAGATCGTGCGTCCAGTCAGCGTAAAGCGTGACCCAGGGATTATGCCACTCCGCTTTCGCGCCGCCCCAGAAGCCGCCTTTACGCTTCGCCATGCCGTCAAGAATATCGGCATCGTCAGCATCATATCCCGAGCCGTCGTATCTGCCGATAAGACCCATATTCAACTGCTGAGTTTCACTCAACGTGACGTCTGGAAGTTTTATTTCCGCTTCGGTGCCAAAAAAGTGCAGGTACTGATTATCAAAATAGAGTAGCGGCAGCGGCGTGGTATCGCGCGACATGTCTTTATACGGTTTTTGCGAACTGGCCACACCCGCCCCGATTCCCCATTCGGCTGCAAGCGTGGAGGACGAAACCAGCGTTAATGCGCTGAAGAGTGCCGCTACGGTGATCCGTGCGGCCAGCAGGCGGTATTGCATGTCATTATTCCCCGGGTAATCAAGAAATCATGATTATCCGAAGACGAATCTTACAGAATACTTACTGGTACAGTGCTGGGCCTGAATAGTGACATTTCGTTGAGGGGCGTATCGATAAATAATACTGAACTGTCAGCCACAATAAAAAAGGCACAACCAAATGTGTTGTGCCTGCGAAATTTTGGATAACTATATGAGGAATAATATTCCCTGGTGTCTGGCCACTGGCCTCCCGAACTTTCTGTAAATGCACGTTCGGGTTTTTTATAGTACTAAGTGCTGTGCAGTCTTTACACTGCTGATAGTAATACAAATGTCGGGGGAAAATAATCTGTCTGTAGGTACAGTGTGTTGACTGTACCTCATGACTGTACCCTCACAGGCAAAGGGAAAGGATCGCAGGGAGCATCTTCCCAGGTATGTGTTATATTTATGTCACGCCCGACTCGTACAGACAAGGAGGACAAGATGTTAACGAGAGGTGAGGAAAATGTAGAGTTTGTTATAAGGGAAAAACTCGAAACGGCACTGAATGCGTTAGGGGAATTAACGTGGGCGTATGTCGTTTTATCCAAGAAGAATATGTCATGTATCTTTGGCGTAACAAACTACCCGGACGAATGGGTGACGCAGTACAGAGAGAAAGGACTACAATATACTGATCCGGTGGTGATTACCGCATTAAATAAACTCACTCCGTTCCCGTGGGATGAAACCCTGTTATCACATACCGATTTCAATTTCGGGAAATTATTTAATCAGGCGAGTCAGTTCGGTTTAATTAATGGATATACCTTTCCGTTGCATGATTATAATAATAACCTGGTGACATTATCTTTCATTGTGCCGTCGGTGAAAAGAGCCGAAATAATGCAAACCCTTGCTCAGCATAAAGGCGACATCGCCATATTGCTGGCCTCGGTACATGAGACATACCTGACGTTAATCTCATTATCTGAAAAGAATACGGAAACTACCGATGGCATGAATCAGTTTACCAGCAGGGAAAACGAAATTCTCTACTGGACGAGCGTGGGCAAAACCTATCAGGAAACAGGCATGATCCTGGGAATAAAAGTTCGCACCGTTAAATTTCACATGTCAAACATCGTAAAAAAAATGGGAGTTGCCAATGCCCGGCATGCTGTGCGTCTTGGCGTGGAGCTTCAGCTGATCAAACCGGTTGAATAATTACAAACAGGTATTAACCGGCAAAGGCCAATCATTCAGCCTGTTTTCATCCTCACTATGATACTGCCCGGCAATTCTGTCTTTCAGTGCTTTCTGACTTGCCGGGTCAGCATGACCCAGCAGCAGATAGACAGGTTCATTTTTTTCCGACATGCCGGTTTTCAGCACATCGACGTTCCAGCCTGACTTCCTGATAATTCGCATCATAGGATGGCTTGCCACAGCCAGTACACCATCATAATGATGGCGTTGCGCATAGTTAATTAATGAAAGGAATAAAACCAGCGTCACAGGATACCGCTTCCCCAGCAGCAGGCTGGTTCTTTCTTTATCCACGAAGAAACGTGTGGATTCAAGGAAATTTGCCGAAGGGAGTTCAATATCCTCAAAGAATGCTGAAAAGGTATCGTCCAGCATATTATGGTATTTCATATCGATAATCCTTGTACCACAAATTATCATTCCGTTTATAATTCCGCAAATATAATTCGCAGTTTCATTATCAAAACAATCGAACTCTTTTTCGTCAGTACAACTCACAGCCCATTGCAGGCGATCTTTGAATATGTTCTTCCTTAACATAAAAAACTCTTCTGACTTTTCCTGACTCAGTGATGAGAAATTGGCAATATAAACATTAAACATAATGTCACCTTAATTAATGTATTAAACAATTACATTCGGTAACATCAGTGAAACTTAGCCATCAGCATGCCGGAGCAGGGGAATAATAATTCTTTTTAGCGGAGGGGTGAAAGCAGCTATTAATATTGCGTGTTGAGTCTGGCAGCGTTTAAGCGGAAATATTTTCGCCTCAGGGGGCTGTCTCTTCCTCAAGATTGAGCAGCCAGGTTATCGCCTCATCGCGCGTTGTTGAACACATCTCGAAGGACGGTTGCAGGCTGCCACAGACCTCAGGACGTAATGACGAGCCGAAGATCTGGCACAGGTTGTCGTCCGACAGCTGGACACACCTGACGTTCGCAGGTTTTCCGTCGGGCATACCCGGGATAGGGCTGGAAATTGATGGCGCAATACAACAGGCGCCACAGTCAGGACGGCAATCCATAACGGCATCTCTTAAGAGTCAGGCTGCGCACCTTATCACCTTTTCACAAAACCCGCGAATTCCACTTGCCTGAAAGGCCCGGCACGAGTACTTTGACGCGATATTTTCGACATCTTTTAAGACAGGATTATTGCAATGCCAAGAGCGAACGAAATTAAGAAAGGTATGGTGCTGAATTACAACGGCAAACTGCTGATTGTGAAAGATATTGATATTCAGTCACCGAGCGCCCGTGGCGCCGCGACGCTGTATAAAATGCGCTTCTCCGACGTCCGCACTGGCCTGAAAGTTGAAGAGCGTTTTAAAGGTGACGATATTCTGGATACGGTCACGCTGACCCGTCGTTTCGTTGACTTCTCTTATGTCGATGGCAACGAGTATGTGTTCATGGATAAAGAAGACTATACGCCGTACACCTTTACCAAAGATCAGATTGAAGAAGAGCTGCAGTTTATTCCGGAAGGCGGGATGCCGGATATGCAGGTCCTGACCTGGGATGGCGTCCTGCTGGCGCTGGAACTGCCACAGACCGTCGATCTGGAGATCGTGGAAACGGCACCGGGTATTAAAGGCGCATCCGCTTCCGCACGTAACAAACCCGCGACCCTGACTACCGGTCTGGTGGTTCAGGTGCCGGAATACCTCACCACCGGCGAGAAGATCCGCATCCATATCGAAGAGAAGCGCTATATGGGTCGCGCTGACTAACACATAAAAAAGGACGGTTTTCACCGTCCTTTCTTCATTGCGCCATTGCGCCTGATTACAGCAAATCAGGGTATTTGGTCATTTTCAGCGCCAGCTCAACGCCGCGCACTTCCGCCATCCCTTTCAGTCGGCCAATCGCCGAATATCCCGGGTTCGTTTTCTTTTTCAGATCGTCGAGCATCTGATGCCCGTGGTCCGGGCGGAACGGAATCGGACGCAGATCGCCTGCCCTTTTACGGCGCTGCTCCTCGCGCAGCACCGCATCCACCACCGCCACCATGTTAACGTCGCCGTACAGGTGCGCGCCTTCGTGAAAGGTTTTCGGGTTGTCTTCGCGGCAGGTAGCCCGCAGATGGGTGAAGTGAATACGATCGCCGAAGGTGTCAATCATCTTCACCAGGTCGTTATCAGCGCGCACACCGTAAGAACCGGTGCACATGGTGAAGCCGTTGTTGATGCTGTCGACGGTCTCTTTCAGCCACTGCATATCTTCAATGGTCGAAACAATACGCGGCAGGCCGAGGATCGGGCGCGGCGGATCGTCCGGGTGCACCGCCAGGCGCACGCCCACCTCTTCCGCTACCGGCACAATCGCGCGCAGGAAGCGGGCCATGTTCTCACGTAATGTCTCTTTGCTGATGTGGTCATACTCCGCCAGGCGCGCGCGGAACTGGTCAATGGTGTAACCCTCTTCCGCTCCCGGCAGTCCGGCGATGATATTGCGCGTCAGCTTCTCAACGTCCGCATCGCTCATCGCATGAAAATAGTCCTGCGCCTGACGCTGCTCTTCAGCGCTATAGTCGGCAGCCGCGCCCTCACGCTTCAGGATGTGAAGTTCAAACGCAGCAAAGGCGATCTGATCAAAACGCAGGGCTTTTGAGCCGTCCGGCAACTGATATTCGAGATCGGTGCGGGTCCAGTCGAGGATCGGCATAAAGTTGTAGCACACGGTATCAATGCCGCAGGCCGCCAGGTTACGGATGCTCTGCTGGTAGTTAGCAATCCAGGTATCACACTGCCCGCTGTGGGTTTTGATATCTTCATGTACCGGAATGCTCTCAACCACCGACCAGGTAAGCCCTTTTTCTGCCAGCAGCGCCTGACGCGTCTTGATTTCCTCAACCGGCCAGACATGTCCATTCGGGATATGATGCAGCGCCGTCACGACGCCGGTCGCCCCCGCCTGACGCACATCATCAAGAGATACCGGATCGTTCGGTCCATACCAACGCCAGGTTTGCTCCATGGTCTCACCCTCTCAAGTTGTTATACCAATAATCGAAAGCTTAATGACGACTACCATACAGGCTTGCACGAGATGGTCAAACACCCCGGCAATATTGATTGATCCAGCTCACATTAACCACAGAAACAAGGCACACCAATTTAAATTGTTGTCATATAACTTTACACTAGCGCTTGTTAATTAATCGTTATTCAGGTGTATACAGAATGAAGAACATTGCCACCACCCGACTTCCTGACAGCGTGCAACTGCCCGCGTATGACCGGCAAAAACTGCGATCACGTATTGTGCATTTCGGCTTTGGCGCCTTTCACCGCGCCCATCAGGCGCTGCTGACCGACCGGGTGTTGAATGTTACGGGAGGCGACTGGGGCATTTGCGAGATAAGCCTGTTCAGCGGCGATCGATTAATGACGCAACTGCGTGAACAGGATCATCTTTATACGGTGCTGGAAAAAGGCGCGGCGGGAAATCAGGCTATCGTGGTGGGCGCGGTGCATGAGTGCCTGAACGCGAAGCTGGATTCACTGGCGGCGATTATTGAAAAATTCTGCGAGCCGCAGGTGGNGGCTACCGGTCGGCTCGACGTCACCCAACCGCGCATTATGCACGACCTGGAAAATCCGCACGCGCCCCACTCCGCGCCAGGTATTCTGGTGGAAGCCCTGCATCGCCGTCGCGAACGGGGTCTGTCGCCGTTTACCGTACTCTCCTGCGATAACATTCCGGATAACGGTCACGTCGTGAAGAATGCCGTGCTGGGCATGGCGGAAAGACGTTCCCCGGCGCTGGCGACGTGGATTGCTGAACAGGTCAGCTTCCCGGGCACCATGGTGGATCGCATTGTGCCCGCCGCCACGGACGCTTCGCTGAACGACATCGCCGCCCTGCTCGGCGTGCCCGATCCGTGCGCCATTAGCGGTGAGCCGTTTATTCAGTGGGTGATAGAAGACAATTTTGTTGCCGGTCGCCCGGAATGGGAAGTGGCGGGTGTGCAAATGGTCAGCGATGTGCAGCCGTGGGAGCAGATGAAACTGCGCATGCTGAACGGCAGCCATTCGTTTCTGGCGTATCTTGGCTATCTTGCCGGTTATCAGCACATTAGCGATTGCATGCAGGATGAGGATTTCCGCCAGGCGGCCAAACGCCTGATGCTCACAGAGCAGGCACCGACGCTGCGCATTACCGGCGTTGATCTGCCCGCCTATGCCGACAGCCTGATCGAACGTTTCTCTAACCCTGCGCTGCAGCACCGCACCTGGCAAATAGCGATGGACGGCAGCCAGAAACTGCCCCAGCGCATGCTGGACGGCATTCGCGTGCACCTGGCACGACACAGCGCATGGCNAAATTCGCCATATCGTCACACAGAGCCGCGATGAAGAGCGGGTGACGGCGTTGCTGACGCTGAGTGAAATCTTCGGCAACGACCTGCCCCGCGACGCCCGCTTTGTCGACGCCGTGCAACAGGCGTGGCAGCGCATTGCCGATCACGGCGCGCGGGAAGCGCTTGTCGCGACATTGCATAGTTAGCATTTACTGCGGTTTAGCGGACAAGTTAACCCTTTGTCCGCTTTATAACTTCTCATTTTGATAATTTTTCGCCAGGATAGTCAGCTATCTTATTAGCGTGATCCATTCTGGAGTCGTTGTGACCAAAACTAATCTGATTACCGGCTTCCTCGGTAGCGGAAAAACGACGTCGATTTTGCACCTGCTGGCGCATAAGCCTGCCGATGAAAAGTGGGCCGTGCTGGTCAACGAGTTTGGCGAAGTGGGCATCGATGGCGCGCTGCTGGCGGACAGCGGTGCGTTGCTGAAAGAGATCCCCGGTGGATGCATGTGTTGTGTGAATGGTTTGCCGATGCAGGTGGGGCTGAACACACTGCTGAGACAGGGCAAGCCTGACCGACTGCTGATTGAACCGACCGGGCTGGGCCATCCGAAACAGATCCTCGATATTCTTACCGCGCCGGTCTACGAGCCGTGGATCGATCTGCGCGCCACCCTGTGCGTACTTGATGCACGCCAGCTGCTGGACGACAAGGTGCTCACCAATCAAAACTTCCGCGATCAACTTGCCGCGGCGGATATAGTAATTGCCAATAAAGCCGACCGCGAAACACCGGAAAGCCGCCAGGCACTGGAAAACTGGTGGGCGCAGAATGGCGAAGGCCGTGAACTGCACCACGCCACCCAGGGCGCCATTTCGCCTTCCCTGCTGGATGCCACACGTAAAAATCTGGCGCCGTTGCCGGAAAGCGCCGAGCATTCCCATTCGCACGCCTCTACCAAAGGGCTGGCGGCACTGAGCCTTCCCGAGCACCAGCGCTGGCGTCGCAGCACCAATCACGGTCAGGGGTATCACGCCTGCGGCTGGATTTTTGATGCGGACACCCGCTTCGATACCATTGGTTTGCTGGAGTGGGCGCGGCTCGCACCGGTGACCCGCGTGAAGGGCGTGATGCGTATCCCGGAAGGGCTGGTGCGCATTAATCGCCAGGGTCTGGATCTGCATATTGAAACGCAGAACGTTGCGCCCCCGGACAGCCGCATTGAGCTTATCAATGACGCTGACGTCGACTGGAATCTTTTACAGGCCGCCTTGTTGAAGCTTCGTTTAGATTAACCTCGCTAAGGTTGCCACCATTATTATTGCCAATGATACAACAATGAAAACCCGACTTTCCCTTAACATCCTGCTGACCGTGGCAGGCGTGGCGCTTTTTCTGTCCTGGTATTTGCCGGTCAATCACGGCGTCTGGTCGACGCTGGATTCCGCAATTTTCCACTTTTTTAATCGCGGTCTCGGCGAAAGCCGCGCCTATGTCTGGTTGCTGGCGATCACCAATAACCGCGCTTTTGATGCCTGTTCGCTGCTGGCCATGGGCTGCCTGATGCTGAGTTTCTGGCTGAAGGCCGACGACAGCGGCCGTCGTCGTGTGATGATTATCGGCCTGACCATGCTGCTGGCGGCGGTGGTCATCAACCAGCTGGCACAGCATCTGATGCCGGTGAAGCGCGCCAGCCCGACGCTCTTTTTCACCGATATCTACCGGGTGAGCGATCTGCTGCATATTCCAACGAAAGATGCGTCGAAAGACAGCTTCCCTGGCGACCATGGCATGATGCTGCTCATTTTCGCCGGTTTTATGTGGCGCTATTTCGGCGCGAAAGCGTTCGTTATTTCCCTTGTTATTGTTGTGGTTTTCGCATTCCCTCGCGTAATGATCGGCGCGCACTGGTTTACCGATATTGCGGTGGGTTCAATGACCGCCATTCTGATCGGTTTACCGTGGGTGCTAATGACACCGCTTAGCGATCAGATTATTCATCAGTTTGATAAATATCTTCCGCACATTAAGAAACAAAAATTAAACAACTAAACGAAATTAATTAACATCCAATATCAGGGATCTCAATTGATCCCTGATCGTGACTGATGCTTTTTCATTCAATTCTGTCATCTTACCGTCACATGAAAGTGCCTTAGAAATGAATCAATTGGCTAATTAAGCAGCAAAAATGCCCCTATTTCTCGCTATGCCAATTTGTCACTTTCTGTATCACTTTTTCTTATAAAAAAAGCGCCAAAACCGCTCGCAATGCCACACCCGATCGGGTAACCTCAATCTCGTTTTGCCGTACAGGCGTTAATTATTCGCAATGTGAATAATTTTGTGCGTCAGCCCACAGTTCTGCGGATTTATAATTGTCTGATTGTCTGTCGGTATTTAGTCTCGGTACGTTTGGCATTTTTTATAACGATTTCTTCGTTAAGGACTTCAAGGGAAAATAAACGAAATGGTCAAATCTCAACCGATTTTGAGATATGTTCTGCGGGCGATTCCCGCTGTAGCAGTCGCGATACTGCTTTCTGCATGTAGCTCAACAAATACCGCTAAGAATATGCATCCTGAGACGCGTGTTGTGGGTATGGAAGATCCCTCTTCACTGCAAGCCTCTCAGGATGAATTTGAAACCATGGTGCGTAACCTCGACGTTAAATCACGTCTGATGGATCAATACGCAAGCTGGAAAGGCGTTCGTTACCGTCTGGGTGGCGACACCAAACGCGGCATCGACTGCTCTGCCTTCGTACAGCGCACCTTCCGCGAACAGTTTGGGTTAGAGCTGCCTCGCTCAACCTGGGAACAGCAGGAAACCGGTAAGTCCATTAAGCGCGGCCAGCTGCGCACCGGCGATCTCGTTCTGTTCCGTGCCGGGTCAACCGGTCGTCATGTGGGCATCTACATCGGCAATAATCAGTTCGTCCATGCTTCCACCAGCAGCGGCGTAACGATCTCCAGCATGAATGAGCCATACTGGAATAAGCGCTACAACGAAGCGCGCCGCGTCCTGAGCCGCTCGTAATTTCTTCTGTTGTCGGTTACCCTTGGCCGACGGCAGAACGTAGAAAAACACTGCTGCGGCGGTGTTTTTTTTTGCGCGAATGCGCTGAGCTCCTGTATTTACTGAATCTATACTTAGTGAGCCGTTTGCCCTTCACGACCCACCTTCAGGGAAAAGGTACGTTTATGATTACCCGCTATTTTTCTGTCGGCCGGAAGATTGTGTTATTCAGCTTCCTGGCGGGACTACTGGCTGCAGTGCTGGCCGGAAGTCTTCAGTACACGGTGATCCATCATAAACGTACCGAACAGTTCGATTCGATAATCAAAAACCTGCATAACTACCTGAATACCTACTTTAGCGAGCTGCTGACCACCATCGATTACCTGCAGCCGCTGACCATGAGCCCCTGTAATCAGATTCAACAGGAGCTGACCGCCCGCGCCGCGTTCAGTGTTAACGTCCGCGCCTTTTTACTGGTGATCGACAACCGCGCGGTGTGCTCGTCAGCAACAGGCCCAATGAATGTGCCACTTGACACTCTCTCCACTGATGTCGATGCCGGCAAAGCGTCAGATATGCAACTGCTGCCCGGCACACCGATGATGCCCTCCAGCCCCGCGTTTGCCATCTGGGTGCGCAACCCGCTGATGAAAAATCACGGTGTTTTTGCCTCCGTCAACGCCAACCTGACGCCGTTCCTGCTCTACTCAGCAAAGCAGAATAACTTTTCGGGCATTGCGCTGGTGGTGAACCATCGCGCGCTGACGACCTTCTCCAGCACGCTGGTGGATCCGGATAAACTCAACGTGAAGCCGGTGCGCATTGCGAAAATCGATAACCTGCCGCTGCAGATTTACCTCTACGGCACCATGTGGGGCGTACAGGACACGCAGTACGCGGTGCTGCTGATGATCGTAGTCGGCCTGCTCACCGGCCTGCTGTGCTTTTATATTCTCAGCATCGGCCATCGTCCCGGAAAAGAGATCCTCACCGCCATTAAGCGCAATCAGTTTTATGTGGTTTACCAGCCCGTGGTTGCCGCCAGCGACATGAAAATACGCGGCGTGGAAGTGCTGATGCGCTGGAAGCATCCGACGGCGGGCGAAATTCCCCCGGATGCGTTTATCCATTTTGCCGAAGCGCAAAATCTGATTGTGCCGCTGACGCGGCATCTGTTCGAACTGATCGCCCGCGATGCGGCAGCGCTGCAGAAAATCCTGCCGCCAGGGGCCAAACTTGGCATTAACATCGCACCGGGACACCTGCATACGCCGAGTTTTCAGGATGATATGCGCGCATTCAGCGCGACATTACCGCCGAATTATTTCCAGGTCGTGCTGGAAATTACCGAACGCGACACGCTCCAGCAGCAGGCAGCGATGCGCGTTTTTGAGTGGCTGCATCACGAAGGTTTCGAAATTGCGATTGACGATTTCGGCACCGGGCATAGCGCGCTGATTTATCTCGAACGCTACGCGTTTGACTATCTGAAAATCGATCGCGGGTTTATTAAGGCTATCGGGACGGAAACGGTGACTTCACCCGTGCTCGACGCCGTACTGACGCTGGCGAAACGGATGGATCTGGTCACCGTCGCCGAAGGCGTGGAGACGCAGGAGCAGGCAGAGTGGCTGCGCGATCACGGCGTCAATTTCCTGCAGGGTTACTGGATCAGCCGTCCGATCACCCTGGTCCGCTTTCTTGAGGCCTGGAACGAACCTGCGAAATATTTCACAACCGACTGAGTGTCACTTATTATCAGGGACAAAAGGTTAGCCCGCAAAAGGATGTTACCCGGTGATGATTCTGCGCCTGTGTCTCTTACTGATTGCCCTGTTCAGCCTGCCCGGCCAGGCGCAGACTATCAAAGAAAGCTTTGCGTTTGCCGTGATTGGCGAACCTAAATATGCCGTCAATTTTAGCCACTTTGATTACGTCAACCCGGCCGCGCCCAAAGGCGGTGCGGTGACGTTGTCGGAAATTGGCACCTTTGATAACTTCAACCGTTATGCCCTGCGCGGCAAAGCAGGCGTGCGCACCGAATCGCTGTACGATTCCCTGTTTACCACCTCGGACGATGAGCCAGGCAGCTATTACCCGCTGGTGGCGGAGATGGCCCGCTATGCGGATGATTATTCATGGGCCGAAATCACCCTTAATCCAAAAGCCCGTTTTCATGACGGCTCGCCGATCACCGCGAAAGACGTCGCGTTCACCTTCCAGAAGTTTATGACCGAAGGCGTGCCGCAGTTCCGCTTGTATTACAAAGGCACCACGGTTAAAGCCATCGCGCCGCTCACTGTGCGTATTGAGATGGGTCAGCCGGGCAAAGAGAACCTGCTCAGCCTGTTCACTCTGGCGATTTTCCCGGAATCCTTCTGGCGCAACCATAAGCTCAGCGACCCGCTCGCTATGCCGCCGCTTGCCAGCGGTCCCTATCGCATCACCAGCTGGAAAATGGGTCAGTACATTGTCTATTCCCGGGTGAAGGATTACTGGGGCGCCAACCTGCCGGTCAACCGAGGACGCTGGAACTTCGACACCATTCGCTACGACTATTACCTCGATGATAACGTCGCCTTCGAGGCTTTTAAGGCCGGCGCGTTTGATATGCGCATCGAGGGCAGCGCCAGGAACTGGGCAACCCGCTATATCGGCAAAAACTTTGACAATCACAACATCGTGAAAGATGAGCAGAAGAACACCTCGGCGCAGAATACGCGCTGGCTGGCGTTCAACATCCAGCGCCCGGTATTTGCCGATCGCAACGTGCGGGAAGCAATTACGCTGGCGTTCGATTTCGAGTGGATGAACAAAGCCCTGTTTTATTCGGCCTACAGCCGCGCGAACAGCTATTTCCAGAACACCGAATATGCGGCGCGCAACTACCCCGACGCCGATGAACTGGTCCTGCTGGCGCCTATGAAATCCGATCTGCCGCCAGAAGTGTTCACCAGTATCTACCAGCCGCCGGTATCAGACGGCGGTGGGTTCGACCGCGATAACCTGCTGAAAGCCAGCAAGTTGCTTGACGACGCAGGATGGCCGCTGAAAGGCCAGCAGCGCGTAAATGCGAAAACCGGCAAGCCGCTGCGTTTTGAGCTGTTGCTCGGCTCCGGCGGCAACAACCAGTGGGTGCTTCCCTTCCAGCACAGTCTCAGCCGCCTTGGCGTGACGCTGGAGATTCGTCAGGTGGATAACGCACAGCTCAATAACCGTCTGCGCAGCCGTGATTACGACATGATGCCAGTACTGTGGCCGGCAACGCCATGGCCGGGTTCCGATCTGCAAATCGCCTGGTCATCGCAGTACATCGATTCCACCTACAACGCCCCGGGCGTGCAGAACCCGGTTGTCGATAAACTCATCGCTGACATCATCCGCTGGCAGGGAAACAAAGAGAAACTTCTTCCGCTGGGTCGCGCGCTGGACCGCGTCCTCACATGGAATTACTATCAGTTACCCATGTGGTACATGGCAGAAGATCGCATCGCATACTGGGATAAGCTTTCTCACCCCGCCATGCGCCCCGTTTATTCGCTCGGCTTTGATACCTGGTGGTATGACGTGAACAAAGCCGCGAAGCTGCCCGCAGACAGACGTTAAGGAACCCTATGGGCGCATACCTGATCCGCCGACTATTACTGGTGATCCCGACGCTGTGGGCGATCATCACCATCAACTTTTTTATCGTGCAAATCGCCCCCGGCGGCCCGGTCGATCAGGCCATTGCGGCAATTCAGTCCGGCGACCGTAGCGCCCTGCCCGGCGCGGGCGGCGAAGGGATGGGCGCAACGCATGCGCGCACCGGCGTCGGTAACGTCAGCGATGGTCAGTACCGCGGCGCGCGCGGGCTGGATCCGGAAGTTATCGCTGAAATCACCCATCGCTACGGCTTCGATAAGCCCCTTCATGAACGCTATTTCAACATGCTGAGCGATTACCTGCGCTTTGACTTCGGCAACAGCCTGTTTCGCAGCGCCTCGGTGTTACAGCTGGTAAAAGACAGCCTGCCGGTCTCTATTTCACTCGGCATCTGGAGTACGCTGATTATCTATCTGGTCTCGATTCCACTCGGCATCCGCAAGGCGGTGCAAAACGGCAGCCGGTTCGACATCTGGAGCAGCGCGTTTATCATCATTGGCTACGCGATCCCCGCGTTCGCCATTTTGCTGATCGTCTTTTTCGCCGGTGGCAGCTATTACGATCTCTTCCCGCTGCGCGGGCTGACGTCGGCTAATTTCGATTCCCTGCCGTGGTATAAGCAGATTACCGATTATCTGTGGCACATCACCCTGCCGGTGCTGGCGACGGTGATTGGCGGCTTCGCGGCGCTGACCATGCTGACCAAAAACTCATTCCTTGATGAGATTCGCAAACAGTACGTGGTGACCGCCCGCGCCAAAGGGGTGAGCGAGCATAACATTCTGTGGAAGCACATTTTCCGTAACGCGATGCTGCTGGTGATCGCCGGTTTTCCCGCCACGTTTATCAGCATGTTCTTCACCGGTTCGCTGTTGATTGAGGTGATGTTCTCCCTCAACGGGCTGGGGCTGTTAGGCTACGAAGCCACGCTGTCGCGCGATTATCCGGTGATGTTTGGCACGCTTTATATTTTTACCCTGATTGGTCTGCTGCTGAATATCATCAGCGACATCAGCTACACGCTGGTGGACCCACGCATTGATTTTGAGGGCCGCTGATGCCGCGATTAAGTCCCGTCAACCAGGCCCGCTGGGCACGTTTTCGCCATAACCGTCGCGGTTACTGGTCCCTGTGGCTGTTTCTGATCCTCTTCACCTGCAGCCTGTTTTCAGAGTTACTGGCGAACGACAAGCCGCTGCTGGTGCAGTATCGCGGCAGTTTGTACGTGCCGTTCCTGAAGGACTATACCGAGCAACAGTTTGGCGGCACCTTTTCTACCAGTGCCGACTATCAGGATCCGTGGCTGCAGAAACAGCTGGAAGACAATGGCTGGGTTGTCTGGGCACCCGTGCGTTTTGGCGCTACCAGCATTAACTTCGCCACCGACCGCCCCTTCCCTTCACCGCCCTCGACCACTAACTGGTTGGGCACGGACGCTAACGGCGGCGACGTGCTGGCGCGCATCCTTTATGGCACGCGCATTTCCGTGCTGTTCGGCCTGATGCTGACGCTCTGCTCCAGCGTGATGGGCGTACTGGCGGGGGGGGNTTGAGGTCTGGTCCGGTATGCCGACGCTGTTTTTGATTATCCTGCTGTCGAGCGTGGTGCAGCCTAATTTCTGGTGGCTGCTCGGCATTACCGTGCTGTTTGGCTGGATGGCGCTGGTGGGCGTGGTGCGTGCCGAATTCCTGCGCACACGCAATTTCGACTACATCCGCGCGGCGCAGGCGCTGGGAGTCAACGATCGCGGCATTATCTTTCGCCATATGCTGCCGAATGCGATGGTCGCGACGCTCACCTTCCTGCCGTTTATTTTGTGCAGTTCCATTACCACGCTGACCTCGCTCGATTTCCTTGGCTTCGGGCTGCCGCTGGGCTCGCCGTCGTTGGGCGAGTTGCTGTTACAGGGGAAAAATAACCTGCAGGCCCCGTGGCTCGGCATTACGGCCTTTTTATCGGTAGCAGTGCTGCTGTCGCTGCTGATTTTTATTGGCGAAGCCGTGCGCGATGCCTTCGATCCCAATAAGGCGGTGTAGGATGACGTCTCCGTTACTGACCATTGAAAACCTGTCCATCGCCTTTACCGATCGCGGTGAACGCCGCACGGTGGTGAGCGATCTGTCGTTACAGGTTGCCGCCGGCGAAACGCTGGCACTGGTGGGCGAGTCCGGTTCCGGAAAGAGTGTTTCCGCACTCTCTGTGCTGCGCTTGCTCCCTTCCCCGCCGGTCAGCTACCCGAGCGGCGACATTTTCTTTCACGGCCAGTCATTACTGCATGCCGATGAGCGCACGCTGCGGGGCATTCGCGGCAACCGCATCGCGATGATTTTCCAGGAGCCGATGGTCTCTCTGAACCCGCTGCATACGCTGGAAAAACAGCTGTACGAGGTGCTGTCGCTGCACCGGGGCATGCGCAAAGAGGCCGCGCGGGGGGAAATCCTCGACTGTCTCGAACGCGTCGGCATCCGCAATGCGCCGAAGCGGCTGACGGATTATCCTCACCAGCTTTCCGGCGGCGAGCGCCAGCGCGTGATGATTGCCATGGCGCTGCTGACGCGGCCCGAGCTGCTAATTGCCGACGAACCCACTACTGCGCTGGATGTGTCAGTACAGGCACAAATCCTGCAACTTTTGCGGGAACTGCGCGACGAACTTAACATGGGTCTGCTGTTCATCACTCATAATCTGAGCATCGTGCGCAAGCTGGCCGATAACGTAGCGGTAATGCAGAACGGCCGCTGCGTCGAGCAGAACAGCGCCAGCGCTCTCTTTTCCGCACCGGCGCATCCCTACACCCGCAGGCTTATCGACAGCGAGCCGTCCGGCGATCCTGTCCCGCTCACCGACAATACCGGGCTGCTGCTGCAAATTGATAAACTGAGCGTGGCGTTTCCGGTGCGTAAAGGCGTGCTGCGCCGCGTGGTGGACAACAAGCGTGTGGTGAAAGAGATCAGCTTTTCGCTGCGTCCGGGAGAAACGCTGGGGCTGGTGGGCGAATCAGGTTCCGGTAAAAGCACCACCGGGCTGGCGCTGCTACGGCTGATTGCCTCCGAAGGCTCAATTGTCTTTGACGGACAGGCGTTGCAGGGGCGCAATCGCAAGCAGATGCTGCCGCTGCGTCATCGCATTCAGGTGGTATTTCAGGATCCAAACTCGTCGCTGAACCCGCGGCTTAACGTGCTGCAGATTATCGAAGAGGGATTGCGCGTTCATCAGCCGTCGTTGACGCCTGCGCAGCGCGAACAGGAGGTGATCCGCGTGATGCAGGAGGTGGGGCTGGATCCGGACACCCGTCAACGCTATCCTGCGGCGTTTTCCGGCGGCCAGCGCCAGCGCATTGCCATCGCCCGCGCGCTGATCCTCAAACCCGAGCTGATAGTGCTGGATGAACCGACGTCGTCGCTGGACAGAACCGTGCAGGCACAAATTCTCGCGCTGCTAAAAGCGTTACAGGAGAAGCATCGCCTGGCTTACATCTTCATCAGCCACGATCTGCACGTGGTCCGCTCGCTGTGCCATCAGGTGATTGTCTTGCGTCAGGGGGAAGTTGTGGAGCAGGGAGAGTGTCAGCGCGTCTTTGCCGCACCGCAGCAGGAGTATACCCGTCAACTACTGGCGTTGAGCTGACGGTCAGAAAGGATTGTTACCGGAAAACGGCTCCGCAATGGCCACGCCGAAATTCTTCAGGCGACAGGTCGCGGCATACTCATCCTGACGGTTCACGAACAGGCAGGGTTCGCCTTCGCATTCCAGCACGGAACACGCCACTTCAATATCCGTTAACGCCTGGCTGAGCTTATGCATCACCGGCCAGGCTTTTTCGCCGTCCGGACTCAGCAGTTTGAGGCCAACCAGGCTGTTATCGTTCAGCACGCCGTTTTGCGGAATCGGTTCAACTCTTGAACCTGCAAAACCGGCTAACCAACGATAGCTCTGTGGCAAACGATGTACGATGGAGAGCTGCATGGTATTCACGATTTTTCCCCAGGAAAAAACAAAATTTCACAATAATTTCACATTTATATTAACACATCGTTGACAGGTCGTCCTGCAAGGCGCATGGAAAACGTTTACATCTGCCCCTGGCAAGGTTTAACGATTTATTATCCTGCGCATTACAAAATTGCTACGGATGCATTTCGCGCTATATGTACCCGTTTCTGTGATCTAACACAACCTTTTTGTCTACAACGATGTGACTTTTTACATAAATTGATTTTACATAAAAGAAACATCTATCAGAACAACGAACCGAAACTCCGTTGATATGTGTCAAGAAAGGGGGCCAATTTACCCCCCTGGAGGTAGGATTAGTGAGGGTTTTTCCTGGGGCGACTGGCATACAGGTAGAAAAGCAGCGAGCAACTGGCGCACAGCGCGATGGAAATCAGCATCGGCCATCCGGTGGTAAACGTTGCCAGTGACAGCACCGCGCCGACAATCGCACCGATGCCGAAACGGAAGGTTCCTGCCAGCGATGAGGCGGTACCGGCCATATGCGGAAACTCATCCAGAATGACCGCCATCGCGTTTGACGACACCATCGCCACACAGCCGACAAACACGGCAACGCCCAGCACCAGCGACCAGAATCCCACGCCAAGCAGCGCGCAGACCACCATCCACACCGCCATGGCAAACTGAACCCACAACCCGGCACGGAACATATTCAGCGCCCCAATCCGACGCACGAAGCGGCCGTTAATGATGGTCATAATGAACAGAAAGACCACGTTCAGCGCAAAGTAGTAACCAAAGTGCTGCGGGGAAACATGGTTGAGTTCGATATAGACAAACGGACCGGCGCTCAGGAACGAGAACATTCCGGCGAAACTGAAGCCGCTGGCGAGCATGTAGCTCAGCACGCGTTTATGACGAAACAGCGCTGCGAAGTTGCCTATCGTGGTGCGAATATGAAATTTCTGCCGCCGCTCAACCGGCAGTGTTTCGCGAATAAAAAAGAACACCATAGCCGAGGCCAGCAGCGCGGCAACGGCAAGGATCCAGAAAATCGCATGCCAGCTGAACCACACCAGCACCGCGCCACCGACCATCGGTGCCACCAGCGGCGCAACCGTCGTCACCAGCATGACGAAGGACATCATGCGGGAGAATTCTTCTTTCGGGTAGATATCGCGCATCAGGGCATTAATCACCACGCTTGCCGCCGCCGCGGCGAGACCGTGGAAGAAACGCATCACGATCAGCTGATCGATGGTCTGTGACAGCGCGCAGGCCACCGCCGCCGCCGCGAACACCAGCGTGCCGCCGAGGATCACCGGTTTACGCCCGAGGCTATCCGCCATCGGGCCGTACAGCAACTGGCCCAGCGCAAAACCAAGAATATAGGTGCTGAGGGTCATCTGCGCGCTGCCCGCCGGCACGTTGAACTGCGAGGCAATCACCGGCAACGCGGGCAGATACATATCGATCGACAGCGGCATCAGCATGGCCAGCAGGCCAAGAATAAACACGATACCCAGTGAAGAATTCTGCCTGGATGTCACAAAAAGCTCCTCAGATTAGTGGGAAGGCATGCCGACACTGGCGATTTCTTCTTCGGTAAGCGGGCGATATTCCCCCGGCGCCAGGTGCGGATCGAGCGTAATGCCGCCGATCCGTTCACGATGCAGCGCGACAACGTGGTTGCCAACCGCGGCGAACATCCGCTTCACCTGATGGTAGCGCCCTTCGCTGATGGTTAGACGCACCTCCGTCGGGGTGATCACGTCCAGCTCAGCCGGTTTGGTGAGCGATTTTTCATTGTGAAGCTGAATGCCCTGGGCAAACTGTTCCGCGGTCTCTTCGCTGACCGGTGATTCCAGCGTCACGAGATAGGTTTTTTCGCAATGGTGTTTAGGCGAGGTGATGCGGTGCGACCACTGACCGTCGTCGGTCATCAGCACCAGTCCGGTGGTGTCGATATCCAGACGCCCTGCCGCATGCAGCTTGTGCGCCACCGGCTCGTCGAGAAAATAGAGCACAGTCGGGTGATCCGGATCGTCCGTGGAGCAGACGTAGCCTTCCGGTTTGTTCAGCATGAAATAGCGTGGCCCGTTCTGTTGGGTCAGCGGGTTGCCATCATAATCCACGACGTGCTCAGGAAGCAGTTTAAAAGCGGTGTTTTTAACAATGTCGCCATCCACGGTAACGCGGCTGGCGCGAATTTCACGCCCGGCAATAGCACGGCTGACGCCGAGTTGCTGAGCGATAAACTTATCAAGTCGCATGAAGTTTTTTTAGCCTGTAAGAATGCCGGGGGTCGGGAAAACATCCCGAAAAAGAAGCAATAACTGTGATCAGTATAACGGGCTCCTTTCGTCACTCAAGGAAAAAGATTCGTGGCATACTGTAGCGGTGATAATGACTACAGCAAACTTATGACTTTTACACTTCGCCCTTATCAGCAGGAAGCCGTCGACGCCACCCTCGCCCACTTTCGCCATCACCCTGAACCCGCCGTGATTGTGCTGCCCACCGGCGCCGGGAAAAGTCTGGTGATTGCCGAACTGGCGCGGCTGGCCCGCGGGCGCGTGCTGGTGCTGGCGCACGTCAAAGAACTGGTCGCGCAGAACCACGCCAAATACCGTGCGCTGGGGCTGGAAGCGGACATCTTTGCCGCCGGGCTGAAGCGCAAAGAGAGCCACGGCAAAGTGGTTTTCGGCAGCGTGCAGTCCGTTGCCCGCAATCTGGAAAGC
This sequence comes from Trabulsiella odontotermitis, assembly GCF_001188485.1. Lineage (GTDB taxonomy): Bacteria > Pseudomonadota > Gammaproteobacteria > Enterobacterales > Enterobacteriaceae > Trabulsiella > Trabulsiella odontotermitis_A. The sequence goes on from NZ_JNGH01000067.1 coordinate 34,824, forward strand.
TTTCAGGCTGAGTTTTCACTGCTGATTGTCGATGAGTGCCACCGCATCGGCGATGACGACGAGAGCCAGTATCAGCAAATACTCACACACCTGAAAACGGTCAATCCGCATATTCGGTTGCTGGGGCTGACTGCCACGCCGTTTCGCCTTGGTAAAGGCTGGATCTATCAGTTCCACTACCACGGCATGGTACGCGGTACGGAAAAAGCGCTGTTTCGCGACTGCATTTACGAACTGCCACTGCGCTATATGATTAAGCACGGCTACCTGACCCCGCCGGAACGGCTGGATATGCCGGTGGTGCAGTACGATTTCCGCAAAGCAACGGCCTGTTCAGCGAGGCGGATCTCAATCGCGAGCTGAAAAAACAGCAGCGCATCACGCCGCATATCATCAGCCAGATCGTTGAATTTGCCGAAACGCGCAACGGGGTGATGATTTTTGCCGCCACCGTTGAACATGCGCGGGAAATCACCGGCCTGTTGCCCGCCGACGACGCGCGGCTTATCACCGGCGACACGCCAGGCGCGCAGCGTGACGATTTAATCGAAGCCTTTAAGGCGCAGCAGTTTCGCTTCCTGGTGAACGTTGCGGTGCTGACCACCGGCTTTGATGCACCGCACGTCGATCTGATTGCCATTCTGCGACCGACCGAATCCGTCAGCCTGTATCAGCAGATCGTAGGCCGCGGGCTGCGTCTCGCGCCGGGTAAAACTGACTGTCTGATCCTCGATTACGCCGGGAACCCGCACGATCTCTACACGCCGGAAGTGGGGACGCCGAAGGGAAAAAGTGACAACGTCCCGGTGCAGGTTTTCTGCCCCGACTGCGGCTTTGCCAACACCTTCTGGGGGAAAACCACCGCCGACGGTACGCTGATTGAACACTTCGGTCGCCGCTGTCAGGGCTGGTTTGAAGATGATGATGGTCATCGCGCCCAGTGCGATTACCGTTTCCGCTTTAAAAACTGCCCGCAGTGCAACGCGGAAAATGACATCGCCGCCCGCCGCTGTCGTGAGTGCGACACCGTGCTGGTTGATCCCGACGATATGCTGAAAGCGGCACTGAAACTTAAAGATGCGCTGGTGTTACGCTGCGGCGGCATGGTGTTGCAACAGGGTGCGGACGAAAAAGGGGAATGGCTGAAAGTGACCTATTTTGATGAAGACGGTACCGACGTCAGCGAACGTTTTCGCCTGCAGACGCCTGCACAGCGCACCGCCTTTGAGCAACTGTTTATTCGCCCGCATACCCGCACCCCCGGCGTGCCGCTGCGCTGGATCACCGCCGCGGATATCCTGGCGCAGCAGGCATTGCTGCGCCATCCGGATTTCGTCGTCGCCCGCAAGAAAGGGCAGTTCTGGCAGGTGCGGGAAAAAGTCTTCGATTACGAAGGCCGATTCCGCCGGGCCAACGAATTACGCTGAGTAATCCATCGCGCGTAAGTCGTCTGTCAATGACGGGCCAACAGGCTGCCAGCCCAGGCGTTGCTGTGTCCAGTCTCCCGAGGCGCGTAAATCGAGCGTGGCGAAGGTGGAGAACCAGCCGAAATAGGCCTGCGCGTCGGTCGCCGCCAGCGATACCACCGGAACGCCCAACCCGGCACTCACTACGTCGGCAATCGCACGCGACGTCACCGCCTGCTCGGCAACGGCGTGGTAGCGTTCGCCGCGCGAACCGTTCTCCAGTGCCAGCCGGTAGAGTCGCGCCACGTCGGTCACATGTGCCGCCGACCAGCTGTTCACCCCCTCGCCGATGTACGCCGCGCTGCCCTTTTCCCGGCAGAGCGAAATATAGTACGAAATCAGCCCCTGACGGCGGGTGTCATGCACCTGCGGCAGGCGCAGTACCCGAACATCCACGCCCTGCTCCAGCAGCGCGTTACCTGCCAGTTCCGAGGCAATACGCGGGTTAGGATGCGCAGGGTTAAACACCTGTTCCACCGCCAGCTCGCCATGCCCCGGATCGCCCATCCCGGTGCCCGAGGTGATGATCAGCGGCCGCGAAGAGCCTTTCAGCGCCGTACCAAGCGCGGCGATCACCCGGCTGTCTTTCTGGCAGTTTTCCACAAAGCGGCTGAAGTCATGATCGAACGCGGTATGAATAACGGCGTCGGCCTGCGCCACGCCCGCCAGCAGTGAATCGGGCGCTTCCAGCGATCCGCGATGAACCTCAATTCCCGCGCGGGTCAGTGCGCTGGCGCTGGCGTCGGAACGCGCAAGACCGATGACCTGATGGCCGGCAGCGCGCAGCTCAGGAATAAGATGAGAACCGATAAACCCGGTTGCGCCGGTAAGAAATACTCGCATGAGAGACCTCCTGATAAGTCAGTCATGACATCTTACGCGCGGCGTTATACTATAAAAGTAGTGACTTTATCATGGTATAACGACTAACAGGATAAGCATGTCCGACGATAACATTAATGCCCTCGGTGGTTTTCTGAAGGCCTGCCGCGCACGGCTGGATCCCGTCTCTTTTGGTTTCCGCCCGGAGCGTCGCCGCACGCCAGGCTTGCGACGTGAAGAAGTGGCGCAACTGGCAAACATCAGCCCGACCTGGTACACCTGGCTTGAGCAGGGTCGCGGCGGAACGCCATCGAAAGAGGTATTGAATCGCATCGCCGCGGGTCTGCGACTCACGGCGCCGGAGCGCGATCATGTGTTTATTCTCGCGTTCGGCCATTTACCGGAATCGCATTATCACGGCACCGATGCGATCACCCCTCGCCTGCAACGGGTGCTGGATGCCCTCCCCTCGAGCCCGGCGATCGTGAAGAATATTTTCTGGGATGTGATCGCCTGGAATCCTGCCGCTGCCGTGGTGCTGACCGATTATGCAAAGCTGCCCCGCGACCAGCGCAACATCCTGCGGCGGCTGTTCAGCGACTCGCACACCCGGGCGGCGCAGAAAAACTGGTCCAGCGTGGCGGAAGCGGTGGTCGGCGCGTTTCGTGCAGATGTGGCGCGGGCGGGCGACTCGGCGGAGATGGCGCAGTTGGTCAGTGACCTGCGGCACACCAGCGTTGAGTTTGAGGCACTCTGGCGCCGTAACGACGTGGCAGGCCACGGCGAAGGCATCAAACAACTGCACCACCCGGCGATTGGCGATATCGATCTGGAGTTCTCGACCTTCGCGGTGGAAGGGCGCGCGGATCTTAACCTGATGATTTTTAATCCGGCGAACCGCGACAGCGAATTGCGCATTCAGCAGTGGATGGCTGCGCACCCGCCAGCCTGACGCGGCGGGTTTGATTGCCGNNCGCTTTTGCATTCGCAAAGCAGAATAACGGTCTGCTGCTGGGTCGCCTGTAGCAGAATTGAAATAACAGAGAGATATCAATGTTTACTATTAACGCAGAAGTACGTAAAGAGCAGGGTAAGGGTGCGAGCCGCCGCCTGCGCGCAACTAACAAGTTCCCGGCTATCGTTTACGGTGGCAAAGCTGATCCGGTCGCTATCGAACTGGACCAGGACCTGGTTGGGAACATGCAGACTAAAGCTGAGTTCTACAGCGAAGTGCTGACCCTGGTTATCGATGGCAAAGAAGAAAAAGTAAAAGTTCAGGCTGTTCAGCGTCACCCGTTCAAGCCGAAACTGTCTCACATCGACTTCGTTCGCGCGTAATCGCTGACGAGTTGAGAAAAAACCCCGCGCTGCGGGGTTTTTTTATACCGGTTATTTACCGCCGGAGGTGCGACGCTGAAGCTGATCGCGCAGATTTGGTGGCGTACCCTTAATGGTCAGGGTGTCGGTCGCCGGGTCCCAGAAAATACGTTCGCCGAGTAGCATGGCGTCGAAATTAATCGTCAGACCGCCGCCGCTTCCTGCGTATTTGGTTAGCTGGCGCAGCGTGCTGCGATCCGCCGGGAAACGCTCTTCCAGCTCATAGCCTTTCTCTGCCGTAAACTGCTGGAAACTCATTTCGCTGACACCACCAAGCTCGTTCGACAACGATGCCAGTTCAATCTCTTCCCCCGCCTGTAACTGCTCGTTGCAGTAGGTATACACCTGCTGACGCACGTTCTGACGCTCGGATTTGTCGAGCTGCGCTTCAGCGGTGAAATCATCCACGGCCTGCAGCAGCCCGCGGTTTTGCGCTTTGGCATTCAGCCCTTCGCTGGCACCGAGGAAATCCATAAAGAAGTCGGCCACTTTACGCCCGACACGCCCTTTCAGGAAGGTCAGGTAGCGGGTGGATTCCGGGTTAGTTTCCCATTCGGTCAGATCGATACGGGCGACGATGTCGGCATGGTTGATGTCGAGGTAGTGCGTCGCGCTGATATCCAGCTGTTCGTTAACACGCATGCTGCTCAGATTATTCAGCACGGTAACCAGAAGATATTCCACTGCCAGATAACGGTAGTGGCAAAACAGCACAATACCGCCTTCGGCAAACGGGTATTTCGCCAGCTCATCGCGCAGGCGCCCGGTGGCAGCGCGGCTGAAGGCCAGAAAATCTTCTTCGCCCTGACGGTGCAGACGCAGCGCCTGCGCCAGTTCGCTCTCGTCATTAAACATGCCGTAGGCTTTGTTTTTGGCGCTGTACACGCGGTTGAGCTCGGCCATCATCTCTTCGACGGTCGCCGTGGGCTCCAGCAAGGTATCGCGCAGCACCAGCTCCAGGGTTTGCTCATCGCGCTTGATAAGCTGATGCAAGGCAATCTGGTTGATATCCAGACTCATGTTAAACTCTCCTTTTAGACCGGGCGGTATTCAACCACCCGCGGCGCGACTGCGCAAGCGTAGAAAAAAAGCGGAAAAAAAGCTGGTGCTACGGTAATATGTTGCCCTTTCATGAACAAACAGATTTTGATTTATGCCGCAACTCTCCCGCTACAGTGATGAACACGTTGAACAATTGCTCAATGAGCTGGTCAACGTACTGGAAAAACATAAAGCCCCAACCGATCTTTCTCTGATGGTGCTGGGCAATATGGTGACGAATCTGATCAATACCAGCGTTGCGCCGGCACAACGTCAGGCCATTGTGCGTTCTTTTGCTCAGGCCCTGCAATCTTCCGTCAGCGACGACCAGGCTCACTAAGGAAAACGAACAACAGCATATGGTGACGCATCGTCAGTCCTACCGTGAAAAAGTCTCCCAGATGGTTAGCTGGGGGCACTGGTTCGCCCTGTTCAACATGCTGTTGGCCATGGTTCTCGGTAGCCGCTATCTGTTTGTCGCCGACTGGCCGACAACGCTGGCGGGGCGCCCCCTTTNNTGATCCTTTTCCCGCTGACGTTTATCGTCATGTCGCAGAGGCTGATGCGGTTTTTGTCCGCCATTTTTGCAACGGCGGGCATGACGCTGCTGTTAATCGACAGCGAAGTGTTCACTCGTTTCCACCTGCATCTCAACCCCATCGTCTGGGAACTGGTGATCAACCCGGACCAGAATGAAATGGCGCGCGACTGGCAACTGATGTTTATCAGCGTGCCGGTCATTTTGCTGATTGAGATGCTGTTCGCCACCTGGAGCTGGCAAAAGCTGCGCAGCCTGACCCGTCGTCGCCGTTATGCCCGGCCGGTCGCGTGGCTGTTCTTTATTTCGTTTATCGCCTCGCACGTGATGTACATCTGGGCAGACGCCAACTTCTATCGCCCGATCACCATGCAGCGAGCGAATCTCCCCCTCTCCTATCCAATGACCGCGCGTCGGTTTCTGGAAAAACATGGCCTGCTTGATGCGCAGGATTACCAGCGCCGTCTGATTGAACAGGGCGATCCGGAAGCGGTATCGGTGCAGTATCCGTTAAGCGACCTGCGCTTCCGCGATATGGGCGCGGGGCAAAACGTGCTGCTGATTACCGTTGATGGCCTGAACTATTCCCGCTATGAAAAACTGATGCCGGAACTGGCCGGGTTTGCGGAGAAAAACATCAGCTTTACTCAGCATATGAGCTCAGGCGATACCGTCGACAGCGGCATCTTCGGCCTGTTCTATGGCATTTCCGCAGGGTATATGGACGGCGTGCTGTCAACGCGTACGCCTGCCGCGCTGGTGACGGCGCTCAATCAGCAGGGCTATCAGTTAGGGCTTTTCTCTTCCGATGGCTTCAACAGCCCGATGTACCGTCAGGCGCTGCTCTCTGACTTCTCGCTGCCGCCAGCGAAAACGCAGACCGACGACCAGACCGCCACACAATGGGTCAACTGGCTGGAAGGCAATGCCCAGGAAGACAACCGCTGGTTCTCGTGGATCTCCTTTAACGGCACCAGCATTGACGACAGCCAGAAACAGGGCTTTACGCGCCGCTATTCCCGCGCGGCCTCAGACGTCGACAGCCAGATTGCCCGCGTACTGACGGCGCTGGAATCCTCCGGCAAGCTGGAAAATACGGTGGTGATTATTACCGCCGGTCACGGCGTGCCGCTGGGCGACAAACGTAACGGTTTTGAATGGTCGCGTGACGCGCTGCAGGTTCCGCTCATTATTCACTGGCCGGGCACGCCTGCGCAGCGCATTAACGCCCTGACCGATCACAAAGACGTAATGACCACCCTGATGCAGCGCCTGTTGCACGTCAGCACCCCGGCGAATGAATACTCGCAAGGTCAGGATCTGTTCTCTGCGGTACGCCGCCATGCCTGGGTGACGGCCGCCAACAACAGCACGCTGGCCATCACCACGCCGACAATCACCGTGGTGCTTGATCACAACGGGAAATACACCACATGGGATCGTGACGGCGAGAAACTGCGTGACCAGAAACCGCAGCTGAGTTTGCTGTTGCAGGTACTTACGGATGAAAAACGCTTTATCGCTAACTGATTGATTAATTATAAATCACTCAGCAGGCGGCTGGCTTGCAATCGACACTGAAACGGGTAGTATTACCGCACGTGTCGGCACGTAGCGCAGCCTGGTAGCGCACTGTCATGGGGTGTCAGGGGTCGGAGGTTCAAATCCTCTCGTGCCGACCAAAATTCCCAAAAAAACCAACCTGTTACGGTTGGTTTTTTTATGCCTGTCGTTTGTCACGCTGCCACAATAACGTCATTGTCAGCAAGACGGAACCGGGCAACCGCTTTTTGCAGCATTTCGGTTTGCCCTTCCAGCGCCACGGCCGCGGCGGAAATCTGCTCCACCAGCGCGGCGTTCTGCTGGGTTACGCTGTCCATTTCACTGACCGCCACACCGACCTGCGAAATCCCTTTGCTTTGTTCGTCAGTAGCAGAGGCGATTTGCTGCATAATTTCCGTCGTGTCGGACACCGCTTTCAGCACTTCTTTCATGGTACTGCCCGCCTCGCCGACCAGCTCCGTTCCGCTGCCCACGCGGCGAACCGAATCGGCAATCAGCGTTTCAATCTCTTTCGCTGCCTCGGCGCTGCGGCTGGCAAGATTACGGACTTCGCCGGCCACAACGGCAAAACCGCGTCCCTGCTCGCCAGCGCGGGCGGCTTCCACTGCCGCATTCAACGCCAGAATATTCGTCTGGAACGCGATACTGTTGATGACGCTGGTTATCTCGCTAATTTTCTTCGAGCTTTCAGAAATACCTTCCATGGTGATCACCACATCCCCCACCAGCTTGCCGCCACGGGTGGCAGTGACCGAGGCTTTTTCCGCCAGGCTACTGGCCTGACGCGCATTGTCGGCGTTGAACTTCACCGTCGCGGTCAGCTGTTCCATGCTGGCGGCCGTTTCTTCCAGCGCAGCGGCCTGTTCTTCGGTGCGGGAAGACAGATCGTTATTGCCGGAGGAGATTTCCGATGCCCCGCGATAAATATTCTCCGTACCGCTGCGAATGGTGCTCACCGCTTCGCGCAGGCTGCTCTGCATTTCAGCCAGCAGCGGGAACAGTCGCCCGACGCAGTTGTTGCCGAATAACTCCACTGGCTGGCTTAAATCCCCTTTCGCGATCACGGTAAAATGGTGGCGAATGCGATCCAGCGGCTTCACCAGCAGATTTGCCAGATAACGGTCAGTAAACAGCAGAATAAACAGACCGATGATAATCGCCGTCACCACCGTGACTTTCATTATCTGCGTCAGGCTATCCATCGCGACCCGGGTCTTGTCCAGCTTCTCCTCAGCGACCGAGGTGAATTTATTACTGCTGGCACCGAACGCGCGGCTCAGTTCCGGGGTCACCTTCGTGGCGTGCTGGCGGTAATCGCTGGCGCTGCCCTGCTGTGCGAGCTGCATCTGCACCACCACACCGTCATCCAGCAGCTTCAGCCATTTATTCACGACATCGGCGGAAACATCTGCATCCATCGGGCCGGGCGACACGCTTTTCAACCGTTCCAACTGGATTTTCATATTATCCAGCGCGTCCTGCACCGGTTTAAAATCAGTGGCCTCCCCCGCCGCTTTTGCCTCCATTACACGGGAAAGGCGGGTAACAAAGCGGAAATATTGATCGTTCCCCTTACTCAACATGGTCAGTTGCGCGACCAGTTCGCGATCAACGATATTGCCATCGCTCAGTTTCGTCAGTGAATATGCGGTAAATACCCCCACTGCGGACCAGAGCAGACAGAACAGCCCCAGTACCCAGAGCATAACGCTGCGAATAGTGAAATTTTTTAACAAGCCCATAGGTTGACCCTTACATGTGAATCGTGGTTGTTTTCCCGTTACTGCCGGGCTTTAAGGGTTATCGGCAAGTCAGCGAAGTGTAATTATCGGTTTATGATGAATTTTTTCGGAACGCTCACAAAATTAGCGTTTCCGCGCATGATTCGCTGTCCCTTTCCGCTCAGCGAAGCGGCTTGACTCTGCCTCGCGAAACGGGTTAAATACTGTATATTAATACAGTTAAAAGAGGCGGTTATGTTCGTTGAACTTGTTTATGACAAACGCAACGTGGAAGGCTTACCTGACGCAAATACCATCATCCTGAATGAACTGACTCACCGTGTGCACCGGATCTTCCCCGATGCAGAGGTCAAAGTGAAACCGATGCAGGCCAACGGCCTGAACAGCGATGCCAGCAAAAACGATCGTGAAAAGCTGAACCGTATGCTGGAAGAGATGTTTGAAGAAGCGGATATGTGGCTGGTTGCCGAGTGATCTTACGGATTTTATCCCATCGCCGTTTTTGTGCGCCAGCTCCGGCAATCGTACTTTTTATTCCGTCTTATCACATAAACATGGAATATCTCACTTTATTCCACCAGGACATAAGGATAATCCAGGCTAACACTTAATAAGGAGATTGATAATGTTGCGTATTAAACACCCTCTTCTGGCTCTTCTGGTTTTAGGTTGCAGCAGTTCGGCAATGGCACTCCCTCAAATCACGGTTCTGGCGACAGGCGGTACCATCGCCGGTGGCGGGGACTCTGCGACCAACTCTGCTTATACCGCCGGGAAGGTGGGTATTGAGAATCTGGTCAACGCCGTGCCGCAGCTGAAAGATATTGCAGTCATCAAAGGAGAGCAGGTTGTTAATATTGGCTCTCAGGACATGAATGACCAGGTCTGGCTGACGCTGGCGAAAAAAATCAACACCAGTTGCAACAACACCGACGGGTTCGTCATCACCCACGGTACGGACACCATGGAAGAGACCGCTTACTTCCTCGATTTAACAGTGAAATGCAATAAGCCGGTGGTGCTGACCGGGGCGATGCGCCCTTCCACCGCCATGAGCGCAGACGGTCCGTTTAACCTCTACAACGCCGTCGTTACTGCTGCCGATCCGGCCTCTGCCGGGCGTGGCGTGCTGGTGGCGATGAACGATACCGTGCTGGATGGTCGTGACGTCACCAAAACGAATACCACTGGCGTGCAGACCTTCCAGTCCGTGAACTACGGGCCGCTGGGCTACATCCATAACGGGAAAATTGATTATCAGCGTACCCCGGCGCGCAAACACACTACCGAGACGCCGTTTGACGTCAGCAACCTGACGACGCTGCCGAAAGTGGGCATCATCTATAACTACGCCAACGCCTCGGATTTACCGGCGAAAGCGTTCATTCAGGATGGCTATCAGGGTATTGTGAGTGCCGGTGTGGGTAACGGTAACCTGTATAAAACCATTTTTGATACGCTGGCCACCGCGGCGCATCAGGGTGTTGCCGTTGTGCGTGCCTCCCGCGTGCCAACAGGCTCCGCAACACGCGACGCGGAAATCGATGATGCGAAATATGGCTTTATCGCAGCAGAATCTCTGAACCCGCAAAAAGCCCGCGTACTGCTCCAGTTGGCGCTGACGCAGACCCGGGATCCGCAGAAAATTCAGGCGTTCTTTGAAGAGTATTAATCCTGCCTTCAGGTAAACAGAAAGCCAGTCCGTCCCGGCTGGCTTTTTTAGTGATACACACCATGATTTACGATACATCCAGTATATATATCTATACACTATGAAAAATTAAGTAAATTCAGCTTAATGAATGTCGTATTAGTGCTACGCTGCAGCGGTAATAACGGATATCAAGGATACACTGTGAAAAACTCTCGTTTACTTCTCGCTTCTTTACTGGCTGCAGCCTGTGTCTCTTCCAGCGCGTTTGCCAGCGATCAGCCGCTGGAAAAAAGCGCGCCCTGGCCGCAGGCGGAAAAGGGCATGAAGCGTCAGATGATTCAGTTGCCTGAACAAAAGGATGAAGCGGCTTATCAGGTCGAACTGCTGATTGGTCAGACGCTGGAAGTCGACTGTAACCACCATCGCTTAGGCGGCGAGCTGGAGAGCAAAACGCTGGAAGGCTGGGGTTATGACTACTATGTCTTTGATAAAGTGACCTCACCGGTGTCGACCATGATGGCCTGCCCGGATGGCAAAAAAGAGAAGAAATTCGTGACTGCGGGTCTGGGTGATAAAGGCATGCTGCGTTACAACAGCAAGCTGCCGATCGTAGTCTATACGCCTGCCAATGTGGATGTAAAATACCGCTCGGCACCGGGTCAAACCCGGCTGTTGGCGCATAATGCAGCTCCAGAACCTCACTGGTATACGCCAGCGCCTGTTCAATCAGCGCCGGGTTATCCTGCAAACGAACGCCCCAGGTTGGCGCAACCTCTTTGATTTTCGCCTGCCACGCCGCTGAATTTACTTTCTCTTTAAACACTTTCTCCAACAGGTGCAGCATGATCGGTGCGGCGGTAGACGCACCCGGCGAGGCGCCCAGCAGCGCTGCGACAGTCCCTTCATCATCGCTGACCACTTCCGTACCCAGACGCAGTACGCCGCCCTTCTGCGGATCGCGCTTGATTATCTGCACTCGCTGTCCGGCCTGCCACAGCCGCCAGTCCGCGCTGTTGGCCTGCGGATAATACGCCTGCAACGCGGCCAGACGATCGCTGTCTTTTTGCATCACCTGACTAATCAGGTACTTCACCAGATCGACATTATCCAGCCCAACGTTGATCATCGGCATGACATTAGACGGCGTGGTTGATGCCAGCAGATCCCATAGCGACCCGTTTTTGAGGAATTTTGTTGAGAAGGTAGCGAATGGCCCGAACAGTACCACCCGCTTGCCGTCAATAATGCGGGTGTCGATATGCGGCACCGACATCGGCGGCGCACCGACGGACGCCCGCCCGTACACTTTCGCCAGATGGTGATTGACCACCTCCGGGTTTTCGGTCACCAGGAACTGCCCGCCCACCGGAAAACCGGCGTAGTCATTGGCCTGTGGTATACCTGTTTTTTGCAACAGCTTAAGCGCAGCGCCACCGGCACCGATGAAAATGAATTTCGCCCTGATGGTCCGTTTCGCGTGATGATTGCTGGCATCGCAGACCGTCACGGTCCAGCTGTTATCGGCGTTGCGTTTAAAACGGCGCACCATCGTATTCAGTTGCAGGGAAAAGTTCTCCTGCCGCTGTAGCGCTCTGATGAGCTGACGGGTGATTTCACCGTAATTGACGTCGGTGCCCGTTTCCGTGCGCGTGGCGGCGACGTTCTGCTGTGGATCGCGTCCTTCCATCACCAGTGGCGCCCAGTCTTTGATTTGCGCATGATCTTCGGAATAGCGCATGCCGCGGAACAGTGCGGACTGTTGCAGGGCCTGATAACGCGCGCGCAGGAAATTGACGTTATCTTCGCCCCAGACGAAGCTCATGTGCGGCACGCTGTTGATAAAGCTGCCGGGCTGGCGCAGCACGCCGCGGGTGACCTGATGCGCCCAGAACTGGCGCGAAATCTGGAAGGATTCGTTAATGCTGATGGCTTTCTCAATGCTGATGGAACCGTCGGCGTTCTGCGGCGTGTAATTCAGCTCCATTAATGCAGCATGGCCGGTACCGGCGTTGTTCCAGCCGTTGGAACTCTCTTCAGCCACGCGCTCCATCTGTTCAACCATGGTGATGGACCAGTCCGGCTCCAGCTCCTGAAGCAAAGTGCCCAGCGTGGCGCTCATGATCCCGCCGCCGATCAGTAATACATCCGTCTCATGCTCAGTACGGGTGTGGGTTCGGGCGTCAGCGTTGGCAACGTCAGAAACAGACACCTGTGAGCGGAGTACGGCCATCTTTTTTTTCATTGTATGAAAGCCTTACATAAACTCGCGTTTGGTAGTAGCGCAGGTGAAACGATTCGGGGAAGCAACGTTATCACTGACGATGAAAAATTTAAATATTGTTTAAATTTTAAATTTAGTTTTGAGATCTGTTATGAAAATGTTGAATAAATGTGGCCGTTAAATGGGTTACGGGCTGGAAAAATGTGAGCTGAAGCGGTAATATTCCCCGTTTTGTGATGAAGCGCACGAAAGCGCTCACCTTACCAGCGAATATTTATGCCCGGCTCTGAAACCATTCTGCCACACGCACAACATGTCACTGTTAAATCAGTCCTGCGCTCACCGTCCCTGCTTACGCGCGAAACGCTGGCGGGCGTTATTACCGCGCTGGCGCTCATTCCTGAAGTTATCTCGTTCTCGGTTATTGCGGGCGTTGACCCAAAAGTCAGCCTGATCGCCTCTGTGGTGCTGTGTCTGGCGATGTCCGTGCTGGGCGGACGTCCGGCAATGGTGACGGCCGCTGCGGGCTCGGTGGCGCTGGTGATCGGGCCGATCGTCCATCAATATGGCGTAGCCTACATTTTGCCCGCCGTGGTGATGGCTGGTGTTATTCAGATCCTGTTTGGCGTGCTGGGCATGGCAATGCTGATGCGCTTCATTCCCCAGGCGGTCATGACCGGTTTCGTCAACGCGTTGGGGATCCTGATTTTCTTCGCCCAGGTACCGCATTTCTGGAGCAAAAGTCCGCTGATTCTGGCGCTGTTCGCCGCCACGCTGCTGATTGTGTTGTGGGCGCCGCGCATTATTAAAGGCGTCCCTTCTCCGCTTATCGCGATTGTTGTCCTGACGCTGTTTACCGTCACCAGCGGGCAGCTGTTGCCGACCGTGGGCGATGAAGGTTCGATGGGCGGCGGTCTGCCGGGTCTGAATGCGCTGCAGGTGCCGCTGACACTGGAGACGCTGCACATCATCTGGCCGTGCGCGCTGAGCATTGTGTTTGTTGGCCTGATGGAATCGTTGCTGACCGCCAAACTGGTCGATGATCTGACAGCCACTCCGTCCAGTAAAGGCCGCGAAAGCACCGGGCTGGGCATCGCCAATATTCTGGCCGGTTTTTATGGGGGTATCGCAGGCTGCGCAATGATTGGTCAGACGATCGTCAACGTTGAAATGGGCAAAGGCCGCAGCCGGGTTTCTACCGTGGCGGCTGGCATCGTGTTGCTGCTGTTAGTGACGGCGTTAAGCGACGTGATGGCCAACATCCCGATGTCGGTGCTGGCCGGGATTATGGTGATTGTGGCAGTGAAAACCTTTAGCTGGCACAGCGTTCAGCCTGCCGCGCTGAAAAACACGCCGTGGTCCGCCACGCTGGTGATGCTGGTCACCGTAGCGGGCACCATCACGACCAGCAATCTGGCCATTGGCGTCGCGGCGGGGATGACAGCGATGTGGCTGGTACCGCGCCACATTCGTAAACGACATGCCGCTAGAGCAGAAACAGCGTCGCCAGCCCAAGAAAGATAAAAAATCCGCCGGTGTCGGTGATAGCGGTGATCATCACGCTGGAGCCGACAGCGGGATCGCGACCGAGTTTAGTCATGATCATCGGAATCAGTACCCCCATTAGCGACGCCACCAGCAGGTTCAGCACCATCGCCAGCGTCATGACGCCGCCAAGATGCGGGTCGTCATACAGCCACCAGGTGACAAGCCCCATGATCCCGCCCCACACCAGGCCGTTGATCAACGCCACGCCNCATCAGCGAAGCCAGCGCCACCAGTTGGGAAATGGTGTGTTCGAAACCATCGATGACGCGCGAAGCGATAAACGCAGTACAAAGATTCACCGCCAGCCAGGCCCAGCGCGTCTTTACCGCACGGGTTACCGGGGCAAAAATATCTTCTTCATTGCTGAGACCGCTCATCTGACGGATGTCGTTGTCGGTCTCTTCATAGACCACATCCACGATCTCATCGATGGTCAGACGCCCCATCAGCTTGCCTTCGGCGTCAATCACCGCCGCACTCAGCAGGTTGTCACGCTCAAAGGTGCGCGCCACTTTTTCAGTCCCTTCCTGCGGATGAAAAGCAACGGGGTCGGCATCCATCACGTCCGTGACCTGCCGCTGTGCCGGGTTCAGCAGGATGGTCTGCAGCGCCAGTTCGCCCAGCAGGGTGTTTTCACGCGAGGTGACAAACAACTTATCGGTGTTATCCGGCATTCTGCCCAGCCGCCGCAGATAACGTTGTACCGCACCCAGTGTCACGTCCGGGCGAATGGTGATCACTTCAAACTCCATGATCGCGCCGACGCTGTTGCGGGCGTAGTTCATCACCTGATGAACGCGCGCCCGTTCGTTGGCAGGCAAAGAGGCCATCAGCCGCCCGGTCAGGTTACGCGGCAGATGCTGTACCAGGTAAATCTGTTCGTCGATGTCCAGCGTGGTCAGCGCATCGAGCAGCGCCTTATCGCTCATCTCATCAATGAGATCGTCCCAGACGTTTTCCGACGCTTCCAGCAGCACCTTGCCGCGCTTGTCGTCCCCCACGATCCGCCACAGCGCGTGACGCTCTTCCGACGGGAGCGCTTCGAGGGTATCCGCCAGATCCGGCGCCGGCAGATGCGCCACCAGCGCACTCACTTCGGCGAGATCCTCGGTCAGGGTGCCGTCGTCATACCGCTCGGCGAAGGTCAGTTTTCCCAGCAGAGTGGAAGTGACCGCTTTATCGGTGGTCAGCAGCCAGATCAGCCGTGCGCGCTCTTCGTCGCGCAGCCTGGCGCTGTTTTTGGTAAACACGGGCATCTGTCAGTCATCCTTACATCATCAGGCCGTGCGGGCGACCGCATCCCGCGACGCGGCGACACGCTCTTCGCCAGTCAGTTCCGTCAGCTGACCGTTGCGCATCTCCAGCAGACGGTCAGCATAAGTGAAGTAGTGGTCGTCATGGCTGATCGCAAAAATGGTTTTGCCCATTTGCTGCATCAGCGGCAGCAGCACCTGGTAAAATTCACGGCGGAAATGCGGATCCTGATCCGCCGCCCATTCATCCAGAAGAATAATGTCACGCTCTTCGGCCAGTGCCAGCAGCAGCGCCACCCGTTTTTTCTGCCCTTTCGACAGCTTAAGATCGAGGATTTTCCCGTTCTCAAGCTGCAGTTTGTGCCTCATTTTCAGCTGTTCAAGCCATTTGTCGACCAGCGCCGGATCGGCCTGTTTGCCTTCCGGCCCCAGCAGTTGATCGAACAGCCAGACGTCGGTAAACACGGCGGAAAAGAGCTTGCGATAATCCTCTGGTTTTCCCGCTGACAGCGGTTTGCCATCCAGCAGGATCTCACCGGAAACCGGCTGATACAGGCCGGTCAGCAGCATCGCCAGCGTCGATTTTCCGCTACCGTTACCGCCAATAAGAAACACCAGTTCGCCGCGTTTCAGCGTCAGATTCACCGGCCCTATCGCGAAGCTGTTGTCCTGATAGTGGAACGCGACGTCGCGCAACTCCAGCGTCTGCCAGTCAGGATGCGCGTCCGGGCGCGGGAATTCAGGCTCATACGGCGCCAGCGCGAACTTATTCAGCTTATTAAACGCCACCTGCGCGCTGAGCAGCGTCGGTAGCGCCCCTACGGCAGACAGCAGCGGCGTGCGCAGGAACAATAACGTCAATGAATAAGTTGCCGCCACGCTGGTATTGGCCCAGCCCAGGCTGTTCGCCATCCAGAACACCAGGCCAATCGCGCCCAGCATCATAATGTTAGACCAGTTCACGGCGCTGAGATGGAACGTATCGGCGCGAATAATATGGTGGCGATACTCGCGGGCATCAGGAATATAGAGATTCTGGTAGATGTACTCGGCGCGCTCGCGGTTGAGCGTCAACTCTTTGCGGCCTTCAAGCACCGTCTGGTAGTCGTTGTACAGCTTGTCTTCCGTTTCACGCAGCGTCGCCATGTGCTTATACACGCGCGCCACGAGGACAAATCCACCCCAGATGGTGACGGCCATCCATACCGCGGTCACCAGCAGCATTTTGCTCGACAGCCACGCCAGATACGCGGCGGAGCCAAAGGTCAGTATTATGCCCTGCACCAGTTCCGGCAGACGCACAAACGCGATGGTGATATTGCGTACGTCGCTGGTCAGCCCGGCCAACAGCGAGGCGCTGCCCAGCTTCTCGATGCGCTCAATTTGCGTATCCAGAATGCGCTTAATAAATTCGCTACGCAGACGATAGACGAAATGGTGCCCCAGCGCGGTGAGCGCCAGCTGCGACCCCAGCGTGACGGCCATTAACAGCAGCAGCAGGCCGAGAAATTCCGGCAACACGCTCAGCGAGGTATCCACGACAGTGATGAGTCGCAGGTTAATAAAGGCAATCAGCCCGATGCCCAGCGCGGCACTCAACAGACTTAACAGCATCACGGCGATAAAGGGCCAGCGGTACTGGCGCCAGACAAGGAGGAGAAGTTCCATAACACAACCCGAACAAGGAAACGCAGCCCGCAGTGTAAACTGCCTGCCGATTACATCAATAATAATTCTTATTTTTATTCGCTCTTACCCGCCTGGCGGAAGGTAAGGTTAAAACGATAACGACCGGTTGCCGGGTGGAAGCCCTCTTTCAAGGGCTGGACGCCATGGTAAAACAGGCGCGATTCCCCACCCCACACCACCACATCGCCATGTTCAAGCAGCACGCGATGGAGCGGATCGCTGCGGCTCAGGCCACCAAACTGGAAAATAGCCGGCAGACCCAGCGAAACAGAAACAATCGGCGCGCGGAGTTCGTGTTCGTCTTTATCCTGATGCAGGGAGAGTTTGCTGCCGACGCTATAGCGGTTGATAAGACAGGCGTCGGGGCGGAAATCCGGGTAACCCGCTTCCCGCGCCGCACTGTCGGCAAGCGCCCGGAAGCTCTCCGGCATCGCCGGCCAGCGCTGGCTGGTTTGCGGATCGTTAGGGGAATAGAGGTAACCATGCTGATCGGTGGTCCAGCCGAGCGTGCCGCAGTTGGTCATTGCCACCGACATGGTGTATCCCCCTGGCGTCACCATCTGGCGAAACGGCGAGACGGCGGCTACATTTGCGATGTCCGCCAGCAATGTTTCCGCACGGGCAACAGCGAAGCGCCGCAGGATCGCAGCGCCCGGCCCTAACGGCTCTTGCCAGGGATGTTCGTCGGCAAAAAGATCAAGCATTACGGCTCCTCACGCTGCGACTCACGATGCAGCAGCAGGGCTTTACGCGTGACGCCCCAGCGGTAGCCCGACAGCGCACCGTCATCGCGCACGACCCGGTGACAGGGGATCAGAATCGCCAGCGTGTTGGCGGCGCATGCCCCCGCTACGGCCCGTACCGCGTTGGGTTTACCGATGCTCTCCGCCACCTGACGGTAGCTGCGCGTCTCACCCGGTGGAATAGCGCGTAACGCCTGCCAGACCTGCTGTTGAAACGCGGTGCCGCGAATATCGAGCGGCAACATCAGCGGGTTATGCTGATTGTTCAGACTGGCAATCACCAGATTCACTCGCTCCTGAAAGGCCGCATCACCTGACTGCAGCTGTGCCCGGGGGAAAACCTGTTGCAGTTCGGCGAGCAATTCATCATCGCTGTCACCCAGCAATACAGCGCACACCCCGCGTGCGCTTTCGGCTACCAGACAGCGACCGATTTCACTATTACCAAGGGCAAAATGAATCACCGCATCTTCACCGCCGCGCCGATACTGGCGCGCGGTCATCCCCAGCGCCGCATCCGCTGCGCGATAGTAGCTGCTGCTGTCAGGAAAACCGGCAGCGAGTACGGATTCGGTGACAGTCTCGCCTTTTGCCAGCGATTCACGCAACCGACGCGCACGCCATGCCTGCTGCCAGGCTTTGGGCGTCATGCCGGTGGTGGCTTTAAACAGACGATGCAGATGAAACGGACTGACGCCGACCTCACGGGCAAGTTCATCCAGCGTGACGGGCATTTCCTGCTCCAGCAGTCGACAGGCCTGCGCCACGTTGTCGATTCGCCGCTGCTGCGGCTCTTGCTTGTCAGGCTGGCAGCGTTTGCAGGGGCGAAACCCGGCAGCCAGCGCGGCCTGCGCATCAGGGAAAAACTGTACGTTCTGCCGCAGCGCATGGCGCGCACGGCAGGAAGGACGGCAAAAAATGCCGGTGGTCTGTACGGCAAAAACGAACGCGCCGTCCGCCTGCGGATTGCGATCGAGCACCGCCTGCCAGCGAGTCTCATCAGTGCGTAGCGTATTACGTGTCATGGTTGGCTCCTTCATGTAAAGGTTAGCCTTACTTTGCCGGACAGACCGTGAGAAAAAACCCGCAATCTTGCTTTTTAATTTTTCCCGTTCACCAGAAATCCGCTGAACTGCGGCGACATCCAGGTGCGGAAGCCCTCACCCTCTTTGATGATCATATATACCGCCAGCCCCTGCTCGCGCACCACTTCTTTGGCTTTTTCTGGCCCGAGCACCATCAGGCCCGTATCCCAGCCGTCTGCTTCCAGCGCCGTTGGGGCGATCACGGTTACCGAGACCAGCTTATGATCGATCGGACGACCGGTTTGCGGATCGATAACGTGGGAGATGCGCTTGCCGTCCAGCTCATAATAGTTGCGATAGCTGCCCGAGGTACTGATCCCGTGCCCGTTGATGTCGACAATCGCCTGAACCGCGTTTTCGCGATCGGTGGGTTTCTGGATCGCCACGCGCCACGGTTGCCCTTCGGCGTTCATGCCCCGGCTGACCAGCGCACCGCCGACCGAGACCAGGTAGCGGGAGATCCCCTCCTGCTCCATCAGACGCGCCAGATGATCGGCGGCGTAGCCTTCGCCCACGGTGGAGAGATCAACAAACAGATCGGGAATGTCTTTTTGCAGGAACTGCTGCCCGGCGAGATTAATGACCGACAGATGTTTCAGGCCAGTGCGCGCCTTTGCCGCGTCGATCTGCGCCTGTTCCGGTGTTTTTACCGGCTGCTTGTCCGGGCCAAAGCCCCATAAATTCACCAGCGGCCCGACGGTGATATCCATCGCGCCATTTGTTTTTGCGCCAATGCGCAGCGATTCGGTGACGATATCGGCCATCGCTTCGTTGACCGGCCACGGGGTGGTGCTTTGCGACTGGTTAAAGCGCATCAGCGCCGAGTCATTTTTCCAGGTGGAAAGCAGCTGGTCGTCGGCGTCCAGCTGCGTCTGCACTTTCTGGCGCAGCGCCTGGGCGCGGGTTTCATCAAGGTCAATCACGCTCACCCGCCAGAAGGTGCCCATGGTCTTGCCTTCCAGCACAGTCGCGGCCGGTTTTGCCGTGTCAGTGGGTGTTGCGTTGTCGCAGCCTGCTATCAATACAAACGTCGCCAGTAATGCGGCGCGAAAAATGGTCATGTCCATTCGTTGTTATCCTCTTGCTGAAGGCGCAAGGGTACACCAGTTTTGGAAAAGTCAGACACAAAAAAAGGGGCCAGAGGCCCCTTTATCACGGTATGCAGTTGGATTAGAACTGGTAAACCAGACCCAGTGCTACGATGTCATCAGTACCGATGCCAGCAGCGCGGGTGAAGTCATTTTCATCCAGCAGGTTGATTTTGTAATCAACATAGGTGGACATGTTTTTGTTGAAGTAGTAAGTCGCACCTACGTCAACATATTTAACCAGATCCTGGTCGCCGTAACCGCCTTCGAGGTCTTTACCTTTAGACTGCAGGTAAGCCACGGACGGACGCAGACCGAAGTCGAACTGGTACTGTGCAACCACTTCGAAGTTCTGTGCTTTGTTAGCAAAACCACCGAAGCTGTCGCTGCCGAAACGGGTCGCGTTGTAGGTCTGGGTATACTGCGTTGCCAGGTACAGGTTGTTCGCGTCGTATTTCAGACCACCGCTGTAAGTGGTGGCTTTGTCGCCTTCACCGAAGAAGCGATCATTCTGCTCGTCAGTACGTTTGGAGCTGGCAATCGCAGTACCAACGCTGAAGCCTTCGCCCAGATCATAGGTCAGAGATCCGCCGAAGCCGTCACCGTTCTGTTTGTTCCAGCCACGGCTGTTGTTGGTTGCACCTTCATCGCCGCCGCCATTCTTGCCCTGATACTGCAGAGCAAAGTTCAGGCCATCAACCAGACCGAAGAAGTCGGTGTTACGGTAGGTTGCTACGCCGTTAGCACGCTGCTGCAGGAAGTTGTCAGAACCGTAGGTGTCGCCGCCGAATTCCGGCAGAACGTCGGTCCAGGAGGTCACGTCGTAAACCACGCCATAGTTACGACCGTAGTCGAAAGAACCGGCATCGCCAAAACGCAGACCGGCGAATGCCAGACGGGTCCATGCCTGGTCGCTGGAGGTTTCAGTGTTGTTCGCCTGAACGTTGTATTCCCACTGGCCGTAACCGGTCAGTTGGTCGTTGATCTGGGTTTCGCCTTTGAAACCAAAACGCAGGTAGGTCTGATCGCCGTCAGCACTCTTGTCATCAGAGAAATAGTGCAGACCATCAACTTTACCGTACAGATCTAATTTGTTGCCGTCTTTGTTGTAAATTTCAGCCGCATTTGCTGCGCCCGCTACCAGCAGAGCCGGTACCAGGAGGGACAGTACTTTAACTTTCATGTTATTAACCCTCTGTTATATGCCTTTTTATATGCCACTGCTTACTGATTAACCCTCTAATCAGTCGGCAAGTTCATTTTGCTGCAAAATGCAGAATAATCCAACAAGAAAATGATACTAAAACTTTTAAGGTGTTTCAGATCACTCACAAGGTGTTTCTAAATGTAAATTTAGGGGAACTTTTTATCACACGAAAAGCTAAAGAAATAAGCACAAATAATCAAAACTAATACGAAATACATTAAAAACCAACCAGTTACACGTTTTTAACCTTATAGCACTGAATGCCAAAACAAATTTCTCACCGGCAACTAAAATACACTCGCTATCATCATTAACTTTATTTATTACCGTCATTCAGTTCTGAATGTCTGTTTACCCCAATTTCTACCGAATGCTCTGCATTCGGTTTTTTTTTGCCTCTCTTTACACAACTTTAATTATCTTGTGCTACCGATCAGAAATAATAACGACTATTAACTAATTCGATCTGCAGGTAAAAATTATCATTAGGAGACTAAGCTAATTAATTGCTTGTTATTTCGTGCTATTTTTTAATGATCATTAGCAAATTTTTGTACAAAAAATGTAAAAATGTACAAATATTGCCGTTCTGACACGGTCATCAGAAATGGGTCGGAAAGGATGTTAAAAAATACGCTGGATTGTCCTGCGAGTCTGGAAATTGGCGTAACAGCCTTTATACTGCCAGCAGGACATTGCCCGGCGAGAACGCTTTTGCCACAGGCTCTGACAGCTTATGGCACCGTTGCCATAATGGGTTACACACAATAATGAGTCACTCCGACACGATGATCCCGAACAAATTCTCCTTGATACCAGGCAGCATCACGCGTTTCTTTCTATTAATGATCATCGTCCTGCTGGTGACGATGGGTGTCATGATTCAGAGCGCCGTCAACGCCTGGCTGAAGGACAGGAGCTATCAGATTGTTGATGTCACCCATGCGCTGCATAAGCGCATCGACACCTGGCGCTACGCTACCTGGCAGATCTACGACAACATTGCGGCCGGAGCCCCCTCCTCATCCGGTGACGGGTTACAGGAAACGCGTCTTAAGCAGGATGTCTACTATCTGGAAAAACCCCGCCGTAAAACCGAAGCGCTGATTTTTGGTTCCCATGACAGCGCCACCCTGGACATCACGCAAAAGATGTCCAGTTATCTGGATACGCTGTGGGGCGCGGAGACGGTACCGTGGTCGATGTATTATCTGAACGGTCAGGACAACAGCCTGATCCTGATTTCCACACTGCCGCTGAAAGATCTCTCGTCCGGCTTTAAAGAATCCACCATCGGTAACATTGTCGACTCCCGCCGTGCTGAGATGTTGCAGCAGGCCAATACGCTGGACGAGCGCGAAACCTTCTCGTCGCTGCGCCGCCTGGCGTGGCAGAACGGCCATTACTTTACGTTGCGCACAACCTTTAACCAGCCCGGCCACCTGGCGACGGTCGTGGCGTTTGATCTGCCGATTAACGATCTCATTCCGCCGGGCATGGCGCTGGACAGCTTCCGTCTGGAGCAGGATCTGACGCAAACTGCCGCGTCACGCAACCTGGATAAAGAAGCCGCCGACAGCGTAAGCATTAACTTCAACAGTTCACGCATTGAGATTTCGTCCTCAGTGAACACCACCGGCATGCGTCTGGTATGGCAGGTACCGTTCGGTACTCTGCTGCTGGACACGCTGCAAAACATCCTCTTACCGCTGCTGCTCAATATTGGCTTACTGGCGCTGGCACTGTTCGGCTATACCACCTTCCGCCACCAGCCGGGCCGTCAGAGTGATGCCACCACGCCAGTGGCGGGCAACCTGCTGCCGCACCTGAATCTGCAAAACATCACCAGCATGGCCGATCAGCATCAGGGCGTCATTCAGGCGACGGTAAACAACGAACTGTATGAAATTCGCCAGTTCCGCAGCCAGGTCGCGCCACGCACGCAGATTTTCATTATTCGCGATCAGGACCGTGAAGTGCTGGTGAATAAAAAGCTTAAGCAGGCGCAGCGTCTGTACGAGAAAAACCAGCAGGGTCGCGCTACTTTTATGCAGAATATTGGTGAAGCGCTGAAGCAGCCGGTACGCACGCTGGCGGCAGACGCGGCGGCTNCAAACCGCGCGGACGGGCTGGTTCGCCTGGTGGATGAGATCCAGCTTGCCAACATGCTGGAAAATGACAGCTGGAAAGGCAACGCGACGCTGTTCACGATTCAGGATCTGATTGATGAAGTGGTGCCGGAAGTGTTACCGGTGATCAAACGCAAAGGGTTGCAGTTGTTGATCAACAATGCGCTGCCCGCCAACGAGCAGCGCCATGGCGATCGCGACGCACTGCGCCGGATCCTGTTGCTGCTCATTCAGTATGCGGTTACCACCACGCAGATTGGCAAAATTACGCTTGAAGTGAATGCCGATGAATCAGCAGAAGACAGGCTGACCTTCAGGATCCTTGATACCGGCGATGGGATCAGCAATAGCGAAATTGATAACCTGCACTTTCCGTTCCTGAATGACACGCAGTCTGATCGCTACGGGAAAGCGAACGCGCTGACCTTCTGGCTGTGCGATCAGCTGGCGCGCAAGCTGGGCGGGCATTTGAACATAAAATCCAGAGAAACTCTCGGTACCCGCTATTCTGTACATGTTAAAATGGCGCCACGAGCTCAGGATGCGGAATCAGAAGAGCGCCTGCTGGATGACGTCGTGGTGATGACCGATATCACCTCGAACGAAATCCGGACGATTGTGGTACGGCAGCTCGAAAACTGGGGGGCGACCTGTATCTCGCCCGACGAGCGACTCGTAAGTCAAGATTATGATCTCTTTTTAACTGATAATCCGTCTAATCTTACTGCCTCTGGCTTGCTTTTAAGCGATGATGAGGCTGGCATTCGCAAAATCGGCCCTGGCCAGTTGCGCGTAAACTTTAATATGAGTAATGCCATGCAGGAAGCTGTACTACAACTTATCGAAGAGCAACTGGCTCAGGATGAGATCGTGGAAACCTCTCCGGGCGGCGCAAGTGAAAACGCCGAACTCCACGCCAGCGGCTATTACGCGCTGTTTGTCGATACGGTACCGGATGATGTGCGGAGGTTGTATACTGAATCGGCAGCGTTGGATTTTGCGGCGCTGGCGCAGACCGCACACCGCTTAAAAGGTGTGTTTGCCATGCTAAATCTGGTACCCGGCAAGCAGTTATGTGAAACGCTGGAACATCTGATCCGTGAAAAAGATGCTCCAGGAACAGAGAAATATATCAGCGACATTGACGTTTACGTCAAGAGCTTGCTGTAGCAAGGTAGCCTAATACATGAACAATATGAACGTAATTATTGCCGATGACCATCCGATTGTACTGTTCGGTATTCGCAAGTCACTTGAACAAATCGAGTGGGTGAATGTTGTTGGCGAATTTGAAGACTCCACTGCACTGATCAATAACCTGCCTAAGCTGGACGCGCATGTGCTGATCACCGACCTCTCCATGCCTGGAGACAAGTACGGTGATGGCATTACGTTGATCAAATACATCAAAC
Source organism: Trabulsiella odontotermitis (assembly GCF_001188485.1). Lineage (GTDB taxonomy): Bacteria > Pseudomonadota > Gammaproteobacteria > Enterobacterales > Enterobacteriaceae > Trabulsiella > Trabulsiella odontotermitis_A. Next base: position 59,402 of record NZ_JNGH01000067.1, read on the forward strand.
GCCACTTCCCTGGCCTGTCCATTATTGTTCTGACCATGAACAACAACCCGGCTATCCTTAGCGCCGTGCTGGATCTGGATATCGAAGGTATCGTCCTGAAACAGGGCGCGCCGACCGATCTACCGAAAGCACTGGCGGCACTGCAGAAAGGGAAAAAATTTACCCCGGAAAGCGTTTCCCGCCTGCTGGAAAAAATCAGCGCCGGTGGTTACGGCGACAAGCGCCTGTCTCCGAAAGAGAGCGAAGTTCTGCGCCTGTTTGCTGAAGGTTTCCTGGTGACAGAAATCGCCAAGAAGCTGAACCGCAGCATCAAAACCATCAGTAGCCAGAAAAAATCGGCGATGATGAAGCTGGGTGTGGAAAACGACATTGCTCTGCTGAACTATCTTTCATCCGTGACGCTGACGCCAGCGGATAAAGAATAAGCTACATCTCTCAGGTCACCCCGGCAGACCGCTGTCGCCGGGGGCCTCTTCTTACGACTCCCTCGCCTTTCTGACTCGCGCGGCATAGACCGCCAGCGTTTGTCTCAGCACATCCAGCACGACCGGTTTTGACAGGCAGCTGTCCATCCCCGACTCAATACACCGCTGTTTCTCTTCCGCCAGCGCGTTCGCCGTCACGCCCACCACCGGCAGCGTCAGCCCCAGTTGACGGATGCGTTGCGTAAGGCGATAACCGTCCATGTTCGGCATGTTGACGTCGCTCAGCACGATATCGATATGGTTCTTGCTTAATACATTGAGGGCGTCGACGCCGTCGTTCGCCGTTTTACACTGATAGCCAAGCGATCCCAGCTGATCGGCCAGCAGGCGGCGGTTGATTGGATGGTCATCCACCACGAGGATCATCATGTCGTCGTTAACAGTGGCGGTTTCCGCCGAAGGCAGCGTGGTCGTGGACTCAGGGTTTTCGACGGCAATGCGGTAAATGCGGCCAAGCAGCGCGATCAGCTCATGCGGCGACGCCACGCTTTGTAGCCATTCGCCTGGCGCGCGCTCCAGCGGGATACCAATATGGCGGCGGCAGAAGATCACCGCGGCCCGGCCCGGCCACGGCCGCTCCAGCTCATCATCGGTGNNCGTATCGTCCGCGTCCGGCTGTTGGCCTTCATAACGGCTCACCGTCAGCCCGCGGTGAGCCAGCAACGATGCCAGATACTGATACAGTGACGCGTTACGCACCGCCAGCCAGCAGTGTTTATGTTCGAGTCCGTCCGGCGCCAGCATCGGCAGGGTTTTCACACCNAGTATCCACAGAAATGTCGCCATCCATCATGCTGATGAGTTTCTCACAGATTGCCAGCCCCAGCCCGGTGCCCTGGAAGTTGCGCTGTACGCCGGTGCCGACCTGGAAGAACGGGTCAAACAACCGCACCACTTCTTTCGCCGGGATCCCCACTCCGGTGTCACGTACGCTGATGCACAGATAATCGCCCGCACAGCGCACGTGCAGAATGATGCAACCCACATCGGTGAATTTAATGGCGTTGCTCAACAGATTGGAAATCACCTGTTGCAGACGCATCGGGTCGCCCGACATCTGCTGCGGCACATCCGGCTCAATAAAGCAGTACAGACCGAGCTGTTTGCGCACCACCAGCGGCAGATAGTTAGCGGTGATATGGTTCATCACTTCGCGCGGCGAAAACTCCCGTGGCTCAATTTTCAACTGCTCAGACTCAATTTTCGAGAAGTCGAGAATATCGCTGATGATCTTCAGCAGCAGGCTGGAGGAGTTGTTCATCGCCGTCACCAGCCGCCCCACCCCTTTCGGCAGCGCTTTGGTTTGCAGCAGATCGAGGTTACCGATAATTCCATACAGCGGCGTACGCAGCTCGTGGCTGACGGTCGCGAGGAACATGGATTTCGACTGGCTGGCCTGCTCGGCCGCCTGCGCCATCTCCTGCAGCGACTCCTCCATTTTGACGCGCGAGCTGACGTCCACCAGCACGCAAATCGCCACGTTCTCGTTGCGATAGCGCGAATGGACAAAGCTGATTTGCAGATTGGTGTTGTTGCTGGTGAGTACATCCACGAAATTGACCTGCTGGCCGCAGATGATTTGCGTCAGTCTCTGGCGATCCTCATGGGTCAGCATGTTGAGGTAATTATGCGCCAGTTCGTTACTGAGGATGTTGGTGCCATCCTGCGTGCGCAAAATACAGATCCCCACCGGCGCCGAGGCGACGATTTTACGGTTGAACTGCTCATGCTCTTCCAGCCGCTGGGCATCGTTTTCCGCCGGAATAAAAATACGCCGTTCATACATGCGCGCCAGGGTGAACAGACCAATGCCCACCAGCACGTTGAGCAGCACGGCGTTGAGGATCAGCATCCGGATGCGTTCGAGCACCTGATCGACCGGCACTGAGTAGACAATGCTCAGCGACGACGGCGGCAGACTCTTTTTCAGCACCAGTTCGCGGAAACCGGACGTATAGCCAAACCATGACCGCTCCTGCATCCAGTGCGGATCCACCTTCAGCTTGTTTTCCGGCCCTGCGAGCGAGATCAACGGCTCGCCATTTTCATCGAGCAGCGTGACGCCCATCGGCAGGCTGCCCGGCGTGAAGAAGTTTTCCATGCGAATGCTCTGCTCGGTGCCGAGCAGCGCCTGCAGACGGTTAGCCAGATAAACCGGCGTGAGCGCATAGAAATTCCCCACACCCGGACGCGGCCCCTGGCTCACCCAGAACAGATTGTTGCCGCGCTCATCCTGTGGCGCGTTGCGGTACTGCTCAATGCGCTCATGCAGCGTTTTCAGCACCCGATCACGCTCCATGGGGATATCGCGCAGGCCAAAGTTGGCCATGCAAAGGTTGTCGCTACCAATCAGGAAAACGCGGTTGAGATCGTAGGCAGAAGAGAAGTTGTCGCGCCAGTAGCGCATAAACCACGCCAGTGATTCCAGCGAACCGCGCCAGGTGTTGCCCATTGCGGCACAATCAGATTCTGAGAACAGCGGCACAAACTCGGGAACCTCGGCCTCCTGACCGTTAAGGCGCGGCAATGGCACGTTGTTGTTGCCAGTCAGGCGGTTTTCGGCGATGTATTTCAGCTCTTTCATGACGTCTGCGGTGCGCTGGATATAACGCTGCGCCTGATCGGAACTGAGGTTAAATTCCTGTCTGATTTCGGATTCTTTAGTGTGCAGCGCGTTGACGATATAGAACACCGACACAAAGGCAATAAGCAGCCAGAGCAGCAACGCCAGCGCCCGAAAAAGGTAGCGGGAAACTTTCAGAGTGGTGCGAAAAGAGACAAGATATTTCAACGTTTGGCCGTCTGCGTACAAAAAGATGAGCTTAAGGTAGCGGCAAAACGGACGTCCCGCAACGTCGAAACAAAAAGGGCCGGTATCAACCGGCCCTTTCGCAGCATTTTACAGACGATTACTCATCAGCATCGTCAGCGACATCGTCATCGGTGTCCGCTTCCGGCGCGATTTCATCATCACCTTCCGCCACGCTTCCGTCGATGGAATCCAGCTCTTCGTCATCCACCGGTTCGGCGACACGTTGCAGACCCACCACATTTTCGTCTTCCGCAGTACGGATGAGGATAACGCCCTGGGTGTTACGGCCAACAATGCTGATCTCAGACACGCGGGTACGCACCAGCGTTCCGGCGTCGGTGATCATCATGATCTGGTCGCAGTCGTCTACCTGCACCGCGCCCACTACAGAACCGTTACGCTCGGTGACTTTGATAGAGATTACACCCTGTGTCCCGCGAGACTTGGTCGGGTATTCCGTTTCGGCAGTACGTTTACCGTAACCGTTTTGTGTCACGGTCAGAATAGCGCCTTCGCCGCGCGGCACGATCAGCGAGACCACGCTGTCGCCGTTCGCCAGACGGATACCGCGAACGCCAGTGGCGGTACGGCCCATCGCACGCACGGCATTCTCTTTAAAGCGCACCACTTTACCGGCGGCAGAGAACAGCATCACTTCGTCGTTACCGGAGGTCAAATCCACACCAATCAGCTCGTCGCCCTCGTTGAGGTTAACGGCGATGATGCCCGCAGAACGCGGACGACTGAACTCGGTCAGCGCGGTTTTCTTCACGGTACCGCTGGCGGTGGCCATAAAGACGTTCACGCCCTCTTCGTACTCGCGCACCGGCAGGATAGCGGTGATACGTTCGTTCGCTTCCAGCGGCAGCAGGTTAACGATCGGACGTCCGCGGGCGCCACGGCTCGCTTCCGGCAACTGATAGACCTTCATCCAGTACAGACGACCACGGCTGGAGAAGCAGAGGATCGTGTCGTGGGTGTTGGCCACCAGCAGGCGGTCGATAAAGTCTTCTTCTTTAATACGCGCGGCAGATTTACCTTTACCGCCGCGACGCTGCGCTTCGTAATCCGTCAGCGGCTGATNNACGTAGCCCTGGTGAGACAGGGTGACGACAACATCTTCCTGGTTGATCAGATCTTCAATGTTGATATCCGCGCTGTTGGCGGTGATTTCGGTGCGGCGATTGTCGCCGAACTGATCGCGGATCAGTTCCAGCTCTTCGCGGATCACTTCCATCAGGCGATCGGCGCTGCCGAGGATATGCAGCAGTTCAGCGATCTGCTCCAGCAGCTCTTTGTACTCGTCGAGCAGTTTTTCGTGCTCAAGGCCGGTCAGTTTCTGCAGACGCAGATCCAGAATCGCCTGGGCCTGCTGTTCAGTCAGGTAATACTGACCGTCGCGCACGCCGAATTCAGGCTCCAGCCACTCCGGACGTGCAGCGTCATCGCCCGCACGTTCCAGCATCGCCGCCACGTTACCGAGATCCCACGGACGCGCAATCAGCGCCGCTTTCGCTTCGGCCGGGGTCGGCGCACGGCGGATCAGCTCGATAATCGGGTCGATGTTCGCCAGCGCCACAGCCAGTGCTTCAAGGATATGCGCACGATCGCGGGCTTTACGTAATTCGTAAATGGTACGACGGGTCACCACTTCACGACGGTGACGAACAAACGCTTCGAGGATCTCTTTCAGGTTCATGATCTTCGGCTGACCATGGTGCAGTGCCACCATGTTGATGCCGAAGGAAACCTGAAGCTGCGTCTGGGAGTAGAGGTTGTTCAGCACCACCTCGCCCACCGCATCGCGTTTCACTTCAATGACGATGCGCATACCGTCTTTGTCAGACTCGTCACGCAGCGCGCTGATGCCTTCCACGCGTTTGTCTTTCACCAGTTCGGCGATTTTTTCAATCAGACGCGCTTTGTTCACCTGATACGGAATTTCGTGAACGATGATGGTTTCGCGGCCGGATTTGGCGTCGGTTTCGACTTCCGCGCGGGCGCGAATGTAGATTTTACCGCGACCGGTACGATAAGCCTCTTCAATACCGCGACGGCCATTGATAATGGCGGCAGTGGGGAAGTCCGGCCCGGGGATGTGCTCCATCAGCCCTTCAACGCTGATGTTTTCATCTTCGATATACGCCAGGCAGCCGTTGATCACTTCCGTCAGGTTATGCGGCGGAATGTTGGTGGCCATCCCGACGGCGATCCCGGACGAACCGTTGACCAGCAGGTTAGGGATTTTGGTCGGCATGACGTCCGGAATTTGTTCCGTGCCGTCATAGTTATCCACGAAATCGACCGTCTCTTTATCCAGATCGGCCATCAGCTCGTGGGCTATTTTCGCCAGACGGATTTCCGTGTAACGCATCGCCGCCGCAGAGTCGCCGTCGATGGAACCGAAGTTACCCTGTCCATCCACCAGCATGTAACGCAGCGAAAACGGCTGCGCCATACGAACAATGGTGTCATACACCGCGGAATCACCGTGGGGATGGTATTTACCGATGACGTCACCCACGACACGGGCAGATTTTTTGTAGGCTTTATTCCAGTCATTGCCCAATACGTTCATGGCGTAAAGCACGCGACGGTGTACCGGCTTAAGGCCATCTCGGACGTCCGGCAGCGCACGGCCAACAATCACCGACATCGCATAATCCAGATAAGAGCTCTTCAGCTCTTCCTCGATGTTAACCGGTGTAATTTCTCTCGCAAGGTCGCTCATCTAACCGCTTTCCCTCTACTGTATCCCGGATTCAAAGGTCGCAAATTATAACACAGCCGTTGTGATAGAGGTAAACCAATCCGGTTTATTCATCTCCCTCACCTGATATACTCACGGGTCAGGATAAAAAAGGAGTAGAAGCGCCCATGAATGCCGAAAAATCGTCGGTCGCACACAACGTTGACCATCAGGAGATCGCCAAATTTGAAGCCGTTGCATCACGCTGGTGGGATCTCGATGGTGAATTTAAACCGCTGCACCGGATCAACCCGCTGCGTCTGGGATACATCGCCGAACGTTCCGGCGGCCTGTTCGGCAAAAAAGTGCTGGATGTGGGCTGCGGCGGCGGCATTCTGGCGGAGAGCATGGCGCGTGAAGGCGCCACGGTCACCGGGCTGGATATGGGCGCCGAGCCGCTGCAGGTCGCGCGCCTGCACGCGCTGGAAACCGGCATTGAGGTCGAATATGTCCAGGAAACCGTCGAAGAGCACGCCGCTACGCATGGGCAGCACTATGACGTCGTCACCTGCATGGAGATGCTGGAACACGTACCAGATCCGCAATCGGTAGTACGCGCCTGCGCACAACTGGTGAAACCGGGCGGCCATGTCTTTTTCTCGACCATCAACCGCAACGGCAAAGCGTGGCTGATGGCGGTCGTCGGCGCGGAATATGTGATGCGCATGGTGCCGAAAGGCACACATGATGCGAAGAAATTTATTAAGCCAGCGGAACTGTTAAGCTGGGTTGATGAAACGCCGCTGAAAGAACAGCACATCATCGGTCTGCATTACAACCCGCTCACTAATGCCTTTAAGTTAGCGCCGGGTGTGGATGTTAACTATATGTTGCATACAACGGCGAAATTCGACTAAGGGCATCAGTTTTTCTTATAGAAATTGCGCAGCGCCGGTTGCGCAATTTTGCCTTCTCGTTGAAGAAATCAGCACTCGATCAAATTTTCATTTTTTTTTGCAAAATATTGACATCACCGCCAGCCCTTATCTGGCGAGGACTTAGCGATTATTACCCTTTCGCAACCTCAATTTAACGTCAAAATCAACTCTTGTACTGAAAAGAATCCTTACTAGAATACTCACCATATAGCGTTTAATTATTCAAAGAACCCCTATATGTAGTATTTATCCACAGAGTTAGTCACAAAGGCTTTTTGTGGATAAACGGGGGATATTATTCATTTCACGGACAGGTAGAAACCACATGAATCAGAGTCTGCTGGTGACAAAGCGTGATGGCAGTACTGAACGCATCAATCTCGATAAAATCCATCGGGTACTGGATTGGGCGGCAGAAGGCCTAAATAACGTCTCGATTTCTCAGGTTGAACTGCGTTCACATATCCAGTTTTATGACGGCATTAAAACCGCCGACATTCATGAAACCATCATCAAAGCCGCTGCGGACCTGATTTCTCGCGAAGCGCCGGACTATCAATACCTTGCGGCGCGCCTGGCGATTTTCCACCTGCGCAAAAAAGCCTACGGTCAGTTTGAGCCGCCAGCGCTGTACGACCACATCGTGAAGATGGTTGAGCTTGGCAAATACGACCATCATCTGCTGGAAGACTACACCGTCGAAGAGTTCCAGCAGATGGACGGTTTTATCGATCACTGGCGCGACATGAACTTCTCTTACGCCGCAGTGAAACAGCTGGAAGGGAAATACCTGGTTCAGAACCGCGTTACCGGTGAAATCTACGAGAGCGCGCAGTTCCTGTACATTCTGGTGGCGGCCTGCCTGTTCTCTAACTATCCGCGCGAAACGCGTCTGGACTATGTGAAGCGTTTTTATGACGCGGTGTCCACCTTTAAAATTTCACTGCCGACGCCGATCATGTCCGGCGTGCGAACCCCGACCCGTCAGTTCAGCTCCTGCGTGCTGATCGAGTGCGGCGACAGTCTGGACTCCATCAACGCCACCTCCAGCGCCATCGTGAAATACGTATCCCAACGCGCCGGTATCGGCATCAACGCCGGTCGCATCCGTGCGCTGGGCAGCCCAATCCGCGGCGGTGAAGCGTTCCACACTGGCTGTATTCCGTTCTATAAGCACTTCCAGACCGCAGTGAAATCCTGCTCGCAGGGCGGCGTGCGTGGCGGTGCGGCCACCCTCTTCTACCCGATGTGGCATCTGGAAGTGGAAAGCCTGCTGGTGCTGAAAAACAACCGTGGCGTGGAAGGCAACCGCGTGCGTCACATGGACTACGGCGTGCAAATCAACAAGCTGATGTACACCCGTCTGCTGAAAGGGGAAGAGATCACCCTGTTCAGCCCGTCCGACGTCCCGGGCCTGTACGACGCGTTCTTCGCCGATCAGGACGAGTTCGAGCGTCTGTATACCCAATACGAGAAAGACGACAGCATCCGCAAACAACGCGTGAAAGCGGTCGATCTGTTCTCACTGATGATGCAGGAACGCGCCTCTACCGGCCGTATCTACATTCAGAACGTTGACCACTGCAACACCCACAGCCCGTTCGACCCGGTGGTCGCGCCGGTGCGCCAGTCCAACCTGTGTCTGGAAATCGCCCTGCCGACCAAACCGCTGGAAGATGTGAATGACGAAAGCGGCGAAATCGCACTCTGTACGCTGTCCGCGTTCAACCTTGGCGCGATTCATAATCTGGACGAGCTGGAAGAGCTGGCGATTCTGGCGGTACGTGCGCTGGATGCCCTGCTCGACTATCAGGATTACCCGATTCCTGCGGCAAAACGCGGCGCAATGGGTCGTCGTACGCTGGGCATTGGCGTGATCAACTTTGCTTACTGGCTGGCGAAAAACGGCAAACGTTATTCCGACGGCAGCGCCAACAACCTGACGCACAAAACGTTCGAAGCGATTCAGTACTATCTGCTGAAAGCCTCTAATGAACTGGCGATTGAGCAAGGCGCTTGCCCGTGGTTCAACGAAACCACGTATTCGCAGGGCATTCTGCCGATCGACACCTATAAGAAAGACCTGGACGCGATCGCTAACGAACCGCTGCATTACGACTGGGAAGCGCTGCGCGAGTCCATTAAGACGCACGGCCTGCGCAACTCCACGCTCTCTGCCCTGATGCCGTCTGAGACCTCATCGCAGATCTCGAACGCGACTAACGGCATCGAGCCGCCACGCGGCCACGTCAGCATCAAGGCGTCGAAAGACGGTATTCTGCGCCAGGTGGTGCCGGACTATGAGCATCTGAAAAATAACTACGAGCTGCTGTGGGAAATGCCGAACAACGACGGCTACCTGCAACTGGTAGGTATCATGCAGAAATTCATCGACCAGTCGATCTCTGCCAATACCAACTATGACCCGACGCGTTTCCCGTCAGGCAAAGTGCCGATGCAGCAGTTGCTGAAAGACCTGCTCACCGCCTATAAATTTGGCGTGAAAACGCTGTACTATCAGAACACCCGCGACGGTGCGGAAGATGCGCAGGACGATCTGGCACCCTCCATTCAGGACGATGGCTGCGAAAGCGGCGCGTGTAAGATTTAAGTCTTTTGCCGGGTGGCGCGATGCTTACCCGGCCTACGGTTTTGTAGGCCCGGCAAACGAAGCGCCGCCGGGCAATAAAATTCCAACAGGACACACCCATGGCATACACCACTTTTTCACAGACGAAAAATGACCAGCTTAAAGAGCCGATGTTCTTTGGTCAGCCGGTTAACGTGGCTCGCTACGATCAGCAAAAATATGACATTTTCGAAAAGCTGATTGAAAAGCAGCTCTCCTTCTTCTGGCGTCCGGAAGAGGTTGACGTGTCGCGCGACCGTATCGACTATCAGGCGCTGCCGGAACATGAAAAGCATATTTTTATCAGCAACCTGAAGTATCAGACCCTGCTCGATTCCATTCAGGGCCGCAGCCCGAACGTGGCGCTGCTGCCGCTGATCTCCATCCCGGAACTGGAAACCTGGGTAGAAACCTGGGCGTTTTCGGAAACCATCCACTCGCGCTCTTACACCCATATCATCCGCAACATCGTCAACGATCCGGCGATTGTGTTTGATGACATCGTCACCAACGAGCAGATCAAAAAGCGTGCCGAGGGCATCTCCTGCTACTACGACGACCTGATCGAAATGACCAGCTACTGGCATCTGCTGGGCGAAGGCACGCACACCGTGAACGGGAAAACCGTGACCGTGAATCTGCGCGAGCTGAAGAAAAAGCTGTACCTGTGCCTGATGAGCGTCAACGCGCTGGAAGCCATTCGCTTCTATGTCAGCTTCGCCTGTTCTTTCGCCTTTGCCGAGCGCGAGCTGATGGAAGGCAACGCCAAGATTATTCGCCTGATTGCCCGCGACGAAGCGCTGCACCTGACCGGCACGCAGCACATGCTGAACCTGCTGCGTTCCGGCACGGATGACCCGGAAATGGCGGATATCGCTGAAGAGTGTAAACAGGAGAGCTATAACCTGTTCGTGGAAGCGGCGCAGCAGGAAAAAGAGTGGGCAGACTACCTGTTCCGTGACGGCTCAATGATTGGCCTGAACAAAGACATTCTGTGTCAGTACGTTGAGTACATCACCAACATTCGTATGCAGGCGGTCGGGCTGGATCTGCCGTTCCAGACGCGTTCTAACCCGATTCCGTGGATCAACACCTGGCTGGTGTCTGATAACGTACAGGTGGCACCGCAGGAAGTGGAAGTCAGTTCATATCTGGTCGGTCAGATTGACTCTGAAGTTGATACTGACGATCTGAGCAGCTTCCAGCTCTGATGAGCCGCATTACCCTGAGCCGCTCCGGCACGCAACTGGTGTGTCAGGATGAGCATCCTTCGCTGCTGGCGACGCTGGAATCGCACCGGGTTGAGGTGGAATACCAGTGTCGTGAAGGCTACTGCGGCTCCTGCCGCTGCCGGTTGTTAGCCGGGCAANGATTGAGATGTGATTGTGTCGGGTGGCGCTTCGCTTACCCGACCTACAAAACCGCAGTTCGTAGGCCGGGTAAGGCGCAGCCGCCACCCGGCTTTTTTAGTGCTTATCTTTCAGAAACTGTACCGCTTTGTCCGGGAAGTCGGTGAACAGACCATCCACCTTCGCCTGGTTGTACAGCACGTCATACAACTGGTTCACGTTGGTGGCGTAATCCGGCAACTGGTCCGCCCGCACGGTGTACGGATGCACCTGCATCTTGCTGGCGTGCGCGTCTTTCGCCATCTCCGTCAGTTTCACATTCCCTGCCGTTGACCCTTCCGCCACCAGCATGTGGTAGTCCGGGCCAATGCCGTCCGCGTACGTTGCAATCTGCTGCATCGCACCTGGCTTGAACATCCAGTCGTAGCTGTAGTTAATCCATTTGCCGTCCGGCTGTTTTTGCTGCGTTTCGTTCCAGTCGGTATAGGCGATGAGCTGCACCAGTTTCAGGTTCATGCCCATTTTCGGCTCAAGCTCGTTTTTGATGCGTTTCAGTTCGTCGGCGTCAAAAGACTGCAGATAAACGTTGTCGTTCTTGCTGGTGTAGCCGTACTTTTTCAGCACCTCCAGCGTGGTCGCCGCAATATCTTTGCCTTCCTGATGGTGGAACCACGGTGCTTTGATTTCCGGATAGATACCGATGTTTTTGCCAGTGGAATGGTTCAGCCCCTGAACAAACTCAATCTCTTCTTCAAAGGTATGCACACGGAAATCCGATTTTCCCATCGGGAAACGGCCCGGGAAAGTCTGCACTTTCTTACCGTTTTCAAAATCAAACCCTTCGGTAAACTTCAGGGATTTGATTTCATCGAGCGTAAAGTCGATGGCGTAATAACGCCCGTCCTTACGGGCGCAATTCGGAAAACGTTCGGCAACATCGGTGACACGATCCAGATAGTGGTCATGCAGCACCACCAGACGGTCATCTTTCGTCATGACCAGATCCTGCTCGAGATAATCCGCACCCTGCGCGTAGGCCATCGCCTTCGCCGGCAGTGTATGTTCGGGCAGATAGCCGCTGGCACCGCGGTGCGCGATAACAATCGCATCCGCCGCCATTGCCGTGAAGCTGCTTACCGCACCCGCTAACAGCAGACCGACATTTAATAAACGTAGAGAGGTTTTCATGGAATCTCCTTATTCGCCGCGTTTCGCCAGCAGTTCCTGATGGTGACGTTTTTCGCCAAACATCACGACGATTAACAGCAGAACTGCCAGAACGCTGCCGCCGATCATCACATAGAAGCCCGCATCCCAGCCGAAGAAGTCAACGGTGTAACCGACGATGGCGCTGGCCGCAACCGAGCCCCCCAGGTAGCCAAACAGCCCGGTAAACCCGGCTGCCGTCCCGGCGGCTTTTTTCGGTGCCAGTTCAAGCGCATGCAGACCAATCAGCATGACCGGACCGTAAATCAGGAAACCGATGACAATCATACAAATCATATCGACGGTCGGGTTGCCCGCCGGGTTCATCCAGTAAACGATAGTCGCAATGGTCACCAGCGTCATGAAGAACACGCCTGTTGCACCACGGTTGCCTTTAAACACTTTGTCCGACATCCAACCGCAGATCAGCGTCCCCGGGATCCCTGCATATTCATAGAGGAAATAAGCCCATGACGATTTATCCAGCGCAAAGTGTTTCACTTCTTTCAGATAGGTCGGCGACCAGTCGAGAATGCCGTAACGCAGCAGATAAACGAACACGTTAGCGACTGCGATGTACCACAGCAGTTTGTTCGGCAGCACATACTGCATGAAGATTTGCTTCGCGGTCAGCTCTTCTTCGTGCTTCTCGCTATAGTCATCCGGGTAGTCGTTTTTATACTCTTCAATCGGCGGCAGGCCGCAGGATTGCGGCGTATCACGCATCATCGCAAAGGCGAACAACGCCACGATGATGGCGCCAAAAGCAGGCATATACAGCGCCGCACGCCAGTCGTTAAACCACGCCATCCCAAGCAGGAACAGCAGCGGTGGGATCCCGCCCCCGACGTTATGCGCGCAGTTCCACACCGACACGATACCGCCACGCTCCTTCTGCGACCACCAGTGCACCATGGTACGACCACACGGCGGCCACCCCATGCCCTGGAACCAGCCGCACAGGAACAGCAAAACGAACATGATCATAATGCTGGAGGTTGCCCAGGGCACAAAGCCCATCACCAGCATCACCGCAGCGGCAAGAATCAGCCCTGCCGGTAAGAAAATGCGCGGATTCGAACGGTCCGACACTGACCCCATGATGAATTTCGAAAATCCATAAGCGATTGAGATCCCTGACAGCGCAAAGCCGAGATCGCCGCGGGAAAACCCTTGTTCGACGAGGTAAGGCATTGCCAGGGCAAAGTTCTTACGAACCAGATAGTACGCGGCATAGCCGAAGAAAATTCCCAGGAAAATTTGCCAACGCAAGCGACGATAAAGCGGATCTACCTGCGCTTCCGGCACTCGCGCTTTGTGCGCGGCGGGTTTAAAAATGCTCAACATGATAGCCTCCGTGGCCCTTTTTGTTTGTGGTAATAACCTTCTAAAAACTAAGTAAATTCAGACGGTTAATTTTATAAGCGCGATAGTATGAGATTTGACTTAACGATACTGTGAAACATAGCACATATTGTTACAGATTTATGACGGCAAGTTCCATTATGCGCACGGAATCACGTTTCATTTTCGTTTATTGCTCGAATGTGCTCGAAATCAAACAATACGCACTTTTTTTGTGGCTAAATGAAACTCAGGAAAATCATGAGGGATGAAGAACAATGATGCCCGATACCCGTGAAAGCGATGTCATCATCATCGGCGGTGGCGCCACTGGCGCGGGCATTGCCCGCGATTGCGCTCTGCGCGGCCTGCGGGCGGTGCTGGTCGAACGATTTGATATCGCCACTGGCGCCACCGGACGCAACCATGGACTGCTGCACAGCGGTGCGCGATATGCCGTCACAGACAGCGAATCAGCGCGCGAATGTATTGCCGAAAACCAGATCCTGAAGCGCATCGCGCGCCACTGCATTGAACCCACCAACGGTCTGTTTATCACCCTGCCGGAAGACGATCTCGGCTTTCAGAGCACGTTTATTGCCGCCTGTCAGCGAGCTGGCATTGAGGCGGAAGCGTTGACTCCGGCACAAGCGCGGCGCGTGGAACCGTCGGTAAACCCGACGTTAACCGGCGCGGTCAGAGTGCCGGACGGCACCGTCGACCCGTTCCGTCTGACCGCCGCGAACATGCTTGATGCCCGCGAACATGGCGCTACGATCCTCACCGGGTGCGAAGTCACCGGTCTGGTGCGCGAAAACGACCGCGTGCGCGGCGTGACAGTGTGGAATCATAACAGTCGTGAATCTCTGACCCTGTACGCCGCCGTGGTGATCAACGCCGCGGGGATCTGGGGGCAGCGCATTGCCGAATATGCCGATCTCAAAATCCGCATGTTCCCGGCGAAAGGCTCGCTGCTGATCCTTGACCACCGTATTAACCAGCACGTTATCAACCGCTGCCGTAAACCGGCCGATGCCGACATTCTGGTGCCTGGCGATACCATTTCGCTGATCGGCACCACCTCGGTACATATTGATTATAAAGACATTGACGACAACCGTGTCACCCCTGCGGAAGTGGACATTCTGCTGCGCGAAGGCGAAAAACTGGCGCCGGTCATGGCGCAAACGCGCGTGCTGCGCGCCTATTCAGGCGTGCGTCCGCTGGTGGCCAGCGATGACGATCCGTCGGGGCGCAACGTCAGTCGCGGCATCGTGCTGCTCGATCACGCAAAACGCGACGGTCTGGAAGGCTTTATTACTATCACCGGCGGCAAGCTGATGACCTACCGTCTGATGGCGGAATGGGCCACCGATGCCATTTGCCGCAAGCTCGGCAATACCGCGACCTGTACCACCGCCGAACATCCGCTGCCCGGCTCGCAGGAGCCTGCAGAAACCACGCTGCGCAAAATTGTTTCCCTGNCTTTCGCAGTTCCTCAACGAGCGCTGGAAAGGCGTGCAGCCTGTAGCCTGGGGCGATGCGTTGCGTGAAAGTGAATTCACCCGCTGGGTTTACCTCGGTTTGTGCGGCCTGCAGAAGGAGCATCAGGATGAAATTTGATACGGTGATTATTGGCGGCGGCCTCGCCGGTTTGCTCTGCGGGCTGACGCTCAACCAGCACGGATTGCGCTGCGCCATCGTCAGCCGCGGGCAAAGCGCACTGCACTTTTCGTCCGGCTCGCTGGATCTGCTCTCGGCCCTGCCGGATGGCGAAGCCGTCACCGACACCCGCGTCGGGCTGGAAAAACTGGCGCTGATGATGCCGGAACACCCTTACGCCCGCATCGGCATTGATAACGTCATGGCCTACGCGCGGGAAACCGAGCAGCTATTGCGCCAGTGTGGTGTGACGATGCAGGGCGACGCAGCGCAACATCATCAGCGCATCACGCCGCTCGGTACACAACGCAGCGCCTGGCTCAGCCCTGCCGAAGTGCCGGTGATGCCGCTGCCGGGCAAACGTATCGGCGTTATTGGTATCAGCGGTTTTCTNGATTTTCAGCCGCATATTGCCGCTGCTTCGCTGAACCAGCGCGGTATGCAGACAGAAACATTAGAGATCGACCTGCCGGAACTGGACGTGCTGCGCGACAGTCCCACCGAATTCCGCGCCGCCAACATCGCCCGCGTGCTGGATGTCGAGTCCGCCTGGCCGGGGCTGCTGACCGCGCTCGAGCCGNAGAATTCACGCTTGTGGCAGTGGCTCAACGAACGGCTCCCCTGCCCGCTTCGCCTGCTGCCGACGCTTCCTCCGTCGGTGCCGGGCATGCGTCTGCACGGCGCGTTACAGCATCAGTTCATCCAGACCGGTGGCACCTGGCTTGCAGGCGATGAAGTGGTGAAAGTCAGTCATCAGGACGGCGTCGTGAGCGCCGTCTGGACACGCAATCACGACGATATTCCGCTGCGCGCGCGGTTTACCGTGCTGGCCAGCGGCAGCTTTTTCAGCAACGGTCTGGTCGCCACACGCACCGGCGTTCGCGAACCGATCCTCGGGCTGGACGTAAAACAGGCCGCGTCCCGCAGCGACTGGTATCAGCAGGATTTCTTTGCCTCTCAGCCCTGGCAACGTTTTGGCCTCGCAACGGACGATAACCTGCACCCGACGCAGAACGGTGCTGCCTTCAGCAACCTGTTCGCGGTAGGGTCGTTGATTGGCGGTTTCGACGCCATTCAGCTTGGCTGCGGCGGTGGCGTCTGCGCCATTACGGCTCAGCATGTTGCCCGGCAAATTCTTTCTCTGGCAGGAGACCCGTCATGAACGATACCCGCTTCGAAAGCTGCATTAAGTGTACCGTCTGCACCACAGCCTGCCCGGTAAGCCGGGTTAAACCGAGCTACCCGGGGCCTAAACAGGCGGGCCCGGACGGTGAACGCCTGCGCATTAAAGACGGCGCACTGTATGACGACGCGCTGAAATATTGCATCAACTGTAAGCGCTGCGAAGTCGCCTGCCCGTCTGACGTGAAAATCGGCGACATCATTCAGCGTGCGCGGGCGCAGTACAGCAAACAGAAACCCTCGCTGCGCGATACCATTCTCAGTCATACCGATTTGATGGGTACGCTTTCCACACCTTTTGCGCCCATCATCAACGCCACCACCGGCCTCAAACCGGTGCGTCAGCTGCTGGATATGGCGCTGAAAATCGATCACCGCCGCACATTGCCGAAATACGGCTTTNCAGGTGGCATTTTTCCACGGCTGCTACGTCAACTACAACCATCCACAGCTCGGCAAAGACATGATCCGCGTGTTAAACGCAATGGGTACTGGCGTGCAGTTGCTGAGTAAAGAGAAGTGCTGCGGCGTGCCGCTGATTGCCAACGGGTTTACCGATAAAGCCCGTAAGCAGGCGCTTACCAACGTGGCATCAATGCGGGAAGCGATTATCGACAAGCAGATCCCGGTGATTGCCACCTCCTCCACCTGTACCTTCACGCTGCGCGACGAATACCCGCATCTGCTGGACGTCGACAACAGCGGGCTGCGTCAGCACATTGAGCTGGCGACGCGCTGGATCTGGCGCAAGCTGGACGCCGGACAAACGCTGCCGTTGAAGCCGTTACCGCTGAAAGTGGTCTACCACACGCCGTGTCATATGGAGAAAATGGGCTGGTCGCTGTATACCCTGGAACTGCTGCGCCAGATCCCCGGTCTGGAACTGACGGTGCTGGATTCGCAGTGCTGCGGAATTGCCGGCACCTACGGCTTTAAATCGGAGAACTACCCCACGTCGCAGGCCATCGGCGCACCGCTGTTTCAGCAGATTGAAGAGAGCGATGCGGATCTGGTGATCACTGATTGTGAAACCTGTAAGTGGCAGATTGAGATGTCCACCAGCAAACGTTGCGAACATCCAATTACGTTGCTGGCGCAGGCGCTGGTCTGAACATCAACGTCCGCCAGCGCGAGGCTGGCGGACGGTCTCGTTAATAACTCTCCTTTTCCGTCACGTTCTGCATGCCGGGTCTGAACATCGCCAGACGGCTATCCAGCGCCTGGGTGTAGAGCAGTGTATCCACCCCCACGGCGACGAAATTCGCGCCCCATGCCAGGCATTTATGCGCCATTGCAGGCTCTACCGCCAGAAACCCGGCAGCCTTACCGGCAGCGCGGATCCGGCGAATCGACTGCTCAATGATCCGCTGCACCTCAGGGTGGCCGGGGTTATCCGGGTAGCCGAGCGAGGCCGAGAGATCTGCCGGGCCAATGAAAACGCCATCAATGCCGTCCACCGTCAGGATCTCGTCCAGGTTATCCAGCGCGGTTTTGCTTTCCACCTGAATCAGTAAACAGAGCTCGTCGTTGGCCTGCGCCATATAGTTTTCCACTCGTCCCCAGCGCGCTGCCCGGGCAACACCTGCGCCGACGCCGCGCACGCCAACGGGCGGATAACGGGTGGCCGAGACGATCTCCCGTGCCTGTTCGGCGCTGTCCACCATCGGGATCAGCAGCGTACGGGCGCCGATATCCAGCACCTGTTTGATCAGGCTGCGGTTGCCGTCCACCGGGCGGATCACTGCCTGACTGGCGTACGGCGCGATGGCCTGCAGCTGATGATAAAGATCCTGAATGGTGTTCGGCGCGTGTTCACCGTCAATCAACAGCCAGTCGTAACCCGACGTGGCGGGCATCTNNTCATAGTCATCCTTTTCCGTTAATGTTGTGCGCCGTTGGGCTGCGGCATGGCGCGGGTCACGCTCAGCGAGAAGATAATCGCCGTCCCGATAATGGCCACGCAGGCCAGCGTCAACAGCCCGGCGGCGCTGCAGGCAAAAAACGTCTCTGCCTGCACGCGCATAATCGGCGCCAGAAAACCGCCAAACGCGCCGAACAGGTTGATAAAGCCAATCCCACCCGCCAGCGCGGTGCCGGACAGCATTTGCGTGGGGATGGTCCAGAACACCGGCTGTACCGCAATCACNNGCGGCGTTCACCGGTACGGTCTGAGTAACGCGGGATAAACCAGGTGCCGAACAGCGCCGCCACCCACGGGATCGCCGTCACCACAGACGCCACAAACCCGACTTTGGTGCCCAGCAGCGCCGCGACCTGGGTTGGCAGGAAGAAGATCAGGCCGTACACCGCGACCTGAATCGTCAGGTAGATGATCGCCAGTTGCCAGACGCGTCCGTGGCGCACCGCGTCAGACAGCCGCGAGGTGACTTTTTTCTCCTCTTCGCTGGCGAGCTGCGTCATCAGCGCCTGCTTTTCTGCGGCGGTCAGGAAGCGCGCTTGCTGTGGCGTGTCGTCCAGCCAGAAAAACGTGAAGACGCCGGCACCCACCGCCAGCAGCCCTTCAATCACAAACATCCAGAACCAGCCGGGATTGCCCATAAAACCGTGCATCTCCAGCAGCGCGCCGGATAACGGCGACCCCAGCGTCAACGCCAGCGGCGCGCCCATGTAAAACAGCCCCATGATGCTGGCGCGGTTTTGCTGCGGGAACCACTGCGAGGTCAGGTAAATCATGCCCGGGAAAAAGCCTGCTTCGGCAGCACCGAGCAGAGTACGAACCAGCAAAAACTTGCTTTCCGTGTCGGCCCATGCCATGGCGGCGGATAAAAATCCCCACACCAGCGTCGTGCCGCCAATCCAGTATCGGGCGCCAAACTTGCGCATCAACAGGTTAGCGGGCACGCCGAGAAAGGCGTATACCACAAAGAAGATCCCGGCACCCAGCGCGTAGGCTTCGTTGCTTAGCCCGGTATCCAGCTGATAAGTTTCTTTAGCAAAACCAATGTTCGAGCGGTCAAGAAACGCCAGCACGTAAAGCGCCAGCATGAACGGGATCAACCGCGCACGGTTTTTCTTCACAACGCTGTCCAGTAAAGTGCTCATCACAATATCCTCAGAGGATGGCCGCGCGTGTTGCGCGGCATGACAGTATTAGTGGCTGTAAGGGCGCTTGAGATTGCAGTCGCGGTTCAGTTCAACGCCAAAACCGGGTTTATCCAGCACGCTTTTGTGAATGCGACCGTTGACCGGCACCGGCTCATCCACCAGCACCGGGTCAAACTGCGGACGCAGCGTTGAGCAGTCCGGGCTGGTCATCAGGAACTCACTGAACGGCGTATTGGTGAAGGTGATCACAGCATGGTGCGAATAGACCGACGAACCGTGCGGCACCACCAGCTGTCCGCGGGCTTTGGCGATGGCGGCAATTTCCACCAGCGTGGTCAGGCCGCNNGACATCCGGCTGCATAATATCGATGCCGGTTTCCGACAGCGTGCGGAAGGACTGCAGCGTGCCGTGGTGTTCGCCGCTGGTGACCATCATTCCGGCAGGCGCGTTGCGCTTGAGCTCGCGGTAGCCTTCAAACTGCTGCGGCGGCAGGCACTCTTCAATCCATTTTAGATTTGACGGCGCGCAGGCGTGGGCCAGTTTCGTGGCGTAATTGACGTCCTGGCTCATCCAGCAATCGAGCATCAGCCAGAAATCCGGGCCGCATTTTTCGCGGTATTCCGCCACCATCGCCGCATCTTTACGAATGCCTTCGTCACCGTCGTGTGGGCCCCAGTGTGTCGGCATTTTGCCGCCAATAAAGCCCATCGCTTTCGCCAGATCCGGGCGTGCGCCAGTGGCGTAGAACTGGATCTCATCGCGTACCGCGCCGCCGAGCAGTTTGTACACCGGCAGCCCGACCACTTTGCCGAACAGATCCCACAGCGCCAGATCGACGCAGGAGATGGTGTTCATCACCAGACCGCCGGAACCGGCGTAGTACATGGTTGCGCCGAGCATCTGATCGTGGATGAGCTTGATGTCGCTGACGCATTTGCCTTCGATAAAACGGTTGAGGTGTTTTTCGACGATAAAGCAGCCCATCTCCCCGGCGGTCGAGATAGCAAAACCCGTCTGTCCGTTGTCGGCTTCCACTTCCACGATCAGCGTCCCGAGCACGTTAATGCCGAACGACTGGCGCGACTGCTCATACTGTTTGTATTTGCTCATCGGCGTGGCGATGTGGTCGTCAATCCAGTGGTTGGCGCCCTGGTCGTGATAATCGCCGCCACCGGCCCCTTTCTCTGCGGTGGCACCGCCGAGAACCCAGGCACGAACATGTTTAATTTTGGGTAAGGTCATGATGTTTTCCTTCTTATGAGGCTTGTTGTTCAAAAGGGCTTTTCCATCCCAGCAGTCGGGAAATGTCTTTCGCGCAGGCAATCGCCTTACCGGCGAGGTAATCGCGATTGTCTTCGTTGATTTGTAATCGGGTACCAACGACGGAGATCGCCGCCGTGAGATCGTTGCTGGCGTTAAACACCGGGGCCGCCACGCAGCGCACGTCGGAGTAGTCTTCGCCGTTGTCATAGCTCCAGCCACGGGCGCGGATCCGCGCCAGTTCTTCTTTGAACTGATGCGCATCGGTGATGGTGGTCGGGGTGGTTTTTTCCCAGTCCAGTCCGGCGACGATCGCTTCCTGCACCGGAGCCGGTTGCCAGGCCAACAGGCATTTGCCGATCCCGGAGCGGTTGAGCGACAGGCTCTTGCCTTCGTGCGAGCGCACGCTGATGGTCGCCGGGGATTCGATTTTGAGGATGTAGTAGGCGTTATCGCGGTCGATAATGCCCAGATGGCAAAGCAGGCCACACTCGTCCATCAGCCGCGTCAGGCGCGGGCGCGCCAGCTCGCGGAGATCCATCCGGCTGACCGCGTGCCCTGCCAGCTCCACCAGTTTGGTCCACAGACAGTAGTTGTCCTGGATATCCAGGCTGAGGAAGCGCTGTTTTTTCAGTTCGCCCAGCAACAGATAGGCGGTACTTTTAGGAATCCCCAGCTCGTCAATGATGATTGCCGCACTGCACGGACCACGACGGGCAATGAGATCGAGAATTTCAATGGCGCGGGTGAGCGCCGGAACTTTGCTTGATTCCAACATACTGGACTCCAATCCCGAATACTGGAATCAGTGTTGCGATTGTCAGGCGAGTAATTTGTGAGCGATGTCAAACTGCTGGTCGGTTCCAGCAGGCCAGACGGTTCGCAGCGCTAAAGTGCGATCGTCAGCACAGAATTCTTTGTGGGAAGTACAAGGGGCTGGACTGAATGGGGCCNNTTGGTGTTGAACTTCACGCGCAACGCCCAGGTGCCCTCTGCCGTCGACAGCGCAAAATTGAGATGGTCGGTTTCCAGACCACTCACCGCCAGCGCAATCCCGGCAAAATGGTTCACGCGGCGCTCTGCCGTCCAGTGCGCCGTCTGCGCCAGGGTTTCTGGCTGCGGCGGCACCACTTCGCTCGCCAGCAGCGGCGCGCCTTCCCGGTTCAACTGAAGCGCGATTAGCCCGCCGGTAAACTGTTCGCTGAGCGTCAGGCTGAGCTGTTTTTCCTGCAGGCGGCGGGAAATCTGCGCCGCCAGCCCTTCCGTGCCTTCAAAAATCAGGCTCTCACCGGCAACTTTTTTGACTTCAGGCCACAGCGCCAGCATCGCTTCGCGCTCGCTCGCCGGGCCGGTCAGTTTCAGTTCGATGATCGGCATCGACGAACGGTAGCCCATCGTCACGCCAGCGGGCAGCACAAGCGGATCAAGCGCCTGGGCAAGGTCGCTCTCGGAGCGGCCAAAGGTGGTCAGGCGCAGGCAGAGCGGCGGTTCCGGCAGCGTAAAGCGCGCGCGCAGGCGCGGCAGAATTTCCTGCTCAACCATGACTTTGAATTCAGACGGCACGCCAGGGGTGAAGAACATCAGGCAGCGGTTCAGTTGCACCGCAAAACCACAGGCGGTACCGACAGGGTTATCGACCAGCTCCGCGCTGGCGGGAATTTCCGCCTGCTTGCGGTTGCTCGGCGCCATCACCCGCCCGCGCTCGGAAAAGAATTTTTCCATGTGCGTCAGCCACGCGTCATGCAGCACCAGCGATTCACCTTTTGCCTTTGCGGCGGCCAGTGCGCTTAAATCATCGCTGGTCGGCCCGAGGCCGCCGTTGACGATCAACACATCGGCGTGTTCGCTGCGCTCGCGCAGAATCGCTATCAGATCATCGAGGTTATCGCCCACCGTGTTGCGGCGCGTTAACGGTAATCCCTGATTAAAAAAGACATCAGCAAGCCAGGCGGCATTAGTATCAATAATTTGCCCGTGCAGCACTTCGTCGCCAGTGGACAGCATCTCCACGTTGATCATCGTTTTCTCCAGCAAAAGAGGACGATTAACTATAGCGCAATCAGCGGCTTGAAAAAAAAGAAAACTGGCGCGACAGAACGCCGCGCCGGAGGATCAGAACCCTGCGCTGACGCCCACGTACGGACCGTCGGCAACCGCGTTGTCCCGGTGACCGTCTTTACCGGCCAGATTCAGGTAGCGATAGCCTGCTTCAACGGTAATCGGACGCATGATAGTCCAGCGCGCACCGGCGTTGGCTTCCTGATAGCTGTCGATGCCGCT
Source organism: Trabulsiella odontotermitis (assembly GCF_001188485.1). GTDB lineage: Bacteria > Pseudomonadota > Gammaproteobacteria > Enterobacterales > Enterobacteriaceae > Trabulsiella > Trabulsiella odontotermitis_A. The sequence goes on from NZ_JNGH01000067.1 coordinate 82,305, forward strand.
GGAGAGCGAATCCGGTGAATAGTAGTACTCACCAAACAGGCCAAAGCTGCTGCCGATTTTCCACTGCAGACCGCCACCGACCGCTGCCGCATAGCCTTCGTCACCCGCGTTCGGATTGGTGTAGATCCCTTTACCGCCGACGGTCGCCAGGAACGGACCGACCGGCACGTTCAGGCCAAGCCCCAGACCGGCGACATCACCGTCATCATCGTTATGCGTCCAGTTGCCGCTTAACGCCAGCCCGGACGTGTCGGTGCCAAACCCGACGCCGATGTTGGTGTAGTCTTTACCAGCCTGCCCGCTGATGCTGACCGCGTTAGCGGCGGCTGAAACACTCATCAGTGCAGCTAATCCAAGTAATGCTTTTTTATTCATTTTTTGTATTCCGGATGAGAAAGAAAGTTAACGTCCCAAAACGGCTGGATTGTACAACTGAAATGCGAAGAATCAATGAACTAATAAAGCGAAAAAACACCGCTATTGTAATTAGTTACTCACTTTTTTCGTTTTGTTTACCGTTTCGAAAGGAAACGGGAATGAATTTGATAGAGACAGACAGGTTGCCCGCGATCAATACCCTGCATAAGAATATTCCGTAGATTAATGACCGCGACTAAACGGAAATTAACATTTTTACTAACGTATGCCGGGAGATAAAGATGAGCAAGAAAGGACTAACCACAGCAGCTGGCGCGCCGGTCGCGCACAATAATAATGTCGCGACAGCCGGCCCGCGCGGGCCAATGTTATTGCAGGACGTCTGGTTCCTGGAAAAACTGGCCCATTTCGACCGTGAAGTGATCCCTGAACGTCGTATGCACGCCAAAGGTTCAGGCGCTTATGGCAAATTCACCGTCACCCATGACATCACACAGTACACCCGCGCAAAACTGTTCTCTGAGATTGGCAAAACCACCGACCTGTTTATCCGCTTCTCCACCGTGGCCGGTGAACGCGGTGCTGCCGACGCCGAGCGCGATATTCGCGGTTTCTCGATCAAGTTTTATACCGAAGAGGGCAACTGGGATCTGGTCGGTAACAACACGCCTGTGTTTTACCTCCGCGATCCGCTGAAATTCCCCGATCTGAACCACGTTGTGAAACGTGACCCGCGCACCAACCTGCGCAACCCAACCTATAAATGGGACTTCTTCTCCCATCTGCCGGAATCTCTGCACCAGCTCACTATTGACTTCAGCGACCGTGGTCTGCCGCGCTCTTATCGCAACATGCACGGTTTCGGTAGCCATACCTTCAGCTTTATCAATAGCAATAACGAACGGTTCTGGGTGAAATTCCACCTGAAATCGGTGGAAGGCATTGCCAACCTGATGGATGATGAAGCGAAGCGTCTGGTGGCGGAAGACCGCGAAAGCTCCCAGCGCGACCTGTTTGAGTCCATCGAAAAAGGTCAGTTCCCGCGCTGGAAATTCTACGTGCAGATCATGCCGGAAGCCGAAGCCTCTACGGTGCCGTACAACCCGTTCGATCTGACCAAAGTGTGGCCGCACGGCGATTATCCGCTGATTGAAGTGGGTGAGCTGGAGCTGAACCGCAATCCGGACAACTATTTTGCCGAAGTTGAGCAGGTAGCGATGTCACCGGCTAACGTGGTGCCGGGTATTGGTTTCTCCCCGGATCGCATGCTGCAGGGTCGCCTCTTCTCCTACGGCGACGCGCACCGCTACCGTCTGGGCGTGAACCATCATCAGATCCCGGTGAACGCGCCGCGCTGCCCGTTCCACAACTACCATCGTGACGGTGCGATGCGCATTGATGGCAACAGTGGCAACGGCCCGACTTATGAGCCGAACAGCTTTAACGTTTTCCAGGAACAACCCGATTTCAGCGAACCGCCGTTAAGCCTCGAAGGCGCCGCCGATCACTGGANTGTATGAACTGCTGAGCGAGGAAGAACATCAGCGCATGTTCGCGCGTATTGCGGGCGATATGAAAGACGTACCGGAATTCATTCAGCAGCGCCAGATTGGCCTGTTCAGTGAAGTGCATCCGGAATACGGTGCGGGTGTTGCTGCCGCACTGGCCGCCCTGAAAGCTGGTCAGTAAACCTCACGGGAGCCGTCGCTACGCGTTATGCTGCGACGCCACCCAGTGCTGTAACGCACGGCGGGGGATTTTAATNCGCCGCTGAAAAAAAGGTTATCCAGCCGCCCGGCAATCACCAGCCGCCCGTCGCGCCATTCGCCACGATCGCGGGTCGCGAACCAGCCCTGCTCATTCACCAGCGGTGTCAGTTGTCCGTCGCGCCAGTAGCCCGACGCCATGCTCTCTGCCCGTAACCAGACTTCGCCGTCAACAAGGCGCACTTCACGACCGGGCAACGGTACGCCGACATCATCCGCCCCGTCTGCCGCTTTGGCGCAGACCGTCGAGGCAAATTCCGTCAAACCGTAGCCGCAGAAGGTCGCAATGCCCTGACGGCTGGCCTGTTCAGTGAGATCGACCGGAATCGCTGCACCGCCCAACAGCACGGCGCGCAGCGACAACGTGGCATTCTCGTTGAGCAGTCGCCACAGCTGCGTCGGTACCAGCGACGCATGGCTGCAGCCGTCCAGCGCCTGCGCAAGCGGACGTTCGCTGACAGCAAGCTGTGCGCCAGACAGCAGCCAGCGCCAGACAATCCCCTGCCCGGAGACATGAAACAGCGGTAGCGACAGCAGCCAGCAATCCGCCTGACGGAACGGGATCAGCGACAATACGCCCTGCGCGCTCGCCAGATGCGCGGCGCAGGTATGCACCGTCGCTTTAGGCAGACCGGTCGATCCTGACGTTAACGTCATGGAAGCAAGACGCTGTGGCTGGCCGCAGCGGCGTGAGTGAGAAAGACGGCGCGCCGTTTTCCAGATCCAGCAAGAACGTCAGCGTCAGTCCGGGCGTCAGCGATGCCAGTAATTCCGCAGGCAATTTGGGATTGACCGGCAGGATGCGTGCGCCGCACTGCAACAGTGCCAGCCAGGCCAGCAGCGCCCGCTCGCTGTTGCGGGCGCGGAGCATAACGCCATCGCCCTCCACTACGCCCTGCTGCTGAAAACCGCTCGCCAGGCTGTCCACCCGCTGGCAGAGCTCCGCCCAGTTCAGCGTGGTGTCATCCAGGCGCAGCGCCGGACGGTTGCCCTGCGTTTCGCGCCAGTGTCGCCACGGCCAGTCGGAAAACGTCACAGCAGCGGCTCCAGCATGGTGCTGTCGAGGCACGGCAGGTCGCTGCCNGCCTGGCCAGCGGCGCAGCAGTTGCGCCTGCATCAGGTTGAGCGTATCCAGCCCCGGCAGGGTGTCAGGCGTCAGCCAGGCGGCAATGCGCGCCAGCTGCGTCAGCCCCAGGCTGGATTCGATAGACGAGCTGATCACCGCCGTCAGCCCACGCTGATGGGCGGCAGCAACCTGCGCGTTGACTTTCTCCAGACTGCCAGTGAGCATTGGTTTGATCACCACCGCTTTCACGCCGGGCTCGGCGGCGAATTCAAAATCCGCCTCCCGCAGGCTCTCATCCCAGGCAATGGCGATGCCGGTTTCACGGGCAAAGGCGCGGGAATCGTCGCGGGTTTTGCAGGGTTCTTCGAGGAAGGCGATGCGCGCGCGATGGTCCGGGTTGACGTATTTCGCAAACTGCTGCGCTTTCAGTGGCGTCCAGGCGCGGTTGGCATCCAGGCGCAACTGCAAATCCGGAATTGCTTCCAGCAGAAGATTCACCACCATGCCGTCGCGCACGGCTTCATACAGCCCCACTTTCACTTTGGCAATCTTCTCGCCCGGCATGTCAGCAAGCTGAATGACCAGGTCGTCAGGATCGCCGGTGCACAGCGGTGCGGCGCGGTAATCCGCCGCCTGCGGCAGTTC
>NZ_JNGH01000068.1 GCF_001188485.1 Trabulsiella odontotermitis
CTGCGCCAGCGTGCGCATGAGCGTGACGAAGCGCGCGATCTGATGCACAGCCACGGCACCGGCAAAGGGCGCGTGTTTTGCGAAAAACTGGCGCAGCAGGCGGGCATTGATAAATCACACCCGGCGCTGCAACGCTGGTACGCCGCCATCCATGAAACGCAAAGCGATCGTGAAGTGGTGAGCTTGTATGCGCATCTGGTGCAGCCAGTGCTGGATGCCCAGGCGCGCCGGGAGATCAGCCGTTCGGCGGCGGAATCCACGCTGATGATTGCCGTCAGCCCGCTGGCGCTGGTGGATATGGCGTTTATCGCCTGGCGCAACCTGCGACTGATTAACCGCATCGCCACGCTGTACGGCATTGAACTCGGCTACTACAGCCGCCTGCGCCTGTTTCGCCTTGTGCTGCTGAATATAGCCTTTGCCGGAGCCAGCGAACTGGTGCGTGAAATCGGCATGGACTGGATGTCACAGGATCTTGCCGCACGCCTGTCGGCGCGCGCCGCGCAGGGGATTGGCGCCGGGCTGCTCACCGCGCGTCTGGGAATTAAAGCGATGGAACTTTGCCGCCCGCTGCCGTGGATCGACAACGATAAACCCCGGCTGGGTGATTTCCGCCGCGAGCTGATCGGGCAGCTTAAAGAGACCCTCAATAAACGCCCTTCATAAACCGCATGATGCCCTTGCGGCCGGTCGCGCAAGGGCATTTGATCGCAAAATACAAAAAGTTACGGCAGAACGTCGGTTTTTTGTCCATACTGTCAATATTTGTTGACAGCCATCTTCCCGCCAGTTGAGAACTGTCTTATTATCCCTGGGTCATTGGCTTATAAGGGTGAACGTTTCATGCGTCTTGAAGTTTTTTGTGAGGACCGGCTTGGTCTGACTCGTGAATTACTCGACCTGCTGGTGCTGCGCGGCATTGATCTTCGCGGTATCGATATCGACCCCATTGGCCGAATCTATCTCAATTTCACTGAACTGGAATTTACCACGTTCAGCAGTCTGATGGCGGAAATCCGCCGCATCGCGGGCGTGACCGACGTACGCACGGTGCCGTGGATGCCGTCTGAACGCGAACACCTGGCGCTCAGCGCATTGCTTGAAGCTATGCCGGAGCCGGTGCTGTCGCTGGATACCAAAAGCAAAGTCGAACTGGCCAACCCGGCGAGCTGTCAACTGTTCGGGCAGGCCCCGGAGCGCCTGCGCAATCAGAACGCCGGGCAGCTCATTCCCGGGTTTAATTTCCAGCGCTGGCTGGAAGCCAGCACGGTGGAGTCTCACGCCGAACATGTGGTGGTGAACGGGCAAAATTTCCTGCTGGAAATCACCCCGGTTTATCTGGAAGGGGAAAATGCCGAACGGGTGCTGACCGGTGCGGTGGCGATGCTGCGTTCCACGGTACGTATGGGCCGTCAGTTGCAGACCATGACCAGCCAGGACACCAGCGCCTTCAGCCAGATTGTGGCGGCTAGCCCGAAAATGCGGCATGTGGTCGAACAGGCTCGCAAACTGGCGATGCTCACCGCGCCGCTACTGATTTCCGGCGATACCGGCACCGGCAAAGATCTGCTGGCTCATGCCTGCCATCTTGCCAGCCCCAGGGCGGCGAAACCGTATCTGGCGCTGAACTGCGCCTCGATCCCGGAAGATGCCGTGGAAAGTGAGCTGTTTGGTCACGCGCCGGAGGGCAAAAAGGGCTTTTTTGAGCAGGCCAACGGTGGCTCAGTGCTGCTCGATGAGATTGGCGAAATGTCGCCGCGCATGCAGGCTAAACTGCTGCGTTTCCTCAATGACGGCACTTTCCGCCGCGTCGGGGAAGATCATGAAGTGCATGTTGACGTTCGGGTGATTTGCGCGACGCAGAAAAACCTGGTGGAGCTGGTGCAGAAAGGCGCGTTCCGTGAGGATCTTTATTATCGCCTCAATGTGCTGACGCTGAATATTCCGCCGCTGCGGGACCGCCCGCAGGACATCATGCCGCTGACCGAGCTGTTTGTGGCGCGCTTTGCCGACGAGCAGGGCATCGCCCGTCCGAAGCTCTCCGCCGATCTCAATAACGTGCTGACGCGCTACGGCTGGCCGGGTAACGTTCGGCAGTTGAAGAACGCGGTGTATCGCGCGCTGACGCAGCTGGAAGGCTATGAACTGCGCCCGCAGGACATTTTGCTGCCGGATTACGACGCTTCAACGGTCGCCGTCGGCGAAGATGCGATGGAAGGATCGCTGGACGACATAACCCGTCGCTTCGAGCGTTCTGTGCTGACGCAACTGTACCGCAGTTTCCCCAGCACGCGAAAACTGGCGAAGCGCCTTGGCGTTTCCCATACCGCGATTGCTAACAAGCTGCGCGAATACGGTCTGAGCCAGAAAAAAAGCGACGAATAAAAAAAGCCTCCGCAAGGAGGCTTTGTTCGTTTCAGGGCAGATCAGTTCTGCAGCGCGTTAAGCGCGGCGGTGTAATCCGGCTCATTGGTGATTTCGTTAACCAGTTCGCTGTGGATCACGTTGTCGTTTTCATCAATCACGATCACCGCACGGGCGGCGAGGCCTTTCAGCGGGCCTGCGCCAACGGCGACGCCGTACTGCTGCAGGAAGGACGGCGCACGCAGGGTGGACAGCGTGACTACGTTGCTCAGACCTTCTGCACCGCAGAAACGGGACTGGGCAAACGGCAGGTCGGCGGAAATACACAGAACCACAGTGTTCTCCAGCTCGCCCGCCAGTTGGTTAAACTTACGCACGGATGCCGCGCACACGCCGGTATCGATGCTCGGGAAAATATTCAGCACTTTGCGTTTGCCCGCAAACTGGCTCAGCGCGACGTCGGAGAGATCTTTAGCGACCAGCGTGAAAGGCTGCGCCTTTGCGCCAGACTGCGGAATAGCGCCTTCAACGGAGACTGGATTGCCCTGAAAATGCACGGTTTGTGACATGTTTATCTTCCTGTTTACATATAATTAACGTCGCAGCTAGTGTATTCCAACCGTACTTAACACAGCAAATTGAATTTCGTATCAATCTGAGAGGACATGGAATGAGAAGTCTGCGCGTGTTTGAAGAATCCTGGCCACTGCATACCCCGTTTGTGATTGCCCGCGGCAGCCGCAGCGAGGCGAAAGTAGTGGTGGTTGAGGTGGAGGAAGACGGCATCAAAGGCGTCGGAGAATGCACCCCGTATCCGCGTTACGGCGAGAGTATTGCCTCGGTGATGGCGCAAATTATCACGGTGACTGATCAGCTTGAGAAAGGGGCCACCCGCGCTGACGTTCAGCGCCTCTTACCGGCTGGCGCGGCCCGCAACGCCGTCGACAGCGCGCTGTGGAATCTGGAAGCCCGACAGAAAAATGTGACGGTGTCACAATTACTTGGCGTGACGCTGAGCGAAACCATCACCACCGCACAAACCGTAGTGATCGGCGAACCTGAAGCAATGGCCAGCTGCGCAAAAATCCTCTGGCAAAAGGGTGCCCGCCTGCTGAAAGTGAAGCTGGACGATCATCTGATTAGCGAGCGTATCGTCGCCATTCGCGCGGCGGTGCCGGAGGCGACGATTATCGTTGATGCCAACGAGTCGTGGAATATTGACGGCCTGGCGTCGCGCTGCCAGCTGCTGGCGGATCTCGGCGTGGCGATGCTCGAGNACATCAAACTGGATAAAACCGGCGGTCTGACTGAAGCGCTGGCGCTGGCTGAAGACGCGCAGGCACAGGGGTTTACCGTTATGGCGGGCTGTATGCTGTGTACGTCGCGCGCCATCGCCGCGGCGTTGCCGCTGATGCCGCAGGTCAGGTTCGCCGATCTCGACGGCCCGACTTGGCTCGCTGTTGATGTTGAACCGGCGCTACGCTTTACCACCGGCATGCTTCACCTCTGAGGATGCCAGTGCAATAGCCCGGTCATTGCCGCCAGATATTTTTCGCTGGCCTCATCGTTTGAAACGGGCGGGAATTCGGCGGTAATGCAGGGCAAACCGATATCTGCGCACCAGCTGCCAAATGAGCCCGGTGTTTCATAACCGACGCTGGTGACCCGCGGCAGCGAAAACGCATTCGCTAACCACTCGCCCAGCTCGCTGTGCTGGGGATCTTCAATGCAGGCCAGCGGATCATGAAATGAGACCACCCACGCCGGGTGAATCTGATGGATAAGCTGGCACAGCGCCTGCGTTTCAGGTTCCGAGCCGGGCTTATCGCCGGTTAACAGCACCACGTCACGATGCTCCGCCGCGCTGTTCCAGCGGTAAACCGTTTCGCCCGCTTTCCAGTTCGCCGCCGGGAAGTTGCGGTTCAAATCGACGCCGTTAGCGTTCGCACGCAGCCCCAGTTGCGCGCCATCCGGGTTTACCGTCAGCACCACATGATGACGACGCAGATCCGGTGCCAGCGTGCGCATGGCGCAGGAAAGGGTGATGATGGAGGCATTTTCATCGCCGTGCGTCCCGGCAATAATCAACCCGCTGGCGTGATCGGCCAACGGCGCAGGAAACCAGATCAGCGGTGCGCCAAGCAGCGAGCGACCGTAATGCTGAGTGCCAGGCGGAAAGGCGCCGCGAAGGGCGCGAGGGCGAGTGACAGACATAGCGTTCCCTGGTATGTGGTGGCGTTACAGGAAGTGTTGTGCAAAATCGGTCGCGAATCAATGCCTTTCCGCGTCGATGAAAAAGCCGTCTGTGTCAATTTTCTGTCACAGGAGATTTGCAATTCCTGTTGCTGAAACAAATAATTACCGGGTTTACTGGACGATGATCATTTTAATAAAGGGGATCTTATGAAGCATCCTGTCTCATTGACATGTTGTGCGCTGTGGCTCAGTACGCTGTCGTCGTTTGCGATGGCAGCGGAGGTTCCGTCGGGAACGGTGCTGGCTGAGAAACAGACGCTGGTTCGCCATATCAAAGATGAACCGGCGACATTAGATCCCGCAAAAGCCGTGGGGTTGCCTGAGATTCAGGTGATTCGCGACCTGTATGAAGGTCTGGTGAATCAGGACGAAAAGGGCAATATCATCCCGGGTGTTGCCACAAAATGGCAGACTAACGATAACCGCATCTGGACCTTTACGCTGCGCGATGACGCCAAATGGTCGGACGGGTCGCCGGTGACGGCACAGGACTTTGTCTACAGCTGGCAGCGACTGGTGGACCCGAAAACCACCTCGCCGTTTGCCTGGTTTGCGGCACTGGCGGGCATCCACAACGCGCAAAGCATCGTTGATGGTAAAGCAGCGCCGGACACCCTTGGCGTCACGGCTATTGATGCGCGCACCCTGCGCGTGCAGCTCGATAAACCGCTGCCGTGGTTTGCGACACTGACTGCTAACTTTGCCTTTTACCCGGTACAGAAAGCGACGGTGGAGACTGACAAAAACTGGACGCGTCCGGGCAGGCTGGTGGGCAATGGCGCATACGTGCTGAAAGACCGCGTGGTCAACGAAAAACTGGAACTGGTGCCAAATACCCATTACTGGGATAACGCGAAAACGGTGATCAAACAGGTCACATTTGTGCCAATCAATCAGGAATCCGCCGCCACCAAACGCTATCAGGCAGGCGGGATCGATATCACCGAATCTTTCCCGAAAAACCTGTATCAGAAGCTACTGAAAGATCTGCCGGGGCAGGTGTATACGCCGCCGCAGCTTGGCACCTATTACTACGCCTTTAATACGCAAAAAGGGCCCACCGCCGATGCCCGCGTGCGTCTGGCGCTCAGTCTGACCATCGATCGCCGGATCATGGCGGATAAAGTATTAGGCTCTGGCGAGAAGCCCGCCTGGCGATTTACGCCAGACGCCACAGCCGGTTTTACGCCGCAACCGTCGCCGTTTGAAGATATGAGCCAGGAAGAGCTGAACGCGCAGGCGAAAACCCTGCTGCAGGCCGCGGGTTACGGACCGACGCGTCCGCTCAAGCTGACGCTGCTCTACAACACCCAGGAGATCCACCAGAAGGTGGCGATTGCGGTGGCGTCGATGTGGAAGAAAAACCTCGGCGTTGACGTGAAGCTGCAAAATCAGGAATGGAAAACCTATATCGACAGCCGCAATACCGGCAATTTCGATGTGATCCGCGCCTCGTGGGTCGCGGACTACAACGAACCGTCGACCTTCCTGTCGCTGCTCACCTCCGCCCACAGCGGCAATATTTCGCGCTTTAACGATCCGGCGTACGACAAAGTGCTGAACCAGGCGTCGCTGGAGACGTCAGAGAAAGCGCGTAATGCGGATTACAACGAAGCGGAGAAAATCCTGGCGGAAAAAGCGCCCATCGCGCCGATTTATCAGTACACCAACGCGCGCCTGATAAAACCGTGGGTGAAAGGCTATCCGATTAATAACCCGGAAGATGTGGCTTACTCACGCACCATGTATATCGTGAAGCATTAAGTCGTGTTAAAAACGGGCTGGCAAATGGTGAATGGCAATCAATTTACCGTTTTCCAGCTCGATATATTCCCCTTTTTTCAGTTCGGCCAGCATTTTCATAATGCTGCTGCGCGACAGTCGTGTGCGATCAAGAATGTACTGATACGCTGACATGCTGTTTCGTACGCTTTCAGGCTCCAGAATCAGCATCTGCAACTGATAACGCAATATCTCAAAGCTGGTGGGCGCGGTCAGCATTTCGCTGTAAAGAAACAGTTTATTGGTGATGAACATAATATGCTTCGCCATCAGCGCCCAGGCTTTCTTTTCTTCCACCAGCGCCATCACCCGCTCATAGGGCAATGTGGCGATGTCGCACGCTTCCAGGGTGCGTAAATAAAGGTGCTCGCACGTTGGTTGTGTAAAACCCATCGCCGCCGGTGCGGTGAGAACGCCAATGGAAAAAGTGTCATCAATACGTGAAAGCAGAGTGTTTCCCCGGCGAACAAAATGGCAGACCGCTTCTCCTTTGTGGCGGAAAAAGAGTTTACTGCCCTTAGGGCAGGCGCGGTAATCCTCATTACGCGTCAGAAGGGAGAGTAACTCGCTGATATGTGGCGATGACGCTTTTACATCAACATGAAGTTTGCGGGCTGTCATGACGGTTCAGGCCATAATAAGACTGTACTTAATCTAGCATAGTCTTTTGTGCAGGCAACCTGGGGCTAATAGCGAAGCGGAATGCTCTGTTTAATCTGTAGCAGGATCCCGCGATCGGTGGTGATGTAACTGCCTTTTTTGAGCTCGGCGAGAATTTTCATAATACTGCTGCGGGAGAGAAACGTCCGCGACTGGATATAATTGGCTGCGGTAATACTGTGGCGGAACTCGTCAGACTCCTGCATCAACTCATACAGTTGCGAGCGGATGATGGCATAGGAGGAGGGCGCGGTAATACGGATACAATGCTCATAAACGCGTCCGGCGGTATAAATCAGCAGGTGCGATAAGCTTTCCCACAGATCTTTTTCCGCAATAATCGTATTTGCCGTGAACAGTGAAAGGCTGGCGATACGCGAAGGCTCCAGTGTTTGCATAAACAAATAGTCACCCGACGTGAGCTGATTGCTCAGGCCAAATACATAGGGAGCAGATTCTGAGTTCATCATGAAACCATCCCGGGTGCGAAAAAGCGCAATGGTGCCGTCCAACAATAAATAACATTTACGTGCTCCCTCACTGGCATAGTTAATTTTTTGTCTCATACATGTTTCAAATATGTTGGCATGTGGCCTGAGATGATACACCAGATTCTCAATATGCTGGGTCGGCTTAAAAGTCAGCGCATTATACATAGTTGTTTTAACGGGTGTTTTGTTGTCAGACATAGTGCTATTGCTCCACAAAAATAAATTAAGCTTTTTCGCAAGCTTCATTTAATGGAGGAATTATCTGCCAATTTCCGGCTGCGAGTGAATGTCTAAGTCGGTGTAAAATTACACCGAAAAATCACTTGAGATAATATATGCGTTTATATCAAAATTTAGCTTAACGGAAATACTCGCGCTGTCGTGTAATGATGAAGCACTGGATAAGTTAAAATAATTAAGGAAATACCATGATGAATAAAAAAATGATCGTGGCTGCTTTTGCAGCCAGCGCCGCACTGTCTATAGTAAATGCCAATGCCGCTGATGGCACCGTTATTTTCAATGGTGAAATTATCGACCAGGCCTGTACTGTGGATATTGGAAGCAATAATACAATGACCGTTGATTTAGGCCGCGTTGCGCGTACATCTTTCCAGAATACGGGCGATGAGTCTTCCTCCACGAAATTCACGATCAGATTAATCAACTGCCCGGCATCGGTCAGTGCGGCACAAGTGAAATTTGACGGTGCCAACGATCCGATGAACACCGATCTGTTAGCGATTACGCAGACCGGCATGCAGGCCAATGGCGTGGCGATTAAGCTGATGACGGCAGATAAAGCGCAGCTCGGTCTTAACCAGGTGAACAGCTACGCCTATCCGCTGTCCCCAACGATGGATAATAACCTCGATTTTTACGCCGCGTATAAATCGACGCAGGCCAGCGTTGTCGCAGGCCCGGCGAACGCGGTGGCTAACTTTACGATCAACTACAACTAAGTGGAATGGTCAGAAACGGGGCCGGGTATCGGCCCCATTAACCGGAGTTTCTCATGAAGTTTTTCTCTGGCGTGATGATGAGCGCGCTGTTAATGACATCATTTATTTCTGATTCCCACGCCGGAGTGATTATTGGTGGTACCCGGGTGATTTATTCGGCAGACAAAAAAGAGGCGTCGCTGAGTATTACCAACCCTGACAGTATCCCTTATCTGATCCAGTCCTGGGTTGAAGCGCAAACGCCGGGAGGGAGCAAACCCCCCTTTATTATTACGCCGCCGCTGTATCGACTTGATAAAGGCCAGCAGAATGTGATGCGTATTGTCCTGGCGGGAAACCTGCCACAGGATAAAGAATCGATGTTCTGGTTGAGTATTAAATCTATTCCATCCGTGGAACCGCGTGATAATACTTTGCAGGTGGCGGTGAAAACCCGAATAAAACTGATTTACCGTCCGCAGGTGTTAAAAGCATCTGGCCCGGAACAGCAAGCCCCTAAGTTGGTGTGGCAGAGAAGCGGCCATCGCATTCAGGTCAATAACCCAACGCCTTATTATATTAATTTCCACGAAATTAAACTGGGCGGAATAAAACTTGAAGATGTGACCTTTGTCGCGCCGCATTCATCCACTACGTTCCCTGTACCAACAGGCGAAACATCATCTCAGCTGGCATTCAAAATTATTAACGACTATGGCGGAACAGGGGAAGCGCATGCTGCCAGGTTATAGATGATAGTACTGAAAGCGATAGCGGAAATAAAAAAATAAACGCTGTCGCGATGGAGTTAACGTTAATGAAAGCACTGAAACGGAGTTTCTTTCCACGCCCCGGCCGACTTGCCATCAGTATTGCGCTGGCAACAACGCCATTCATAAACGACGCCCATGCGCGGGATTATTTTAATCCGGCACTGCTGGAAATTGATAACCCGGCGATGAAAGGGGCCGATCTTTCCGCTTTTGAACGCGGAGGGCAGGCCCCCGGCACCTGGCGTGTGGATGTGATCATTAACGACAGACAGGTTGACACCCGCGAGGTCACCTTTTACAGCGAACAAGAGACCGCAGGTGAGCCGGTACTGAAACCCTGTCTGTCGGTGGCGCTATTGCAGAGCTACGGCGTTAAAACCGAACAGTACCCGGCGTTAGCCACCCAGGGAAAATGCGCAAATTTAACGGCGATACCGCAGGCGTCATCCGAGTTTTTATTCAATACCCAGAAGCTGCTGTTGAGCATTCCGCAGGCGGCGCTGTCGCCGGTTGCCCGGGGCTATGTGGCACCGGAATTGTGGGACGAAGGGATCAACGCGGTCATGCTGAATTACATGCTGAGCGGTGCCAACACCAGGGCGCACGATCAGAGTGCTGACAGCAACAGCCAGTATGCGAACCTGCGTCCAGGCATCAACATCGGTCCGTGGCGGTTTCGAAACTACACCACCTGGAACCGTGACAGTCAGGGGCAAAACCAGTGGGACAGCGTCTACAGCTACGCGCAGCGCAATATCGTCCCACTCAAAGCGCAGCTGACGCTGGGAGACAGCAACGCCCCGGCCGACGTTTTCGACAGCATGCCATTTCGCGGCGGGCAACTGGCGTCTGATGATGACATGCTGCCGGAGTCGATGAAAGGCTATGCGCCGGTGGTTCGCGGTATTGCGCGGACCAACGCACAGGTCATTATCCGTCAGAACGGCTATGTCATTTATCAGAACTATGTTGCGCCAGGGGCCTTTGACATCAGCGATATGTATTCCACCGGCGGTTCCGGCGACCTGAACGTCACCGTCAAAGAAGCAGACGGCAGCGAACAGACGTTTACCGTGCCTTATGCCTCGCTGCCGGTACTGCAGCGGGAAGGGCGGGTGAAGTATGCCGTCACGGGTGGGCAATATCGTTCGTATGACAGTCGGGTCGATAAAACACCGTTTGGACAGATAACGGCGATCCTCGGTCTGCCTGTAGGGTTTACGGTCTACGGCGGTCTGCAGCAATCGTCAAAATACCAGTCCATCGCTGGCGGGGTGGGAAAAAATCTGGGCGAGATCGGCGCGGTTTCCACCGATATCACCCAGGCCTGGTCACAACCGCAGGATGAGAAAAAGCAGACCGGCCAGTCATGGCGGATCCGCTACAGCAAAAATATCGTCGCCACCGGTACGAATTTCACCCTCGCAGGCTACCGCTACTCGACCGGCGGTTAATGCAGGAAATACTGGACTCCTGGGGCGAGAACCATGCGTCTGGCGAACGGCGGCGTAACCGGATGGAGGTCACGCTCAGTCAGTCTCTGGGCGATCGCGCAGGGTCACTAACGATGAGCGCAGTACGCGAGGACTACTGGCACTCGCCGCATTCAGCCTCTTCACTCGGCGTCGGGTATAACAATTCCTGGCAGGGGATCAGCTATGGCATCAACGGGACGTGGAGCAAAAACGGCGGCACCGCGGGGGGGCGTACCCGTAATTCACAACGCTCGGACCAACTGATTTCGCTGAATATCAGCATCCCGCTTGACCGTTTCCTGAGCAATACCTGGGCGAACTATGCGATGAACACCAGCCGCCACAGCAGTACCACGCATACCGTTGGTCTTAACGGCATGGCGCTGGAAGGCAATGCGCTGAACTGGAGCGTTCAGCAGGGATATGGCACCGACGATGTCGGTTACACCGGCAGCGCCAACGTTGACTATCGTGGCACCTATGCCGAAACGACGGCGGGTTACAGCTATGACAGAAGTGGTGAGCGGCTGAATTACGGTCTCGCGGGCGGCATTCTCGCCCATGCCGATGGCATCACCTTTTCGCAGCCGTTGGGTGAAACCAACGTGCTGGTGAAAGCGCCGGGGGCGTCGGGTGTTGGGGTGAATAACCAGAGCGGCGCGAAAACCGATTACCACGGCTATACCGTCACCAGCAACGTGTCGCCCTATCGCAAGAACGATATTGGATTAAATACCTCGACCCTGCCGGATGACGTTGAGCTGGAACTGACCAACAAAACGGTGGTGCCAACACGCGGTGCCGTGGTGCGCGCAGACTATGTGGCAAACGTCGGCAGTCGTGCCTTATTGACGCTCGTGCTGAGCAATCAGCAGCCGGTACCGTTTGGTGCGCGGGTCAGTATTGCCGGAAACGAAGGGCGCAGCGCCATTGTGGATGAGGGCGGTCAGGTTTATCTGACAGGACTGGCGGCGCAGGGCGTGCTGAACGTGGCCTGGGAACAGGAAAACACGCAGCGCTGCCAGGTGCGTTATTCACTGGATGGCAATAACAATGTCGGTGGGATAAGCCTCGCACGCTACACCTGCCACTAAACGCGGGAATGATGATGAGTAATGCTATGCGGAAAATAATGCCTCTTATGGCGCTGTTACTGGCCGGGGTCGCGTTTAACAGCCAGGCCGTGACCTGCACAATTCTCACCCCGCTGATGAATACCGTGGGTTTTGGTACGGTGAATGTGCAGCGCGATACGCCTACAGGCACAACTATTGCCACCACGGTAGCGCCAGGCTATGCGCAGGTTAAAACTATCTCCGAGAGTGGAGAGGTGTGCCCGGGAAACTATTCAATGGTGTATTTATCCGGGACAGAATCCTCGATCGGAGGCGTATTTAAAACGAATCTTGTCGGCGTGGGGATTAAAGTTTCTGGCATGCCCGGTGATTTTACCTTGCCCGTTTATCAAAACTCAGGCTATTACAACCTCGGTTACTATGTGGTTTCGCTGGTGAAAACCGGGGATATCACGCCAGGTTTGCTTACGCCAGGGTTAATCGCGCAGGCGTGGTTTGGCTCCCCGGGTAATTATTTTACGCAAATATCGCTGGATGCGAATTCGCAGGTCAACGTATTAAGCTGCTCGCTCTCCAGCCAGGTGATCAATTTTGATTTAGGTACCCTTAGCGCCGCTGAATTTAGCAACGTGGCGGGGTTCTCCCCTGCGCATACCGATACGCAAAATTTAGGCTTGAACTGTAATCCAGGCGCCAATATTAACGTCGAGCTTAAAGGCACAGAGAATCCGGATGCCGCAGGGAATCGCAGCGTGCTGGCATTAACCGGGCAGGGTGGCGATAACGTGGCGGGCGGTGTGGGGGTGCAATTGCTCTATAACAATACACCATTGCAGTTAAATAACCGGTTGCTGTTAAAACAATCATCCGGCGGTCAGGAAATATTTCCCCTTACCGCGCGTTATTACCAGACCGGGCCGGTAGTGACGGCGGGTGAGGCGAATGCCACCGCGACGCTGGATATTACGTATCAATGACAGGTGATGGACGATGAAAAAGCGATTCGCGTTTATGTTGCTTGCCATGACCACACTCTCCGGGGAACTGTGCGCGGGGGATCCGGTTGCGCTGAATATCCAGGGCAAAATTGTTGCGGCACCTTGTCAGGTAAGCAGCGACAGCGTGGCGAAAACGGTGAATTTAACGGGCGCGCAGGGCGTTCGTGCCGCGTCGATGTCTACGCCGGGGTCGGCAACCGACTGGGTTCCTTTTGATTTTACGATTGAGCGCTGCCCGGCGGGAACGGTGAAAGCCACGATGCTATTGTCCGGCGAGGCAGACAGCGCCGGGCCAGAGGATTTATATCAAAATACCGGTAGTGCGGGAAATATTGCGATACAGCTGCAGACGCTGGAGGGGCAACCGTTGGGCAATAATAAATCGCTCAGCGGCACGATTGTGAATAACGGCTATCAGTATCACCTGCGCGCACGGGCTTATAGTCCGCAGGGTAACGTAACGCCAGGAACGATAAATGCCGTGGTGACCATGATGTTTACCTGGCAATAAGGAACAGGGATGTTCGTCTTTTTATTGCTGTGTAAGATTGCGGCGCTCGATATAGTCATATCGGCACTGGCCTGGGGTGTTTTTCATCTGTACTCAAATAAACCGCGTTGATTCTTTCTCAGGTATTGTGATGCCGAATGTCTTTATCCAGTGCGACGATCTTTTTTTCAGGTCGGGGTTTCTCCTTTTATTACAAGAAGTGTTTCCCACCGGCATAGCAGAAACGCCCGCGGTTGCCGGTGCGGAGATTATTATTTTGCATTTATGTCGTGGCGAGGAATTTATTTGCCATCCGGGATTATTACACCGCAGACAGGGCTTGCTTATTGGACTGGTGGACAATGAAAAACAGATCATAACCACCAGTTTACCGTTATGCCTGAGGAATATACTGTTCATTCAACGAACAGAAGCCATTCACCGCATAATAACCAAAATTAAATTCGCCTGGCTCAGCACCCTGGAGAGCGAGCAGAACGCGCGGAAAATCACCTGTCAGGGGTGCCCGCACCGGATTTTCTCGCCGCAGCAGCAAAAAATCGCCATCGCGTTAGCGGCAGGGCTTTCGCTGAATGCTATCGCCAGCAGCCTGTCTCTCGGTTACAAGACGGTTTTCACCCATAAGAANGATTATGGACAAGTTTTTTCTGCGAAACGACGTGGATTTATTGTTATTACTACGCCGCATGCAACGGCACGAATGTAATCGCAACGATAGCGCTAACGAGGGTGTTCACACCAGCGCGAGCTGAAACTGTGAACAGCCCGAAATTTTTTGCATGCCGACCCCACGATAACAGTAAGGTTTTGCCATGCCGTGTCGATAACAAAGCGATCCGGTAGTCTCTACAACGCAGGGGTAACAGAAGTGACGGAAGTCTGGGTAGTACTTTTAGCGGCGTGCTTAGCAGCATTTGCCGCTATTGTTGGTTTAATGATCACAAAAGAAATAAAAATAGCAGAGTTTCGCCAGGCATGGATTAACGAGTTGCGCGCATTATTGTGCGAGCTGAGTTCGAAATTAGCCTGGCTGTCAGAAAAGGCAGCGAGAACACCCGCATTAGCGGTTGCTGACGGCCCGGCGCTGGCTGGTGACGTTAATGTCCTGAACGATCAGGATATCTGTGATGTTTACAAAATTATCTGTCAGGTAAAACTGCGCATTAATACGTTATCACCCAGCCCGGAAGAAAAGTCGTTACTGGAGTTTCTTGATAAACACACCGAGAGCAATAATTTTTCAACGTTTTTATTAAAAGACACTCAGGAGCAATTTTTAAACCTGTGTGCGTCCGTGCTTAAAAATGAGTGGGAGCGGGTGAAAACAGGCGGGCGGTTTTATGTGAATTCGAGCAACCTGGCGAAGATCCTTTTTGTCTATTTTATGCTCGGCGTGTTCGCCTGCGGTATCTGGAGCGTTGCCAGCCAGCTTTTAGCCGATTTCGCGTAAAGCTGGCCGTTTAACGTTCAGCGAGACGGCAAATTCGCTAACAGGTCGGGGATCTCCTGCGCTGGCACCGGGCGGGCGAGGAGATATCCCTGAAGCTGTCCACAGCCCATTTGCGTTAACAGTTGCTGCTGCGCCAGCGTTTCAATCCCTTCCGCCACCACCTCCATATTCATGATGTGGGCGATGTCGATAATAGCGGAGACTATTTTGATATTTTTGCCGTTTTCACGCATCTCTTTCACCACGCGTTTATCGATTTTTAACTCGCGAGCGGGCAGGTTTTTCAGCGTCAACAGGTTTGAATACCCGTTGCCGAAATCGTCAATCGAGACGGTCACGCCGAGGCGGGCGAAATCACTGAGAATGTTAATGCTGCGCTCAAGGTTACACAGGGCGGTGCTCTCCGTCAGTTCGAGCGTTAAACGGGCAGGGGAAATGCCATAGCGTGTGAGCGCGTCGTACACCTGTTCGTAGATATCCGGCTGTTCAAACTGCGCGGTGGACAGATTGACCGAGAGCGACCAGTCATCATGCCCTTCGTCGCTCCACGCCCGTAACTGACGGCACGCCTCGTTGATCACCCAGCGCCCCACCGTGACGATCTGCCCCGATTTTTCCAGCAGATCCAGAAACTGTTCAGGAAGCAGAACGCCTTTCGCCGGATGTCGCCAGCGCAACAAGGCTTCGAAACCCGACAGCGTCTGGGGGCGNNCTGCGTCAGGTCCTGCAAAAACCGCGCGCCTTCCCAGGCTTTCTGCATCATGCTGTCGTGGTAGATAGCCCAACCGTTGCGTCCTTGCTGCTTGATATTGTACATCGCGGTATCGGCACGCAGCTTGAGGTCGTGCAGTGTAACGCCGTGATCCGGGAAAAGGCTGATGCCCATGCTGAGCGACACCTGAAGGATCTGCCCCGACTCATAAAACGGGCGCTTAAGTCGCTCGGCGATGCGTGCGGCGAGATCCGCCGCGTCGTTCGCATCGGTATCGGGCGCGAGCAGAATAAACTCATCACCGCCGGGTCGCGCCAGCGTCATTTGTGGACTCAGACAGGGAGTGATGCGGTTAGCGACGGAGACCAGCAGGTGATCGCCGACGTGGGTTCCCCAGGCATCATTGACCAGTCGGAAGCGGTCGAGATCCATAAAAATCAGCGCAAAGTGACGCCGCTTAAGCAGGGCATCCTCAATACAGTGCTCGATGCTGAGATCGATTTGCGTGCGGTTGGCGAGCCCGGTCAGCCCGTCGTAATGCGCCTGTTGTTCCAGTTGCTGATTCAGGCGTTGCAGGTGCTCTGCCAGACGGTTGCTGCGCCGTTGTGAATCCCGCAATGAAATCATTAGCATCACACCAGGAACGGCGAGCGTAATGACGCAAACGGAAGCGACGAGCGCTGCCAGCAGCGACATGAGGTTGATGTCGTCATTCATCATCATTGGTATTTTCATCGGCAGCATGCCAATAAAATGCCGTACAGAACCGGGTCCCACGAGACAGGCAGCATCGTACAATCCACATCGGTATTATTATTCAATTAATCTAGCAGCAAAAAACGACGACGCGCGAAAGAATTTATCGGGCTGATGACGGCTGGCGGACAGATGAACGCATCTTCGTTTATTTAAGCATGGCTTAATTACCATGAAATAAACATTAAACGTGATGCTTATTTCAGCGAGAGAATATATCCTTGCGTGTTCCGTCTTTTTTCATCCAGCGCCAGGGACAGGAATTATCACTGGTAATCGTGGATATCCAACAAACAAAATCTGACTTAAATAAAATATAACCTGTTTAATGACAAATACAGTGTTTGCGCAAATCCCGCATGAAAAACAATAAACCCAATGCTATAAACAAATAACCCTCTGAAGCCCTCCGTGAGTGCTGTATGTTAAAAAATACGAGTGTAAGAACCTTTATAGTGCTGTTTTTATGTGCTGTTTTTATTTTGAGCAATGTTGTGGCGGTTATTTTTTCTACTCATCTCACGTTATTGCTGGCATTNGTTATGTTTGTATATGACGCAATATCTGGTGACGCCCATCAATACCGTAAAAAGAAGTATTGATGACGTGACGGCCGGTAATTTATCAATCACCATTCCTGAATTCGGCAATAACTGTGCGGGGCGGTTGATTCCGGGGATCAATAATCTTTCCGGCAGCATTGCCTCGCTGGTTCGGGAAATTCGTGGTTCGTCGCAAACGGCAATGACCCTTTCCGAACAGCTTGCCAGCCGCAGCGCAGCGCTGTCGGTGATGACGGAGCAACAATCCGCCACGCTGATGCAAACCGCCTCAAGCATGGAAGAGATGGCCGCCAGCACCCGCAACAATGCGGAAAACACCCGTCTTGCCAGCGAACGCGCCAGTGAAGCCACGCAACATGCCCGCAAAGGCGGTTCGCTGATGGGTGATGTCGCCAGTAATATGGAATCCATCACCGACTGCGCCCGCCAGATGACTGAAATCATCACCATGATTGATGGTATCGCCTTTCAGACCAACATCCTGGCGCTGAACGCCGCCGTGGAAGCGGCGCGGGCGGGCGATCACGGTAAAGGCTTTTCGGTGGTGGCGGGGGAAGTCCGTCGCCTCGCGCACCGCAGTGCTGAGGCGGCAAAAAACATCAAAGCGTTGATCAGCGTAACCAGCGAAAACGTCACCCAGGGGGCGAACATCGTCGCGGAAGCAGAAAAGAATATGCAGCAGATTGTCACCGGTTCCGGTTTGCTGAACGGTCTGATGGAGCAAATATCCGTATCCACGATGCAGCAGGAAAGGGGGATTCAGCAGATTGCGCAGGCGCTGACCGAGCTGGAAAAAGTCACCCACGGGAACGTGTCGGTGGTGGAAGAGCTGGCCGGTTCGTCAGACGTACTCAAACAACAGGTGGTGGATTTACAGTCCCGCACGCGCCGCTTCCGGCTGAATGACACCGCGGCTCAGGCAGCGCCGGTGT
Source organism: Trabulsiella odontotermitis (assembly GCF_001188485.1). Lineage (GTDB taxonomy): Bacteria > Pseudomonadota > Gammaproteobacteria > Enterobacterales > Enterobacteriaceae > Trabulsiella > Trabulsiella odontotermitis_A. The sequence goes on from NZ_JNGH01000068.1 coordinate 17,741, forward strand.
TAACCCCTGCCGCCGATTTTTCCGGGTGCTGATACATGACAAAGCGATTTCGCCCCTGCTGCTTGGCCTGGTAAAGTGCGGTATCGGCATGAGCCACCAGCGTGCGGGGCGACATGCCGGGGCGCCAGCTGGCGATCCCCTGGCTGACGGTAACCCGGGGGATCACCAGTGACCCCGGATGTTCAATATTCAACTGGCGGAGATCTTCGGCAATGGCCTCCGCCACGTCAATGGCCTGCGCTTCGTTGCACTGCGGCAGCAACACCACAAATTCTTCCCCACCAATTCGCCCTGGAATGCCAGTCGCCTGCAACGACGCGCGCGCCAGACACTGCGCCAGCGTCGCCAGACAGCGGTCGCCGGTCTGATGACCAAAGTCGTCGTTGTAGCGTTTGAAGTGATCAACATCAAGCATGATCAACGAAAAAACGCCGCCCTCGCGCTGGTGGCGCGTCACTTCTTCATCCATGCGTAACTCGAAAGCCCGGCGGTTGGCAATGCCGGTCAGCGGATCGCGATTCGCCAGCAGTTCCAGCTGACTGATAAGGTCGACGTTTTTCTGCTGAGTTTTCAACGCCAGCATAAACCAGTTATTCAGCATCCGTCGCCCGGACTCAATCAACCCTGCCAACAGCACCCACAGCAAGGAATACAGCACCGTGATATTGGCGTTGTAGGCCATTGAGGTAATGAAAATGGTCAGCCAGATAGGGGCGATAAAGCTGAGCAGAACGTAAGGGTTAAAATAGAGTGAAATCAGGGCGCTAAACAGCAGCACGGCAGCAAACGGGAAGACGATTTTTAAATCGTCGCTGGCAATCAGCACATAAAAACAGGCCGACCAGCACAGGCTCTGCGTCAGCACGGCCATATGCGCCAGCTTCCCCAGCCAGGGCGCATTTTGTATCGGCGCCAGCCGCATAATAAACAATCCCGCCGAGGAGATAAAAAGGACAATTGCCATCACGGATTCCATGACCACCGAAGGAAGATGGCTCGCCACGGGAAGGCTGTCAGGAGAAAAATAGGTACGCCCGAGAATAAACAGCGCAAACAGAATGTTGACCCACAGAAACCACACGCTACTGGTTTTTAACGCCAGCCCACGCATTTCAGCAAGGAGCAGGTCAAAGGCCTGACAAGGTGCATTGGTGGTCACTGTCTTCTCCGGCTAACAAAATCGCTTCAATTCTACCGCTTTCTGTTAACTTTACCGATATCGTGGAGGTTGTCTATCACTGGCATGCAGAAAAGCGCGTATTCAGTAAAGAATTCATGACCATGGCGATGCCCTTTATTGAATAAGTTCCGCATAACGCTAGACTAGTGGGATCAACCAGTTGTGACGGAGGCGGTATGGAAGCCATTAAAGGCTCGGAAGTTAACGTGCCGGATGCGGTATTTGCCTGGATACTGAACGGGCAGGGTGGCGTAAAACCGCTCACAGATACGGATACGATAGACAGCCAGCACCCGTGCTGGCTGCATCTCAATTATACCCACCCGGAAAGCGCGCAATGGCTCGCCACCACGCCGCTGCTGCCGAATAACATTCGTGACGCGCTGGCAGGCGAGAGCACGCGGCCGCGCGTGAACCGTCTGGGGGAAGGGACGCTCATCACCCTGCGCTGTATCAACGGCAGCACCGAAGAACGCCCGGACCAATTGGTTGCCATGCGACTGTATATTGACGAACGGCTGATCGTCTCCACGCGTCAGCGCAAAGTGCTGGCGCTGGACGACATTGTCAACGACCTGCAGGAGGGTACCGGTCCGACAGGTTGCGGTGACTGGCTGGTGGATATCTGCGATGCGCTGACCGATCACGCCAGCGAATTCATCGAAGACTTACACGACCGTATTATTGATCTGGAAGACGATCTGCTCGATCAACAGATCCCCGCACGCGGCGTGCTGGCACTGTTACGCAAACAGCTGATTGTCATGCGCCGCTACATGGCACCACAGCGCGACGTCTATGCTCGTCTGGCCAGTGAACGTCTGCCGTGGATGAACGACGATCAGCGTCGCCGGATGCAGGATATTGCCGACCGCTTAGGTCGTGGGCTGGATGAAATCGATGCCTGCATCGCCCGGACGGGCGTGATGGCGGATGAAATTTCGCAGGTGATGTCGGAATCGCTGTCTCGCCGCTCGTACACCATGTCATTGATGGCAATGGTGTTTTTGCCAAGCACATTCCTGACCGGGCTGTTTGGCGTCAACCTCGGCGGCATTCCAGGCGGAGGCTGGCATTTCGGCTTTGCGCTGTTCTGTATCATGTTGGTGGTGCTGATTGGTGGTGTTACCTGGTGGTTACATCGCAGTAAATGGTTGTAAAAAATCACTTTTTTAACATTTATTGAACATAAAAACGCCGCAAAGATTGAGCGAAGTCAATAAACGCACGTCCTGTTCAGGGCAATATTTCTCTCGCAGGTGAATGCAACGTCAAGCGATGGGCGTTGCGCTCCATATTGTCTTACTTCCTTTTTTGAATTACTGCATAGCACAATTGATTCGTACGACGCCGACTTAGATAAGTCGGCTTTTTTTTGCCTCTTACTCACACTCTTCTACCCTTAACAGAGGGCGACAAGAAATGGAGGCAACAATGAATCATTACCGATGCCATATGAGTGACCCCGTACCTACCGACCCGGTGCCGGTTCCCGATCCGTTCCCGAGACCGGATCCCATCCCGGATCCGCCGCCTGACCCCGATCCGCATCCGATTATCGACCCACCGCCGCATCTGTAAAACAGGCCCTCCGTCAGGAGGGCTTATCGTGCCGCTTGACCTGGCTCGCAGATTTTCTCTTAAAACCGCGTCATGAGTTAACCCCTAAGTGAAACAGGGCGATATAATTCGGCAGCGCATACGGCGCATGAACAGGAATAGTGTGAGGTCAGGGAAAAATGCATCCTTTTAAGAAGACCACGCCGCAGCAACAGGAGCAGCGGCTGAATCAGTTGGCACAACGTTATCGGGATGCTATCGCGCAAAATGATTTTGCGGCCGGTAAAGCTGTCGCCGAAGCGACGTTGCGGCTGGTGCCGCGCAACCCCGATGTGCTTTCCAGCTACGCGCTCTGTCTGATGCGGACGGGCGAGTATGAGAAGTCGTACAAAACCTATAAAAAGCTGATGCAAAACCTGCCGGTGGAGCAGTTGCCGGATACGATGATCGACGGCCTGGCGGAGGTGTGCGGTTGGCTGGATCGCCCCGACGAACTGCGCCGCTACGGGCATCTTTCTCTTGAGCTGGGCGATAAAAAATTCGGCAGCGGCCAGGCGTATCCGCTGCCGGCAGCGCAACCCCCGGCCTTTAATCCGAATAATCCGCAGGAAAACGTTATCGCCTTTACATTATTTGGCGCGTTGCCGCGTTATTGCGAAAGCGCGGTGATGAATGCAAGTGTGAGTAAAGATCTGTTCCCGGAATGGCGCTGCCGTTTTTATCTCGATGACAGCGTGCCGCAGGCGGTGCAGCAGCGTCTGCTGGCGGAAGGTGCGGAGATCATCAACGTTGAAGGGGAGCAGCATCAGACCATTCCACCGTTAATGTGGCGCTTCCTGGTGCTTGACGATCCGAGCGTTAAACGTTATCTGATTCGTGATGCCGACTCGCTGCTGTCTGAGCGCGAACAGGCCGCGGTCAACGCCTGGCTGCAAAGCGATCGCTGGTATCACCATATGCGTGACTACTTTACCCACACCGAGCTGCTGCTGGCGGGCATGTGGGGCGGCTGTCGCAATGAAAATCTGCCGTCCATTATTGAGCAGACGCGAGAATACCTGCGTGATCGCGAAGGGCACAAACGCTTTGTTGATCAATATTTCCTGCGCCAGCATCTGTGGCCAACCATCAAACAAAGCCTGCTCAACCACGACGAACTGTTTGGCTTCCTCGACGCGCAGCCGTTTCCTGCCCATGCGCCCATTCGCTGGCAAACGGATAAATTCCATATCGGCAGCAATACCAGTTATCAGCTGGCGGGGAAAGAAAGTCAGAAAAACGATGGCGAAATGCAGCGCTGGGAAGTGCTGGATGAGCACGGCAACCGGCTGTGTGAATACGCCAGTCCGGTAGAAAACCATCAATGGAAAGACCGGCTACCCTTCTTCCTGCTTGATCGGGTGCTGGCCGGTGAATGGCAGATCCGGAACATGGACTGAAGCATAAAAAAGCCCTCCATCTGGAGGGCATCGTTTATTTGATTTCGACGATGTCGAGGCGCGTCGCCTGAAAATCAGCCTCATCGTCTTCCGGTTGCCACCCGGCAGGCTGCAGCGGGATCGCTTCACGATCAAAGGCCAGATCGCCGCCAGCAACGACCTCAGCGCCATGCGCGAGGCCCTTAAAGTCGAATAATGATTCATCACACAGGTGCGACGGCACCACGTTCTGCATCGCGCTGAACATGGTTTCGATGCGTCCCGGATAGCGTTTGTCCCAGTCGCGCAGCATGTCAGCAATCACCTGACGCTGTAAGTTCGGCTGTGAACCGCAGAGGTTGCACGGAATAATCGGGAACGCTTTTGCCTCGGCGAAACGCACGATATCTTTTTCACGGCAGTAGGCCAGCGGGCGGATCACGATGTGCTTACCGTCATCGCTCATCAGCTTCGGCGGCATGCCTTTCATTTTTCCGCCGTAGAACATATTGAGGAACAGTGTCTGCAGGATATCGTCGCGATGATGGCCGAGCGCGATTTTGGTGGCGCCCAGTTCGGTTGCGGTGCGGTAAAGGATCCCGCGACGCAGGCGAGAGCAGAGCGAGCAGGTGGTTTTGCCTTCCGGGATCTTCTCTTTAACGATGCCGTAGGTATTTTCTTCAACGATTTTGTACTCAACACCCAGTTGCTCCAGATACGCCGGCAGCACGTGCTCCGGGAAACCCGGTTGTTTTTGATCGAGATTCACCGCCACCAGGCTGAAATTCACCGGCGCGCTCTGCTGCAGATTGCGCAGGATCTCCAGCATCGTATAGCTGTCTTTGCCGCCAGAGAGACAAACCATAATGCGGTCGCCTTCTTCAATCATATTAAAATCGGCGATGGCCTCACCCACGTTCCGGCGCAGGCGCTTCTGTAATTTGTTCAGATTGTACTGTTCTTTTTTGTTAACTGATTGATTTTCTGACATTATATTGTATCTCTGGTGTCGCCGGAGGCATAACAGTGGCAAACCATAAAGGAAAGTGTCGCATCAGGCATGCCAGGGTGTGGCGTGTATGGTACGGATTCTCGCGCCGAATGCCAGCGCGTTTTGCGGCTACCTTCGGCCTGCAAAAGTGAAATTCTCAGATTTATCTAAAAAAGAAATTCTGAGGAAGGATATCAAATAGCCGCTTTTTTACGTTTACCCAATTCCCGGAGAATTTCTAAGGTAAATTTCTCGCTATTTTTCCGCCAGCAATAGGAGAATTCCTCTTTATTAATCTGAATCAGCGATCATTAACGCGTTAGTGATAGTCTGTAGCTATCAAATGCTCTTTCAACGATCATTTTAAACGATTTTATTCTATTATTTACCTGTGTAATTCTCTGGCAATATTTTAAAACAAAATACAGGATGTGCGGGAGCAAGGATTGTCATCGAACCTATGTTCTGAATTCATGTTGGAACCCGTCATAAAGCGTTCCGGGGAAATACATTCCTGGGAACTAAAAAAGCAATCTGGTTATGTTAAGGTATTCCCCGATAATAAATCGGATGTGAATGTGCTTAACTTCGCCCCATTGCAGCAGACGGCTTCTCTGGAAAGGGCGTTACACTTTGTTTCCTCCCTGCCAACAGACATCACCGACGCCGCGCCCGTTACCGTTAACATTGGTGACGAGAGTGCGGATTATATTCTCGATAACCCCGCGATTATGAACGTTTTATTACAACGCAAATTTTTGCGGCTCGGTATAGACAGCGGGTGTGCCGAATTTAGGGCAAATTCTCAAATGGTCAGGCTCCGAAGGTTGTCACAGCTTTGCCCGCTGTGGATTGATGGTTTCGGAGAGGGCTCGACCAATTTGACGTTACTGGACCGAATACCGTTTGAATATATTAAAATCGCACCTTCTTTTTTTTATAAACATTTAAATACACACAGCCTTCGCCATATCGTTTCACACGCGTCACTTGCCTGCCACGGCGCGATCATATGCGGCATAAAGAATGAAGAACACCTGCAAGCGTGTTGGGCCGCTGGTGCCATTGCCGGGCAGGGGGATTACTGGCTAAAACACCATTACGGCGACAATCATTAGAATGCTGTCAGCCCGAGACTTATCGCCCCCGGCGCCAGTAAAATAAATGTCCAGATAACCGCTGAACTGATATTTGCCAGCTGGAATTGCCGGTGCGTTACGCCAAAAATACCGCTGGCCAGTGGTACCGTCGCCCGCAGGGGTGAAATAAACCTGCCGAGAAAAATAGCATATATTCCCCAGCGAGCTAAAAATACCCGGCTTTTTTCCAGCAGCGGCGGTTTCACCCAGCGCCAGTGATAAACACGATGATGATAATGTTTTCCGAGCCACCAGGAGAGCCAAAAACCGCTTACCGCACCGAGACTGGCCATGGCCCACATTAAGGCAAATAACCCGTAATTTCCGGCCGAGAGCGGCCCAAGCAGCAACAGGCCCGAGGTGCCGGGGATCGCCAGCGAGATAATGGCGCAGGATTTAGTAAACGTCAGCACAAAGACAATAATGCCAATCAGCGCGGAGTGCTGTTGTGCAATGCTGATGAGCTGATTCAGTGCCTCTTGCATCCCCCGCTGACCTCATGAGAAATAAATATCATCGTGAGCCAGTGTAAGTGGGGAAAATTAAACCGGGCTGAAACAGAAATATTCCCTTCTGACAGGCAAAATAAAAAGCCCGAATATCACATCGGGCTTTTTTTGCATCGTGGCGGGATTACTCCGATGCGGTTTTTTCGGCTTTCCCTGCCAGTTGCGCCAGGAAGTCATAACGCTTCTGTAAATCGGCGGCGGCATCCTTCCATAATTGCTCTGCGACATCCGGCTGCTGCGCATTAAGACGACGGAAACGTTGCTCATTCATTAACGTTTCCGCCAGCGCGTCTGACGGCGGACGTGAATCCAGCGCCAGCGGCAGTTTGCCTTCTTCGGCACGACGCGGATCAAAGCGGTACAGCGGCCAGAACCCGGTGGCGGTCAGCTGGCGCATTTGATCGTGGCTGAGCGCCAGGTCATAGCCATGCTCTTCACACGGGCTGTAGGCGATGATCAGCGACGGGCCCGGATAGGCTTCCGCTTCCTGAATCGCTTTCACCGTCTGGTTGAGCTGCGCGCCGAGCGAGATTTGCGCGACATAAACGTGACCGTACATCATCATGCTGACGCCCAGATCTTTGCGCGCTTGGCGCTTGCCATGCTCGCCAAATTTGGTGACCGCGCCCAGCGGCGTGGCTTTCGACGCCTGGCCACCGGTGTTGGAATAGCACTGGGTATCCAGCACCAGAATATTGACGTTCTCGGTCAGGCTTAACACGTGATCCAGCCCGCCAAAGCCGATATCGTATGCCCAGCCATCGCCGCCAATCAGCCAGATGGATTTCTCAACCAGCGCGTCGGCGTCGGTGAGCAGTTCCTGTGCGCCTTCCACGCCCGCCAGATGCTGGCGCAACGCGGCAACCTGCTCGCGACGCACTTCCGGCGTAGCGTCGGCGTGCAGCGCTTCGTTGAGCGCCGCAGGCAGTTTGTCAGCAAACGATGCCAGCAGACGCATCACACGCTGACGATGCTGGTCGACCGTCAGACGGAAGCCCAGCCCGAATTCGGCGTTATCCTCAAACAGCGAGTTGGCCCACGCCGGGCCGCGACCGTTGGCATCGGTGGTATAGGGCGTTGAGGGAAGGTTGCCGCCGTAAATTGACGAGCAGCCGGTGGCGTTGGCAATCAGCATGCGGTCGCCATACAGCTGGGTCAGCAGCTTAATGTACGGCGTTTCACCGCAACCGGAGCAGGCACCGGAGTATTCAAATAGCGGCGTGATCAGCTGCGAGGTGCGAATATCAATGCGCTCCAGCGAACTGCGGTCGATTTCCGGCAGATCGAGGAAGAAGTCATAATTCACTTTCTCTTCTTCAACATGCTCAAGGCGCGACATCATATTGATGGCTTTGATTTCCGGGTTCTGTCGGTCTTTGGCCGGGCAGACTTCCACGCACAGATTACAGCCGGTGCAGTCTTCTGGCGCGACCTGCAGCACATACTTCTGACCGCGCATATCGCGGGATTTCACGTCCAGCGAATGCAGACTGGCGGGCGCGCTTTCCATCGCTTCCGGAGACACCACTTTGGCGCGGATTGCCGAGTGCGGGCAGGCGGCAACGCAGTGGTTACACTGGGTACACAGCTCTTCTTTCCAGATGGGGATCGCTTCGGCGATGTTGCGTTTTTCCCAGCGGGTGGTGCCCATCGGCCAGGTGCCGTCCGGCGGCAGCGCGGAAACTGGCAACGCGTCGCCAAGCCCGGCGAGCATCGCGGCAGTGACGGTTTTGACGAAATCGGGCGCCGCGTCGGAAACCACCGGTGGGCGATTCGGGCTGGCGACATTCACCGGCTGCAGCGGCACTTCGGCGAGGGGTTCGCGAGNCCTGCCAGTTACGTTCAACCAGATCCTGACCTTTGCTGCTGTAGCTTTTGGCTATCGCACCCTGCAGTTCCATCAGTGCGCTGTCGCCCGGCAGAATATGGGTCAGATGGAAAAACGCCATTTGCATAACGGTATTGATACGCGCGGCAAGGCCGCATTCACGGGCGATTTTCGCGGCGTTAACCACATAAAAGCGCGCTTTTTTCTGATTCAGCACCGCCTGCACTTCCTGCGGCAACCGCGCCCAGACTTCATCAGCGCTGTATGGCGTATTGAGCAGGAAAATTCCGCCGGGTTTCAGGCGCTCGGCCATCTGGTATTTATCGATAAACTGCAACTGGTGACAGCCAACAAAATCAGCCTGCGATACCAGATACGCCGACCGGATCGGCTGGTNTCGCTGACACGCAGGTGCGACACCGTCAGGCCACCGGCTTTCTTGGAGTCATAAACAAAATAGCCCTGCGCATACCACGGCGTTGAGTTACCGATAATTTTGATATTGTTTTTAGTCGCCGACACGCTGCCGTCGCTGCCAAGGCCATAAAACAGTGCTTCCAGTTTTGCGGTGGCGGGCAGGGTGTTTTCCGGTAGCGGCAGGGAGAGGTGAGTGACGTCGTCGTAAATCCCGACGGTAAAGCGCGGTTTTGGTTTCGCCTGACTCAGCTCGTGATACACCGCCAGCACGCATTCCGGGCCAAACTCTTTCGACGACAGGCCATAACGACCGCCAATGACGCGCGGCAGCGTTTCGCGTTCGCCACGGTTAAAGGCTTCCGCCAGCGCGGTCATCACNAGGGGCGATAGAGACGAACTTTCAGCACGCCCACTTTTTCGCCACGGGTCAGCAGTTCATCGACCACCTCTTCGCAGGTGCCGATGGCTGACCCCATCACGATGATCACCCGTTCAGCCTGCGGGTGGCCATAATATTCAAACGGTTTATAGTCTCGCCCGGTGGCGGCGGCGAAATCGCTCATCGCCTGAGCCACGTGATCGTACACCGCGTTGTACCACGGGTTGGTGGCCTCACGGGACTGGAAATACGTGTCCGGGTTGGCGGAGGTGCCGCGAATGACCGGATGCTCCGGGTTCAGCGCGCGGGCGCGATGGGCGTCGATGTCCGCCTGCGGCATCAGGCTGAGCAGGGTGTCGTCCGCCAGCGGCACGATTTTATTGATTTCGTGCGAGGTGCGGAAACCATCGAAGAAATGAATAAAAGGCACGCGGCTTTTGAGCGTCGCTATCTGCGAAATCAGCGCGAAATCCTGCGCTTCCTGCACGCTACCCGCGCACAGCATCGCACAACCGGTCTGGCGCACGGCCATCACGTCAGAATGATCGCCAAAAATAGACAGCGCGTGAGTCGCCACCGTGCGGGCCGCGACGTGCAGCACAAAGGGCGTTAACTGACCCGCCAGCTTGTACAGCGTCGGGATCATCAACAGAAGTCCCTGAGACGACGTAAAGGAGGTGGACAGCGCCCCGGTCTGCAACGCGCCGTGAACCGCGGCGATGGCCCCGGCTTCTGACTGCATTTCGACTACGCGAGGCGTATCGCCCCAGATGTTCTTGAGCCCGTTACCTGCCCAGGCGTCCGCCTGTTCCGCCATCGTCGAGCTGGGCGTAATCGGGTAGATGGCGATAACTTCACTGGTACGAAATGCCACCGAAGCGACCGCGCCATTACCGTCAATTGTGATCATAGGACACCCTTACATTGCGCAATAAAAGGGACTCGTGATACGTCGACGAATCCTGTAATTATGCGTTAAATTTTAGCAAAGCTGCGGCATTTCAATTTTCGCTTTTGTGTCCTGCGGAAAGGCGGAATAGCGGGTGAGATCAACAGAACAGGCAAAAAATCGCTAAAAAATGTTTCTGCGGCGCATAAAATCGCAGATCGGCTCTCGACGTCAGGCGCTACGCTGCCTATGATGCATAAGATTTTGCTGAGACTGAGGGGAGAGAAAAGATGCGTGCAGCGTTTTTAGTGGGATGTGCCGTGCTGTTGTTGTCGGCCTGTAGCAACGAACCCGTACAGCAGGCAACCGCCGCGCACGTCGCGCCGGGTTTGCGCGCCGCGATGTCTGATACCGGCCAGGCAAACTGCGCCATGGTAGGCGGCTCGTTGTCCGTTGCCCGTCAGCTGGATGGCTCAGCGATTGGCATGTGCGCATTACCCAATGGCAAAAGATGCGCAGAGCAGGCTCTTGCCACCGGGACCTGCGGCAACTATTAACCCATCAGATCGGACAGTCTGTACACCAGCGTCTGTTCCGCCGTTGCCAGCGTTAACTGGTCACCGGTCAGGTCTACCTGCGCCCCTTTACTGAGCATGGTGCTCAGGGTGTTATCCAGTTCGTTACGCTGCGCATCGGCGCACATCATGCGCGTCATCGCCAGGTTTTTCACTTTCAGTTCACCCTCAGACAGCTTCCCCTGACCGGTAAAGCGGTTGCACATGCTGCCGGACAGGTGCATTTTCTCGCCAAAACTCAGCTCTGGCGGATTTTTCCCGGCAGGGATAGCCTGGCCATTCACGCTTTCCAGCACGAAACGATGATGCTCTAACTGTGACGCGTTGACGGTGACTTTGCTGGTGTTAACACAACCTGTCAGCAGCATGCCCGCCGCCAACAGGAAAAGGGTCCTGTTCATTTATTCTTCCTTTATATTCACTACATGAATACTTCTGAGGGAGTGTAACTCTACCGTTTACCGCGTCTTTGGGGATTATCTGAAAGTGCTCCCCCGTGCGGGGGAGCGGTCAAGCGAGTGGGCTCAGACCAGCGCGTTCGGGCAGGTATCGCCGCGTTCAATCTGGCGCAGGTTTTCCAGCGTGGTTTCGGAAATGCTGATCAGCGCTTCGGCGGTCAGAAAAGCCTGATGTCCGGTAAACAGCACGTTATGACAGGCCGACAGACGGCGGAACACGTCGTCCTGGATCACGTCGTTGGATTTGTCTTCAAAGAACAGGTCGCGCTCGTTCTCGTAAACGTCCATCCCCAGTGCGCCGATTTTCTGATTTTTCAGCGCTTCGATAGCGGCCTGTGAATCAATCAATCCGCCGCGGCTGGTGTTGATGACCATCACGCCGTCTTTCATCTGCTCAAACGCCGTCTGGTTCAGCAGGTGATAGTTTTCCGGGGTCAGCGGGCAATGCAGCGAAATGACATCCGACTGGGAAAACAGCGTCGGCAGGTCAACATACTCCACGCCGATATCCAGCGCTGCAGCGCTCGGGTAAGGATCAAACGCCAGCAGACGCATACCGAAACCTTTCAGGATGCGCAGGGCGGCGACGCCGATTTTACCGGTACCAATAATGCCCGCGGTTTTGCCGTACATGGTAAAGCCGGTCAACCCTTCAAGGGAGAAGTTGGCGTCGCGGGTACGCTGATAAGCACGGTGAATACGGCGGTTCAGCGTCATCATCATGCCGATCGCATGTTCCGCCACGGCTTCCGGCGAGTACGCCGGGACACGCACCACGCGCAGGCCAAGCGCTTTTGCCGCATCAAGATCGACGTTGTTAAACCCGGCACAGCGCAGCGCGATATATTTAACGCCATGCTTTTTCAGCTCTTCCAGAACCGGACGACTGCCGTCATCGTTAACGAAGATACAGACGGCTTCACAGCCGTTTGCGGTTTTCGCTGTTTTCTCGGTTAGCAGGAAGTCGAAAAATTCGAGTTCAAAGCCATATGCATCATTAACCTGTTGCAGATACTTTTTATCGTATTGCTTTGTGCTGTAAACGGCGATTTTCATAAGACTTTTCTCCAGTGATTTTTGCGTCACGGTAGCATACTCAGAAATTTCTTACAATTTTTGAAATTTTGTATAATCAACAGGTTACACGAAATGTGCATGTGTGATTAAAACGTTATCAATGACTATAAGCATAAACCTGAATGGCCGATTCCGTGTCCGAAAGCGTGTTTGGGGCTTTCAAGGCGACGCGCTCTGCGTTAGCATTCTGTGATCAAGGTAACGCTTTCTCTTTCAGGAAGCTATCAATGGACGAACGGGAGTAAGACGTGTTTGCGGAATTTGGCGTAGTAAGCTACTGGACCTACCTGATTGGCGCGATTTTCATCATTCTGGTTCCCGGCCCCAATACTTTCTTTGTGCTCAAAACCGGTGTGGCGCACGGCATTCGCAAAGGATACCTGGCGGCGCTGGGCGTCTTTATTGGTGATGCCGTGCTGATGTTCCTCGCTTACGCAGGCGTCGCGACACTGATTAAAACCACACCAGTGCTGTTTAATATTGTCCGTTACCTTGGCGCCCTGTACCTGCTGTGGCTCGGCGGTAAAATGCTGTATGCCACGCTGACCCAGCGCGACACGCACATGTCTGATGGTGCAGAGCCGGGCAGCGCCATCCTCAAGCGCGCGCTGGTGCTCAGCCTGACCAACCCGAAAGCGATTCTGTTTTACGTCTCCTTCTTTGTGCAGTTTATCGACGTTAACGCCGCCAGCCCGGGCATCGCGTTCTTTATCCTCGCGCTGACGCTGGAACTGGTGAGCTTTATCTACCTGAGCTTCCTGATCGTCTCCGGCTCGTTCGTGACCCGCTACGTGAAAACCAAAAAGAAACTGGCAAAAATCGGCAACAGCCTGATTGGCCTGGTGTTCGTCGGTTTCGCCGCCCGTCTGGCGACGCTCCAGTCCTGATCAGCCCGCAATGCCGCGATAGCAAAGCGGCATTGCGAATACCTTTGCTGCATCNTCCTTAAACTGGCCACGGCTTCAACTGGTCTGGCGAACATGCCACAATACCGACTCTGTCTGGTCACAATAACAATACAGCAGGATATTCGTTGCCCATGAAGGGTCGATACAAAGCCGCCATTGCGCTGCTTGTGATTTTCTTGATTCTCCCCCTGGCGCTGCTGTTAACGCTGACGCGCTGGGTGCCTACGCTTGCAGGGATCTGGCTACCGGCCGGTACCCGCATCGCGCTGGATGACAGCCCGCGTCTGACCCGTTCCGCCCTTAAAATTCCCCGCCTCCGTTATCTGGTTGGTGATTGTGAGCTGGCGCGCCTGTCGGGCGCTGAAATTACCCATCCCAGCCGCTGGAAACTGCATATCGCCTCCCTGGATGTTGATTCCGTGTGCCTGAGCAAACTCCCCGAGAGCGAAGCATCACCCGGCGCGCCGCGAACGCTCGCCGAGTGGCAGTCCATGCTGCCCAACAGCTGGTTGACGATTGACCGTCTGACGCTCTCTCCCTGGCAGCAGTGGCAGGGCAAACTGAGCATGGCGTTAACGCCCGCGATCCAGGACATCATTTATCAGGGCGATGCGGTCACACTGCGCGCGCGTCTGCACGGTCAGGCGCTGACCGTCAGCGAATTTGAAACCCGGCTGGTGGACGGGCAGCCGCCGCTAAAACTGGTGGGGGGTTTCACCCTGCCGCGGTCACCTTTATTCCTCTTTTGAGGTGCCGCAGGGGCCGGGGCTGGTGGATGCGGAACTGCTATGGGAGAAAAACCGCGGTCAGCTTATCGTCAACGCCAACGGCGATCCCGATCCGCTGCTCGATCTGCCCTGGGAAATCACTGAACATCTGGCGACCATCAGTGACGGGCGCTGGCGCTGGCCGTATCAGGGACAGCCGCTGAGCGGACGTGTGGCGTTGAAAGCAGAACAGTGGCAGCAGGGGCTGGACACGATGCAAATCAGCGGCCGTCTTAACGTGCTGACCCAGGGCGATGCGGGCAAGGGTAACGCTGTTCTGAATATCGGCCCGGGAAAACTGAGCGCGGACAACAGCGCCATGCCGATGCAGCTTACCGGTGAAGCCAAGCAGGGTGATCTCATTTTTTACGCCAAACTGCCTGCCGTGCTCACCGGCCCGCTGGCGTCCCCGCAGCTGGCGTTTGAACCCGGCGCGTTATTACGCTCTCGCGGTCGCGTGATTGATTCGCTGAATATTGATGAAATTCGCTGGCCGCTGGCGGGCGTAAAAGTGACGCAGCAGGGCGTGGACGGGCGGCTGCAGGCGATTCTGCGGGCGCATGAAGAGGAGACGGGGGACTTTACCCTGCATCTCGACGGCAAAGCCGATAACTTCCTGCCGGACAAGGGCATCTGGCAGTGGCGTTACTGGGGTGACGGTCATTTCACGCCCATGCAGGCGCGCTGGGACGTCGCCGGAACCGGCATGTGGCGCGACAGCACCATCGTGTTGAATACGCTCTCCACCGGTTTCGACAAGCTGGAATACGGCACCATGCGGGTCAGCCAGCCGCGCCTCACGCTTGATGAGCCCATCGAGTGGCTGNGCGCGACCCGACGTATTTCCTGTTTAAAGGTGATCTTCATGCCGACGACATCGGCCCGGTGCGTGTGCACGGGCGCTGGGACGGCGAACGCCTGCGCGGCGAAGCCTGGTGGCCGAAACAATCGTTAACGGTATTTCAGCCGCTGGTACCGCCGGACATGAAAATGACCCTGCGCGAAGGGGAACTGTACGCGCAGGTGGCGTTTTCCGCCGCCGCCGATCAGGGCTTTGAGGCAGGCGGTCACGGCGTATTGAAGGGCGGCAGCGCCTGGATGCCGGATAACCAAATCAACGGCGTCGATTTTGTTCTGCCATTCCGTTTCAGCGAAGGCACCTGGCAGCTCGGCACCCGTCGGCCGGTGTCGCTGCGCATCGCCGAAGTCGTCAACCAGGTGACGGCGCAAAACCTGACCGCCGATCTGCAGGGCAGCTATCCGTGGAGTGAGGATAATCCGTTATTACTGAGCAATGTCAGCGTCGATATTCTCGGCGGGCAACTCACCATGCAGCAGTTGCGGATGCCGCAGCATGACGCCGCGTTGCTGCGGTTAAACAACATCTCCACCAGCGAACTGATAAGCGCGGTGAATCCGAAGCAGTTTGCCATGTCCGGCCCGGTCAACGGCGCATTGCCATTGTGGCTGAACAATGAAAAATGGATTATTAAGGATGGCTGGCTGACCAACCCGTCGGCGATGACATTACGCATCGACAAAGACACCGCCGACGCCGTGGTGAAAGATAACATCGCTGCCGGGGCGGCCATCAACTGGCTGCGCTACATGGAAATTTCCCACTCGTGGACGAAAATCAATTTAAATAATCTGGGGCTGTTGACCCTCACGGCGAATATTACCGGCATCAGCCACGTGGAAGGAAAAAGCAATACGGTGCATCTGAACTATACCCACGAAGAAAATGTCTTTGACCTGTGGCGCAGCCTGCGTTTTGGTGACAATTTACAGGCGTGGCTTGAACAAAATGCGGCGCTACCCGCGCCACGCTGCTCAGGCGGCAAGGAATGTAAGGAGCAACAATAATGAGAATATTAATCGCCCTGCTGTGCGCCCCGGCCGCCATGATGCTGGCGGGTTGCACGCCGCGCATTGAAGTCGCCGCGCCAAAGGAGCCGATCACCATCAATATGAATGTCAAAATCGAGCATGAGATTCATATCAAGGTGGATAAAGACGTCGAAAACCTGCTGAAATCACGCAGCGATCTTTTCTGAGGGACAGCAGATGAAGAAATTACTTATCGCGAGTCTGCTGGGCCTGAGCCTGTTAAGCACTTCCGCGCTGGCGCTGACCCTCAGCGAAGCCCGGCAACAGGGGCGCGTCGGCGAAACCCTCAACGGCTATCTGGCGCCGATAGCGCAGGATAAAGACACCCTGGCGCTGGTAAAGCACATCAACGATGCCCGCAGCGAAAGCTATCAGCAACTGGCGGACAGCAATAATCTGCCGGTGGATGAAGTGGCGAAAATGGCCGGGAAAAAGCTGGTCGAGCGCGCGCAGCCTGGCGAATACGTAAAAGGTCTTAATGGTAAGTGGCTGAAGAAATAATTACCGGTAGCGCTTGCGGTATTCCCCCGGCGACAATCCGAAACGCTGCTTAAACGCCGTTGAAAAATGGCTGTGGTCGGTAAAGCCCCAGCTGTAACCAATTCCCGCCAGTTTTTCATCATCATGCGCATTGCGCAGCGCCTGTGCGCAGAGGTCGAGACGACGATTCTTAATGTACTGCGCCACCACCAGTCCTTTATCCGCGAACATCCGGTACAGACTGCGCACTGACATGCCAGTTTCACTGGCCAGCCATTCCGGGCGTAACTGCTCTGACTGAATGTATTCATCAATCAGCGCCATGATCTTCTGATACTGCCGCTCACGGCGCGTGGGCCGGGCGTCTTGCTGATACAGTACCGGGCGCAGCAGGCAGATAATGGCTTCCAGTGCTGCCTCGCTTTCGTTTTCATTCATCTCCGGGCTGGTCATGCTTTCCTGCAACAGGCGGTGGCTCAACTGCACCATTGGCAGCGTTTTCGCCAGTCGCTCTGCACTGTTGATCGCTCTCAGATGCTCCAGCTTCTGACGCGGCAATAACAACGACACCTGACGCGATGTTTGCTGCCAGTAAAACGAGCAGGGGCGCGCGGCGTCGATAAGCGTGATATCGCCCGCGTCGAGGATCACCTGCCGGTTATCCTGCTCCATCACTGCCTGTCCTTCGAGCTGAAACACGGTATAAAACCAGGCATCATTGCCGCGTTTGATCTCCTCCTGCGAGCGGTACAGATTCACCCCGCGAGTGGTCACGGTGCTCAGTTTTAACCCCCGCGTATACCCGGATTCGATCTCACCGTAAAATTTTCCGTCCAGCGGACGTGCGGCAAAGTTTCCACATAGCTGGTTGACCTTCGCCAGCCATGCCCGGTAACTCTCTTTGTCGTCTGCCTGCGCCATAGACCATCCTGGTGGAAAAAATGTTTTATTATTGTTGCTGTTATGTTGATTAAAACAACCCCTTACCGGCAACTATATGAAAGAACTATTATCCCCGGCACACTTTTACTGCATAAAAAATGCCGTTTGCAGCGCCTGTCACAGCGGCAAAAACGAATGTCAGAGAGAAAAAAGCGCGATCCACTATCCGCCCCTAGACTGAATGCACTATTGATGAAAATAAGGAGTGGGTATGTCCGGTTCTCAGGTCGCAACGCTTGCCAGCGTGCAGATGTTTCTGGATCGTCAGCATGGTCTCTATATCGATGGAGGGCAGCAGGCGGCACAAAGTGAAAAGCGCTTAACGATCTACAACCCGGCCACTGGCGAGCCTATTGCCACTACCGCCGACGCCAGCGCGGCTGACGTTGATAAGGCAGCATGGAAAGCGTTCGTCGCCCGCACCTGGGCGGGGCGTTTACCGGCAGAGCGTGAACGTATCCTGCTGCGTTTCGCCGATCTGGTTGAGCAGCATACGGAAGAGCTGGCACAGCTCGAAACCCTCGAACAGGGAAAATCCATTCATATCGCCCGCGCCTTTGAAGTCGGCTGTACCCTGAACTGGATGCGCTACACCGCCGGGCTGACCACCAAAATCACCGGCAGCACGCTCGATGTTTCCATTCCGATGCCGGAAGGCGCGCGTTACCAGGCGTGGACGAAAAAAGAGCCGGTCGGCGTGGTCGCCGGGATCGTGCCGTGGAACTTCCCGCTGATGATTGGCATGTGGAAAGTAATGCCTGCGCTGGCGGCGGGTTGCTCTATCGTCATTAAGCCATCGGAAACCACACCGCTGACGCTGCTGCGCGTGGCCGAACTGGCGACCGAAGCGGGGATCCCGGACGGTGTGTTTAACGTGGTCACCGGCAGCGGCAGCGAATGCGGCGCAGCGCTGACCTCGCATCCCCAGGTGGCAAAAGTGAGTTTTACCGGCTCGACAGCGACCGGCAAACAGATTGCCCGTAGCGCCGCCGACCGTTTAACCCGCGTTACGCTGGAGCTCGGCGGGAAAAACCCGGCGATTGTACTGAAAGACGCCGACCCGCAGTGGGTGATCGAAGGGCTGATGACCGGCAGTTTTCTCAATCAGGGGCAGGTATGCGCGGCCAGCTCGCGCATCTACATTGAAGCGCCGCTGTTTGATAACCTGGTGAGTGGTTTTGAGCAGGCGGTGAAATCCCTGAATGTCGGGCCGGGCATGTCCGAAACGGCGCACATCAATCCGTTGGTGTCGCGCGCGCACTGCGACAAAGTGCAGGCGTTCCTGCAGGAGGCGCAGCAAAACAACGCCGAGCTGCTGAGCGGCAACGCCGGGCCGGGGGGCAACGGTTACTACGTGGCGCCAACGCTGGTGGTTAATCCAGACGCCAGCCTGCGTCTGACTCGCGAAGAGGTATTTGGCCCGGTGGTGAATCTGGTACGCGTCGCCGACGGCGAAGAGGCGCTGCGTCTGGGGGANNCCGAATACGGCCTGACCGCCAGCGTCTGGACGCGCGATCTGTCGCAGGCGCTGTCATTCAGCGACCGCCTGCAGGCCGGAACAGTGTGGATCAACAGCCATACGCTGATTGACGCCAACCTGCCGTTTGGCGGCATGAAGCAGTCCGGCACCGGACGCGATTTCGGCCCGGACTGGCTGGACGGCTGGTGCGAAACGAAGTCGGTGTGCGTGCGGTATTAACCATCTGAATAAGAAAGGGGCTTTCGCCCCTTTCTTTATTTCTGCTTTTCCCCCAGCGTCGGGGTTTCATCGAAGAAGTTCCACGGTTTCAACAGCGCGTGTACCCACTCTGTAGGCATGATCGGCCACTCTTCGGCGCGGGCGACGTGGGTTGTGCCGGTGGTGATCCATACCACATCGTCATGACTATCCAGTGATTCATTGTCCTTGCTGTACAGCCCCAGTCCGGTATCGTGCGTTGAGCGGTTAGGATATTTGCCTTCCGGGAAACGCTCATTCGGATGGTAGCGCGTTACCCACAGCTGTTTATCCATAAAGCTCAGACGATGGTAAATCCACTCGTCCGGGGCAAATTTCGCACCAGTCGCCACCGGGTGCGTGCCGCCAGCGTAAGGGATGATCTGGTACGACACCGGGTTACCCATGCGGTTTTCTTTGCTGGTATTACTGAGCAGGCGGATAGTGCCAGGGTCAAACTTCTGCGCTGCCTGTTGTTCGCTGTCGATGGTGTATTGATTCACCTGCATGGTGCTGGTGCGTGGGCCACCCGCGGTATTTGGCTTCACTTCCGGGTCCATCGCCACCAGCCGGTTGTTTTCGCCGTCAACGTCGAGATCGAGACGGAAATTGTAGATGTGCTGGTGCGTGGTGCCGACAATGTTATGGTCGATCAGCGTACCGTAACGGGTATCGTCTTTGGCCGATGGATCGTGCATGGTTTTCGCCTTCACGCCTTTCACCGCTTCAATGCCGGTCGCACCAGCATCGATGCCGATGGTGCCGTTTTCGTGGAAAATCCAATCAAAGATGTAATCATAGTTACCGACAGTGCTGATCCAGCGTATCACCAGTTCGCGGCGTTCGGTGCTGACGTTCGGTTTCCCCAGTTCCTGATGCTTATACTCCGGCCCGGCGTAGCGCTCGAATACGGCGATAGCGCGGGGAATATCCATTGGTGCACCGGCATAATCGGCAATGGTTTCATCAAGCAGCACGGCGTTGGATGGCGCATCTTTCCCGCGCACGATCGGTGAGGTCAGGGTGCCCATACCGTAATCGCCGGAATCAAGATAGGCTTTGAAATACCAGCCGGTGTCCGGGTCGCCATAGGGGACGATCATCCCGCCGAGCGAGCCTTCGTACATGATTTTGCGTTTCTTGCCATTGTCGTTATACGTCACGGTCGACAGAATCGGCCCGACGCGCGAGTTCAGGCGCAGGTGGAAATCCCAGTTCTGCCAGTGAATCATATCGCCAGTGATGGTGTAGTTCTTGCCCTCGGGCTCGACAATCTCCAGTGGTTTCAGCGCCGGTTTCACGCGGTCACGACCGTCATACGGGCGCGGCGTCAGCGGCACCGGGATCACCGGGCCTTCCTCAATCTTAATAATCTTCTTCTGTTCGAGATCAACCACCGCCACCAGGTTTTCAATCGGGTGCGCCCAGTAATTGCCATCACCAACATCGAGATAGCTGATGACTTTCAGCAGACGGGCATCCTGTTTCAGGCCATCTTTACCATCAAAATAGCCGACGGTAAGCGGGGTGGTGATGACCTTTTTCGGATCGTTGATACCGTGCTTTTTCAGCACCTGCGCAAACTCGCTGCTGTTGTCGATAACATTCTGCACGGTGACGAAATCATCCAGCAGCACCATGCCATGCGCGTCTTTAACGGGCTGCCAGGACGTTACTTTTTTATTCTGCAGGTCAACCACGCCTTCGATGACATGTTTACCGTCGAGCATAATGACGTTGGCTTCGCGCGGTGCATCAACCGCTTTGCCAGTGAGGGCAAAATCCCAGACCGCGGTTTTGTCGGGCTCGCGTAGCGAAATCTCGGTAAAGCGAGTGTTGGGTTTGAAATCCGGCGCGGCTTTGACAATCTCTACCGCTGCACGGATCTCATCCGCAGTCAGCGAATTGAGCGGGTGCGGTTTCTTCTCGACCTGGAAGGTCTGGTCGAGTCCGGACTGAAACACGTCGTTGATGAAGGTGTCGGAAACCCAGGCTTTGTTCTCTTTCATCACTACCGGCACCTGCAGCGTTAGCGGCTTACCGTTGACGATGGCGGTTTTCGCGCCCGGTTTTACTTTGACGTATGCGCCATCTTTGATCAGGGTAAAAATCTGCGCGTAATCATCCCACTGCACGTCAGCGCCGAAATCCTGTAGCGTTTTGTCCATCGGTACCATGTGCGCTTCGCCACCGTGGGCGAAGGCCGGAGACTGCCAGGTGCAACACAGCGCGACAGCCAGTGCCAGCGTCGTTTTACGGGGAGAGAAAAAAGAGCGGCTTCCCATGTTTAACCTCGTCTTATTGTTTTGTTTTGTTGTGTTGTGAGTGTTGTGACAGCGTTATCCTGACAGGCAGACGCGTAAAAGTGTTTGCCTGCTGCTGCCAGGTTGTTTGTCAGATGTGCCAGGTTGGGAAGTTTTTGCGTGCCGGGCAGGCGGAATGCTGCCCGGCACCGTTGCTGCGGATCAGATGTCGCCGGTCTGGCGCGCGACCAGCGTCAGGATGGAGTAGAGTGCCACCGTCTGTTGATGCTGATTGAAAATCTCGACTGCCCATTCGACCACGCCGGTCGGTTTCTCTTCAGCGGTTTTCTGCCGTTTCACCGTTTTGCGTTTGCAGGTCAGCCGCACCTGAATGGTATCGCCAGGTTTCACCGGCTCGATAAAGCGCAGGTTTTCCATGCCGTAGTTGGCGATCACCGGCCCGACACCGTCGTCAACGAACAGCCCGGCAGCGGCGGAAATCACGAAATAGCCATGCACCACGCGCTCACCAAAAATCGATTCCGCGGCGGCGATTTTATCCATATGCGCGTAGAAGTGATCCCCGCTCAGGCAGGCAAAATTGACGATGTCAGTTTCAGTCATGGTGCGGCGCGGGGTCAGCAGGCTGTCGCCCGGTTGCAGTTCTTCGAAGTATTTACGGAACGGATGAATGCGGTCTTCTGCCACCTGCGCGCCGCGCACCCATTGTTTGCCAATTGCAGCAAGCATCGACGGGCTGCCCTGAATCGCGGTGCGCTGCATATAGTGCTTAACCGCCCGCAGGCCGCCAAGCTCTTCGCCGCCGCCAGCACGTCCCGGGCCGCCGTGNTGGGGAACCGTGCCCGGTGGATTCTTTAGACGATTCTTCATTCAGCACCTGAATACGCCCATGCGCACGTGCAGCACCAAGGATAAACGCCCGCGCCAGTTCGCCGTCAGCGGTGACCAGCGTGCCGGCGAGGCTGCCTTGCCCGGCACGAGCCAGCGCCAGCGAATGTTCACGGTCGCGGTAGGGCATCAGCGTGGCGACAGGGCCAAAGGCTTCCGTCGAATGTACCGCCGGGGTTTCGTCTGGTTGCGGGCACCACAGCAGCGTTGGCGGGAAAAAAGCACCTGCCGCGCTGAGGTCGGCCTTGCCACCAAGACGGATTTCACAGCCTGCGGCGACCAGCGCATCCACGCGTTCCTGCACATCCTGACGCTGTTCGGCGTTGACCAGCGCGCCCATTTTCACCCCTTCCTGCGCCGGATCGCCAACGGTCACTTTTTCCAGCCGGGCTATCAGCGCGTCGCTCACTGCCTGCACCTGCGTCTGCGGCACGATGATGCGGCGAATGGCAGTACATTTTTGCCCGGCTTTCGCGGTCATCTCACGCACCACTTCGCGAATAAAGAGCGCGAATTCTGGCTGTTCCGGCGTGACGTCGTCGCCGAGCACACAGCAGTTCAGCGAATCCGCTTCCATGGTGAACGGGATTGAATGTGCGACGATAGTGGGGTGAACGCGCAGCATCTGGCCGGTAGACGCCGAACCGGTGAACGTCACCACGTCCTGCGTATCCAGATGATCCAGCAAATCCCCGGCGCTACCGCAAATCAGGCTGATGGCGCCGTCCGGCACCAGGCCGCTGTCGACAATCGCTTTTACCATTGCCTGGGCGACCTGCGCGGTGGCGGTGGCGGGTTTGACGATCGCCGGCATGCCCGCGTTAATGTGTACGGCGACGCCGGATTTTGAGGTCAATACGTGTCGGGCGGCGAAGCCTCCGGCTTTCGACAGCGGGATCAGCTCATCTTCCGGCCACAGGGTGTCGTCCGGCAGTTCGCGACTGCCGAGCCCGGCATAGGTGAACAGCGTACCGATGCCGCCTTCAATATCCACCCAACTGTCGGCGCGGGTGGCACCGGTCTGCGCGGACAGCGCGTAAAACGTCTCTTTGTGCTCCAGCAGATGACGGGCCACCGCTTTTAGCATGGCGGCGCGTTCAATGAACGTCATCGCCTGCAGCGCCTTGCCACCGTGCTCGATGGCAAAACGGCGCGCCTGCGCCATGTCGAGACCTTCGCTGGTCACTTCCCACAGAACGTCGCCCGTAATGGCGTGATGGATTGCGCGCGTATGGCCGCGACCTTTCTGCCACGCGCCGGATAAGTAACTGGTTAACTGCTGCATCACCGATCTCCAAAGTGTTACGTTGCTTTGCATTACATAGTTTGATTATGAATCATAAAAATCAAGGATGAATTTAATAATTTATTAACAATGCGACCACTGTCTTAACGGCGTGAGAATATAATACATTGAAAAATCATAATATAACGAAATGAGTTGCGAGTGAGGTCACAGAAAACATAAACATAATTTGTGGTTTTAGTTAACCTTTATGTAACTTTTATAGAGAAAAGTGATTCACAAATCATGATAAACAGGTTTAACAGGAATCATAAAGGTGATGACGTGACAGAAGAGCAACGCTTTAACGCGCGCATCGCGCAGGAAACCGCCATCGAGCCGCAGGACTGGATGCCGGACGCCTACCGCAAAACGCTGATCCGCCAGATTGGGCAGCACGCGCATTCCGAAATCGTCGGCATGTTGCCGGAAGGGAACTGGATCACCCGCGCCCCGACGCTGCGCCGTAAGGCCATTCTGCTGGCCAAAGTGCAGGACGAAGCCGGTCACGGCCTCTATCTCTACAGCGCGGCGGAAACCCTCGGCTGCGCCCGCGAGGATCTCTACCAGAAGATGCTCGACGGCAGGATGAAATATTCCTCGATTTTCAACTATCCAACGCTGAACTGGGCGGATATTGGCGTGATCGGCTGGCTGGTGGATGGCGCGGCTATCGTCAACCAGGTGGCGCTGTGCCGGACCTCCTACGGCCCGTACGCCCGCGCGATGGTGAAAATCTGTAAAGAGGAGAGCTTTCACCAGCGGCAGGGCTTTGAAGCGTGTGTGACACTGTCACAAGGTAGCGAGGCCCAGCGCCAGATGCTGCAGGACGCTATCAACCGTTTCTGGTGGCCGTCGTTGATGATGTTTGGCCCCAATGACGACAACTCGCCGAACAGCGCCCGCAGCCTGGCGTGGAAAATCAAACGCCATTCCAACGACGAGCTGCGCCAGCGCTTTGTCGACAACACCATTCCGCAGGTGGAAATGCTCGGCATGACCGTACCGGACCCGGATCTGCATTTCGACGAGGCCAGCGGGCATTACCGTTTCGGCGAGATCGACTGGCAGGGAATTTAACACGCATCGCCGCCAAACGCAAGGCGTGGGACGACGGGGAGTGGGTGCGCGAAGCCGCGCTGGCCCACGCGCAAAAACAGCACACCCGCCACGTCGCCTGAGGAGAATCATGATGAGCAATGTTTACTGGCCACTGTATGAAGTGTTTGTCCGCAGCAAACAGGGGCTGTCGCACCGCCACGTCGGCAGCCTGCATGCCGCAGACGATCGCATGGCGCTGGAAAACGCCCGCGACGCCTACACCCGCCGCAACGAAGGCTGTTCGATATGGGTGGTGAAAGCGAGCGAAATCGTCGCCTCGCAGCCGGAAGAGCGCGGTGAGTTTTTCGAACCGTCAGAGAGCAAGGTGTACCGTCACCCGACGTTTTACACCATTCCTGACGGCATAGAGCACATGTGAGGTGGCGATGATAATCAACGATCCCATCGCCACGTACGCGCTGCGCCTTGGCGACAACTGCCTGGTGCTGGCGCAGCGGCTTTCCGCCTGGTGCGGTCACGCGCCGGAACTGGAAATCGATCTGGCGCTCGCCAATATCGGCCTCGATCTGCTGGGCCAGGCGCGCAATTTTCTCAGCTATGCCGCGGAGCGAATCGGTGAAGGCGATGAAGACTCGCTGGCCTATTTCCGCGACGAACGCCAGTTCAGCAACCTGTTGCTGGTTGAGCAGCCGAACGGCAACTTCGCCGATACTATTGCGCGCCAGTATCTGATGGATGCCTGGCATGTCGCGCTGTTCAGCCGCCTGACCGCCAGCCGCGACGCGCAAATTGCGGCCATCGCCGCCAAAGCCATCAAAGAAGCGCGTTACCACCTGCGTTTCAGCCGTGGCTGGATGGTGCGTCTTGGAC
The DNA here is from genome assembly GCF_001188485.1 of Trabulsiella odontotermitis. Classification (GTDB taxonomy): domain Bacteria; phylum Pseudomonadota; class Gammaproteobacteria; order Enterobacterales; family Enterobacteriaceae; genus Trabulsiella; species Trabulsiella odontotermitis_A. Next base: position 43,234 of record NZ_JNGH01000068.1, read on the forward strand.
AGGGCACCGCACTGTCCGCGCAGCGTATGCAGCAGGCGCTGGACGACGTCTGGCGCTTCACGGCGGAACTGTTTGACGCCGATGCGCTGGAGAGTGAACTGAGCGAGCAGGGCATTGCCGTTGATCCGCGCCAGCTGCGCGCCGAATGGGAAGCGGAAATCCAGCAGGGCCTGCGCGAAGCCGGGTTAACGCCGCCTGCCGACGCCGCGTACCGCACTGGCGGCAAGCAGGGGCTGCACACCGAACATCTCGGCCCGATGCTGGCAGAGATGCAGTATCTGCAGCGGATGTATCCCGCGCAGCAGTGGTAACCGGAGGTCAGTATGCAACATCTCGCCACCATTGCCCCTGCCGACGTGCGCCAGATCTGGGCGCTGCTGGGGCAGATCCCGGACCCGGAAGTGCCGGTGCTCACCATTACCGATTTAGGTATGGTGCGCAGCGTGGCTCAGCAGGGCGAAGGCTGGGTGATTGGCTTTACACCGACCTATTCCGGCTGTCCGGCGACGGAACATCTGTTGGGGGAGATCCGCCGCGTGATGACCGAAAACGGCTATACGCCGGTACACATTGTGCTGCGGCTCGATCCGCCGTGGACCACCGACTGGATGAGCCCTGATGCCCGCGAACGGCTGCGCCAGTATGGCGCGACAGCTGCCGCGAACCCTTTGATTACTTTAAATGTATTTGAGGTTGCCATGACGACGTTTCATTCGCTTACGGTGGCAAAAGTTGAACCCGAAACCCGCGATGCGGTGACCATCACCTTCGCGGTTCCCGACGCCTTACAGTCGGCCTACGCCTTTCGCCCAGGCCAGCATCTGACGCTGAAAACCCGGCTCGGCAATGAAGAGCTGCGCCGCTGCTATTCGATTTGTCGTGGTGCGCGGCCCGGTGAAATCAGCGTGGCGGTAAAAGCTATTGATGGCGGGCGCTTTTCAAACTACGCCCGTCAGGAGATCAAACAGGGCATGGCGCTGGAGGTCATGGTGCCGCAGGGGCTGTTCGGCTATCAGCCACAGGCCGACCGTCGTGGTAACTACCTTGCCATCGCTGCGGGTTCCGGCATTACGCCGATGCTGGCGATTGTTGAAACCACGCTGGGGACCGAAGCGGACAGCCAGTTTACGGTGATTTACGGCAACCGCAGCAGCCAGAGCATGATGTTCCGCCAGGCGCTGGCTGACCTTAAAGATCGCTACCCGACACGCCTGCAACTGGTCTGCCTGTTCAGCCAGGAAACGCTCGACAGCGATCTGCTGTACGGGCGTATCAATGGCGAAAAACTGCAGGAATTGTCGCGCACGCTGATCAACTTCAGCCAGTTTGATGAAGCTTTTATCTGCGGTCCGGCGGCGATGATGGACGAAGCAGAAACCACGCTACTGGCTCTCGGTATGCCAAAAAAAACGCTGCACCTCGAACGCTTTAACACGCCGGGCAGCAGTGTGCGCCGCGCCGCCAGCGTTCAGGCACAGGGGCAGACGGTGACCGTGCGTCAGGATGGCCGCGACCGTCAGGTGACGCTGACCGCTGACGACGAAAGCATTCTCGATGCGGCGCTGCGGCAGGGCGCGGATTTACCGTACGCCTGCAAGGGCGGCGTCTGCGCCACCTGCAAATGCAAAGTGCTGCGCGGCAACGTGTCGATGGCCACCAACTACAGCCTTGAAGCCGACGAACTGGCGGCGGGCTATGTGCTGAGCTGTCAGGCACTGCCGATTACCCCGGACGTGATTGTCGATTTTGATGCGAAGGGGATGGCATGAGCGAGTTGCTGACTGAACAGCACGACCGCGTGCTGCTGCTGACCCTCAATCGCCCGCAGGCGCGGAATGCGCTGAACAACGCGCTGCTGGCGCAGATTGCTGATGCACTTGAATCTGCCGCGCAAAATCCGGCGATTGTGGCCTGCCTCATCTGCGGTAATGAACGCTTTTTTGCTGCCGGGGCCGATCTCAACGAAATGGCGGACAAAGACCTCACGGCGACCTTAAACGACGTTCGCCCCCGGCTGTGGGCGCGCATTGACGCCTTCAACAAACCGCTGATTGCGGCGGTGAACGGTTACGCGCTGGGCGCGGGCTGCGAGCTGGCGATGCTCTGCGACGTCGTGATGGCGGGCGACAACGCTCGCTTTGGCCTGCCGGAAATCTCCCTTGGCATTATGCCCGGCGCAGGCGGCACCCAGCGGCTGATTCGTAGCGTCGGNGTCGCAGGAAGTGAACCTCCACGCCGGGCTGCAGCTCGAACGCCAGCTGTTTACGCTGCTCAGCGCCACGGACGATCGTCAGGAAGGCATTGCCGCCTTTCGCGAAAAACGTACTCCCGTATTCAAAGGACGCTAACCATGGACGCTTTTATTCTCAGCGATGTGCAACAGGGCGTAATGACCATTACCCTCAACCGCCCGGATCGACTGAACAGTTTTAATGATGAGATGCACCAGCAGTTAGCCGACTGTCTGAAGCAGGCCGGGCGCGACGAGACCATCCGCTGCCTGCTGATCACCGGCACCGGACGCGCTTTCTGCGCAGGGCAGGATCTCAATGACCGCAACGTCGACCCGCAGGGCAATGCCCCGGATCTCGGGCTGTCGGTGGAAACATTCTATAACCCGCTGGTGCGCCGTCTCGCGGCATTGCCGAAACCGGTGATTGCCGCTGTGAACGGCGTGGCGGCGGGCGCTGGCGCTACGCTTGCGCTCGGCTGCGATATGGTTATCGCGGCCCGTTCAGCAAATTTCATGATGGCGTTCAGCAAGCTCGGGCTAATTCCGGACTGCGGCGGCACCTGGTTTTTGCCACGTGTGGCAGGCCGTGCGCGGGCGCTGGGGCTGGCGCTGTTGGGCGATAAGCTCAGCGCTGAACAGGCGCACCAGTGGGGCATGATCTGGCAGGTGGTAGATGACGCACAGCTTTCCGATACCGCGCAGACGCTGGCGCGCCATCTGGCGACACAGCCGACCTACGGTCTGGGGCTTATCAAGCAGGCGCTGCTGGCGGCGGAAACCAATACTCTTGACGCCCAGCTCGATCTCGAGCGCGACTATCAGCGGATGGCCGGACGCAGCCCTGATTACCGCGAAGGGGTCAGCGCGTTCCTTGNTTTTGCTGTATGACATCGCCAGCGACGCATTAGCACGCGCTGTTGACGGTATCCGTACGCGGCTGGAATCCCGCGTGGCGCGCGGCAAGCTGACCGCCGACGCCTGCGCCAGCACGCTGCGTAATCTTTACCCGGTTGCAGATATGTCAGCGCTGGCTGCCGCGGATCTGGTCATTGAAGCCGCCAGTNNCCGAGGCGTGGCGCGCGCTGGAAGAGCAGGTGGCGGAGGCGGCTGTCATTGACGCCGCGCTGCGCGACGGCGGCGGTTTCCCGATGGGGCCGCTGGCGTTGACCGACCTGATTGGTCAGGACGTCAATTTTGCCGTGACCTGTTCGGTATTTAACGCCTTCTGGCAGGAGCGCCGTTTTTTACCGTCGCTACTGCAACAGGAACTGGTGCTGGCCGGTCGGCTGGGTAAAAAAAGTGGGCAGGGCGTTTATCACTGGCCGGACGGTGCGCCCGCGCCCGCGTACTGTGCGCCGCTGACGGCAGAACAGGGGCCACAGCAGGTAGTTAAAAATAGTGACAGTGTCACTAATAAACCTTTCATGGCGCTGGACGACGTCGTGCTGATAGAAACCCATGGCGAGACCGCGCAGGCACTGGCAACGCGGCTGGCACGACCGGTTGTGGTGACCGATCTGCATAACGGTAATGTTGTCGCCATTGCCGCGGCGGCAAGCAATCGCCCGCAGGAGACGGAAAAAGCCATAGCCTGGCTGCAGCAGCAGGGCAAACAGGTGCTGTTGATTGCCGACTATCCTGGCCTGCTGGTCTGGCGCACCGTCGCGATGCTGATTAATGAAGCGCTCGATGCGCTGCAAAAAGGCGTCGCCAGCGAAACTGATATCGATACCGCGATGCGCCTCGGCGTCAACTATCCTTACGGACCGCTGCAGTGGGGCGAAACCCTCGGCTGGCAGCGGGTGCTGGCGATGCTGGAAAACCTGCAACGCCATTACGGCGAAGAACGCTATCGTCCGTGTTCACTGCTGCGCCAGCGTGCGCTTCTGGAGTGTAGCTATGAGTCATAACGCCTGGCACAACGCCCGCGTGATGTATGAAAACGACGCCTGCGCCCGGGCGATGGGCATGGATATTGTCGAAATGGATGACGGATACGCCATGGTCACCATGACCGTGCTGCCGCAGATGCTGAATGGCCATCAGACCTGCCACGGCGGGCAGATCTTTTCGCTGGCGGGTACCGCCNTCACAGCCACCGCACGCGTCAAGCATCAGGGCAAAATTGCCGGGGTGTATGACATTGAAATCGTTAACCAACATCAAAAAACGGTCGCTCTGTTTCGCGGTAAATCGCACCGCATCGGCGGCAATGTGACAGGAGAAGCCTGATGCGTGATGCGTTTATTTGTGACGGTGTGCGAACGCCGGTAGGCCGTTATGGCGGCGCGCTGTCCGGCGTGCGGGCGGACGATCTGGCCGCCATCCCGTTGCGGGCATTGTTAAGCCGACATCCGCAACTGGATGCGGCGCTGATTGATGACGTGATCCTTGGCTGCGCCAACCAGGCGGGGGAAGACAACCGTAACGTCGCGCGCATGGCGACGCTCCGGGCTGGATGCGCTGGGTTTTGCCGCGCGCGCCATTCGCGCGGGCGATGCGGATCTGCTGCTGGCCGGTGGCGTGGAATCCATGTCCCGCGCGCCCTTTGTGATGGGCAAGGCCACCTCGGCGTTTTCCCGTCAGGCCGAGATGTTTGATACCACCATTGGCTGGCGTTTTGTGAATCCGCTCATGGCGCAGCCATTTGNTGTCGTTGAAGTGAAAGACGATGAGCATCTGCGACCGGACACCACGCTTGAGCAACTGGCCGCGCTGAAAACGCCGTTTCGCGCAAATGGCGTGATCACTGCCGGGAACGCCTCCGGGGTGAACGACGGCGCGGCGGCGTTGATTGTCGCCAGCGAGGAAATGGCGCTGGCGCAGGGGCTGACCCCGCGCACGCGCATCGTCGCCATGGCGAGCGCTGGAGTCGAGCCGCGATGATCCTGGAGCGTGTTTGATCTGTAAGCTAATCAACCTGCGAGTACCCTATAATGATAACGACATCCAACCTTGATCCGATTGAAACCGCGTCCCGCGACGAGCTGCACGCGCTGCAGACGCAGCGCATGAAATGGACGCTGAAACACGCCTACAAGAACGTGCCGATGTACCGGCGCAAATTCGACGCGGCAGGCGTGCACCCTGACGATTTCAACGAACTGGCGGATATCCGCAAGTTTCCCTGCACCACCAAACAGGATCTGCGCGACAACTATCCGTTCGACACCTTCGCGGTGCCGATGGAGCAGATTGTTCGCATCCACGCGTCGTCCGGCACCACCGGCAAACCGACGGTAGTGGGCTACACGCAAAACGACATCGATAACTGGGCGCATATTGTGGCGCGCTCCCTGCGCGCGGCGGGCGGCAGTGCGAAAGATAAAATTCATGTCGCTTATGGTTATGGCCTGTTTACCGGCGGTCTGGGCGCACACTACGGCGCGGAACGTCTGGGCGCCACGGTGATCCCGATGTCTGGCGGGCAGACTGAGAAGCAGGCGCAACTGATCCGCGATTTTCAGCCGGATATGATCATGGTGACGCCGTCCTACTGCCTGAACCTGATTGAAGAGCTGGAGCGGCAGATGGGCGGCGACGCCAGCCAGTGCTCCCTGCGCGTCGGCGTGTTTGGTGCGGAACCGTGGACCTGTGCGATGCGTGGCGAAATTGAACGCCGTCTCGGCATTACCGCGCTGGATATTTATGGCCTGTCGGAAGTGATGGGGCCGGGGGTAGCGATGGAATGCATCGAAACCGCCGACGGCCCGACCATCTGGGAAGATCACTTTTACCCGGAGATCGTCAACCCGGACGACGGTACGCCGCTGGATGATGGCGAACAGGGCGAGCTGCTGTTTACCACGCTCACCAAAGAGGCGCTACCGGTGATCCGCTACCGCACCCGCGATCTCACCCGCCTGCTGCCCGGCACGGCACGCACCATGCGCCGCATGGACCGTATCAGCGGCCGCAGCGACGACATGCTCATTATTCGTGGTGTGAATGTCTTCCCGTCACAGCTGGAAGAGGAAATCGTCAAATTTGAGCACCTGTCGCCGCACTACCAGCTGGAAGTACACCGTCGCGGGCATCTTGATTCACTTTCCGTGCGTGTGGAGCTGAAAGAGAGCAGTCTCAGCCTGTCGCATGAGCAGCGCTGTCAGGTCTGCCATAATTTACGCCACCGTATTAAATCGATGGTGGGCATCTCAACCGACGTGACCATCGTCAACTGCGGCAGCATTCCGCGCTCCGAAGGCAAGGCCTGTCGGGTGTTCGACCTGCGTAAAGTCGCCGCCAACGGGTAATCAATCTCATGCCCCCTCTCCTGGCACGAGGGGGCAATATGCTATGATTCATCCAGGATAAAAAAGATAAAAGAATGAATCAGATGAGCAAACTTGACGCATTTATTCAGCAGGCTGTCTCCTCGGTTCCCGTCAGCGGAACGTCGTTAATCTCCTCGCTTTATGGCGATGCACTGTCGCATCGCGGCGGTGAAATCTGGCTTGGCAGCCTTGCGGCGCTGCTGGAAGGGCTCGGTTTTGGCGAGCGCTTTGTGCGCACGGCGCTGTTTCGGCTTAACAAAGAGGGCTGGCTGGATGTCGATCGCGTGGGGCGTCGCAGCTACTACCGGCTGAGCGATAAAGGTTTGCGTCTGACGCGGCGCGCGGAAGGCAAAATCTACCGTGCGGAACAGCCCGCCTGGGACGGCACCTGGCTGCTGTTGTTGTCGGAAGGACTGGACAAATCCACCCTCGCGGATGTGAAAAAACAGTTGATCTGGCAGGGGTTCGGCACGCTGGCGCCGAGCCTGATGGCGTCGCCGTCGCAAAAACTGGCGGATGTACAGGCGCTGTTGCATGAAGCGGGCGTGGCGGAAAACGTCATCTGTTTTGAAGCGCATTCGCCGCTGGCGATGTCGGTGGCGGCGTTGCGCGCGCGCGTGGAAGAGTGCTGGCAACTGACCGAACAGAATGTCATGTACAACGCGTTTATCGACTCGTTCCGGCCGCTGTTGCCACTGCTGCGCGAGGCCGGGGCGAATGCGTTAACGCCGNNTAACGCCGGAACGCTGCTTCCAGATCCAGTTGTTGCTGATCCACTTCTACCGTCGCGTGGTGCTGAAAGATCCGCTGTTGCCGGAGGCCCTGCTGCCCGCACACTGGGCCGGGCAGGCGGCGCGCCAGCTGTGTATTAATATTTATCAACGTGTGGCCGCTGGTGCCCTCGACTGGGTGAGCGAGAAAGCGGAGACCTCGGTTGGCGCACTGCCACAGCCGGGCAACGCGTTTTATCAACGCTTCGGCGGCCTGCAACTTAACTAGGGAGGTGCTATGCCTGTATATCAAATTGATGGTCTGACGCCGGTGGTCCCCGAGGAAAGCTATGTGCATCCCACTGCGGTACTGATTGGCGACGTGATTTTAGGCAAGGGCGTGTACGTCGGGCCGAACGCCAGCCTGCGTGGTGACTTTGGCCGCATTGTAGTTAAAGATGGCGCTAATATTCAGGATAACTGCGTCATGCACGGCTTTCCCGAACAGGATACGGTGGTCGAGGAAGACGGGCATATCGGCCACAGCGCGATCCTCCACGGCTGTATTATTCGCCGCAACGCGCTGGTGGGCATGAATGCAGTAGTGATGGACGGGGCGATCATCGGCGAAAACAGCATTGTCGGTGCCGCATCGTTTGTCAAAGCGAAGGCCGAAATGCCTGCCGATCACCTGATCATCGGCAGCCCGGCAAAAGCGATTCGCCCGCTGAGCGAGCAGGAGATGGCCTGGAAAAAACAGGGCACGCGGGAATATCAGGTGCTGGTGGATCGCTGCAAGCAGACAATGCATCAGGTCGAACCGCTGCGCGAAGTGGAAGCGGAACGTAAACGGCTGGTGTTTGATGAAAACCTGCGGCCGAAGTCAGCGTCATAAAAACGTTCGCCCTCTTTAACGAGAGGGCTGACGGTATTATTCCTGTCCGGCGGTGCTGCGGCTGCGCGTAGTGATAATCACCAGAAAGGCAAAACAGACCGGAACCAGAGAGCCCCACAGTACGGCATTCCAGCCATACAGATTGAGCAATGCGCCGGACGAAAACGATCCGACAATCATCACGCCAAACACCACAAAATCATTCAGCGACTGCACCTGCGTCTTCTCTTCCGGGCGGTGGTAGTCAATGATTTTTGCCGATGCGCCAGTAAAGCCAAAATTCCAGCCAATCCCCAGCAATATCAACGACAGCCAGTAATGAAAAATATCGGTTCCGCTCAGTCCGGCAAGCACCGAGCCTGCGGTGATCAGTAAACCCGCCGAAGCAATACGCATGGCGCCAAAGCGATGGATCAGCCTGCCGGTGAAAAAGCCAGGCCCGTACATCGCGATGACATGCCATTGAATCCCAAGGTTGGACGCCTGCTGTGAAATGCCGTGCATATGCATCGAGAGCGGGGCGGCGGTCATCAGGAAATTCATCACCATGTACGCCACCGCGCCGCTGAAAACGGTTTTCAGGAAACCGGGCTGACGCACGATTTCCCGAAGCGGACGCCCAGCGGATTTTGTGGCAGCAGCAACGGGCTCGGCGGGCGTAACTCCCATGAGAATAACGGCGGAGATGGCGGCAACCAGCGCCTGGGCGATGAAGGTAATGGCGAACGTATGCGGCGGCCAGAGATTCATGGTGCCTGTCACCAGCATGGGGCCAATGACGCCTGCGGCGACACCGCCGCCCATCACCAGCGACAGCGCGCGGGCACGGCGCTCTTTGGCCACGCCATCGGTCGCCGCAAAACGAAAGCTCAATGCAACCGCCGCATACGCGCCGCCCAGAAATCCGGCGACGCAAAACAGCAGAAACGACCCCATCACCACCGCCAGCGCCGCTAACAGGCCAGTGATGACACCGGCTCCGGTACCGGTCATAAAGGCGGCTTTGCGTCCGTGTTTTCTGGCCAGCATGCCAAAAGGCAGGATGCAGGCCGCCATCCCCACAACAAACGTGGTAATGGGGAGCGTGGCCAGCGAGGCGCTGGGCGCGATGGCGTTACCGACAATCGCGCCTGTTGCGTAGAAGACCACCGAATTCGCCCCGGCGAGCGCCTGAGCTGCCGACAGACGGATGATATTATGGTTTTGCTCTGCAACAGACAGCGTGTGTTCTGTGGTCATCTGTTAAGTCGTCCTGATTCATTGAGTGCAGAAAGTGACTTTGCGGCAATCTGGAGGGAGGCTATTAACGCTATTTATCATGCCTGTGATTGAGTATTCAAGCGTTAGCCCTCTCCGAAGAGAGGGCTAAGAGGTGCGGTGAGTCCCAGACCCTGCCGGGGTGACGCGGGGAGTGCTTCCCCGCGTGCGCCAGCTACTTCTTCGATTCGTAAGCGAGAACAGCTTTGATCTCCATACCACGTTCTTTGACGCTCAACTCACACAACGTATCGCGAACCAGAAACGTAAATCCGAGTACTGCAAGACACAGTACAACGACTGCCACAAGGGCGTACTTCGTCAGCATGTTATTGCCTCCTTTCAGAGAAGGGGCTAACATCCCACCTGCAAGGGTTGGGAGTGTCGGCCCCAGGTGGATAACACTATCTCCCTGGGGCTTTTCACTATCCGGACTCCTGCAAATTGCCTGAGACCAGACAGTCTCAAGCACCCGCGGTGATTCTATGATTTTCTTAACGCATTGAAAGCAGGACAGGTGCGTTTTACGAGCAGGCTCGTAAAGCGGGGCATGGCAGGGGAATAAAAACCCTCCCACCGGGCGGTGAGAGGGAGAAAACTCAGGCTGCGACGAGGCTGTCGATAGCCAGTTTCGCGTCGGACTGCGCTTTAGCCGCCACTTCCGGACCGTACGCCACGCCTTCTGCGAACACGAAGTTCACGTCTGTCATACCGATAAAACCAAGGAACAGTTTCAGGTACGGCGCGACCAGGTCGGTCGGGGTGTCTTTATGGATCCCGCCGCGGCTGGACAGTACGACAACGCGTTTACCGGTCACCAGGCCTTCCGGACCGTTTTCGGTGTAGCGGAAGGTAACGCCCGCGCGGGCCACCAGGTCGAAATAATTTTTCAGCTGCGTCGGAATGTTGAAGTTGTACATCGGCGCGGCAATCACGATAACATCGTGCGCTTGCAGTTCAGCAATCAGTTCGTCAGAGAGCGCCAGCGCTTCCTGCTGACGTGGCGTCAGCGGTGCATCGCTCGGGCGCATAGCACCCACCAGTTCACCATCCAGAACAGGGATAGGGTTGGCCGCCAGGTCGCGAACGGTGATCTGATCAGCCGCATGCTGTTCACGCCATTGTTCAACGAAATAGTCGGTCAGCTGACCAGACTGAGAGTACCCTGCCAGAATACTGGATTTGAGAACTAATACTTTGCTCATGGGTGATTCCTTATTATCAGATTGACGGGCCCGTGCCCTGTTGCTTGATGACACTCTATTCACAATCCTGCCGCAGGGATAGCGCAATATATCGAAGTCTTTGTTCGAAATTATTGAACAAGCGATGCCAGGCACGGATGTGATACTCTATAACGAACGTTTACGTAAGCCTTTTTCCGGCAGTGCGCTGCCCAATAATGCGATGACAGAACAGAATAAAATCACCGTCTCCTCCCTCCACCACCAGCTTGATGGCCTGATGCTGCGCGATAAACAGCGCTTTGCCCGCCGTCTGCAGGGAGCGAAGAAGGTTAAAAATCCTGAAGCACAACAAGCCATTTTCCAGGAGATGGTTAAAGAGATTGAACAGGCAGCCGGTAAAGTCCTGCTGCGTGAAGCCGCGCGCCCGGAAATCACCTACCCGGACAACCTGCCGGTCAGCCAGAAGAAACAGGACATCCTCAACGCCATTCGCGACCACCAGGTGGTGATCGTGGCGGGGGAAACCGGCTCCGGTAAAACCACCCAGTTGCCGAAAATATGCATGGAGCTGGGCCGTGGCGTGAAAGGGCTGATTGGCCATACGCAGCCGCGGCGTCTGGCGGCGCGAACGGTGGCAAACCGTATTGCGGAGGAGCTGAAGAGCGAGCCGGGTGAGTGCATCGGGTATAAAGTCCGCTTTAGCGATCGCATCAGCGATAACACCATGGTTAAGCTGATGACCGACGGTATTCTGCTGGCGGAAATCCAGCAGGATCGGCTATTGATGCAGTACGACACCATCATCATTGATGAAGCGCACGAGCGCAGCCTGAACATTGATTTTCTGCTTGGCTATCTGAAAGAACTGCTGCCGCGTCGCCCGGATCTGAAAGTGATCATCACGTCGGCGACCATCGATCCGGAGCGTTTCTCACGCCACTTTAACCATGCGCCGGTGATTGAAGTCTCTGGCCGTACGTATCCGGTGGAAGTGCGCTATCGCCCGATTGTGGAAGAGGCGGACGACACCGAGCGTGACCAGTTGCAGGCGATTTTTGACGCGGTGGACGAACTGGGGCACGAAAGCCCTGGCGACATTCTCATTTTCATGAGCGGCGAGCGTGAAATTCGCGACACCGCCGATGCCCTGAATAAACTGGAGCTGCGCCATACTGAGATCCTGCCGCTGTACGCGCGACTGTCGAACAGCGAGCAAAACCGTGTGTTCCAGCCCCACAGCGGGCGACGCATCGTGCTGGCGACCAACGTCGCGGAAACGTCGCTGACGGTGCCGGGCATCAAGTATGTTATCGATCCGGGCACTGCGCGCATCAGCCGCTACAGCTACCGTACCAAGGTCCAGCGTCTGCCGATCGAGCCGGTGTCGCAGGCCTCGGCGAATCAGCGTAAAGGCCGCTGTGGCCGCGTCTCGGAAGGGNNGATCTGCATTCGACTCTATTCGGAAGACGATTTCCTGTCGCGTCCGGAATTTACCGATCCGGAAATTCTGCGTACCAACCTGGCGTCGGTCATTCTGCAAATGACGGCGCTGGGGCTGGGTGATATCGCCGCGTTCCCGTTTGTTGAAGCACCGGACAACCGCAACATTCAGGATGGCGTACGCCTGCTGGAAGAGCTCGGCGCTATCACCACCGACGAACAGCAAACAGCATACAAGCTGACCGCCATGGGGCGTCAGCTCAGCCAGTTGCCGGTGGACCCGCGTCTGGCGCGTATGGTGCTCGAAGCGCAAAAACATGGCTGCGTGCGTGAAGCGATGATCATCACCGCCGCGCTGTCGATTCAGGATCCGCGCGAGCGTCCGCTGGATAAACAGCAGGCGTCCGATGAAAAACATCGCCGCTTCCACGATAAAGAGTCCGATTTTCTGGCTTTCGTGAATCTGTGGAACTACCTCGGCGAGCAGCAGAAAGCGCTGTCCTCGAACCAGTTCCGCCGTTTGTGCCGCACGGATTTCCTCAACTATCTGCGCGTACGTGAATGGCAGGATGTTTACACCCAGCTGCGTCAGGTGGTGAAAGAGCTGGGTATGCCGGTAAACAGCGAACCGGCGGAGTATCGCGAGATCCACCTCGCGCTGCTGACCGGTCTGCTGTCGCATATTGGTATGAAAGATGCGGATAAGCAGGAATTTACCGGCGCGCGCAACGCCCGCTTTTCTATCTTCCCCGGTTCCGGGTTGTTCAAAAAACCGCCGAAATGGACGATGGTGGCTGAGCTGGTGGAAACCAGCCGTCTGTGGGGGCGCGTGGCGGCGCGAATTGAGCCCGAATGGGTCGAGCCGCTGGCGCAGCACCTGATCAAACGTTCCTGGAGCGAACCGCACTGGGAAAAGGCGCAGGGCGCGGTAATGGCGACCGAAAAAGTGACGCTGTATGGCTTGCCGATTGTGGCGGCGCGCAAAGTGAATTACAGCCGCATCGACCCGGCGCTGTGCCGCGAGCTGTTTATCCGTCACGCGCTGGTGGAAGGCGACTGGCAGACTCGTCACGCATTCTTCCGCGACAACCTGAAACTGCGTGCGGAGGTGGAAGAGCTGGAGCACAAGTCCCGCCGTCGCGACATTCTGGTGGATGATGAATCGCTGTTTGAGTTTTACGACCAGCGCATCAGTCATGACGTCATCACGGCGCGCCACTTCGACAGCTGGTGGAAAAAGGTCAGCCGGGAAACGCCGGATCTACTCAATTTTGAGAAGAGCATGCTGATCAAAGAGGGCGCGGAAAAGGTCAGCAAACTCGATTACCCGAATTTCTGGCACCAGGGCAATCTCAAGCTGCGTCTGAGTTATCAGTTTGAACCCGGCACCGACGCCGACGGCGTGACGGTGCACATTCCGCTACCGCTGCTCAACCAGGTGGAGGAAGGCGGTTTTGAATGGCAGATCCCGGGCCTGCGTCGTGAACTTATCATCGCGCTGATCAAATCGTTGCCGAAACCGGTGCGCCGTAACTTTGTGCCTGCACCGAACTATGCAGAGGCATTTTTAGGCCGCGTCACGCCGCTGGAACTGCCGCTGCTGGATGCGCTGGAGCGCGAGCTGCGCCGCATGACCGGTGTGACCGTTGACCGCGAAGACTGGCACTGGGATCAGGTGCCCGATCATCTGAAAATGACGTTCCGCGTGGTGGACGACCACAACAAGAAACTCCAGGAAGGCAGCAGCCTGACGGCGCTGAAAGAGGCGCTTAAAGGGAAAGTTCAGGAAACCCTGTCTGCGGTCGCGGATGACGGAATTGAACAGAGCGGCCTGCACATCTGGAGTTTTGGCACGCTGGCGGAAAGCTTTGAGCAGAAGCGCGGCAACTATAAGGTCAAAGCCTGGCCCGCGCTGGTGGATGAACGTGACAGCGTGGCCATCAGGCTGTTCGATAATCCACAGGAACAGCAGCAGGCGATGTGGCGCGGCGTGCGCCGTTTACTGTTGTTGAACATTCCGTCGCCGATCAAGTATCTGCACGAAAAACTGCCGAACAAGGCCAAGCTGGGACTGTACTTCAACCCCTACGGCAAGGTGCTGGATCTGATTGACGACTGCATCTCCTGCGGCGTCGATAAGCTGATTGATGAGGCGGGCGGCCCGGTCTGGACGGAAGACGGCTTTACCGCACTGCATGAGAAAGTCCGCGCTGAGCTGAATGACACGGTGGTGGAGATTGCAAAGCAGGTGGAACAGATCCTCACCACGGTATTCAACATCAATAAACGGCTGAAAGGGCGCGTGGATATGACCATGGCGCTTGGCATGTCGGATATCAAAGCGCAGATGAGCGGGCTGGTGTATCGCGGGTTTGTTACCGGCAACGGTTTCAAAAAACTGGGTGATACGCTGCGCTATTTGCAGGCGATTGAGCGCCGTCTGGAAAAACTGGCCATTGATCCGCACCGCGACCGCGCGCAGATGCTGAAAGTGGAAAGCGTGCAGCAGGCCTGGCAGCAATGGCTGAACAAGCTGCCGCCCGCGCGTCGTGACAATGACGACGTGAAAGAGATCCGCTGGATGATCGAAGAGCTGCGCGTCAGCTATTTTGCGCAGCAGTTAGGCACGCCGTATCCGATTTCGGACAAGCGTATTTTACAGGCCATGGATCAGATTTCCGCGTAAAAAACGCCGGGTGGTGCTTACTGGCTGGTTGCCATCCAGCCGCCGCCCAGCGCCCGGTAAAGATCGATCTGCGCCAGCAGCAGGTTATTTTTCACCTGTACTTCGCTGAGCTGGGTTGAGAACAGGGTACGCTGCGCATCCAGCACGTCGAGATAAGACGAATAGCCGTTGCTGTAGCGGTTGCGGGCAATGCGCAGGGTTTCCTGCGCCACCGCTTCCTGACCGCGCAGCTCGGCAAGCTGCTCGCCCAGCCGCGTGATGGCATCCAGGCTGTCATTCACTTCTTTAAACGCGTTACGCACCGTTTTTTCATAGCTGTAGAGCGCCTGATTGCGTTGTGACATCGACACATCCACCTGCGCGTTCAGCGCCTGACGGTTGAGCAGCGGTGCGAGAATGCTGCCGCCAACGCTCCACAAGCGCAGCGGATTATCCAGCAATCCGGATAACGAATCGTCCTGATAACTGCCAGAAGCCGTCAGATTAATCGACGGCAGCAGTTTCGCTTGCGACGACGCCAGCGTGGCATCGGCGGCGAGCAACTGGCGCTGCGCCTGAACGACATCCGGGCGGCGGTTCAGCAGCGTGGACGGCAGTTGAGAGGGTAGCGACAGCGGCGTCAGGGCCGCAAATTTCCCCCGTTTCAGCGCGCCGGGGTTTTGCCCGGTCAGCACGCTGAGGGCGTTTTCCTGCTGGGCGATCTGGTGCTGTAACTGCGGTACCTGCGCGCGGGTGGCGCGCAGTTCGGAATCGGCCTGCATCAGCTCCAGTCGCGAGGTATAGCCGGTTTCGTACTGCCGTTTCGCGAGGGCGTAAGCTTCTTCGCGGGATTTCAGCGTGGCGTCGGTCACGCTCAGTTGCTCATCCAGCGACAGCAGCGTGATGTAGCCGGACGAGACCGAGGTCGCCACGGTGAGATCGGCCGCGGCCGCGGCGGCTTTCTGGGCTTNTGCGATTCGCGCCCCACAAATCCACATCGTAGCTGGCGGTCAGGTTTCCCCGGTACAGCGTGCTGTGAACGGGTAATCCCGTCGCCACAGACTGCGCGCGGGCGCGGGTGCCGCTCAGCCCGGCGTCAAGCTCCGGAAACAGACTTCCTTCTGCGGCGTACACTCTGGCCTGATATTCATTCACCCGCTCGCGGGCGATCAGTAGGTCGCTGTTGTAACGCAGCGCCTGATCAACATAGCCGTTGAGCGCGCTGTCGTGAAAGTTGCGCCACCAGACCCCTTCGGTGGCGCTGCCCGGACCGGAGGCGGCGCGCCATTGCGACGGGATCTGCAACGTGGACGGCGCCTGTTTCACGTCAACGGACTGGCAACCTGCCAGCCACAGCGCGGCGGCAATCAGCGTCAGACGCCTCATTTGTTCGCCTCCCGCGTGTCGATGGTCACCTGCACCGACATCCCCGGACGCAGCCGGTGCATGTTCTGCTGATCGCTGTTGATGGTGATCCGCACCGGAATGCGCTGGGCAATTTTTACAAAGTTGCCGGTGGCGTTATCCGGCGAGATGGCGCTGAATTCGACGCCGGTGGCGGGCGAGATGTTTTCTACTGTGCCGCGGAATTTTTCATCGTTCAGCGCATCGACCGTGAAGGTCACCGGCTGCCCGGCGCGGATCTCCGCCAGTTGGGTTTCTTTGACGTTGGCGATGATCCAGCGTTGCGGCGGCACCAGCGAGGTGAGGTGCGTTCCGGCGGTAACATATGCGCCCAGCCGCACGGCAATTTGCCCCAGTTGACCGTCACGCGGGGCGGTGATGCGAGTGTTTTGCAGGTCAATTTGCGCCATTTCCAGCGCCGCTTTTGCGTTTTGCACATCCGCTTCCAGCGCAGCACGATTGACAATCGCTGACTGCAAATCCTGCTGCGACACTGCAAGCGTTGCTTTCGCCTGTTCGATATCGGCGTTGCCCTGTGCGGCGCTCGCCAGCGCGGCATCACGTTCGCGAATGGAGAGCGAGCCATCGGCGGTCAAATCCTTCACGCGTTTGAGATCCGCTTGTGATTTCAGGCTCTGCGCGCGGGCATTCTTCAGCGCCGCATCGTTGCGGGCAATGACCGCCTCGGCACTTTTCCGCTGTTGCAGGTTATTGTTCAGCGCCGCCACTTTCATGGCCAGTTGCGCCTCCGCCTGATGAACGCGTTGTTTATACTGGCGATCGTCGATCTGAATCAGCACATCACCCTGTTTCACGTAGTCGAAATCCTTGACGTTAACGGCGGTGATGTAGCCATTGACTTGTGGGCTGATAAAGGTCGTCAGCCCACGCACATAGGCGTTATCGGTGAACTGGCTATGGCGGGTGAACGGCGGAAGTTGCCAGGCGTACAGGATGACCAGCACGCCCACAAGCCCGATGGCGGCGGCGCTAAAAAGGGAAACAATACGCAAGTTGCTGCGCGTACTGGCCTGCGCTTTGGCGGCGTCCTGCTGACTCATAACCACTCCCGTTGTAAAGCATCGCTCATTATTATTTGGTTCCTGTCGCACGTTTCAGAGCCTGACGGGCGGTGATTTTCAGGCGCAGAAGACGCCAGAAAATCCAGATCAGGGTGAATCCTGAGATAGCCGCGGTCAGCATATAAGTATCATTGTAAGCAAGAATATTGGCCTCCAGCGTGCTGGCGGTCTGTAGCTGGGTGAGGGCCTGGGCGCTGAGCAGTGTGCTGTCGCTAATCATGCTCTGATACATCCCGGTATAAAGCTGGATACGCTCGTTGACCCACGGGTTGAGCGTGGTCAACTGGTCGGCGATCAGACTGGAATGGTATTTTTCACGCCACGTCTGGAACGTACCGAGAATGGCGGAGCCCAACAGGCCGCCAATGTTCTGGCTCATGCCGAAAAGCACCGAAAAACTTACCAGATTGCGCGGGTCGGCCACCACGCCGCCGATGCCGGCCAGCATTGCCGGGGCCAGGAAAAAGGCGCTGCCGAAACCGAGCAGGAACTGGCTGAGCATCAGCTGATCGGGGCGCGTCAGATTGTTCGACTGGCTGTCCAGCAGGGAGGCAATCATCATTGCGGCTAATGAAATTACGATCGGCCACGTCAGCTTTTGCGGCTTAAGCGTAAGACAACTGACGACAATTCCGCACACGATCCCGGCAAAAATCGACCATGCCAGATGGGTCATCTGCTCGTTTTGCAAACCGACAAACTGCAGCCAGCCCACCACGCCGGTGTTCTGTTCTGCCAGCACAATGCGGATCAGCAGCATGATAAGCCCAAGGCGTACAATACTGCCGCTCGACAACCAGCGGGTATTGAGCAGCGGGTTACTGCGGTTGTGTTCAAAGACGATGGCCGAGACGATCAGCACCACCGCCGTCGCCAGCGACCAGCCAATCCACGGCGCTTCAAACCACCAGTCGAGCCGTCCGAGCGACAGCACCGCGCAGATCAGCGCCATGCCGGGCGCCAGCAAAATAAAGGTAATGAAATCTTTTTTCTCGAACACTTTTTTGCGATCGCTGGGCGGCAGTTTCAGGGCGATCACGCAGGCAAGCGACACCAGCGCCAGCCCCAGTTCGAAGAAGTAAAGGCCGCGCCATTCGTCGAGTTGCAGGAGTTCCGTAGAGAACAGGCGGGCGAGGGGGATGGCCAGCGACGAGCCGGTAATGCCGATCACCAGCCCTTTGAGGCGATGTTTCGCCGGCCAGGCCTGGATTTGATAGTAGATGCCTAATGAACTGAGTGCCGCCGCCACCATGCCATGCGCCGCGCGCACCATCAATGCGGAACTGAGATCGTTAACAAACAGGTGGAAGAAGGTCACCAGCACATACAGCACCAGAAACCCTTCGGTAAAGGCGCGCAGCCCGTACTGCTGGCGGAATTTGACCAGTAGCAGGTTGATGGAGACGTTGGTCATGACGTAAACCGCGGGCAACCAGGCGATTTCTGTCGACCAGGCGGCAAAGGTTCCCTGCAGATTTTGCAGGTTAGCGGTGACGACGGCGTTGCCGAGCGCTCCGGTCAGACAGACCAGCAGACCGACGATACCATAAGCAATCCGTTTTAACGTGGAGTGATACGGTGTCGAAGGCGAACCCAATAGCGCAGGTTTTTCGTGCGGTGCCCAGTCGTGTGGTACATACGGATCGTGTTTCGGCAGACGCATAACGTGTTATCAACGCGCGTTACAGGCGGTGGCTGCAACGCGTCCGGCCAACGCGAAGCGGTCGGGCGGTCGGTTGTCCATGAATAGATTATATGAATGATTATGATTCATGGGAGTGTACCTTCGATAGAAATTATTTATCAAGAGAATGTCGCCGTGGCAGGTAAAATGGCGGCGCTGCGCGTTGATGGCTTTCGGAGTGATCCCCTGTGCTCATCGGACGTATGCGTTACCCTGTGGTTTCATTGTGGAAAGAAGGAACAATTATGCTGACAAACTTTCCGGAATTACCCGAATCAACGCTGAATGCTGCTAATACGGTTGGCGCATGGCTGGGGCAGAAAGANCTCAACGACGTTTCTCTACGCGGCCATTGCCCGCCATCCGCGCTATAACAGCATCCGCACCACCGGGCGTGCGGAAGCGACTATCCTTGCCGATATTGCCCATCAGTTCTGGAACATTCCCCGCGAACGTATGGTCGTGGAGGACAAATCGACTAACTGCGGGCAGAACGCGCAGTTCACCCGCACCATAATGGAAGAGCACGGCATTCACTGTCAGGAAGGGATTGTGGTGCAGGATCCGACCATGCAGCGGCGCACCATGGCGACCTTTGCCCGCGTCTGGCAGGACGTTCCAGACGCGCCGACGTGGAAAAGCTATCCGGGTCTGACACCCGTGTTACGCAACAGCGAGCAGGGCGCCTGTTTCAGCGGTGAAAACACCGGGTTATGGCCGGTGGAGCGCTATCTGTCGCTGATCGTCGGCGAACTTCCGCGTCTGCGTGATGACGAGCAGGGTTACGGCCCGCGCGGCAAAGGCTTTATCAGCCATGTGGATATTCCCGCTGAGGTCGAAGCGGCCTGGGCGCGGTTGCGAAGCGATGCGCTGCTGGTGGAGGCGCTGAAAAGTCGCGCGCTGTTGTGAGCCTGCAGGAAGAAAAGCGGATGGCCTAAGCCATCCGCAGGGTTTTTACAGTTTTGCGAACTTATCCAGCACGCGAATCAGTTGGGTGACAAAGCCATATTCATTGTCATACCAGGAAACGGTTTTCACCAGTTGCAGATCGCCCGCCTCGGCGATCTCCGTTTGCGTGGCATCGAAAACCGAACCGAAGTGTGAGCCAATCACGTCAGAAGAGACGATTTCTTCCTCGGTATAGCCGAACGATTCGTTATTTTCCGTCGCTTTTTTCAATGCCTGATGGATTTCCTCCACGGTCACTTTTTTCTCAAGTACAGAAACCAGTTCGGTGACGGAGCCCGTTTTCACCGGCACGCGCTGCGCGTGGCCTTTTAATTTGCCGCTCAGCGCCGGGATCACCAGACCAATGGCGCCGCACCGGTGGTGTGCGGAATGATATTTTCTGCCGCCGCGCGTGAGGCTCGCAGATCCTTACCGCGCGGACCATCAACCAGCGCCTGGGTACCGGTATAGGCGTGAATGGTGGTCATGGTGCCGATTTTAATCCCAAAGGCATCATGCAGGGCTTTTGCCATCGGCGCCAGGCAGTTGGTGGTACAGGAGGCGACGGAAATGATGGTGTCGTTGGCATCCAGCGTCTCGTCGTTAACGTTATAGACGATGGTTTTCATTTCCCCTGCCGGGGCAGAAATCAGCACTTTTTTCGCGCCCGCATCAAGGTGCGCTTTTGCTTTATCCGCCGAGGTATAGAACCCGGTGCATTCGACGATAATCTCCGCACCTGCTGTTTCCCACGGAATGTTTTTCGCGTCTTTCTCGGCATAGACGGTGATTTTTTTACCGTCGACGATCAGCGCATCTTCCGTAAAATCAACGCTCCACGGGAAGGGACCATAGTTGCTGTCATGTTTGAGCAGATACGCCAGCACGTTGGGGGAGGTCAGATCGTTAATCGCAACCACATCGGCAGGGCTGTTGACTTCGAGAATGCGGCGCAGTACCAGGCGCCCGATGCGACCGAAACCGTTAATACCAATTTTACTCATGGAACTTCTCCTTCATAACTCAACGAGTCGATATAGGGAACTTCACCAGGCTTAGTTCAGGAAATGGAAATGGGCAACCGGGAGGTGTCAACCGACTGAAACTGTTTGGAAACAGGTTCAGAAAAGTTAATGAATTTTTAAGGAAAGGTCGTTATGTTAACCCAATCACACTTTCATAGCGGAATAACCCAATGCGCGATAAATATTCGGGCTTACAGATTGGCCTTCACTGGTTGGTTTTTTTACTGGTGATCATCACCTACTGTGCGATGGAGTTGCGGGGATTTTTCCCGCGCGAATATCGTCCGGTGTTTAACATGGTTCATGTCTCCGGCGGGATTTCAGTCCTCGTACTGACCGTTGCGCGTCTGCTGATTCGCATCAAGCGCCCGGCACCGCCGATTATGCCAAAGCCGAAACCGATGATGACCGGTATGGCGCATCTCGGACATCTGGTGATTTACCTGTTGTTCATCGTGTTGCCGGTGATGGGGTTCGTGATGATGTACAACCGCGGTAATCCGTGGATCGCGTTCGGCATCTCCATGCCCCATGCAGCCGAGTCGAATTTTGATCTGGCGGATACGCTCAAGGAATACCACATTTTTCTGGCGAACCTCGGTTATTGGGTGATTGGCCTGCATGCCGCAGCCGCCCTGGCGCATCATTATTACTGGCGTGATAACACGCTGTTGCGGATGATGCCACGGAAGCGTTCGTGAATTATTTGCCTGATTAAAAGAGTGAAGCCTGTCTTCACTCTTTTTTTGTGCCCTATTTATCGTTCCGAAAACGCAACGCTGCGTCCTTCTTTTACTGTCTAACCGAACACCGGTAACTCAACTATCATTTTTATTAGCCCAGCAGAATCGCGCAGAATTAAGCGCGCTGTTGGTTGATATGACACCGTAATTTTGAAGAGGGAAGGATAATGTCTTCTAAACCGTATATTCGTCTGGATAAAAATGACGTCGCCGTATTGTTAGTGGATCATCAGGCAGGATTACTGTCGCTGGTTCGTGATATTGATCCTGACAAATTTAAAAATAACGTGCTTGCGCTGGCCGACATGGCGAAGTATTTCAAATTACCCACCGTTCTGACCACCAGTTTTGAAACCGGGCCAAATGGTCCGCTGGTGCCGGAATTAAAAGAGATGTTCCCGGATGCGCCGTATATCGCTCGCCCTGGTAACATCAATGCGTGGGATAATGAAGACTTCGTGAAAGCGGTTAAAGCGACCGGCAAGAAACAGCTGCTGATTGCCGGTGTGGTAACGGAAGTGTGCGTGGCGTTCCCGGCGCTGTCCGCTATTGAAGAAGGCTTCGAGGTGTTTGTGGTAACCGACGCGTCAGGCACGTTCAACGAAATTACCCGTCTGGCGGCGTGGGATCGTATGTCTCAGGCAGGCGTTCAACTGATGACCTGGTTTGGTGCTGCGTGCGAGCTGCATCGCGACTGGCGTAATGATATTGAAGGTCTGGCGACACTGTTCTCTAATCATATTCCTGATTATCGTAACCTGATGACCAGCTATGACAAACTCGCGAACAAATAACCCGTGAGTTAATCAGGCTTTCCGCAGCTGGCGGGGAGCCTGTCCGCTTTTTATTCTTCAGCTCTTCCTTAATCCTCAATTATTTAATAAATTCTTACATCAAGGCGGAATCCGCCTAAACTGAACAAAAGACATATTTCCAAAGCGATGGCGCTTTTCTCCGCTGCGGATAACGCTGTCCGGGGAGTGGTAAATCATTTAATACCCTGCGGGGGAGTAAGAGATGAGATCCTTCAGTCTGCGCTACACTGGCGACAACATTCTTTTTCCTGCACTGGAACAAAGTATGATGGCTGTGGTGCTGATTAATGAAAAGGATGAGGTTCTTTTTTTTAATCGGTCAGCGGAAAAACTATGGGGATATCAACGCCAGGAGGTGCTTGGAAAAGATGTCTCCGGGCTGGTGCCTTCTTACTTAAAAGGGATCCACTCAGGCTTTATTAGTCATAACCGTGAGGGTGGCGAAGCGCGCGTCGAAGGCATGAGTCGCGAACTGCTGCTGGAACGCAAAGATGGCAGTACCGTCTGGACGCGTTTTTCCCTGTCGAAAGTGAACGTCGGCGGACGCCTGCATTATCTGGCGCTGGTCAGGGATGCCAGCATTGATATGGAACGTCAGGAGCAACAGCGATTGCTGATTCTGGCGGTTGACCATGTCGATCGTCCGGTCATTGTACTGGATACCGGGCGGCGAATCGTGCAAATGAACCGCGCGTTTACTGACATGTTCGGCTACAGCATGAAAGAGGCCGCGTCACACACCCTCGACAGCCTGCTCAGGCTGGACGAAAGCTCACCGGCGGATAACCGCGAACGCTTCCATCGCCTGATCTGGCAGGACTCCCACGATTACGACGAAATTCTGTTATCGGGCAAAAACAATCAGCAGATCTGGATTAAAGCGTCCACCAGCCCGGTCTACGGCGCTGACAAGCAACTGCAAAATATCGTGATGACCTTTTCGGACATTACCGAGGATTTACGCCTCCGGGAGCTTGAAAAAGATACTCTTGCTGCCATGAGCGGCCATCAGTCGTTCCAGGAAACGGGTGAGATAATCTGTCATCACATTGAAAATATCCTGCCGGGAACAGAAGTCTCACTGCAGTACCTGCATAGCGGTGTTATGTCGCCCTGGGCCGCCAGCGCCGCTATCGAGCCGGCGGCGGAAAACGTCGCTGAACGCTCAATGTCCATTCGTCGCCGCGACGGCATGACCACCGGATTACTGACGTTCCGATCGCATGGTGGAAAAGAGACGCTCGACTTTATCGACAGGGTGGCTGACATCAGCATTCACCTGTGCGCGCTGGCCATCGAGCAGGAATACAACCGGCTGCAGATAGAACAGCTGGTGCAGTTCGATTCGCTCACCGGGCTCCCCAACCGGAACTACCTGAACCAGCACATCGACAGTATTTTTGACGACCGCGAAGAGCATCGCCCGGCTGTGTTTGCGGTCTCCGTAGACAACATCCGCGACGTGATTGATGCGGCAGGTTATTCGGCTACCGAACAGGTGGTGATTTACATGGCCAATCGCCTGCTCGCACTGATTGGCACTGAGGCGTTTCTCAGCCGGACAGAAGGTACGCAATTTGTCATCGTCTATACCGATATGGAAATCAGCAACATTACCTGGCTGGCAGAAAAACTGAAAACTATTGTCGCCGAACCGGTAGTGATTAACGATCACGCGTTTCACCTGTCGCTCAGCATTGGTATCAGCCATGAACAGACACGCGATCGTGATTACCTGATCTCCACCGCGCTCAGCGCGATGGATTCCCGCAGCGACGCGGGCGGAAATGACTGGCGTTTCTTTAATGCCGAAATGAATAAAGTGATCCGCGAGCGGGTGCTGATGGGAGCGGCGCTGAAAAACGCCATCGCCGATGGCACCTTGCGCCTGGTTTATCAGCCACAGATTTTTGCCGTCACCGGTGAACTGTATGGTGTGGAAGCGCTGGCACGCTGGCGCGATCCCAATTTCGGCGATGTGCCACCGGACCGTTTTATCGCCCTTGCGGAGGAGAACGGCGAAATTGAAAATATCGGCAACTGGGTGTTGCGCGAAGCCTGCCGTCAACTGGGGCAGTGGCGGGAAATGGGGATCGACGTCCCGACCGTTTCCGTCAACCTGTCGGCGCTGCAGTTGCGTAACCGTCATCTTGTGGACGTGATCCGCGAGGCGCTGGAAACCTGGTCGGTACCGGGCGATAAGCTGACCATCGAAATCACCGAAACCGGCATGATGGAGCTCGACAAGGAGATGCTGTTACAGATCCACGAGCTCAGAAAAATGGGGGTCGGTCTTTCCATTGATGATTTCGGCACGGGTTTCTCCGGCCTGTCCCGTCTCGCCAGCCTGCCGGTTTCGGAAATCAAAATCGATAAAAGTTTCATCGGCAAAGGCCTGACGGAAGACCGTCAGAAAGCGCTGGTGGAAGCGATGACCGGGATCGGCAACAGTCTTGATCTCACAGTGGTGGCGGAAGGGGTGGAAACCCATGAACAGCTCACTTTTATGCGCTCCATTCATTGTCCGGTGATTCAGGGCTACTATTTTTCCAGGCCGCTCCCGGCTGAAAACGTCCCCCAGTGGGTGCAGGAATCATTGCCGGCGCTCAAAAACAAGCTGTAACGGAATTCCCTCAGTGGTCGCGCGCAGGGCATTGTGGTTTGCATGCCCTGGTCGTTCAAACTACCATACCCCCAACACCCTCCAATACTATTTACATAAAGGGAAATGACAGTATGAAATCACGTGCAGCCGTCGCTTTTGGCCCGGGCCAGCCGCTTAAAATCGTTGAAATAGATGTTGCGCCGCCAAAGAAAGGGGAAGTGCTGGTGAAAATCACCCACACCGGCGTGTGCCATACCGATGCGTTCACCCTGTCGGGTGACGATCCGGAAGGGGTATTCCCGGCGGTGCTGGGACACGAAGGCGGCGGGATTGTGGTGGAAGTCGGGGAAGGCGTCACCAGCCTGAAGCCGGGCGATCACGTTATTCCGCTCTACACCGCCGAGTGCGGGGAATGTAAGTTCTGTAAATCCGGCAAAACCAACCTCTGTCAGGCCGTTCGCGCCACCCAGGGCAAAGGCTTAATGCCGGATGGCACCACCCGTTTTTCTTATAATGGCGAACCCATCTATCACTACATGGGCACCAGCACCTTCAGCGAATACACCGTGTGCGCGGAAATCTCGCTGGCGAAGGTGAACCCGCAGGCACCGCTGGATAAAGTCTGCCTGCTCGGCTGTGGTGTCACCACCGGCATCGGCGCGGTACACAATACGGCGAAGGTCAAAGAGGGCGATACCGTGGCGGTGTTTGGCCTTGGCGGCATCGGTCTGGCGGTGATTCAGGGGGCGGTGCAGGCGAAAGCCGGGCGCATTATTGCGGTGGATACCAACCCGGAAAAATTCGTGCTCGCTAAAGAGATGGGCGCTACCGATTTCATCAACCCGAAAGATCATGAAAAGCCGATTCAGGACGTGATCGTCGAACTGACCGATGGCGGCGTGGACTTCAGCTTCGAATGCATCGGCAACGTTAACGTCATGCGTGCGGCGCTCGAATGCTGTCATAAAGGCTGGGGCGAAAGCATTATTATTGGGGTGGCAGGCGCGGGTCAGGAGATCCGTACCCGCCCGTTCCAGCTGGTGACCGGCCGCGTCTGGCGTGGCTCAGCGTTTGGCGGCGTGAAAGGACGCACCCAACTGCCGGGCATGGTAGAAGAGGCGATGGCGGGCAAAATCCGTCTTGATCCGTTTATCACCCACCGCCTGCCGCTGGATCAGATCAACGAAGCCTTTGATTTGATGCACGAAGGCAAGTCAATCCGCACTGTTATCCATTTCGGCGAACAGTGATCCTCGCGCCAGCGGAGCCATACCGCTNNGGTCATGGACAAAACAGCAGCGCAGCTCCAGTCGCAAAAGCTGAGTTTTTTGCATAACATTCGGTTAGTCCCGCTTTTCTCCTCCATCCTGGGCGGCATTCTGCTGCTCTTTGCGCTCAGCTCCGGACTGGCAGGGTATTTCCTGCTGCAGGCCGACAGCGACCAGCGAGATGTCACCGAAGAAATCCAGGTGCGTATGGGCCTGTCTAACAGCTCGAACCACCTGCGAACAGCCCGTATCAATATGATCCATGCCGGTGCGGCCAGCCGCATCGCTGAAATGGACGATATGAAGCGCAACATCGCGCAGGCGGAAACGCGTATCAAACAGTCTCAGGCGGCATTTAAAGAGTACACAGCGCGGCGGGTAAAAACCGATGCAGATGTGGCACTGGAAGCCGAGCTGACGAAACGCTACGACGCCTACATCGCCGGCTTACAGCCGATGCTCAAATATGCCAAAAACGGCATGTTTGAAGCGATTATCAACAGTGAAAACGAGCAGGCGCGCCCGCTGGATGACGCCTACAACGATCTGCTGCTGAAAAGCATCAGCATTCGTACCGATCGCGCCAAAGCCCTGACGGCACAGGCGCATCAGCGTACCAACATGGGGCTGAGCTTCATGGTTGGCGCGTTTGCTTTTGCGCTGGTGCTGACAGTGATGACCTTTATGGCGTTGCGCCGTACGGTGATCCGTCCGCTGCAGCGGGCCGCGTACCGCATCGAGCATATTGCGCAGGGCGACCTGACGATGGCGGAAGAACCCACCGGCCGCAGTGAAATCGGTAAACTGAGCAGTGACCTGCAGGAAATGCAGCGTTCCCTGGTGAAAACCGTGGGCACGGTACGCCAGGGCGCGGAAGAGATCTATCGCGGCACCAGCGAAATCTCTGCCGGTAACACCGATCTCTCATCACGAACCGAACAGCAGGCCGCCGCCATTGAAGAAACGGCCGCCAGCATGGAAGAGCTGACGGCAACCGTGAAGCAGAACGCCGATAACGCGCACCATGCCAGCAAACTGGCAGAAGATGCCTCCGGCAAAGCGTCACGTGGCGGGCAAATCGTCAACGGCGTGGTGAATACCATGGGCAGCATCTCCGCCAGCTCGCGCAAAATCTCGGAGATCACGGCGGTGATCAACAGCATCGCGTTCCAGACCAACATTCTGGCGCTGAACGCCGCGGTGGAAGCCGCGCGTGCCGGTGAGCAGGGACGTGGATTTGCAGTGGTTGCCAGCGAAGTGCGTACGCTCGCCAGCCGAAGCGCGCAGGCGGCGAAAGAGATCGAGGGGCTGATCAGCGAGTCCGTGACGCTGATTGAACGCGGCTCCAGTGAAGTCGTTGCGGCGGGCACCACCATGGGCGATATCGTCGATGCGGTGAAACGCGTGACTGACATTATGCTGGAAATCGCGGCGGCGTCCGATGAGCAGAGCCGTGGCATTACGCAAGTCAGCCAGGCGATCACTGAAATGGACAACGTCACGCAACAGAACGCCTCGCTGGTGGAAGAAGCCTCTGCAGCTGCCGCGTCGCTGGAAGAGCAGGCAGCACGACTGACGGAAGCGGTGGGGACGTTCCGCCTGCAGGCCACCGCCAGCGTGGCGCGCAGCAACAGCAGTGCGTCGCCAGCGGTGAAACCGCTGACGCCTGCGGTGGCAAATGGGGATAACTGGGAAACGTTTTAAGCATGATGCCGGGCTTACGGCCGTAGGCCCGGCAAACGCGTTCAGACAGGCATAGATTTGCGGATGGCGCTCAGCAGGGTCTGCGCGCCGGACGACAGCGGGGTGTCGACGCGTGTCAGAATGCCAATCGGTTCACCGACGCCATACGTCGGCACCGGCAGGGCGGTCAGCGTTCCGTGGCGTAGATCGTCTTTTACCGCGCCGGACGGTACAAACCACACGTAGTCATACTCCACCGTTAACTGGCGTGACAGCGAGGCCGACAGCGTTTCGATGCAGCCCGACGGTATCTTACAGCCCTGACTTTGCAACATCGCTTCAGCGTTCTGCCGTGGCGTAGTGCCTTTTGGCGACACCACCACCGGCCACTCCAGCACGCGGCTGAGGGTGACATTCTCCTGCAACAGCGGGTGATGCGGACGCACCACCAGTTTCAGTGATTCGAGAAACAGCAGTTCATAATTCAGCCCGCCCATCAGTTCAGGATCGGACATCCGCCCGATACCTAAATCCAGCTCACCGGATTTCAGCCCCGCCAGCAGCATGGTGTTATTCATGGTAGCGACCTGAATAGTGATGTCTTTTTGCTGTTTATGAAACTGGCCGATCACCGCAGGAAGGATGCCCAGCGCCGCCGTCGGCAGTGCGCCGATGCGCACCACATCGCTGCTGACGCCGTCTTTATTGGTGAGCGATTGCCCGGCGGTGTTCAGCGCATCAAGAACTTTCACCGCATGCGTCAGAAATTGTTCACCAACCAGCGTCAGCTGTGCGCCGAGGCGCCCACGCTCAAAAAGACGCGTGCCGGTAAGCTGCTCCAGTTCATTTAAGGTTTTCGACAGCGCCGGTTGGCTCAGGTTAAGGGTTTCAGCCGCGCGCCCCAGTGTTCCCTGTTGAGCGACGGCGACGAAAGTATGCAAATGGCGCAATCGGATGCGCTGACTAAAGAGACCTTTTTTTTCCATAACAGGATGTTAAAAAAAGAGAGGTGAAAGAAACAAGTAAAGTTGTCGAGTTTTGATAACTTGCTAGCAAAATATAATTAACAATTGATATATTTGACTTACAAGCAAATTTATCCCGTCACTTTATTCGCGATCACAATTTACACATTCTTCCCAACGCAATGCGATGACCTTCTCTACACTCCAGGTAATATTCACTGGAGAAATGACATCATGGCGAACACCATCACGGCAGATGAGATTCGGGAGCTTTTTTCGCAGGCAATGTCGGAGATGTACCAGCAGGAAGTTCCGCAGTACGGCACGTTGCTGGAACTGGTGGCAGACGTCAATCTGGCGGTACTTGAAAACAACCCCAAACTTCACGAAAAACTGGCCAACGCCGACGAACTGGCGCGACTGAACGTCGAGCGTCACGGCGCGATCCGCGTTGGCAGTAAAGAAGAGCTGGCGACGCTGCGCCGCATGTTTGCCATTATGGGCATGTACCCGGTCAGCTATTACGATCTGTCGCAGGCGGGCGTGCCGGTGCATTCCACCGCGTTCCGGCCTGTTGATGATGCGGCACTCGCCCGCAACCCGTTTCGCGTGTTTACCTCACTGTTGCGCCTGGAACTGATTGAAAACGAGGCCCTGCGCCAGCGTGCCGCCGACATTCTTGCGACGCGCGATATCTTTACGCCGCGCTGCCGCGAACTGATCGCGCAGCATGAAGCGCAGGGCGAATTTACCGCCGCTGAGGCGCAGGCGTTTGTGCAGGAAGCGCTGGAAACTTTCCGCTGGCACCGACATGCGACGNGAAGAGCCGGTGCTGTTTTCCGGCGAACATCGGGGGACGCATACCGCCCGCTTTGGCGAAATCGAACAGCGCGGCGTGGCGCTGACGCCAAAAGGCCGCGCGCTGTACGACAAACTGCTTGGCGAGGCCGGGACGGCGAAAGATAACCTGTCGCATCAACTCCATTTGCAGGAGGTGTTCAGGGATTTTCCTGACAGCGAAATGCTGATGCGTCGCCAGGCGCTGGCCTATTTCCGCTATCGCCTGACGCCCACAGGGGAAGCGCACCGCCAGGCAATTCACGCCGGAGACGATCCGCAGCCGCTGATTGAGCGCGGCTGGGGGGGGGGGCCGGTCAGTGCGGCGGGGATTTTCCAGTCCAACCTCGGCAATGAAACCCAGGCGCGCAGCCACGGTAACGCCAGCCGCATCGCCTTTGAAGAGGCGCTCGGCGCGCCAGTGCTGGATGAATTCACGCTCTATCAGGAGGCGGAAGACCGCAGCAAACGACGTTGCGGTCTGCTCTGAAACAGGTAATCTGCTGAGGTGTTCAGTGAAAGGAAGACGTAATGCAGAACCCATCAACACCTCTGGCAGAGACCGCGCAAGGCCCCGTTCTGGGGTTGACTGAGGCGAATATTCACGTCTGGCGCGGGATCCCTTACGCCGCGCCGCCGGTCGGCGCACTGCGCTGGCGTTCGCCACAGCCGGTCGCCCCCTGGCAGACAGTGCGCGACGCTACCGTGTTTTCGGCCTCTTGCTGGCAAAGTCTCGACTACTGTATGGAGCTGGGTGGCGGCGATCCGGGGGCGTTTTCTGAGGATTGCCTGTATCTTAATGTCTGGTCGCCCGCAACGCGCACCGCGCCGTTGCCGGTAATGGTCTGGCTGCACGGCGGCGGTTTTACGCTCGGCGCGGGGTCTCTGCCGCCTTACGACGGCAACGCGCTGGCCTCACGTGATGTGGTCATCGTGACGCTCAATTATCGTCTCGGCCACCTCGGTTTTTTTGCCCATCCGGCGCTGGAAGGTGAAGAGCCTGAGCGCGTCTATAATTTCGCACTGCTCGATCAGATAGCCGCCCTGAAATGGGTGCAGCAAAATATCCACGCCTTTGGCGGCGACGCCAGCAACATCACGCTGTTCGGCGAATCCGCCGGCGCGCGCAGCGTGCTGTCGCTGATGACGTCACCGAAAGCGGTCGGTTTATTCCATAAAGCGATCATTCAGAGCGGCTATACGCTGGCGGATACGCCGCGACAGACCGCGCTGGAAAAGGGCGAGCAGATCGCCGCGCACTTTGGTCTGCAAAACGCCACCGCTGACGAACTGCGACGTATTCCTGCTGATGCTTTCTGGCCGCTCGCCGCGCCGCTCAGTACCGGCCCGGCACCCATCGTTGGCGATGCGGTGCTGCCGCAGCCAATGCTGGACGTTTTCTTCGCCGGGAAGCAGCATCCGATGCCGGTGATTGTCGGTTCGAACAGCGACGAAGCCAGCGTGATGGAGGTGTTTGGCGTTGACGTCTCGGCGCAAATCCAGAAGATGCGGCGCGAACGTCGTCTGGGACTTGGGTTGATTAAACTGTTGTATCCCGGTGTGAAAGAGGATGCTGAGCTGGGGCGCCAGGTCTGTCGCGATATGGCATTCACCACGCTGGGCTATGTGGTGATGCAGGCGCAGCAGCGCGTCGGGCAACCCTGCTGGCGCTACTGGTTTGATTACGTCGCACAACGCGAGCATGAGACTTACCTGCATGGCGCCTGGCACGGCAATGAAGTGGCGTACGTGTTTGCTAATCTGCGGCTGGCGGAACCGTCGCGCAATTACGTCAACGATCACGACGTGGCGTTTTCTGAGCACATCGCTGATTTCTGGGTGAATTTCGCCCGCACCGCCAGTAAAACCAGCGACACGCTACACGGCGTCACCCGCTGGCCTGCTTGTCTCCGGGGACGCGATCGATTGCTGCGCATCGGGCTGAACAAACATGCCGGGTTTAAAGTGGAAAATCGCTTTATGCGCGCCCGGCTGGCACTGTTCAAACGGGTGATGAAGCATCACGTTACGCTGGATTAAGCAACTCATCACGAAACCGCGCCAGACCCGCCGCCTTGCTTTGCGAGTCGCGGATCACCAGCCGGTAACTGGCACCGGTTTTTACGCTCAGTGCATAAGGACGCACTAAGCGCCCGCAGCGAATATCTTCCGCCACCAGGGTTTCATCGGCGATGGCGACGCCAAATCCCTGGATCGCAGCGGTAATCGCCAGGTCCATGGTGTCGAAGTGTTGATTTTTTTGCATAACCACCTGCGCCGATTGTGGAAAGGCCGACAGCCACAGCGACCAGTCGGTTTTGTCCCGCGTCGGGTGTAAAAAGGTCACGCCGCGCAGCACGTCGTCCACGTTGTTGGTTTTACTCAGCACCGGCGTCAGCGCCTCTTCAAACAGCAAATCTCCGACGTTCAGATGCGGGCCGAACACAATGGCGGCGTCAAAGGGTTCCGTTTTGAAATTGACCTGATGCTCAGTGGTGGTGGTGAGCGCCACCTGCAATTCCGGGTAGCGCTGTTCAATGGCCACCAGTTGCGGTACCAGCCAGCGCATGGCGCAGGTGGGGGCTTTCAGACGCACCACGGTTTGCTGCTGACGCGCCTGATCGGCGACCGTCACCAGTTGCCCGAAGGCGGCGAGCAGATCCGGGTAAAGCACGCTGCCCTGGGGCGAGAGTCGCAGGCCACGCGCGTGCCGTTCGAATAGCGGGAAGCCAAACCAGCGCTCAAGGCTGGCGATTTTACGGCTCACTGCGCCCTGCGTCAGACACAGCTCTTTCGCCGCATGGGTCAGATTGAGATGGCGGGCGGTCACGAGGAAGGTTTCTACAGCGTTCAACGGCAGATCGGTACGCGACATTCATTGGCTCCAGCTATGCAAAATCGTCATGGCTATTATGACAACAATTCGTTTGTCGCTTCAAGGCAGTTCAGTTTGAATAGTTATGCATATTAAACGAGAAAGGATTGAAGATGACTGTTCGTACTCCGGTGAAAACGCGCTCCAAACTGCCCGACGTGGGTACCACTATTTTTACCGTCATTGGACAACTCTCCGCACAACATAAGGCAGTCAACCTTTCTCAGGGCGCGCCGAATTTTTCCTGTGACGCCGGGCTCGTGGCGGGCGTTACGCGGGCGATGGAAGCCGGGCATAATCAGTATGCGTCGATGACCGGTCTGCATGCGTTGAAAGAACGTATTGCGGAGAAAGTCGCGACGCTGTATGGCACGCAGTACGATGTCGACAGCGAAGTGCTGGTCACCGCCAGCGCCAGCGAAGGGCTCTATTCCGCTATCAGTGGGCTGGTTCACCCGGGCGACGAGGTGATTTACTTTGAGCCGTCCTTTGACAGCTACGCGCCGATCGTTCGCCTGCAGGGCGCGACGCCGGTCGCCATCAAGCTGACGGTGCCGGATTTCACCATTAACTGGGATGAGGTGCGCGCCGCCATCACGCCGAAAACGCGGATGATCGTCATCAACACGCCGCATAACCCGAGCGGGCAGGTTTTCACACGGGACGATCTCATCCAGCTCGCGGCAGTGACGCGCAATACCGATATCATTATTTTATCGGATGAGGTTTACGAGCATGTGGTGTTTGATGGACAACAGCACCACGGCATGGCGACGCACCCGCAGCTGGCCGAGCGCAGCGTGATTGTGTCGTCATTTGGCAAGACATTTCACGTCACCGGCTGGGGNNGCATCAGTTCCTGATGTTCTCCGCCGATACCCCCATGCAGTATGCGTTTGCCGAACACATGCGCGACCCACAAACCTGGCTTTCGCTGGCGGCGTTTTACCAGCGCAAACGTGATCTGCTGCAGACGCTGCTGGCGGATTCCCCGTTTCACTTGCTGCCAAGCGCCGGATCGTTCTTTATGCTGGCGGATTACAGCCATTTCAGCGATGAAAGCGACAGTGAGATGGTGAAACGGCTGATTACCGAGTGTGGTGTTGCGACCATCCCGCTGTCGGCGTTTTACACCGACGGCACAGATAACAAACTGATTCGCCTCTCTTTTGCCAAAGATGAGACAACGTTACGGGCCGGTGCGCAGGCGCTGTGTCGCGTGAAGCCGCGTTAAGGAGCATAAGCCATGAAAATCAAAGCACTTTTACTTACTCTGGGGATGTTCAGCGTTTTCTCTTCGTTTGCCGCCACCGAGCTACGCTATGGCGTGGAAGCGGAATACCCGCCGTTTGAGAGTAAAAACGCGGCAGGGGAGCTGGAAGGGTTTGATATTGAGCTCGGCAAGGCCATTTGCGAGGCGGCCGCGCTGAAATGCAGTTGGGTGGAAACGTCCTTTGATGCGCTGATCCCGGGGCTGGTGGCGAAAAAGTTCGACGCCATTAACTCGGCGATGAACATCACCGAACAGCGGCGCAAGAGCATCGATTTTACCCAACCTATCTACCGCATTCCATCGCAACTGGTCGGTAAATCCGGGGACGGTATGGAAGCGACGCCGGAAGGGCTGAAGGGTAAAACCATCGGCGTGTTGCAGGGCTCGATTCAGGAAACCTTTGCCAAAGAGCACTGGGAAAAGTCCGGCGTCACGGTGGTGTCATACAAAGATCAGAACATGGCGTGGGCAGATTTGCTGAATGGCAGGATTGACGCCTCGCTGGTGATGTCCGCAGCAGGACAGGCGGGTTTCCTCAGCAAACCGCAGGGGAAAGGATTCGGTTTCATCGGCAAGCCGGTCGCGGACGATACCATTCTGGGTAGCGGCATCGGGTTTGGCCTGCGTCAGGGCGACGACGCGACGAAAGCACAGCTCAATACGGCGATCGACAAGGTTCGTGCCGACGGAACGATCACGAAGCTGGCGGCAAAATACTTTCCTGGTATCGACGTCAGCGTAAAATAATAACCACATGCCACGATTTAACCCCTGCTGATGATGTCAGGCAGGGGTTTTTTTATACATAAATTTACGTCTGTTTCGGCTGATTCCGGTCGACAGGCGTTTTTTCTGCTTTTGCGCGCTTTTTCTGCCGCCAACAATTGGATTATCAATCAATTTCTTCTAGAGTGAGCGACATTCACGACGCATCTGTTTGCCGCGTTGCGCATCAATTGACATGATAAAAGGACGCTTTCTCAGGCATGAATCGCAGACGTTTTCTAAAATCTTCCATGGCGGTGGCCGCTGTGGCAGGCACTTCCGGAGTCGCCTCATTGTTCACGAACGCCGCCTGGGCTGAAGAGTCGGATATCGCCGACGGTCAGACGCGTCGTTTTGACTACAACGTGCTGCAATCGATGGCACGCGATCTGTCGCAACAGCCGTGGGGCGGGCCGCCGCGCGCGCTGCCGGAAACGCTGGCGACCATGACGCCGCAGGCCNNACAACAGTATTCAGTACGATGCCGCGCAATCGCTGTGGAATAACATTGAAGACCGCAAGCTCGACGTGCAGTTCTTCCACATGGGGATGGGCTTCCGTCGCCGCGTGCGGATGTTCTCGCTGGATTCACAAACCCAGCAGGCGCGTGAGATTCATTTCCGTCCTGAATTGTTCCAGTACAACGACGCCGGTGTCGATACGAAGCAGCTGGAAGGGCAGTCGGATCTCGGTTTTGCCGGTTTCCGCGCGTTTAAAGCGCCGGAACTGGCCCGTCGCGATATCGTCTCATTCCTTGGCGCCAGCTACTTCCGCGCCGTCGACAGCACCTATCAGTACGGCTTGTCCGCGCGTGGCCTCGCGGTAGACACCTTCACCGACACCAAAGAAGAGTTCCCGGATTTCACCGCGTTCTGGTTTGAGACCGTCAAGCCGGGCGCGACCACCTTTACCGTCTACGCGCTGCTCGACAGCCCGAGCGTGACTGGCGCCTATAAGTTCGTGATCAACTGTGAAGAGAGTCAGGTGATCATGGATGTCGAAAATCACGTCTATGCGCGTAAAGACATCAAACAGCTCGGCATCGCGCCGATGACCAGTATGTTCAGTTGCGGCAACAACGAGCGTCGCACCTGCGACACTATCCATCCGCAAATCCATGACTCTGACCGCCTGGCGATGTGGCGCGGCAACGGCGAGTGGATCTGCCGTCCGCTGAACAACCCGCAAAAGCTGCAGTTCAACGCCTTTCAGGACAAGAACCCGAAAGGGTTTGGCCTGTTGCAGCTCGATCGCGATTTCAGCCACTATCAGGACGTGATGGGCTGGTACAACAAACGCCCGAGCCTGTGGGTGGAGCCGCGCAACGCGTGGGGCAAAGGAGCCGTCGGGCTGATGGAGATCCCGACCACCGGCGAAACGCTGGATAATATCGTCTGCTTCTGGCAACCGGAAAAACCGGTGAAAGCGGGCGACGAACTCGATTTTAAATATCGCCTCTACTGGAGCGCGATGCCGCCGGTACGTTCACCGCTGGCGCGCGTGCTGGCGACCCGCACCGGCATGGGCGGCTTCCCGGAAGGCTGGGCGCCGGGCGAACATTTCCCGGAGAAATGGGCGCGCCGCTTTGCTATCGATTTTGTGGGCGGCGATCTCAACGCCTCCGCGCCGAAGGGCATCGAACCGGTGATCACGCTGTCGAACGGAGAAGCGAAGCAGGTGGAAATTCTCTACGTTCAGCCGTTCGACGGTTACCGCATTCTGTTTGACTGGTATCCGACGTCGGATTCCACCGAGCCGGTGGAGATGCGCATGTTCCTGCGCTGTCAGGGCGAGGCGATCAGCGAAACCTGGCTGTATCAGTATTTCCCGCCTGCGCCGGACAAGCGCAACTACGTGGATGACCGCATAATGCGTTAATCATCCTCATGCCCCGTCGGATGCACCGGCGGGGCGTTTTTATGACCCCGACAGGTAGCAGCGATGGCGACCACTCCCGATATTTACATCCCCGTTAACGACCAGTTGTCGCTTCGCGCCATCGATGAGCGCTTTGTGCCGGAACTGCATCAGCTGGTACTCAAGAACCAGGCGTGGCTGCAGCACTCCCTCAACTGGCCGAAAGACGTTACCGATGAGAGCGTCACCCGCCAGAACGCGCAGGGCAATGTCATGCTGCATCAGCGCGGCTACGCGAAAATGTTTTTGATTTTCGACGATGAAGAGATGGTGGGGGTGCTGTCCTTCAATCAGATTGAGCCGCTGAATAAAACCGGCTATATCGGCTACTGGCTGGATGAATCACATCAGGGACGAGGCATTCTGTCGCAGGCGCTGCAGGCGTTTATCCATTTTTACAGCCAGCGCGGCGACGTGCGACGGTTTGTCATCAAATGCCGCGTGGCCAATAAACAGAGTAACCGGGTAGCGCAACGTAACGGCTTCGCGCTGGAAGGGTGCCTGAAGCAGGCGGAGTTCCTAAATGGCGCGTACCACGACCAGAATATCTACGCGCGGATTATCGACCCTGCATCAACGTGATCCCAGCAACGGCGTGCGCGTAATGCGCTCGTCGCCGCCGATCGCTTTTGGCCCACGCAGGTTGATCCGCTCGCCATCGAACGTTTCAATCACCGCATCGCCACTGATATCCACTTCATGCTCAATAATCACATCACCGCGAATGCGCACGCGTCCATGAATATTGACGTTATCATCCAGCAGCAGCGGGCCGCCCTGTAACCAGGCGTGGCCACCAACCCGCACGTGCTGTTTCAGCACGCAGTTGCCTTCCACCACCGCGTCGTCAGTGACTTCCGTGCCGTAGCGTAGCGTGGGGATCTCATCCTCACCGCGACCGGCAATGATCCGCGCATTGCCGGAAACGCGAGCGCAGTCGCAGATCCAGACGTTATTTTCTTCGTTGCCTTCAATGCGCGCATTGCCGAAAATTTCGGCGCGATGCTCGACAAACGCCTGGTTGACGAACGCCTCGCCATAGATTTGCGCCTGATGGACAATCCGCGAACGGCTGACAATGGCCCGCTCGTAGATTTGCAGGATTTTTTCGGCGTCCGGCGTCAGCCCCCGGGCGGCAATAATTTCGCACTGCTGCAGCACGCAGGCGTCGCCGAAAAGGTGGCACTCGCCGCGGATCTGCGAATCCTGAACCGTGACGTTGTCACTGATTTGCGCCTGATGACTTATAGCGCAGACGCCGAGCAGACGGGCATTATCTTCAATGCGCGCCCCGGCGAATACCACGCTGTTGCTGTCGTAGATCCAGCAGTTTCCCTGCTGGCTGAGGGCGGACTCGTCATCGATCCAGCCGCCCGCCGTCCCGGCAGTGACGTCAGCGAAATCGCGCAGGGCGATAATCTGGCGTAGCGTTACGGTGCTGTTCTCCCCGTTTTCGGGGTAGTGATGCTGGCGGGTTTCTTCGCTGAGACGGTATTTGTTCATCGCGGTTACTCGTCACTGTCGGTTAACATAAACGTAGCAAAGATCTCCGTAGCGTGGTTTTAAAGGTTTCTTTAGAATGCATCTTCTGAAAGGCTATTTCGGCGCTGGCGTTCGCGCCACGTTACTGAAAGAGAAGGATTAACCATGACACTGTGTGACGAAAACTACTTTACCGATAAGTACGGCCTGACCCGCACGCACTCTGAAGTGCTGCATGCCGCGACGATTATCCCGCCGGGCAAAACCCTCGATCTGGGTTGTGGCAACGGGCGCAACAGCCTTTATCTGGCGGCCAACGGGTTCGACGTCACCGCGTGGGATAAAAACCCGATGAGCATTAATAACCTTGAGACCATCCGCAAAGAAGAGGGGCTGGATAACCTTCAGACAGCGATTAACGATCTCAATGCCCTGAATTTTGACGGGGAATATGATTTTATTCTCTCCACCGTGGTGCTGATGTTCCTCGAGGCGAAAACCATTCCGGGTCTTATTGATAATATGCAACGCTGTACCAAAGCGGGTGGATACAACCTTATTGTCGCGGCCATGGATACGGAAGATTATCCGTGTACGGTAGGTTTTCCGTTTGCCTTTAAACCGCAGGAGCTGAGCAATTATTATACGGATTGGGAATTGCTCAAATATAACGAAGAGGTGGGGGAATTACACCGCACCGATGCTAACGGAAATCGTATTAAACTGCGCTTTGCCACTCTGCTGGCGCGTAAACTGGCGTAACCCGGCATTCAGCCCATCTGTCGATGGGCTTCCCTTTTTCTGATATTTTGATCTTCCCCCTTTATTGCCACAACAAACCCTTCAGCGGTTTGCTATAACTACCATGCACTCATGCATTTAAAGGGATTCCTACATGCGTACTAAAGCGTTATTAAGCGTGGCTGTTATTACGGCCATGATGGCGTTGACCGGTTGTGCTTCAAAAATTGCTGAGCCTGAAAAGTATTCCGGTTTTTTAAAAGACTACTCAAATCTGAAGGAGACGACATCCGCATCCGGTAAACCGGAATTACGCTGGATTGACCCTGATTACAACCCGAATAATTACGACAACGTAGTCTATAACCCGATCGTTTATTATCCGGTGCCGAAACCGAATACCCAGATCGGCCAGAAAGCGCTGGATCAAATCCGCAATTACACCAACACCGAACTGAAGCAGGCGATCGCCGAGCGCAAACCGCTGGCGACGACGGCCGGGCCGCGCAGCCTGATTTTCCGTGGCGCAATCACCGGTGTGGATTCCAGCAAAGAAGGGCTGCAGTTCTATGAAGTGGTTCCGGTGGCGCTGGTCGTGGCGGGAACGCAAATGGCGACCGGCCACCGCACAATGGATACCAACCTCTATTTTGAAGGTGAACTGATCGACGCGAAAACCAATAAGCCGGTGATCAAAGTGGTTCGCAAAGGCGAAGGGAAAGAGCTGGCGAACGAAAATACACCGATGACGGTTGATACGCTGAAACAGGTGATCGACGACATGGCTATCGACGCGGTGAAATTTGATCCGAACAACAAGTAATTCTGCATGCGCCATCGTCTGATGGCGCTTCATTTCTCAGGCGGCGTTGCCGCGCAACCTCCGTGTACGAAACCAGGTTTCTGGTTTCGCGAACATCACCAGATTCCCCACCAGAATTAATGCCAGACCAAAAACAGCGTTCAAATGCCAGACATAGCCCTCATAGAAAGTTGAAATGGTCAATGCCACCAGCGGGAACAGCAGTGTGCTGTAGGCGGCATTGCTGGCGCCGATGCGCCCAACCAGCGTGAAATAGGCACCGAAAGCGACCACCGATCCTAACAGCGCCAGATAGAGCAGAGCGCCCATATAGCTCAGCGTCCACTGCGGCGTAAAATCGTCACCGCGGAGCAGCGCAATCGCCCCCATCACCAGCGTGCCATACAGCATTGCCCAGCTATTGGTGGTCAGCGTTTCCAGACCACGGCGCTGATGGCGCAGGCTCAGCATGTTGCCGAGCGAAAACCCGTAGGTGCCAAGCGCGCTCAGGCCAATGCCGAACAGCAGGGAGGTATTAAATCCGCTTGCCAGCAAATCGTCCCAGAACAGCGTTACAATGCCGGTCAGCCCCAGCAGCGCCGCCAGATAAAAGCGCCCCGGCGGTTGCTGGCGGAAGAACAGAAAGCTGTTGATGGCGTTAAACAGTACCGCCATAGAAAAAATCACC
This sequence comes from Trabulsiella odontotermitis, assembly GCF_001188485.1. Taxonomy (GTDB): domain Bacteria; phylum Pseudomonadota; class Gammaproteobacteria; order Enterobacterales; family Enterobacteriaceae; genus Trabulsiella; species Trabulsiella odontotermitis_A. Next base: position 83,497 of record NZ_JNGH01000068.1, read on the forward strand.
GATTCCAGACCGGTGTTGATGTACGCCGCCGCCGTGTAAAAACACCAGAAGTTAAAACAGAAAACGCAGCAGCCCTGCAGCAGGCAGAACAGATGATCATGAACGCTCAGACGACGCAGGCGTCGCATTGCAATCAACACCACCAGCATCGTGACGCTGGCGACGGCAAAACGCCAGAAGATCGACACCGGCGCAGGTACCGGGCCTTGCTGCAGAAAAATGGCAATCCACGTCGTTCCCCAGATAACCACCACCAGCGCATACAATAAAACGTTCATTTTTATTCTCTCACGTGACAACCTGCCATCAGTGTGCCGAAACATGAGGAAACGCGCTGTCACCGGGCTGCGTCTGACTTGCAAATTCTTGCGGTTTTTTCTGCGGAATACCGTGCACAATGCTGGCATCGGAGGCGGACTCTTCATAGACTGAAGGCCTGACTTATCGATTCAACGGTTGCCATGTCTCACGCTTACAGTACCTTTGAAACGCTGTGCAAACAGAACGCCATTCTGCGGGATACGGTGTCGCTGAACTCTGGCATTCAGCTGGCCTCGTGGTTCAATAAGCGCGATACCATCACGGTGAAAAGCGATCACCACACGCTCAGCCTGTACGTGGCCGACGGCTACGAGAGCTATCAAAAAACGCCTGGCGGCTGGAAAAACGGCGGCGGGCCGGATCGGTTTTGCCTGATGCCGAAAGAGGGCGAAACAACGTGGGACATTCGCGACGATCTGTCGTTTGTGCACCTGTACTGCACCGATGAGCATCTGCGGGACACGGCAGAGAAGATCTGGGATCGCAGCCCGGCGGCGCTGACGCTGGATGAGAAAATTTTTGCTGATGACGCCAAAATCACCGCCGTCTATCGCCAGTTTCTGCTGGGCTGTGACTGGCAGCAGCAGGCCAACCAGTTGACGCTCAGCAGCGCCAGCACGCTGTTGCTGACGCATCTGATCCAGCATTATTCCAGCGTCCAGTGGCGGGGGGCGGCNNGCGTATATCGAAGAACATCTTTCGCAGCCGCTGACCCTTGCGGAGCTGGCGCAGGAAGCGGCGCTCAGCGAGTATCACTTCGCGCGCATGTTCCGTCAGTCGATGCAGATGGCGCCACATCAGTACGTGATGCAGCGGCGGATGGAAAAAGCAAAGCAACTGGTGCGCCATTCGACAATGACGCTGACCGGGATCGCGCTGGCCTGCGGCTTCAGCTCTGCCAGCCATTTCAGCAACCGCTTTCGCAGCGCCACCGGCAAAACCCCGTCGCAGGTACGCGCGGCGGCGCAGTCGTAACACAATCCGCGGAGCAGAAAGCCAAAACCGCGCTGAAGGGTGGAAAACGTTTTCGTCCGGGCACGGTTCTGACTACAATAGCCGCCATTTCGACCCTAACGGATAACAACGACAGTATGCGCCTGCAAACTCCACATCTAGAACTGCTCAGCCCCGCCCGTGACGCGACGATCGCCCGCGAAGCCATTCTGCATGGCGCGGACGCCGTCTACATTGGCGGACCGGGATTCNGGCGCGAAGGTGTTTGTCACCCTGAACACCATTCTTCATGATGATGAACTGGAACCCGCGCAGCGGCTGATTACCGATCTCTATCAGACCGGCGTGGATGCGCTGATCGTCCAGGATATGGGGATCCTCGAACTCGACATTCCGCCCATCGAACTGCACGCCAGCACCCAGTGCGATATCCGCAGCGTCGAAAAAGCGAAATTCCTTGCCGATGTCGGTTTCACACAAATCGTGCTGGCGCGTGAGCTGAATCTTGAGCAAATCAGCGCCATTCATGCGGCGACCGACGCCACCATTGAGTTCTTTATTCACGGCGCGCTGTGCGTGGCCTATTCCGGCCAGTGCTACATTTCCCACGCCCAGACCGGGCGCAGCGCCAACCGTGGCGACTGCTCGCAGGCCTGTCGTTTGCCCTATACCTTAAAAGACGATCAGGGGCGCGTGGTGTCGTTTGAAAAACACCTGTTGTCGATGAAAGACAACGATCAGACCGCCAACCTCGGCGCGCTGATCGACGCCGGTGTGCGCTCGTTCAAGATTGAAGGGCGCTATAAAGACATGAGCTATGTGAAAAACATCACCGCGCATTATCGTCAGATGCTGGACGCCATTATTGACGATCGCGGCGATCTGGCACGCGCTTCCGCCGGGCGCACGGAACATTTCTTTATTCCGTCCACCGACAAAACGTTTCACCGCGGCAGCACGGACTACTTTGTGAATGCCCGCAAAGGCGATATTGGCGCCTTTGATTCGCCGAAGTTTATTGGCCTGCCGGTTGGCGAAGTGCTGAAAGTGGCGAAAGATCATCTCGACGTTGCCGTGACGGAACCGCTGGCGAACGGCGACGGGCTTAACGTGATGATCAAACGCGACATCGTCGGTTTCCGCGCCAACACGGTAGAGAAAACCGGCGAAAACCGCTACCGCGTGTGGCCGAACGAAATGCCTGCCGACCTGCACAAAGTGCGTCCGCATGAAGCGCTGAACCGCAACCTTGACCACAACTGGCAGCAGGCGCTGCTGAAAACCTCCAGTGAACGTCGTGTGGCGGTGGATATTGCGCTCGGCGGCTGGCAGGAACAGCTGATTCTGACGATGACCAGCGAAGAGGGCGTCAGCGTCACGCATACCCTTGACGGCAACTTCGACGAGGCGACTAACGCCGAAAAAGCAATGAACAGCCTGCATGATGGCGTGGCGAAACTGGGGCAGACGATGTACTACGCCCGCGACGTCAGCATCACCTTGCCGGGCGCTCTGTTTGTGCCGAACAGCCTGCTGAATCAGCTGCGTCGTGAAACGGTGGAAAAACTCGATGAGGCTCGTCTGGCAGGCTATCAGNNAACCCATCTCAGCTTCCTGGCGAACGTCTACAACCACAAGGCGCGCGAGTTTTATCATCGCTACGGCGTACAGCTGATTGACGCCGCCTATGAAGCGCATGAAGAGAAGGGCGACGTACCGGTGATGATCACCAAACACTGCCTGCGGTTTGCCTTCAATCTGTGCCCGAAACAGGCGAAAGGGAACATTAAAAGCTGGCGCGCCACGCCGATGCAGCTGGTTCATGGCGACGAAGTATTAACCCTGCGCTTTGACTGCCGTCCGTGTGAAATGCACGTGGTGGGGAAAATCAAAAACCATATCCTCAAAATGCCGCATCCGGGCAGTATCGTCGCGTCCGTCAGCCCTGACGAGCTGATGAAAACGTTGCCAAAGCGCAAGAACTAAACGCTAAAATCAGGGGGAGATTTCCCCCTGATATTCAGGATTTAAACCCGGCGGCGGTCATCAACAGACGAAACCCCGCGCTGACGATCGCCAGCGCCAGCACGCTCCCGCCCCAGATGATGACCAGCCAGAACAACCGTTTCAACAGAGGTTGCTGCATCAGTGATAACCCTCCCCATGCTGGACTTTTCCGCGAAACACGTAGTAGCTCCAGAAGGTGTAGACCAGAATAATCGGGATGATCAGCAGCGCGCCGACCAGCATAAAGCCCTGGCTTTGCGGTGGCGCGGCGGCCTGCCANNGTAGCGGCACGGGTGCAAGGAAGAAAAGATTCGGCAGACTGAACCAGCGGGCGGCAATCGCGCCGTGCGCCAGCGGCGTCCACAGGCTGATAATCGCAATAATCGCCAGTAGCACCAGCAGCAATTTTTTCGCTGCGCAACGCATTTTCGCCTGCAGCGGGTTTTCACTTTTCATCACCAGCCACGTCGCGCCCAGCAGCGCGTAAGCAATGACCAGCCCCACGCCGCAGAACAGGGTAAATGGCGTCAGCCAGTCAAGCGGGCCGCCGCTGTAGGCGCGCCCGGCAACCGGAAAACCGTTCAACACAGCACCAACCACGATGCCCTGACAGAAAGTGGCGAGCAGGGAGCCGCCGATAAACGCGTTATCCCAGAACGGGCGGTGTGACGGCGTGGCTTTAAAGCGAAACTCAAAGGCGACACCACGAAAGATCAGGCCGATGAGCATCAGCGTCAGTGGGATGGTCAGTGCGTCGACGATCACCGCGTAGGCCAGCGGAAATGCACCGAACAGTCCGGCACCGCCGAGCACCAGCCAGGTTTCATTGCCATCCCAAACCGGCGCAACACTGTTCACCATCACATCACGGTCGTCCGGGTCGCGCGTCAGCGGGAAAAGTACGCCGATGCCGAGATCAAACCCGTCCATCACGATATACATCAGGGTGGCGAAAACGATGATCACAAACCAGATAACAGAAAGATCGATACCCATCAGCGGTGCTCCTCAGCAGGAAAAGGTTCAACGGCGGCGGAGAGCGGGCGAGCCGGGGTTCCCGACGTCTCCGGGTCATCATCCTGCGGCCCTTTGCGGATCAGGCGGATCATGTAGCTGTAGCCGACGCCAAACACGGCGCTGTAGACCACAATGAAGGCGAGCAGGCTGATGCTCATCTGCAGATCGCCGTGCGCAGAGACCGCATCGGCGGGGGGGGGGTGGCGATAAGTCCCGACGGCCCCATCCACAGCGCAAAGCGCAGGAACGGACGCGAGACATACAACCGCTGTTTTTTGCGTAACCACAACGCCGCGATGCCGAGCAGGATCATCAACATGCCAAGCCCGGCCATAAGGCGGAACGACCAGAACACGATGGTGGAGTTCGGCCGATCTTCCGGCGGAAATGCTTTCAGTGCCGGGACCTGCTTATCCAGACTGTGGGTGAGGATCAGGCTGCCGAGCGCGGGGATCTCCAGCCCGTAACGGGTGCGCTCCTGCGCCATATCTGGCCAGCCAAACAGCAATAGCGGCGTCGGCTCACCGGGCACGTTTTCCCAGTGGCCTTCGATAGCGGCGATTTTCGCTGGCTGATGCTCAAGCGTATTCAGACCGTGCATATCGCCAATCAGCGCCTGTAGCGGCGCGACGATCAGCGTCATCCACAGCGCCATGGAAAACATCGCGCGGATCGCGGGGGTATTGTTGCCGCGCAACAGATGCCAGGCCGCCGACGCGCCCACAAACAGCGCGCTGCTGAGAAACGCCGCCGTGGTCATATGCAGCAGTCGGTACGGGAACGACGGGTTAAACACCACCNTCCAGCTGTTGGAGGCGAGGATCCAGAAGGTGGAAATAATGGTGCCCAACGCCACCATACAGGTGGCGAAAAAGTGTAATCCCGGCCCGACCTTTTTCCAGCCAAACAGCATCACGCCGAGAAAACCGGCTTCGAGGAAAAACGCCGTCAGCACTTCATAGGTCAGCAGCGGGCCGGTAATGCTGCCCGCAAACTGCGAAAATCCGCTCCAGTTAGTGCCGAACTGCCAGGCCATTACCAGACCCGACACCACGCCCATACCGAAGTTAACGGCAAAGATTTTCGACCAGAAATGGTACAGCGACCGCCACACCGGATTTTTTGTTTTTAGCCACAACCCCTCGAGTACCGCCAGATAGCTGGCAAGGCCGATGGTGATGGCGGGGAAAATAATATGGAAGGAGACCGTAAACGCAAACTGGATCCTTGCCAGATGGAATGCATCAAGACCGAACATGCAGAACTCCGCATAGCAAATTGATTCAGCGCAATTTTATGATTTTCGGCGACGCAAAAGCAGAAACAGTACAGTGATATTAATTGATAACAGTTTGACAGCTGTAATTCATGAAAAAAAAGCCTGAGCTCACTTCGCGCAGGCTGTTTTATTAACGACTTCAAAAAGAGTTATGTGAAGTCATAGGCGATCTGCACGATGACCATATCATCACCTTTCATCGTATTTACATAAATGGATTCCTGAGGATCTGTACCTTGCCAGCACATTGTCTCAAAATCACATTTAATCTGCTTGTAACCTATAGATGCCAGATACGCTTCTATTTTACTGGTGTCACTTGTATCGTAAAATTTCAAAGCATATACATGCCTTGCTGGCCCGATGATATTTGTAAAATCAAAGGCATACCGATCAGAAATTCGAGGCATTTTTTTCAGTACATCAGGCGTATAAAAATCATATTCCCGCTTATCCTGCTCAGAATAATGAGCACTTTCCGCAAGCTCCATTTTAATCCATGGCCAGGAGCAGGCGAGTATCACGGCAACAACGATGGTTACGCCGCCGAACATTTTAAGTGAATTACGCATAGGGCAATGTTCTCCCTTTAACGCTATATATTGTGCAACAGCGTTCTTATATCGGTACCTTGAGCGTGACCGAGATCAATCCATCCGAGGACTTCGGTATAAATAAGGCCGTATTTAAGATCACTAAGGCGGCCATCAACGATATCATTTCTTTTACTCATCCTTAATCTCCGTCCTTTCTCGTTCCTTAAAAAGGAATCCACTCTATCTCTATTATTTTATTTCAAATTTATTGTCCGAGTGCAGGCAATAACGCATAACATAATGATACTCCTTTTACGAAAATGATAGGTGCAGTTGATATTCTTCTGTACCTGGGTTTTGCACCGCTTTCAGAACAACCCAGCGCAGGTGTTACAATCCCGCTTTTTAACCTCCTGACAATAACAGTTCTGCAAAACTGCTAAAATTTCCTGTCTGTTATAAGATGGTGAGAAATCTCTCGCAGGAATCCCGTCATGAAAAAATACCAGCGTCTCGCGCAGCAAATCACCGAACAGATTGCGCTCGGTGTGTGGGAGCCTGGCGATCGTTTGCCGTCGCTGCGTGAGCAGGTGGTGAGCAGCGGTATGAGTTTTATGACCGTCGGGCACGCCTACCAGTTACTGGAAAGCCAGGGGCGGATTATCGCCCGGCCACAGTCGGGATATTATGTGGCACCACGCCCGGTTCGCCAGACGCCAGCGATGCCGCCGGAGCAGGTGATGCGCGATGAATCCGTCGACATCAACACCTATATTTTTGAAGTCCTGCAGGCGAGCCGTGATGCGGCCGTGCTGCCGTTTGCTTCGGCGTTTCCCGATCCCCGGCTTTTCCCTTTGCAGCAGCTCAACCGCTCGCTGGCACAGGTGAGTAAAACCGCCACGGCGATGAGCGTGATTGAAAACCTGCCGCCGGGAAATGCTGAACTGCGTCACGCTATTGCCCGTCGTTACGCGCTGCAGGGGATGAACATTTCGCCGGATGAGATTGTGATCACCGCAGGTGCGCTGGAGGCGTTGAATCTCAGCCTGCAGGCCGTTACCGAGCCGGGTGACTGGGTGATCGTCGAGAACCCCTGTTTTTACGGCGCGTTGCAGGCGCTGGAACGTCTGAAGCTGAAAGCGCTGTCTGTCGCGTCAGATGTGAAAGAGGGGATCGATATGGATGCGCTGGCGCAGGCGTTGCGGGACTACCCGGTCAAAGCCTGCTGGCTGATGACCAACAGCCAGAACCCGCTCGGTTTCACGCTCTCGCCGGAAAAGAAAGCGCAACTGGTGGCGCTGCTGACGACGCATAACGTGATGCTGATTGAAGACGACGTCTACAGCGAACTCTATTTCGGCCGCGAAAAACCGCTCCCGGCCAAGGCCTGGGATCGCGACGATATGACGCTGCACTGTAGCTCGTTTTCGAAATGCCTGGTGCCGGGGTTTCGCATTGGCTGGGTGGCGGCGGGCAAACACGCGCGCCGCATTCAGCATTTGCAACTGATGAGCACGCTGTCCACCAGTTCGCCGATGCAGCTGGCGCTGGTGGATTACTTAGCCACTAAACGCTATGACGCTCATCTGCGCCGCCTGCGTCGTCAGCTCGCCGAACGAAAACAGCTGGCCTGGCAGTCGCTGTTGCGGCATCTGCCCGCCGAGGTGAAGATCCACCATAACGACAGCGGTTATTTCTTGTGGCTGGAATTGCCTGTGGGTGTGGACGCCGGTGAGCTGAGCGCGAAAGCGCTGGCGCAGCACATCAGCATTGCGCCGGGCAAAATGTTTTCCACCACTAACAGTTGGGCGTCATTCTTTCGCTTTAATACCGCCTGGGGCTGGGACGAGCGTGAGGAAAACGCGGTGAAGGTGCTGGGCGCGTTGATTCGCGAATTGATAAAAAAATAGCGCCTGCAGAGGCAGGCGCCAGGGTTGATATTATGCCGTGACAATCGGCGGTTCTTCAAACGCGGTCAGCTTCGGTGCTTCGCCTTTATATTTCTCAGCGTACACCAGCGAGGTGTTACCCGCGCAGCCGTTTGCCAGGCGTGATGTCGGAATATCCGCCGTCAGTACGTTAGCGCCGCCATTTTTACAGATCCCGTTTTCGATATCCGGCCAGGCGCCTTCATGGATACAAATCACGCCTTGTTTAATGCCGTCGCTGACGCGGGCACCCACCAGTACCTGTCCACGCGCGTTCCAGACGCGGACCAGATCACCATCGGCAATGCCGCGAGCTTTCGCATCTTCCGGGTGAATGGTCACCGGCTCGCGGTCAGCAACTGCATACTCTTTACGCAGTGCCGCATAGTTCAGTTGACTGTGCAGACGGTGCGCCGGGTGGGCGGTCAGCAGTTGCAGCTGATCCTTATCCGCGGAACCTTTCCACTCATCAGGAGCCAGCCATGTAGCGTGCGGCGGACAGTCCTTGTAATTGAAACCTTCGATGGTTTTCGAGTAGATCTCAATTTTGCCGCTTGGCGTACCGAGGGCGTTCATTACCGGATCGCTGCGGAACTCGGCGTAGCGCACGTACTTCTCGTTTTTCTCGTTCTTACGCATTTCGATCAGCTTATTCTGCTGCCAGAACGCGTTGAACTGCGGCATCGCCACGCGCTGCGCACGACCGGCTTTTTGCGCTTCGTCGTAGAACTGCTTCAGCCAGCCCATCTCGTCTTTGCCTTCGGTGTAGACCGCTTTACCGCCTGCTTTGAGCATTTCGGCAAGATCGGCAAAGACGTCGAAGTCGTTGCGTGATTCAAACTGCGGCGGCACGGCCTGCTTCATCGGCACCAGGTGCTGGTTACTGTAGTCACCGGTCATGGTCAGGTCGTTACGCTCAAACGAGGTGGTGATTGGCAGAACGATGTCTGCGTGTTTCGCCGCCGCCGTCCAGTAGCTTTCAGAAATAACCACCAGCTCTGGTTTTTGCCAGGCCTTGATCAGACGGTTAGTGTCCTGGTGATGGGTGAAGTTGCCGCCGCCGGCCCACCAGATCATTTTGATATCCGGGAAGGTCTGCTCTTTACCGTTGTGCTGATATTTGCCGCCAGGGTTTTCCAGCGCTTCGACGATACGCGCCACCGGAATGCTGGTGACGGCATCGGACACCGCCCAGTCGTTGCCAGCGGACGAGCCGCCCGCGATTTGCGCGGAAATGGCGGGGAGGACGCCNCGGCCAGTTTCTCAATTTGCTCAGCAGGCACGCCGCTGATATCTGCGGCCCACGCGGCGGTTTTCTCCACCTTGTCGGTTTTACCGAGCAGATACTCTTCGAACTGCGGGTAGCCGGTGGTGTATTTGTCGAGGAAGGTTTTGTCGTGCAGACCTTTTTTCACCAGCGTATGGGCAATACCCAGCATCATGGCCACGTCGGTGCCCATGTTTGGCGCAATCCACGTCGCGCTGTCGCCAAAGAATTCAATGGTTTCCGAACGCATCGGGTCAATGGCAATCACGCTCTTGCCCGATTTTTTCAGCAGATGGAAATATTCCAGCCCTTGCTCGTCGGTGCTGCTCCAGGCGATTTTCAGTGTGTTGAGCGGGTTCATGCCCCACAACACCACGACCTGGCTGTGTTCGAGGATCATTGGCCACGTGGTGGGCTGCTCGTACACTTCAACCGATCCCAGCACGTAAGGGAGGATCACCTGCGCCGCGCCGGTGGAGTAGTCGCCGGTGTGCCCGGCGTAGCCGCCCGCCATGCTCATATAACGCTGTAGCANATGAATGAGCTTCAGGGCCTGATCCCAGCTCACGCGTACGAACGGATCGTTACCGCGTTTACCGTCGGCTTTGCCGGGATTTTCCAGATAGCTTTTACGCACCATCGGATATTTGATGCGTGCGGTCGTGTGAACCTGATCCGGTGCGGTTTGTTGTAATGAGTTAGGGACGGTTTTTGGCAGTGCGCCTTTTGAGGAAACGATTTTTCCGTCCTTGACCTCAACATACATGGCACCCCAACGCCCGGCGGTCAGAATAGCGCCGCCAGCCGGGCCTTCCGCCCAGGCGGGCATCGGGATCGCAGACGTAATCGCCAGCGTACCTGTTGCTGCTCCGGCCGTTTTAATAAAGTCGCGTCTTGTGAGTCTCATAGTAGCTCCTGGTGTTCTCGTTTATTCTTTGATGTCTTTCGCGTTGTACTGGAAATAACGGCTCAAAATATCCAGTTCGTTTTCACTGATATTGGTGCGCGCCCCCATGCCTTTCACCACCGACGGCCAGGCATTAAGGGTGTAGTGGTGCGTCGGAATCATAAGAGACTCACTAACAGCAACGCAGCCATGACATTAATAATCACTACGGTTTTGCTGGAAACGTCCATAACGCCACCTCGTTGAATTAACCTCTAATGGTATAGTCGGCGAAGTGACTAAGCGCAATCGGACAAAAGCTTAGATTTCTAAAATTCAGCGCTGGCAAGAAATTTTCGTATTCTTGCGCTGAGATCTTGATGGGGGTCATAAAAAGAGTCATAGTGCGCCCGGTTTTTCTCCACGGAATGGGCTTCTCAATGACGTTGTATCAAAAAATGCTGGTGTTCTATGTCGTGATGGCCGTGATCTGCTCAGTGATCACCTGGTTCCTGACGAAAGAGCGCTGGTGCATCCGCCTGATGGCTTCCCTCCTTGTTGGTGTAACCTGGCCGTTTAGTTTCCCGGTGGCGCTCCTGCTGTCGCTGTTCTGAGTATTGATGCAAGGCTCACGTCCCTGTGAACTCGCATTACTGCAAATGCTTCTGTAGCTGACGACGCGCGTCAGCAGTGATCTCCTGCGGATGCAGCCAGCCGGCGTTTTCCGTCGCCCGACTGTAAAGCGCCACCAGCCAGTCATACACATAACGCGTCGCCGCGTGAACCGGCTGTTCACCGAGCTGCGTCAGACGCGCGCTGGTATCCGGTGATTTCAGTTCAAAGATGGCGCTGCCTTTGGCTATGCGGCTCGCCGGACGGGCCTCTGCAGGCAGGGCGGCATAATCAAACCAGGCGATAAAATTGCCGATAGTGGCGCGCAGCTGGGCGGCACTGGGGTTTTCACTGCGCATCACCTGCTGCAGTTTTGCCGGCAGTTGCAGCCGATAGCTGGTGACGATCAGACATTCCGCCAGCTGTNTGCATGGGCGGCAATATCGGCACGACGACTCCACTGATGCAAATGTTTGATCCACAACTCGTGCGCCAGCGTGCCGGTATCCTGCTCCCGGCTGACCGCACGGGATTGATCTTCCGGCTGCGCGAACAGATCCACGCTTTCGCTGAATAACCCGGCCACTTTCTCTTCCCGCGGCTGCTGTGTCTGGCAGAGCAGGTCAAAGGCGCGCTGGGCGGGTAGCAATCCTTCGATTAATTCCCCCAGCGTGGCGGCGCGTGACTGTAGCTGGCGAACCAGCGATTGTGCCTGCTGCTGCATGGCGGGNNCGTTGACCGGGTTTTTTGATCAGTTGCTGAACGCCTTCATCGAGATTCTGTTTCAGGGTGAAACGGTGATCGTGCGGGGTAATCGCCCACACCAGTCCCGGCAGAGCGCTTTCCTGCACCGGCTGCGTGTCGTCCACCCATTGCATCAGCGAACGGGCAACGGCAGGTGTCTGCGCGCGCTGCACGGTGGCGTTGCACACCAGCAAAATGTCCGGCTGGAAACCTGACGATAGCTTTCCAGCAGCCAGCGGCATTTACTTTGCCAGAGCGGCGCGCCGGACGACTGCGCGACCGCCGGGATATCCACGATCTCGACGTTATCCAGCAGGCCTTTTTCGACCGGCAGTACCAGTTCAAGGCTCAACAGCGCCAGTGTGGCGATCGGCAGACTGATGGCGTTCTGCAAACGGCCGTTGTGCAGCGGGTGCACCACCACGTCGCCTTCCACCTCAATGTCGGGTGTCAGGAAACCTTCTGTCGGCAGGGCAAAGCTGTCAACCAGCAGACTCAGCGGCGCGGCGACGTCGCGGGCGCTACCGGTCTGGTGCAGCGTATGTGCCAGACTCAGCCACTGTTGGGTCAACGTCTGTTGCTCGCCCCACAGCAGCGACCAGGCACTGGCACGGGCGCTGAGATCCAGTGACGGTAGCAGCGAGGCAAACTGATACCACAGATCGTCGTCCATCTGCTGTTGCGACACCGGCACGCTTTCGCGCCAGAAGCGGGCAATGGCGGCGATTGCTTCGCGATCGATGCCCGGCACCTGCTGTGGCTGACGCAGGGACTGCCAGCCCGACAGGCGCGCGGCGATCACGCCCCTGTCGACCATGCGGATATCGTCCTGATCTAACGCATGCATGATAAACAACTGCACCAGCTCGGCTTCGCTCATCAATTTCAGGCGCAGGGGAAAGGCCTCATCCGGCGCGGTGGCCAGCGGACTGAAGCGGATCGCCATGCGGGTGGTGTTATGACCGGGATTGATGTGCGTAAACCAGTCCAGCTTTTTGCTGCCTGCGGTAACGGGTAACCGCCCGGCGGGGCTGTTGCACAGCGTCGTCAGTAAATGTGCTTTTGCCTGCAGGGCATGACCGTACAAACCAACGGACGGCGTCTGGTTTTGCGCTGACGCCAGTTTGCGCTGCTGATGCTGTAGCGCCAGCAGTCGCGTCAGCAGGGCGTCGGCATCGTTATTCAGTAAGGGGGCGTGCAGGCGCGTGGCTTCCGTCCACGCGATGACGGCTTGTAAATCACTCATTTCAGATAAACGCTCCCGCTATCGATCCAGTAGTGGCTGCCGCTGTGACGGCGATCGGCCAGCGNNTCCGGCGCGACCGGCGTACCGTCCTGCAACCAGGCGTCCGCCAGTTCAAAGGCGTCAGGAGCCAGATAGCGGTTGCCGCCGCTCAGTTGCAGGCGAACATGCAACACGCCATCTCCGGCGATGGTTTTTGCCAGCTCCGGGCTGTTAATGCTCAGGGTGTAGAGTGGGGTGGCAGGCCAGCGGGCGTTGGCGAGCTGGCGGAAACCCAGCGTGACGTTGCCGCGCAGCGGGAAATTAAGCCGCGAATCGAGCTTCACGCCAGGCTGGTCCAGATCGATGTCCGGGTACCAGACGTTCTCGTCACGCAGCGTGTTTACCACGTTATCCAGCACGCCGAGATAGCGCACGGTGGAATAGGCGCCGATGTCAGCGGCCTTGAAGTTAAAGCGCGGCAGGCGCAGATCGAGTGCCAGGCTGCAGAGCATCGCGCCTACTGCGGCGGTGGATTTCGGGTTACCGATTTTGCCCTGCTGGCTGAACGGATACCATTCATGCACATGATATTTATCGAGCCAGACCATGCGGCTGGCCGGAACCGGCTGCAGATGACGGATCAGCGCCTGCACGCCCGGCAGGCAACCCGGACGCCCGGTGATCAGCAGCACGTCGCAATGGTAATGGGAGATGGCTTCGCACACCGCATGCAATGGCGAGGCGATGGTGAATTCACCTGCCAGCATCGCCTGCTGGAGATCGTTGAAATTGACCTGTAACGGCACGCTGAGCAGTTCGAACGGCGCAGAACCGCCTGGCAACTGATGCTCAACCGCGTGGGTAATGTAGTTCATCACGTTGCGCGTTGGCTGCTGGTTCAGCAGTTCGCCAAAGGTGGCGTACAGACCCGCCAGCGGATCGCTGCTGTCGCTCCGCTCCCACGCCGCAAGAATGGCGTGGCCGAGGGGCATAAACAGCTGCAGCGTAGTTTGCTGGCGCAGCACTGCCTGGGTATCGATCCGCCCGGAATCGCCGAACAGCGTCGCCATCAGCGCTGGCGCATCGGCAATGCCGCTTTTCTGCAACTGAGTCTGCAACGCCGGTAACACGCAGCGCTGAATGACATCCAGCAGGATGTCGTCACCGGCCACTTTAAACCCTTCGCGGAACAGCAGATGTGGGGTGATTTTGACGTTGCTGCCGGTGCCGTCNCGGAGGCCACGCGCAGGGTGCGGCCTGGCTGCTCATTGTGTGCCGCCGCGCGATCCGGGCGGGACAGGGCGGCAAAAAACGCTTCCGTCTGCCCGCTGTAATGCGACACCGCTTCGTTGTACAGCCACACCAGTTGGCCGCAGCTCGCTTCGTCCCATTCCATCTGGATCTGCGGCACCGGCACCACGCTGTTTTTTTGCAGCTTCAGATTAGCGAAATCGTCATCTTGCGGATGCCAGCCGAGAGATTTCCACACCAGGGCAATCGCTTCAAACATCCGGCGACGGAAGATCTCGCGCTCCTGTTTCGGCATCGCTGACGGCAGGGTCAGAATAATGGTGCGCAACTGACGCGGCGACGACGGAAAACCGAGCCGCAGGCGTGTTGCCACGCTGTTGATCTGCCCGAGCGCCTGCGCCAGTAATTCACACAGCATATGCGTCATCAGCGTGCTGCGGCTGTACTGCGGCGAAAACACCGGCAGACGGTCTTCCGGCGGCAGCGGATACNTACAGCGGCTGACCGTCGTCGTTCATCAGGTTCATCAATGGGAAGGCGGTCGCCAGCGGTTCGCGCTGGGTTTTGCTGTTGATCTGGCTGAAACGCCAGTCCTGCACGGTGGGCGTTTCGTCCCACAGATAGCGGCGCGGGCTGGACAAACCGCTGTAACCGTCAGTGCCGAGGCGCTGCATCGCCAGTTTGCGCGCTTCGTCGCCAACGCGAACGATCGATGGCCAGACGAATGCGTCATCACGTCCGCTTTCGACAGAACAGTGTTGTTTGCCGAAGCGCGCTTCGCAGAATTCGATACGGCTGCTGAACAGCGGCTCGTTGAGGTACTGCGGCTCGGTCAGCGAACGGACCTGTAATTCCGCCGTCTGGCGCAGGCCATCGTTGGCATCGCCCTGATCTTCAATAATCACGCCGCAGGTATGGGTGTTGCCGACATCCAGAATCAGGTCGACAGGGATCGCCGGGGTGCTCAGCGTGGCGGTGACAATTTTGATCTCCGGGATGGAAAGCTGTTCGCCGAGCAGGGTGAGCAGGTTCAGCCAGTGACCCTGATATTCAAAACTGCGCATCGCCTGGGCGATGTCGCGCTCGGCGCGGCTTTGCTGGGTGGCGTACTGGTTAAAGACCTCACGAAGCCAGCCATCGACCCAGGTCTGATCGAGAAAATCGGCAATTTCGTCGTCACGCCACGCCAGCGAAAAGCGGGTGCCGTTGAGAATATCGTTTTCCACCGGTGCCAGCGACGCCGGGCTGTTACCGCTAAGCTGGCTGTCAAACGCCAGCGTCACGCGATGGCTGTTGCCCGCGCTGTCCGGCTGGCTCAACTTACGGATTTGCACCCGTGCCCAGTTATCCGGCCCTTCAACAAAGGTCCGTGGCGGATTAAAGCGGAAGAAGGGCAGCGGCAGCCAGATCCCGTCGAGGATAGCCAGCGACTGCTCCAGCGTCAGCGTGCTTTCCGGCTTCACCACTTCCGCCTGTTCACCCTGACGGGCAGGCAGCGTGTAGCGACCGTTAACCAGGTCGTAATCGAGACGCAGCAGCGGGCCGTTGGCGGTTTTCCGCACGAAACGCCCGCTGTGGAGCGATTCCTGCGGCGTCAGGCCAAAATCCAGAAACTGCACACCGCTGTTGGCAATCAGCGTGACGCTCTGTTTGTAATCGCAAAGAGTAACCAGCATAACATCAGGCCCCTGTTTTCTTGAGCGTCAGCGGGACGATGGTTTTCGCATCGTAGCGGCCGGTACATTGCGCCACATCGCTGGTGCCGGCTTTGCAGGAAATTTCCGGCATCGGGTAACGGGAGCCATCCGCGCAGCGGGCGGCACCACGGCTCTTAATCATCAACTCGCCGTTCTGGTGCAGGCCGGAGAAAATCTCCACGCGGCAGACAATATTGCTGCCGTGCACCACGCGCGCGGTGCCTTTGTTGTTCTGGATCTGATAACGCAGCGAGGGCGCTTTGCCGGTCGGATCTTTGATATCCACCAGAACGCGCCAGCTGCCGTTAAGGAATTTTGTCGTGCCCGCTNTCTTTCGGGATGGCGGCGATCACCACAGGCTCATCAGCAGGTTTGGTTTTCTCTTCCACTTTCTCTTCTTTGGCTTTGACCACATCCGCCTGGTGCAACGGCAGTCCGGCGGTGAGCTTCGGTAAATCGGCGGGCGCAGGCGCTTGCGCGACCACTGGCGCCGGTTCGGCGGCCGGGGCGTTCTGTTTCCACAGCAGCGGCACGGCGACGGCGGCA
>NZ_JNGH01000069.1 GCF_001188485.1 Trabulsiella odontotermitis
GGCGACCAGCAGCAGACAACTGAACACTAACCGACGGGACGGGGCGATCATCGCGCACCTCCCGTCGGCTGACGACGCACCAGCCAGATCAGCACCGGTGCGCCAATAAAGGCGCTGACCACCGATACCCGCAGTTCACCGGGCACCAGCAGACGACCGAGAATATCGGCGAACAGCAGTAGCGCCGGGGTAGCGAGCAGGGTGACCGGCAGCGACCAGCGGTGA
>NZ_JNGH01000070.1 GCF_001188485.1 Trabulsiella odontotermitis
TCTGATCAACGTGCCGATTGTGCTGGTGGTGATGGTGCTCGGCTGGCGGGTGGTGCCGCCACAGAAGGGGCGTCGCGAACAGCCGATGCACATCGGTCAGGCACTGATGTTGATCGTCGCGATCCTGATGCTGGTTTACAGCGCGAAAACGGCGCTGAAAGGGCAACAGGCGATATGGCTGATTGGCCTGATCCTGACGACAGGCGCGGCATTGCTGGTGAGGTTTGTGCGTATTCAGCTCGCGACCCGTACGCCGATGATCGACATGCGGCTGTTTATGCACCCGATTATCCTGAGCGGGGTGATGATGGCGATGACCTCTATGATCACGCTGGTTGGCTTCGAATTGCTGATGGCACAGGAACTGCAGTTTGTGCATGGCAAAACGCCGTTTGAGGCCGGGATGTTTATGCTGCCGGTGATGCTCGCCAGCGGTTTCAGCGGCCCGTTGGCCGGGATGCTGGTCTCCCGTTTTGGCCTGCGGCGGGTAGCAACGGCAGGCATGGCGATGAGTGCCCTGAGCTTTCTCGGCCTGTCGCTGACCGATTTCAGTACCCAACAGCGGCAGGCGTGGGTCTTAATGACGCTGCTGGGTTTCAGCGCCGCCAGCGCATTGCTGGCCTCGACGGCAGCAATCATGGCGGCTGCGCCAAAAGAGAAAGCCGCTGCAGCCGGGGCGATTGAAACCATGGCCTACGAACTGGGCGCGGGGCTGGGCATCGCGCTGTTTGGTTTGATCCTGACCCGCAGCTACCACGATTCCATCGTACTGCCGAACGGGCTGGACGGTGCCACGGCGACGCAGGCCGCGTCGTCAATTGGGGAAGCCATGCAGGTGGCGTTGAACCTGCCGTCGTCGGTGGCGGATGCGCTGATAGCCGCGGCTAAAAAGGCGTTTATTACNNGCACAGCGTGGCGCTGTTCAGTGCCGGCACCATGCTGCTGGTGCTGGCAGTGGGGATCTGGTTTGGTCTGTCGAAAGCGACCCGTACGGCAGAGTGAGTTATTTCCGCGTCGCGTACCAGCAGAGCAGGGAGCCGATGCACACCATGCCGGCACCCTGCCAGAAAGACCATGACAGCGGCGCGCTGAGTAAAAATGACGCCAGCGCGGAAGAGAGCACCGGGGTGAAATAGGAGCCAACCGCTAACAAACTGACGTTGCCATGCAGAATACCGATATTCCACGCCGCATAGGCAAATCCTAATGACAGGGCACACATCAGCAGTTTAATAGTGACTGGCCAGCTAAAATGCATCGGCGGCTGGTCGGTAAGAAAATAGTGAACCCACAGGCTGAGCCCGGTCAGTAACACAAAAAAGGTGATGCCGTTTTTACCCTTCGCATAGCGCGCGGTGACAGTACAGTAGGCGGCCCAGATAAACGCGCCAATAAAGGCGAGAATATAGCTCAGCGGGCTGGAAATAATATTGCTGATAATTTCATTGATATTCAGCCCCCGATCGCCGCCGAGCACCCAACTGACACCAAGCAGCGCCAGAATTAACCCCGGAATAACCCACAGCGTGGATTTCTGACCGTTGAATAAAATAGCAAACAGAATCGTCAGGCTCGGCCAGAGATAATTCACCATGCCAACTTCAATCGCCTGCTGACGCGTCGCGGCATAGCCGAGCGACAGCGCGAGACAAATTTCATAACTGACGAACAGAATACAACCGGCCAGCAGATAGCGCGCAGAGAACTGGCGAATTTTCGGGATCCCGACGGTGAAAACCAGTAACAGCCCACTCAGGGAGTAGATCATCGCCGCACCGGCGACAGGACCAAGCCCCTCGCTGACGCCACGAATTAACCCGACCATAGTGCTCCAGAGAATGATGGCAATCAGGCCAATTAATGTTGCGCGTTGTGTCGTCATCTTTTTTTCTTTATTTCCCTTAAATACTAACACCGGAATTTATAACACTTTTTTGCCACTTACTGGATTAAAATTTCCAGAAACTACTCCCAAGTGAGTAGCGGGAATCAACAAACTAAACTATTTAGTGGGCATAAAGAATGGTTATTGATTTGCCGCAAAAAAAACCACACCCGCGCTGTTACTTTTCCCGGTGAAGTCACTCCATCAATAACGAGGAAAACAATGGACGTCAACCGCAGACAGTTTTTTAAAATCTGCGCGGGCGGTATGGCCGGGACGACGGTAGCGGCGCTGGGTTTTGCACCCAAAATGGCGCTGGCTCAGGCGCGAAATTATAAATTAATGCGCGCTAAAGAAGTTCGTAATACCTGCACATATTGCTCCGTAGGTTGTGGGCTTTTGATGTATAGCCTTGGGGATGGTGCGAAAAACACCAGAGAATCGATTTACCATATCGAAGGAGACTCCGATCATCCGGTCAGCCGGGGAGCGCTGTGTCCAAAAGGCGCCGGGCTGCTGGACTACGTCCACAGTGAAAATCGCCTGCGTTACCCAGAGTATCGCGCGCCGGGTTCGGACAAATGGCAGCGCATCTCCTGGGATGACGCGTTCAACCGTATCGCGACGCTGATGAAAGCGGACCGCGATGCCAACTTTATTGAGAAGAACGATCTCGGCGTAACGGTGAACCGCTGGCTTTCCACCGGTATGCTGTGCGCCTCTGCGGCGAGCAATGAGACCGGTATGCTGACGCAGAAGTTTGTGCGTTCTCTCGGCATGCTGGCGGTAGACAACCAGGCACGCGTCTGACACGGACCAACGGTAGCAAGTCTTGCTCCAACATTTGGTCGCGGTGCGATGACCAACCACTGGGTGGATATCAAAAACGCCAACGTCGTGATGGTAATGGGCGGAAACGCCGCTGAAGCGCATCCGGTGGGTTTCCGCTGGGCGATGGAAGCGAAAAATAACAACGATGCGACGTTGATCGTTGTCGATCCACGCTTTACCCGTACGGCCTCGGTGGCCGATATTTACGCGCCGATTCGTTCCGGTACCGACATTACGTTCCTGTCGGGCGTGCTGCTGTATCTGATCGAAAACAACAAAATTAACGCTGAATACGTTAAGCACTATACCAACGCCGCGCTGCTGGTGCGGGAGGATTACGCCTTTGACGACGGGCTGTTCAGCGGCTATGACGCAGAAAAACGCCAGTACGATAAATCCTCCTGGAGCTATCAGCTCGACGAAAACGGTATGGCGAAACGTGATGATTCGCTGACTCATCCGCGCTGTGTATGGCAGTTGCTGAAACAGCATGTTTCCCGCTATACGCCGGACGTGGTGGAAAACATCTGCGGCACGCCGAAAGCGGATTTCTTGCGGGTATGCGAGGTGCTGGCGTCTACCAGCGCGGCGGACAGAACCACCACCTTCCTGTATGCGCTGGGCTGGACGCAGCACACCGTCGGGGCGCAGAACATCCGCACCATGGCGATGATCCAGTTGCTGCTCGGCAACATGGGCATGGCGGGCGGCGGCGTGAACGCGCTGCGCGGTCACTCCAACATTCAGGGCTTAACGGATCTGGGGCTGCTGTCGACCAGTCTGCCGGGCTATCTGACGCTGCCGTCAGAGAAGCACACCGATCTGCAAAGCTATCTGACGGCCAACACGCCGAAAGCGATGCTGGCTGAACAGGTGAACTACTGGAGCAACTATCCGAAGTTCTTCGTCAGCCTGATGAAATCGTTCTACGGCGACGCGGCGCAGAAGGACAATAACTGGGGGTACGACTGGTTGCCGAAATGGGATCAGGCCTGGGATGTCATCAAGTATTTCAACAAGATGGACAAAGGCGAAGTCAACGGCTACATCTGCCAGGGCTTCAACCCGGTGGCCTCATTCCCGGACAAAAACAAAGTGGTGCGCAGCCTGAGTAAGCTGAAGTACATGGTGGTTATCGATCCGCTGGTAACGGAAACCTCCAACTTCTGGCAGAACCACGGCGAGATGAATGACGTTGATACCGCGTCCATTCAGACCGAAGTGTTCCGCCTGCCGTCGACCTGCTTTGCGGAAGAAGACGGTTCTATTGCCAACTCCGGTCGCTGGTTGCAGTGGCACTGGAAGGGCGGCGAAGCACCTGGAGAAGCGCGTAACGACGGTGAAATTCTGGCCGGACTCTTCCATCGTCTGCGGGATATGTACCGTAACGAGGGTGGAAAAGGCGCAGAACCGCTGCTGAAAATGCGCTGGGCGTACAAACAGCCGGATCACCCGGAATCGGACGAAGTGGCGAAAGAGAACAACGGCTATGCGCTGGCGGATCTCTTTGACGCGAATGGCGTGCTGGTGGCGAAGAAGGGCGAGCTGCTGAGCAGCTTTGCGCTGCTGCGTGACGATGGCACCACGTCGTCGTCATGCTGGATCTACACCGGCAGCTGGACCGAGAAGGGCAACCAGATGGCTAACCGCGACAACGCCGATCCATCCGGCCTTGGCAATACGCTGGGCTGGGCATGGGCGTGGCCGCTGAACCGTCGCGTGCTGTACAACCGTGCGTCGGCGGATCCGCAGGGTAAACCGTGGGATCCGAAACGGATGCTGATCCAGTGGGATGGCGCGAAGTGGAGCGGGAACGACATTCCTGACTTCAACACCGCCGCACCGGGCAGTGCCACCGGGCCGTTCATCATGCAGCCGGAAGGTCTGGGGCGTCTGTTTGCACTCGACAAGCTGGCAGAAGGTCCGTTCCCGGAACACTACGAGCCGATGGAAACGCCGCTGGGCACCAACCCGCTGCACCCGAACGTGATCTCCAGTCCGGTGGTGCGGTTGTATGACGAAGACGCGCAGCGTATGGGTAAGAAAGACAAATTCCCGTATGTCGGCACCACGTATCGTCTGACCGAGCACTTCCACACCTGGACCAAACACGCGCGCCTGAACGCGATTGCCCAGCCGCAGCAGTTTGTTGAAATCAGCGAAACGCTGGCGAAGTCAAAAGGCATCGCCAACGGCGACAGCGTGAAGGTCAGCAGCAAGCGCGGCTTTATTCGTGCGGTTGCGGTGGTTACGCGTCGTTTGCAGGCACTGAACGTGCACGGTCAGCAGGTGGAAACCATCGGGATCCCGCTGCACTGGGGCTTTGAAGGGGTAACGCAGAAAGGTTATCTCGCCAATACCCTGACGCCGAACGTCGGCGATTCCAACTCGCAAACGCCGGAGTACAAAGCGTTTCTGGTCAACATCGAGAAGGCGTAAAGGAGCGAACTTATGTCAATGGAAACACAGGACATTATCAAGCGCTCCGCCACCAATCCAGTCACGCCCGCCCCGCGCGCGCGTGATTACAAAGAGGAAGTGGCGAAGCTTATCGATGTCTCCTCCTGCGTGGGTTGCAAAGCCTGCCAGGTGGCCTGTTCAGAGTGGAATGATATCCGCGATGAGGTAGGGCACTGCGTCGGGGTGTACGACAACCCCGCCGATCTGAGCGCCAAATCCTGGACGGTGATGCGTTTTAGCGAAACTGAACAGAACGGCAAGCTGGAGTGGTTGATCCGCAAAGACGGCTGTATGCACTGCGAGGATCCGGGCTGTCTGAAGGCGTGCCCGTCCGCGGGGGCGATTATTCAGTACGCCAACGGTATCGTCGATTTCCAGCAGGAAAACTGCATCGGCTGCGGCTACTGTATCGCAGGCTGTCCGTTCAACGTTCCGCGTCTCAGTAAAGAGGACAACCGCGTCTACAAATGCACGCTGTGCGTTGACCGTGTCAGCATGGGTCAGGAGCCGGCGTGCGTGAAGACCTGTCCGACGGGCGCGATTCACTTCGGCACCAAAAAAGAGATGCTGGACGTGGCCCAGGCGCGGGTGGATAAGCTGAAAGCGCGCGGTTATCCGCAGGCGGGGATCTACAACCCGGAAGGCGTTGGCGGCACACACGTGATGTACGTTCTGCATCATGCCGACGAACCCGGGCTGTACCACAATCTGCCAAAAGAGCCGAAGATTGATACCAGTATCACGCTGTGGAAAGGGGCGCTGAAACCGCTGGCTGCCGCGGGCTTTATCGCTACTTTCGCCGGGCTGATTTACCACTACATCGGTATTGGTCCCAACAAGGAAGTGGACGACGACGAGGAAGGCCATGATGAATAAATCGAAAATGATTGTGCGGACAAAATTTATTGACCGCGCCTGTCACTGGACGGTGGTCATCTGCTTCTTTCTGGTGTCGTTGTCGGGGATTTCGTTTTTCTTCCCGACCCTGCAGTGGCTGACGGAAACCTTCGGGACGCCGCAGATGGGGCGCATTCTGCATCCTTTCTTCGGCGTGGTGATCTTCTTTGCGCTGATGTTTATGTTTGTGCGCTTCGTTCATCACAATATCCCGGACAAAAAGGATATTCCGTGGCTGAAAGGGATTGTCGAAGTCCTGAAAGGCAACGAGCACAAAGTGGCGGATGTCGGTAAATACAACGCCGGGCAAAAGATGATGTTCTGGTCAATCATGAGCATGATTTTCGTACTACTGGTCACTGGCATTATTATCTGGCGTCCGTACTTTGCCGACTATTTCCCGATGCAGGTGATTCGCTACAGTCTGCTGATCCACGCGACCGCAGCCATTATTTTGATTCACGCCATTCTGATCCATATCTACATGGCATTCTGGGTGAAAGGATCGATTAAAGGCATGATTGAAGGGAAGGTGAGCCGCCGCTGGGCGAAAAAACACCACCCGCGCTGGTATCGTGATATCGAAAAACTGGAAGCGAAAAAAGAGGGCGCAGAAGGGATTAAGTAACGCCGGTTCTGTGCAAAATCCCCGCATTCATATCGAGTGCGGGGATTTTTTCTGTTTAGCCGAACATCGCGACGAATTTTTCGATATCCCATTCTTTAACGTCCGACACCTGTCCGTCGCCAATCTCAACCAGCCGTAGTTCGCCATCGGTATTCTTCACTACGTCTATCGAGTAAAACGGTGTGTTCACGCAGCGGGCAATGGCTTCAACCTGTTCAGGCACAACATCGTCCGCTGAAAATACCTTACCGTTGAGCACAAAGTACCGACGCTCAGTATCCAACACGAAGCTTTCAAAACGCCGCACACTCACGCCGCCTTCAATGGTGCCACGGTAGTGGGCGATCAGTTTCAGCACCTCGCGAATTTCATCGGCGTTTTTCGCCACCGAGCCGCGGGAAGTCGTTAGCGATTTGACGTAATCCTTCACAAAGTACGCGGGCCACTGCAACTGGCGGGTCAGCGTGTCAAAATCCGCATCCGGTGTCGTCAGCACGGTTTCAGGTGNCGCGTTTCCACGGCACGAGCCAGCTGACGATATTCATCCTCATTGAGCATCCATCCACGCCAGATCACGGGGATATCAGGCTCAATCACACCGGAGAATTTGTACTTACCCATGGCGGCTGCTTCTGAGGCCAGCAGCAGGCAGTTTATGCCGTTTTGTTGGGCGCAAAAATACTCCTGCGCAAAGGTCTCGTCCGGGTGGGCCTGACTGGAATAATCATCGGGATAAATAATCTGCATACCTTGCTCCTTAGAATGGTAATTCCTTTCACTGACGCTATCACCGTGCCAGTTTGGGTTAGATAAACCCATCCGCAGTGTGGATATGTGTTGCTGCCGTTGCAACTGCCGGTGTTCCGGTAACCGATGCGGCTCCCCAAAATAGAAAAAGGGGCAGCTTGCGCCACCCCACGATTTATAGTTTTGCGTTAATCGCCGCAATCTCCTTACGCCATTGCGCCTGCAGCGCCGGTTTCTGGTGCTTCGGTTTGCGGGCCTGATCCTCTGCCAGTCGGGTTTCCAGCATGATCAGCCGTTCCAGCAGGTGCTCTTCCTGTGTCGGGATAACCGCCGTTTCTGGCGTACAAACGGCATCGGTCACCGTAACGGTTCGCAGTTTCTCCGCGACCGCATCCAGATCGTGCCATTCGCTGAGCTGGCCGTTATCAATCAGCCAGAAACGGTTACAGCTTTCGCTAATCAGTTTACGGTCATGGCTGACCAGCAGCACGCCGCCTGCATAGTCGCGAAGGGTGTCCGCTAACGCTTCTTTGCCTTCCATATCCAGATGATTGGTTGGCTCATCAAGCATCAGCAGGCTGTAGCGCGCCAGCGACAGACCGACAAACAGCAAACGCGAACGCTCGCCGCCGCTTAATGTGCTGACGTTCTTGCCGTGCTGCGCCCATGGAAAACCGGCACCAATCAGCGCTCGTTTCCTGATTTCAGCGGCCGGGGCGAACGGCTCCAGCGCCCCGAGCAGCGTTGCGTCGTCCGGTAGCTGATGCAGCGTCTGGTCGTAATAACCGAGACTGACGCGCGGGTGCAGCTTCAGCTGTGCATTCTCAATACCCTGAAAATGCTGCCAGATCTGCTTTAACAGCGTCGATTTCCCGCAACCGTTACGGCCCATGATCGCGACCCGGTCACCGCTTTTCAGGCGCGCAAGCGGGGCGGTAAACAGCGGGGGGACGCCGGGTGCAGGGGAGACGCTCAGCGCGTCCATTTCCAGCAGGCGGTCAGCGCGAAGGGCGTCGCCCTGAAGTTGCAACTGCCAGTGGCTACCGGCCGTCACTTTGTCACTAACGGTGCGACAATGACCACCTCTGTCACTGTGTATAACAGTAAGCGTCCAGCGAGAGCCATCTGGTCATAATCTGATGTATTCGACAAAGTGGTGTACACCAAATAGTGGTGGGAACCAAAGTGTCAGATATGCAGAAAAACGTTATTCCCGGCAAGCGTAAAGGTTGCCCTAATTATTCTCCCGAATTTAAGCAGCAGCTTGTTGCCGCTTCCTGTAAGCCCGGGGTATCCATATCAAAACTGGCGCGTGAAAATGGGAACAACGCCAATCTTCTGTTCAAATGGCGCCAGTACTGGCGTGAAGGGAAACTACCTTCTCCTTCAACAACAGAAAACCGCATGCCTGAACTGCTCCCGATAACACTTGATGCCGAAGATGTCCCCGCGGACTCTTCCCGGTCACAATCTGTAGCTGCTGCGGTACCTGAATCACTCAATATCAGCTGTGAAGTGACCTTCCGGCACGGGACGCTTCGCCTCAACGGCGTTGTCAGCGAAAACCTCCTGAACCTGCTGATACAGGAGCTCAAACGGTGATCCCACTACCATCGGGGACAAAAATCTGGCTGGTCGCCGGCATCACCGATATGCGAAACGGCTTCAACGGCCTGGCGGCAAAGGTGCAGACGACGCTGAAAGACGATCGTAAGCGTAAACCCAGTGCCGTATGTAGCCATTGAGCCAGTGCTGGTAACTTAGATGTCCACCTGTACAGACGGACATCTAAGTATGGAATCCCAATCCTGGCGAAAAGAACCCCGTAAAAATTATCCCAATGACTTCAGGCTACGTATCGTCAAACTTGCTTCCCGCCCCGGAGCCTGCGTTGCTCAGATTGCCCGTGAAAATGGCATCAATGATAACGTCATCTTTAAATGGCTGCGGCTCTGGTAGGATGAAGGTCGTATATCACGCCTCCTTCCGGTAACTGTCGAATCTTCATCATCACCGATGATGCTGCCTGTCGAGGTGATACCTGATCCAGCACCAACAGGTGAGACGAACACTGACCCGGGTTAGCTCTCAGCTCTGAATGCCACCTCCTGTTGTGTTGAGTTCCGCTACGGCAAAATGACGCTTGAGAATCCGTCACCAGAACTGCTGGCCGTGCTGCTCTGCGAGCTGACCGGGAGAAGACAATGATATCCCTCCCGTCGGGCACCCGTATCTGACTGGTTACTGGTGTCACGGATATGTGTAAATTGTTCAATGGTCTCGGCGAGCAGGTACTGCATGCACCTGATGAAAATCCGTTCTCCGGCCATCTGTTTATCTTCCGTGGCCGCAAAGGTGACACCGTGAAGATCCTCTGGGCTGATGCTGACGGTCTGAACCTGTTCGCCAAACGCCTGGAAGAAGGCCACTTCATCTGGCCTGCTGTACGCGACAGTAAAATCGCCATCACCCGCTCACAACTCGCCATACTCCTCGATAAGCTGGACTGGCGTCAGCCAAAAACAGGCCGACTTAACTCACTGACAATGTTGTAAAAGGTCATAACCGCATTATAAATGTGGCCATGAGTCAGGACTATCTCGCCCGTATCGCCGCGCCGGAAAATGCGCTTCGCCAGAAAGACTGTCAGCTCAGTCTCGTGGCAGAGACTGAGTCGTTCCTGCGTTCGGCGCTGGCCCGCGCAGAAGAGAAAATAGAGAACGAAGAGCGCGAAATAGAGCACCTGCGGGCACAGATAGAAAAGCTGCGCTGAATGCTGTTCGGTACCCGCTCAGGAAAGTTATACCGGCAGGTCGAGAAGCCAAAGCCCTGCTGAAACAGCAGGAGCAGCAAAGTGATCACTACAACAGACGGTAAGACGATCCTCAGGTACCTCACCAGTCCCGCCATCGTCGCCCGTTACCGGAACACCTTCCCCGCGAGATACACTGACCGGAGCCTGCGGAAACCTGTTGTCCGGAATGCGGCAGCGGAATGGAGTACCTCAGCGAAGGCAGCGTGGAGCAACCGGAACTGATCTCCGGTGCCCTGAAAGTGAACTGCATGGTCGGAGTGAAAAAGGCCTGTACAAAATGCGACGCTATCGTACAGGTGCCTGTACCATCACGCCCCATCAATCGCGGTATCGCCGGACCGGGTCTGCTGGCCCGTGTGTTAACGGGCAAGTACTGTGAATATATGCCACTGTATTGCCAGACTGAAATCCTTGCGTGTCAGGGCGTGGATCTGAACCAGGCGCTGCTCTCCAACTGGGTGGATGCCTGTTGCCAGTTAATGGCACCACTGGATGAAGCCCTTTACCACTACGTGACGGACTGCCGCAAACTGCATCTGTCGTACTGATTGCACCAACATCACAACTTCCGCTATCGTCCTCCGACATGAATGGTATCAAGGGGGGCTATATCGGGGCGTGGCGGTTGAATGTTAACTGACTTCGCCCCTTATTATCCAGTCTGCTTAATCATCACATTAGTTAGAGGGAGGGTTATCTTCCTGTCCATCGTGGCGGAGTTATGGCAGGTAGTGGATACCAGTGTCCTGTTGTGCATGGTTCCAGAACATCCCGCCCTGCGTAAGAAAAGAAATTGCGTCCATTCTTCATATCCCGGAACCACTGGTCACCATTTCGAAAACGGTAAAGACGGACAAGTTCGCTGTCAGGCAGATGTGTGCTCTCATACCCCTGTGCCACTTGAAACTGATCGGCCCACTGCTCGGTTATCAGCCCGTAATCGATTTGTGAGAGTGTCATCAACGGGCGCCCCCGACATAAAATGACCATAGCTGACGCACAGTGTGCCAGAGGCAGCCAGAGGCCAAAACTGAAAAAGAGAAGGGCCAGGAGCCAGTGTTGCTTCATCATGAAACCTCGTAACAGATTAAAAATCTTTATCGCGATGCGGGCGCCAGTCAAAATCCTCCAGCATGTTATATACTTCCCAGACCAGCCCGGTGCTGCACTTGCTGGCGGAGGTTGCACCTGCCCGATAGTACCGACTTACAATTACCGCCCGGCCTGATAGTTTTCGCGCCGATAACGCTGTCTATTACCTTCAATCCACAAACGACACAATCCACCTGACAATAAAAACCAAACTCACTGTTCCCCCCCACTGGCCTTATGACCAGTGGGGGGCTGTTATTTTTTTTCTCCCCTTCAATACGACTGGTATAGGCAATGGATGATGTTAATAGTCTTTAAAGAATAAACTCATCCGCTCAGCAGATCAGGTGGTAATGTATTCACTGGTCACCCAGTTTAGGGTAGTGTATGAATGCAGTTATCTTCGGCACGGTTATCCCCATTGTTTCCTGCACCCTTATCGCTGCACGGTTAACAGAACCAATATCCAGCCTGTTATCAGGTCATGATGATAAGACCACGGATAAACAGTATCTGCGTCTTGATTAAAGTTTATCTCTCATGGCGTAAATGGGGGCAACCGTGAAGGGGGGAAGACCATCTCATCGCTTACGAAACAGATAAACGGAAGTCCAGCCCAACGGCAGATGCATACAATGCAGGGCCGGAAGGTGGTCAGACAGAGGTTCTGCGATAGCTGCCGTATTCCGGTAGCCAGAAGTTATTGTCAATCGCCTGGCACAATGCTTCCGCGGACGTTTTCACCGCCACGTCCTGTTGCTGCGCCATTTTACCCACGGCGAAGGCGATCGCCCGGGAAACCCCCTTGATCTCTTTTAGCGGCGGCAGCACCATACCTTCGCCGTCGTTGACCAGTGGCGAGTGCTCAGCCAGCGCTTCGCTGGCGGCCATCAGCATCTCGTCGGTAATACGTGATGCGCCAGAGGCGATAACGCCAAGCCCGATGCCAGGGAAAATATAGGCGTTGTTACACTGGGCCCATCTGTTTGGCCTTGCGCGACAGATCTTCGTTGTCATACGTCCGTCCCCAGATGGCCAGCCGTTTAGCGCTGGTGGTGATGCGGTCAATCTCCTTTTGTTCGGCTTTGAAGCGCAGCGCATCGCTCTCATCCTGCGCTATTCGAGCCTCACGCGCCGCCGTACACGGCAGGGCGAAGCTGTAAAGTGTCTTATCGCGCAGAATTAACGTTCCATTAGTTACAACATCCAATAAGTGAATGTCATGGGAAACCAGTATGAAGCTTCCGTGCCAGTTTTTAAGGAAGCTTTCCAGCCACAGAAGGGTGGGAAGATCGAGGTGGTTACTGGGTTCATCCAGCAACAGCAGGTCAGGCTGGTGGATCAGCGCGCGCGCTAATAATAGCCGCGTATGTTGACCCCCGCTCAGCGTCCCGGATTGCAGCAGACTATCCGCCTCGCTGAAACCCATCTCCGCCAGCAACGCGTCGGCGCGCCAGCGCTGGCTTTCACGTTCGGCAGGAGGCAATTGCGCCAGCACCGCATCACGCATCGTCAGCGGGTAAACCTCAGCCGGAAGATGCTGTTCAACGCGGGCCAGCAGGCAATGATTGGCTTTCGACAGGCTACCTGAGGTGGGTGACAGCGTACCGTCCAGCACCTTTAATAACGTGCTTTTGCCGCAGCCATTGTAACCAATCAGACCCAGGCGATCGCCTTTTTTCAGCGTGAAAGAGATGTCAGAAAACAGCGGACCAAACGGAGTGTCCACGTGGAGAGATTGTGCAGTCAGTAATGTGCTCATTGCTTACTCAAGAGTTACAGGTACAGCAGTACCTCGTCATACATCGCTGACGATAACCCGGTAAGCCCGAGGGAAGGGATTAAGACAGTGTTTCTTCGCTCAAGCCGAAGTTATCGCAGCACGAAACCGATAACGCTTGAGCTGGCACGATCGCCAAATGCATGTGAAACAATAAGATGTTCACAGTACAGCATGGGGATCCTCCTTTTCTATTCAGTAAGTTAATGGGTGAAAGCAGTGTAGCGGGGAAAAGCGCGATTTGCCAGCCCGGCAAGGTGAACTCGCCGGGCTGGAAGGGGGATCAGATGGAGGTTCTGCGGTAGCTGCGGTATTCCGGTAACCAGAAATTATCGTCAATGGCCTGCAATAACGCTTCGGCGGAGGTTTTCACCGCCATGCCTTGCTGCTGCGCCATTTTACCTACCGCAAAGGCGATTGCCCGGGAGACTGCTTTAATTTCACTCAGCGGCGGCAGCACCATACCTTCGCCGTCATTGACCAGTGGCGAGTGCTCAGCCAGCGCTTCGCTGGCGGCCATCAGCATCTCGTCGGTGATGCGTGATGCGCCAGAGGCGATAACGCCAAGCCCGATGCCAGGGAAAATATAGGCGTTGTTACACTGGGCAATGGGGTAAATTTTGTCTTTCCACACCACTGGCGCAAACGGGCTGCCGGTGGCAACCAGGGCATTACCTTCGGTCCAGGCAATAATATCCTGCGGCGTCGCTTCCACGCGCGAGGTCGGGTTCGACAGCGGCATGACGATAGGACGCGGGCAATGTTTGTGCATTTCACGGATGATCTCTTCCGAGAACAGGCCAATCTGCCCCGACACGCCAATCAGAATGTCTGGTTTCACATTACGCACCACATCGAGCAGCGACAGCGCATCGTTATCGGTATCCCAGCCGGTCAGATTATCGCGTTTTTGCACCAGTTTTGTCTGGAACGACAGCAGGTTAGGCATCTGATCGGTCAGCAGTCCGAAACGGTCGACGATGGGGTAAATTTTGTCTTTCCACACCACCGGCGCAAACGGGCTGCCGGTAGCCACCAGGGCATTACCTTCGGTCCAGGTAATAATATCCTGCGGCGTCGCTTCCACGCGCGAGGTCGGGTTCGACAGCGGCATGACGATAGGACGCGTGACGAACTGGTAGTACTCTTCGCCAGTAATACGCGGGTGGCGCCAGCCCATATAGAGCGGATCGTTCAGCAACTGCTGGTTATTGGTGCCGACATCCAGCACTACCGGCAGGGTATAGGCCGGGCTGATACCGCCGCAGGCGGTGTAGAGCGACAGTTTGCCGATCGGAATGCCCATTCCGCCGATGCCCTGGTCACCGAGGCCGAGAATGCGCTCGCCGTCGGTCACCACGATCACTTTGATATTCATAAACACGCGCTGGCGAGCGGCCTCTTCGCTGAGCCCTTCACGCTGGATCTGCGCCACAATTTGCTCGGCGATGCCGCAGCCTGCGGAACCCGCGCCGAGGAACACAATTTTTTGCTCACTTAACTGGCTGCCCGCCGCACGGCTGGCGGCGATCAGCGTGCCGAGCGTGACCGCGGCGGTACCCTGAATGTCATCGTTAAAGGAGCAGATCTCGTCGCGATAGCGGGTCAGCACCGGCATGGCGTTGTTCTGCGCGAAATCTTCAAACTGCAGCAGCACGTCAGGCCAGCGCTGTTTCACCGCCTGAATGAAATCATCGACGAACTGATAGTACTCTTCGCCAGTAATACGCGGGTGGCGCCAGCCCATATAGAGCGGATCGTTCAGCAGTTGCTGGTTATTGGTCCCAACGTCCAGCACCACTGGCAGCGTATAGGCCGGACTGATGCCGCCGCAGGCGGTGTAGAGCGACAGTTTGCCGATCGGAATGCCCATCCCGCCGATGCCCTGGTCACCGAGGCCGAGAATGCGCTCGCCGTCGGTCACCACGATCACTTTGATATTGTGGTTGGGGACGTTCTGCAGAATATCGTCCATATACTGCCGGTTTTCGTAGGAGATAAACACACCACGCGCGCGGCGGTAAATCTCAGAAAAACGTTCACAGGCTGCACCCACGGTCGGGGTGTAGATCACCGGCATCATCTCTTCAAGGTGATTTTCCACCAGTCGGTAGAAGAGGGTTTCGTTGGTGTCCTGAATATTACGCAGGTAAATGTGTTTGTCGATTTCCGTCTTAAAGCCCTGATACTGGATCCAGGCGCGCTCAGCCTGCTCTTCAATGGATTCCACCACTTCGGGCAAGAGTCCGAGCAGGTTAAAGCTGCGGCGCTCTTCCATGCTGAAGGCGCTGCCTTTGTTCAACAACGGGAATTCAAGCAGAACAGGGCCAGCGTAAGGGATATAAAGGGAACGGTTTTTTTTATGATTTAGTAACATCTCACTTTACTCCGTTGTCATTTTTCCAGTCCATGACAGGGTTTCAGGGGGAGCAGGGCACCAAAATATAAATCGAAGGGGAAGTGAATGAAAACGATTGCTGATCCCAAATAGTATTCTGTTACGGACAATACACAGAAACATTTCGTTCACAACCTGTCTGAATAATACTTTCCACCTTCCCGGGTGGCATTTAACCTTTGTTTGCTCTTACGGGCAAATAAAACCCCAAAAAAAATGTGTCAAAAGATGCATAAAATGACTTGTGTTAATAAATTGTAATTATTGTTTTTTGTGCTGATGTTAATTTACATATTAAATACATGAAGATAACAATCAGACAGCGTAAAAACGCATGTGAAATCCTTAATAACAGGGGCGTTTGTTTCCTCCCTGTCATTATGAAGTCTGCCGCGCTACGGCATTAACACAGGACATTATCTATGTTTACCCCCCTAGACTGGAACAACACACAACGACACGTGGCATTCGCCAGTTTTGTCAGCTGGATGCTTGATTCTTTTGATTTTTTTATTCTGGTTTTTGTTTTAAGCGACCTCGCGGACTGGTTTCATGCTTCGGTTGCCGATGTTTCTATTGCCATTATGCTCACACTGGCGGTACGTCCCATCGGTGCATTGTTGTTTGGCCGGCTGGCGGAAAGATATGGCCGCCGCCCGCTCCTGATGCTCAATATTCTCTTCTTTACGCTGTTTGAGCTACTTTCCGCATGGTCTCCGAACTTTACAGTATTTCTCGCATTCCGCGTACTTTATGGTGTCGCGATGGGGGGGATCTGGGGGGTTGCCTCATCGCTGGCGATGGAGACTATCCCTGACCGCTCCCGTGGACTGATGTCCGGAATATTCCAGGCTGGTTACCCCTGTGGGTATCTGGTAGCGTCGGCCATTTTTGGCCTGTTCTACAGCACGGTTGGCTGGCGTGGTATGTTCTTGATCGGGGCGTTGCCGATCGTGCTGCTGCCTTATATCTGGTTTAAAGTGCCGGAATCGCCGGTATGGCTGGCTGCCCACGAGCGTAAAGAGAGTACAGCGCTGTGGCCGGTGCTGCGCAGTCAGTGGAACACTCCTTTGTCATCTTTCCAGTCCATGACAGGGTTTTAGGGGTACGACAGGAGCGCCAAAGTATAAATCAAATGTTAACGAAAAGGGTAAATCTGTGGTTTTCGAAAATAAAAAAACACCATCTCCGTGGGAAGATGGTGTCATGGGTCATCCTTTCAGCGAACGGTTACTCTTCGCGGCGTTTACGGCCGGTTGAGTGAGCGTGGTTTACCAGCGTTTCGTGATTGTCTTCGATAAGCACTTTTTTCTGGTTAGAAAGCTTGTAGTTCAAGCCGAGGAGGTGACGTGCCTGACGGTTCGATTTCATTCTTACTCCTTAATCCTGTTTCTGGTTTCAAGGACAAGCCCGGCGCAGCCGGACGAAATGTAACCCCATAGAGCATCGGTTAAATGTGATGCAGTAAAGATAGTCGATCATCTCAACCGAAATAGCAAATCAGGCCGCCGGGTTTAAGAACATTCTCCGGGCAGTTTCGCCTTTCTTTACTTTGGCGTTATCATCCGGCGAGCACGCCTTGCATCTCAGCAATTGTTACCGTTGTTGTCTAATGAGGGCTTTAACCATGAAAGTACTGGGTTATGCTGCACAAACACCGTCTGCCGCGCTGGCGCCATACACTTTCGAGCGCCGTGCGCCGCGTCCAGATGATATCACTCTTGAAATTCTCTACTGTGGCGTTTGCCACTCCGATCTCCACCAGGCCCGTAACGACTGGGGCTTTAGCGAATATCCTATCGTGCCGGGGCATGAAATCGTCGGGCGGGTGACTGCCATCGGTGACAGTGTCACAAAATTTAAGCCCGGCGATCTGGCTGCCATCGGCTGTATGGTTGATTCCTGCCGTATTTGCGCGCCTTGTAAAGACGGGCTCGAGCAGTATTGCGAAGAGGGCAATACGCAAACCTACAACGGACGTGACCGCCACGACCATACGCAAACCTTCGGCGGCTATTCACAATACATTCTCGCCAGTCAGGACTTCGTCCTGCATCTGCCGAAAAATATGGATCTGAAAGGTGTGGCACCGCTATTGTGCGCCGGGATCACCACCTGGTCGCCGCTGCGTCACTGGCACATCGGCGCCAACAGCAAAGTGGCAGTGATTGGTCTCGGTGGGCTGGGCCATATGGCGCTGAAGCTGGCGCATGCCCTGGGCGCTGAAGTCACGCTGTTTACCCGCTCGCCCGGCAAAGAGGCGGATGCCCGTCGCCTTGGTGCGCACAACGTGGTGTTGTCAACGGATGACGCACAGATGCAGTCCGTGCAGAATCAGTTTGATTTAATTATCGATACCGTACCTTATGAGCACGATATTAATCCGTATCTGCCCACGCTGACGCTCGACGGCACGCTGGTTTTTGTCGGCCAGTTGGGTGACAGCCCGGTTTTCAACACCCTGCCATTGATCACCGGTCGCCGTTCCATCGCCGGGTCGTGCATTGGCGGTATTGCCGAAACGCAGGAGATGCTCGATTTCTGCGCGGAGCACGGCATTGTTTCGGATGTGGAAGTGATCAACATTCAGGATATCAACGCCGCCTACGAACGGTTGCTGAAAAGCGATGTGAAATACCGCTTCGTCATTGATATGGCATCACTTTCTGCCGCTTAAGTTAGTGATTTCTTTTCTTCGCCCGCGCTCGCGGGCGAATCAAATCCCTCACAATAATGTGTCAATTCATGTGCAAAACGGGAAGTGTTAACAAAATGTAATCATTGCTTGCTCGTTGACGCTAATTTACATGCTATATACAAAACAATAACAATCAAGCGACGCAAAAGCCGCCTGTGACGTCTTTGACGACAGGGCCGTTCACTCCCTCCTTGCCAGTTCAAAGCCTGATGGATCCCGCCGCGCTGCGGCATTAACGCAGGACACGACCTATGTTTACACCCTTCGACTGGAGCACGACGCAACGGCATGTGGCGTTCGCCAGCTTTACCAGCTGGATGCTCGATGCCTTTGATTTCTTCATCCTTGTTTTTGTTTTAAGCGACCTCGCGGACTGGTTTCACGCCTCCGTCGCCGATGTTTCCATCGCCATTATGCTCACGCTGGCGGTGCGTCCCATCGGTGCGTTGCTGTTTGGTCGGCTGGCGGAAAAGTATGGCCGCCGCCCGATCCTGATGCTCAATATTCTCTTCTTTACGCTGTTTGAGCTGCTTTCCGCATGGTCTCCGAGCTTTACCGCATTTCTTGCCTTTCGTGTGCTTTACGGTATCGCGATGGGCGGGATCTGGGGCGTTGCGTCATCGCTGGCGATGGAGACCATCCCTGACCGTTCACGCGGACTGATGTCCGGAATATTCCAGGCTGGCTACCCCTGTGGTTATCTGTTGGCGTCGATTATTTTCGGCCTGTTCTACAGCATGGTGGGCTGGCGCGGTATGTTCCTGATCGGGGCGCTGCCGATCGTGCTGCTGCCTTATATCTGGTTTAAAGTGCCGGAATCGCCGGTATGGCTGGGCGCCCGCCGGTCTTCAGTCACGGCACGCAGGATCTCTATCCGACGTTCCTCAAAGTGCAGCACGGTTTTGACCCGCATACCGTCAGTATTATTGCGATTGCTTATAACATCGCCGCGATGCTCGGTGGGATCCTCTTTGGTGCTATGTCCGAGCGGATAGGGCGTAAAAAAGCGATCATGATTGGCGCGTTTCTGGCGCTGCCGGTGATCCCGCTGTGGGCGTTTTCCACCGGCTCGTTTAACATCGGCCTTGGCGCGTTTCTGATGCAGTTTGTGGTGCAGGGTGCCTGGGGCGTGGTGCCGACGTGGCTCAACGAACTGGTGCCCGCCAATGCACGCGCTGTTTTGCCCGGCTTTGTCT
Organism: Trabulsiella odontotermitis; assembly: GCF_001188485.1. GTDB lineage: Bacteria > Pseudomonadota > Gammaproteobacteria > Enterobacterales > Enterobacteriaceae > Trabulsiella > Trabulsiella odontotermitis_A. The sequence continues at coordinate 19,428 of NZ_JNGH01000070.1, forward strand.
ATCAACTGGGTAACCTGTTGGCCTCGGTCAATGCGACGCTGCAGGCGCGGATCGCCGAAACCCACAACGGTAATTACGGTCTGGCGATGGCGCTGGTTGCGGGTGTTGTCGCGGTGCTGATCTGCGTCTTTGTGGCGTTTGGTCGTGAAACGCAGGGCGTGGTGATCGCCGGAGAAGGGCACCGCCAGGGATCTGCGGGCGCGGTTCGCCACCAGCATCATCAATAAATAACGGCGCCCGCGAACAGGCGGGCGCATCAATTTAAATACTCACTAAACCTGATCAATAAATCNCTTTTTATAAACGCCTGATAAACAATACCGCGCCTTTGGTTTTTCTTTTTAATGGCAGTCGTTATATTCCGCCGCAAATACACATTTTGCGAGGTTATTATGACGCAATTAATTCTGAACCACCCGCGTGTGGATGACATCAGCGAATACATGACGCAGGATTTTGTCTCCCTGCGTGCCAGTATGACTATCGCCGAAGCCCGGCAAATGCTGCTGTCGCAACTCTCCGACGACCGCATTCCGTCTCATGCCTGCGTGATGACTGAAGAGGGCTTTCTGCATGGCATTCTTTCCGTAAAATCATTGTTAAGTCATCGCGATAACGATGAATTTGTCAGAACGCTGGTTGACCGTAAATTTATTTCAGTTACACCGGAAGACGATCGCCATGACTTTTGCGGATTATATGTCCGCCATCCGCTGTCGTTTTTTCCCGTTATTCGTGACGGTGTGATTGTCGGTGCCTTAGGCGAAAAAGAAATCGCGCATCTGGTTCGCGATGAAAATACCGAAGACGCACAATTACAGGGCGCATCGTTGCCGCTGGAAAAGCCTTATATGGAAACCAGCCCGTGGGAATTATGGCGCAAGCGCAGCGTCTGGTTGCTTCTGTTGTTTGTCGCCGAAGCCTATACCGGCACCGTATTGCAGGCGTTTGAAGAACAGCTCGAAGCCGCCATCGCGCTCGCCTTTTTTATTCCGTTGCTGATCGGTACTGGCGGTAACAGCGGCACGCAGATCACTTCAACCATTGTGCGCGCGATGGCGCTGGGCGAGGCCAGCCTGAAGAATATCGGGCTTGTGCTGCGCAAAGAGGTGAGCACCTCGCTGCTGATTGCCCTCACCATTGGGGTTGCGGCGTGGATCCGCGCCTGGATCATGGGCGTCGGCGTTGATGTGACGATAGTGGTCAGCCTGACGCTTGTCGCCATTACCATCTGGAGCGCCATCGTCTCGTCGATCATTCCGATGCTGCTACAGAAGTTACGCATCGACCCGGCGGTGGTTTCCGCCCCCTTTATTTCGACCTTTATCGACGGCACCGGGCTGATTATCTATTTCAAAATCGCGCAATATACGTTGGGGATTTAATCGAAAAGCTCATGAATGGTGAATTTTCCACTGAGCATCGGACGGCACAGAATTTTGTAGCCGTCCTGGTCGAAACCGTCCGGCAACTGCGTTAAGGTGCTCGCCTCCGTCAGCGAGGCAACCGCGCCAAGCCACAGCCAGTTATTAACGATGTGAAACTGGGTCATGGTTTCCCCTTTTTCCTCAAGCGCCACGGCACCGGGCCACGGCCAGCAAACCAACTGAAGGTGCGCCATCGCATCACGCAGCCGCTGGTTGTGTTCCGTCAGCGCTTCGCGGCCACAGCAGGCTCCGGCGCAGCGGCCAAGTGACGATCGAAAGCAGGCGCGGCCACGGTTCAGCGGCTCCAGCCCCATCACGCTGTAACAGAGCTTTTGTTCGTCGGCCACCGATTTCAGCGCCTCCAGCGCCGCCCGGCGGTTGGCAAACAAGCCAAACAAGTTTTCCTTCAGCGCAAAATTGACCTCGCGGGCGTACACCACCAGCGGACGATCGTCATTTAGCTGCAGCGAACAGAGCTGTTTGTTTCTTCTCAACCGTTTATTGAACAGCGGCTGCATCTCTTTAATCAACCGCGCCTCAAGCAGCAGGGCGCCCAGTTCACCCGCAGCGGGCTGCCAGCTGATGCGCCGCGCCTGCCGCAACATGGCGGGTTTCTTATTAACGCTCTTGCCGATATACAGCGGCATCGCGTCACTGTCTCCGTGAAAAAGATACACACCGGGCTGTGTGGGAAGTTCATCGAGCCACGGACGCAGGTGTTCGGGGTACTGGTAAATTGCCGCCGCCTCAAATTCAAGACGCGGGGCGGGTGATCGCCTTGCCACTGTGACTCCTTATGCTGTTCATTTATACAGTGTACCCGGAAGTGCCTGACGGGAAAAGTGCAGGGATCACTATTATTAACGTCTGCAATAACCGATAATCAGAAAATAAACCCTTTAAATAATCCGGCTGCTTTTTTTAATTAAAAAAAGTAAATCATGTCGCAATAGATGCGATATAAACCGTAACTGTGAATGATATTTTAAAATAAAGTAAAAATGCGTTAAGGTATGTATTCTAATGACTCTTTTTGCTATGCGATATTATTCCAATGCCTGCAATGAAAAAAACAATTCTCTCACTGACTACCGTCGCGATGCTGGTCAGTTCAGCCGCTTACGCAAATTCTGATACCACCGCAAAAACAGATTTTCTGTTGATTGGCGGCGGTATTATGAGCGCGTCTCTCGGCACCTGGCTGCAGGAATTACAGCCGGAATGGAAACAGATGATGGTCGAGAAACTCGACGGCGTGGCGCTGGAATCATCGAACGGCTGGAATAACGCCGGTACCGGCCACTCGGCCAATATGGAGCTGAACTACACGCCGCAGCGGGCGGACGGCTCGATTGACGTCACTAAAGCGCTTGAAATCAATGAACAGTTTATGATTTCCCGCCAGTTCTGGACCGCACAGGTGAAACGTGGCGTGCTGCAGAATCCGCGCGCCTTTATTAACTCAACGCCGCATATGAGCTTTGTGTGGGGCGATACCAACGTCAATTATCTGCAAAAACGTTATGCTGCATTGCAGCAGACAACCTTATTCCAGGGGATGAAATTCTCGACCGATCACGCGCAAATTAAACAGTGGGCACCACTGGTGATGGAAGGGCGCGATGCGAAACAAAACGTCGCCGCTACCTGGACGCCGGCAGGGACTGACGTCAACTACGGGGAAATAACCCGTCAGCTGATCGGCAGCCTGAAAAAAAGCAGCAATTTTACGTTGCAAACATCGTCAGAAGTCACGGAATTTAAGCGCAACGCGGATAATTCATGGCACGTCACCATTAAGGACGTCAATAGCGGTAAAGAACATGCGGTTGATGCGAAATATGTCTTTATTGGTGCCGGTGGCGGCGCGCTGAAATTACTGCAAAAAACCGGCGTTGCCGAAGCGGATAATTACGCGGGCTTCCCGGTGGGCGGTTCTTTCCTGATGACCGAAAATCCGGAAATCACGAAACAGCATCTCGAAAAAGTCTACGGTCAAGCGTCCGTGGGCGCGCCGCCGATGTCCGTTCCGCATCTTGATGCGCGCGTGATCGATGGCAAGCGCGTGGTGCTGTTCGGGCCATTCGCCACCTTCTCCACCAAATTCCTCAAGAACGGTTCGTTCTTTGATCTCCTGAGCACCACCACGACCAGCAACGTGCTGCCGATGACACATGTCGGTATGGACAACTTTGATCTGGTGAAATACCTCATCAGCCAGGTGATGCTGGACGATGACGATCGCTTTGCGGCGCTGAAAGAGTATTATCCGCAGGCGCGTCAGGAAGACTGGACATTAATCCAGGCCGGTCAGCGCGTACAGATCATCAAAAAAGATGAAGAGAAGGGTGGCGTTCTGAAGTTGGGCACCGAAGTGGTGGTCGACAAACAGAAAACTATCTCCGCACTGCTGGGCGCGTCCCCGGGGGCGTCCACCGCAGCACCGATCACCCTCAATGTGCTCAAGCAGATGTTCCCGGAACAGTTCAATTCACCGCAGTGGCAGAGCAAGATCCGCGACATCGTGCCGAGCTTTGGGCAGAAACTGAACGATAACCCGGCGCTGACGCAGCAGGTATGGAACGACACCGCCGAAACGCTGCAACTGGTGAAGCCGCCGGTGATTCAGATGAGCGAACCGGCCGCCGCCGCGCCAGCCGCTGAACCTCGTGAAGAAACACCACAGCACGATATGGCGCTGTAAAATGCAAAACGCCCCGTCAGTCATGCCGGGGCGTTTTATTATTTCTCTGCAATATGCTGCAACACCGCTTTCTTCACCAGGTGAAACGCTTCGTTTTCATTATCTTTGCGCCAGATAAAATACATCCGGTTTGATAATTTCGCCGTCGACGCCAGCGGGATATAAACCACGTTGTCGAATTTAAACGTGGAGGCGCTTTCCGGCACAATCGCCGTGCCGAAGCCGACGTTAACCAGTGACAAAATATTGACCGTATTGGATTCATATTGCACGTAATTCGGTTTTGCACCTTCAGCCTGAAACGCCTGCGTCAGCAAATCATAAATAGGTTTCCACGCCACGGAATACATAATGACGGGCTGATTATCAAAATCCGCCAGCGGTAAGTTTTTTCGCATCGCCAGTGGGTGATGGCGGGGCACGGCGGCGACGAAAGTTTCATCCACGCACAACGCACTATCGAGCGCGGCGTTGTCCGGTACCACGCGGACAATACCAAGATCGATCTGATGATTTATCACCGATTCCACCTGTTGAAACGTGGTGGATTGCTGGAGTGAGATATTGATAAACGGGAATTTCTCTTTCAGCAATGAGAGCAGCGCGGGTAAAAACTGATAGAACGCATTAGCGACAAAACCTACCGCCACCGAACCTACTTCACCGCTGGCAACGCGTTTCGTATATTGCTCAATCTGATGAATATGCTCCATCAGTTCCAGCGCTTCCTGATAAAACGCTTTTCCGGCGGTGGTTAACGTGACGTTCCGTTTATCCCGGTTAAACAAGAGAATGTTTAAATGCTGCTCGAGCAATTGTATTTGCCGCGTTAATGGCGGCTGACTCATATGTAAGGATTCGGCGGCACGGCGGAAACTTAATTCAGTTGCCACAGCAATAAAACATCGAACCTGATTCAGATTTAACATGTGTCACCTCACCTGAAATTACACAGGGGGTTTGTGATGAATACCTCAGACTTTGCACAATGTTTTTTACGCTGGCAAAACACTCTCCTTAGTATTGTGATAGTCATCATAAAAAATCGCCGCGGATACACGGTATTACTGACAGTGAGATATAAGTTTTAAACACTTATTTTTCATGGAGTTACAAGGTCTCCATCACTGCCGTCTTGTCATTTGCGCAATAAAACGGTTTCCGCTGATATCATTTTTATATCAGGCAATGCTGTTACTAAAATGGACGCATTTTCTGTTCGGTCGCATTCTCAGGCCATCAAGTGAATAGCTTTATTCAAAAATGGATCGCGTAGAGCGGTATATCAGGAGAATGTGAACATGCCGATAATTGAACGTGTCGAAGTCATCGACTTTAAATATGATGTAAAGGATATGGGGTCCTCTTTTACCAACGCGCACAATCACGTTGGATATGTAGAAGGCTCCACGCTGTCATTATCAAAATATGCCATTATTGTGGAGTGCGATGATGGTTCCCGTGGTGAATATGTCGCGTTGTGGGGCGGAACGCGTCCGGCATTAGCGCAGACGTTAATGCTGGCGAGCGATCTCCCCGGGCGCGACGCCGATCAGCGGGAAGCGTTTTATACCGAATGGAACCGCCGCCTGTGTCATATGGATCATATGGGGCAGGGACCGGTCGATATTGTGCTGTGGGATCTGGCCGGTAAACAGGCCGGTAAATCTATTTCCCGCATGATCGGTCAATACCGCAACAAATTACCGACGTACGCCAGTACCTATCATGGCGATGAAGGGATGCTGCACAGTAATAAAGCGTTTACCGATTTCGCATTGCAATGCTACGAAATGGGGTATCGCGCCTTTAAACATCACGGCTGGTTTGATGGCGATGCGCGTAAAGAGGCGTCGTTAATTCTGGCGCTGGGCGAAACCGTCGGCGACAAAATGAAACTGATGTATGACGCGGCGTCCGATCTGAAAACCTTTGCCGATGCGCTGTACGTTGGTCGCGCCTGCGACGATGCCAATTTCTTCTGGTACGAAGATCCTTATCGCGATAATTCCCTTTCTGCGTTCTCACATAAAAAACTGCGTTCGATGATCAAAACGCCGTTGCTGATTACCGAACATGTCCGCGCGCTGGAAGCCAAATGTGATTTCATCATGGCTGGGGGAACCGATTTCGTTCGCGTCGACCCGGAATATGACATGGGGATCACCGGTGCATTAAAAACGGCGCACATGGCGGAAGCGTTTGGCCTTGACGTTGAAATTCATGCCCCGGGTCCGGCGCATCGCCAGTTAATGGCCAGCATCCGCAATACCAACTTCTATGAAATGGCGGAGGTCGGGCCAAAACTGAGCAATATTCTGCCGCCATGTTACGCCTGTGGTTATAAAGACGAACTGGATTCCATTGATGAAAATGGCTGCGTCAGTGTACCGGATGGCCCGGGTCTTGGCGTGACTTACGACTGGGACTGGCTCAACTATCACGCCACTAACCGCTTCGTCTTTGGCAAAAAATAAATCCGGACGAGACTGATCCCGCCAGAGGCTACGGTGTCTGGCGGTGAGGAAGATGAAATGCAAAAAGCGCTTTATGCCGGTGTGAATGCTGCCGCCGTCACTTCGTTTAACGGCGATCTTTCAGTGAATGATGAGAAAACGATCGCCCATTGTCATTATTTGTTGAATAACGGCTGTGACAGCCTGGCCGTGCTGGGCACCACCTCGGAAACTAACTCACTGAGCGCCACGGAGCGGGAAAGGCTGCTGGAAAAGTTGATTGCCAGCGGAATTTCCCCTCGCAAAATGCTGCCCGGCACCGGTGCGTGTGATGTTCCCACTGTCGTGCGGTTATCACGTCATGCCGCGAAATGTGGTTGCCCCGGCGTACTGGTGTTACCGCCGTTTTATTACAAATCGCCGTCGGAAGAAGGGTTATTCAACTTCTACAGTGCCATTGCAGAGCAGGTGGGCGCAGAGGTGAAGATCTATTTCTATCACTTTCCACAGCAGACCATGATCCCCCTGACCATCAGTCTGATCGACCGCCTGCTGAAAAAATATCCCGGCGTGTTCCAGGGCATCAAAGACAGCAGCGGCGATATTGAAAACACGTTGTCGTATATCAACGCCTTTTCTGCGCAGGGTTTTGAAGTCTATTCCGGCGCCGACGCCACCTTTGCCCAGGTGATGCGGGCAGGGGCGGCGGGGTGCATCACGGCCACCACCAATATCGCATCGCCGCTGACCGCCTTTATCTACCGAAACTATGTCAACGAGGACGGGCTCGCCGCGCAGGAAAAACTCAGCCGTCTGAGGAAAATTGTCGCTATCGGCGACACCATCCCGGTTGTGAAAACGTTGCTGGCATACAATAACGACGATCCGTCATGGGAGACGCTTCGCCCACCGTTGTGTGCGCTTTCTTCAGAGACCCGGCAACGCCTCATTGAGGATTATCAGGCCCTTTTGCTGCAGTAATCGCGTGATTTCTGGAGAATGTGAGATGAAAAATTCAGGCAAAAAAACAAATGTACGGTATCTGATGCTGGTTTTTATGGGCGTCGCGATGCTGGTCAACTTTATCGACCGTGCGACCTTATCCGTTGCCGCTCCGGTGATGAGCAAAGAGCTGGGATTCAATGCGGCTGATATGGGGTGGGCGTTCTCGGCTTTTGGCTGGGCCTATATGTTGTGCCAGATCCCCGGCGGGATTTTGCTGGATAAGTTCGGCTCCCGGCTGGTTTACGGCCTGGCGATGCTGGTCTGGTCGGTGTTTACCTTCCTGCAGGGCAGCATTTATCTGTTCTCGTCTGCCTTTATTACGCTGTTTATTTTCCGCTTCCTGATGGGTATGGCGGAAGCGCCCGCGACACCGGCCAGTAGCCGACTGTCAGTGCAATGGTTTCCGGACAACGAGCGTGGGTTTGCCACCTCGATTTACCAGACCGCGCCTTATGTCGCGCTGGGGGTGTTCACGCCAGTACTGTCGTATGTCATCAGCATTTTCAGCTGGCATTACGTTTTCTATAGCGCGGGGTTGCTGGGGATTATCTTTGGCGCGTTCTGGCTGACGTTTGTTCGCGATCCGCTCAAGCATAAATCGATTAATAAAGAAGAACTGGATTACATTCGCGACGGTGGCGGGATCCCGGAGCTGGGATCTGCTGCACGCAAATCGCAGCAGACCATCACCTGGGCGCAGGTCAAGAGTATGTGCGCCACCCGCATGATGATTGGGGTCTATATTGGTCAGTTCTGTCTGACCTCCATCACCTGGTTTTTCTTCACCTGGTTCCCGACCTATCTGTATCAGGAGAAGGGGCTGTCGATCATCAAAGTCGGGCTGGTCGCAGCAATTCCGGCAATCGCCGGGTTTGTCGGGGGAATTATTGGCGGCATGCTGTCGGATTATCTGCTGCGCAAAGGTTATAGTCTGACGCTGTCACGCAAACTGCCAATTGTGCTGGGGATGCTGCTGTCCTGTTCCATCATTGTGGCGAATTATACCCAGTCGGTGCCGGTGGTGATTTTCGTGATGAGTCTGGCCTTCTTTGCCAAAGGTTTCGGCAACCTGGGCTGGTGCGTGCTGAGTGACACCTCTCCGAAAGAAGCGCTCGGTCTGGCCGGGGGCATTTTCAACACCTTCGGCAACGTCGCGGGGATCCTCACGCCGCTGGTCATCGGCTTTATCATTCAGGCCACCGGGTCTTTCGACTGGGCGATTATCTACGTCGGGTCGATGGGCATTATCGGTGTGATTGCTTATCTGTTTATCGTCGGAAAACTGGAACGCATGACGCTCGGTGCTACAACCTCACCGCAGGTCAGTAGCACCGCGGTGCATAACTAACTCCTGAAGTACTCGGGGATCTTTACCTGGGTCGCCATGTTGCGCATGCAACATGGCTTTTTTTGACGCTATGCACCAAAGGCACCATCGATGGTGTGCATCGCCCCGGTCACAAAAGAGGCTTCCGGACCGGCAAGCCACGCCACCATGCCNTTGATCGCCATAAAGCTGTGCATCAGTTCCTTCATCGGCCCCTCCGCCGGGTTAGCATCGGTATCGATCGGGCCGGGCTGTACGATATTGATTGTAATGCCGCGCGGGCCAAAATCGCGCGCTAAACCCCGCGCCAGACCTTGCAGGGCAGATTTACTGACGGCGTAAGAAGCCATCCCCGGGACAGGCATCCGGTCGCCATTCACCGAACCAATCACGATAATGCGACCGCCGTCAGGCATCTGACGGGCCGCCTCGACCGAGGCATGGTAGGGCGCATGGATGTTGATGCGAAACAGACGGTCGACGGCGTCGCTGTCCTGCTCCAGCGCATCACCGAAAATGGCAATGCCGGAGTTGACCACCAGAATATCCAGCGGTCCGGCGTCACGAACCAGTTTAATCACCGCATCGCGGTCGGCACTGTCCGCCTGGATTGCCGTGCTGCCGGTTTCTTTCGCCAGCTGTTCGGCTGCGTCTCGCGAACCGGCATAACTGAAGATGACTGATGCGCCGTCTGCGGCAAAGCGCCGCACAATAGCCGCACCAATACCGCGACTACCGCCCACAACCAGTACAGATTTATGTTGAAATGCAGCCATTGTAGTGTCCTTTGTGATATTGTAGTGATGATTACAATATGATGCAGTCAAACAGACTGTCAAGGAGTTATGTAGTAATGACTACAAAAAACAGTCGCGCCCCGGGTCGTCCACGTAAGTTTGATGCGGAGCAGGCGATTGAAATCGCACAACATCTTTTTCATTCAAAAGGTTACGACGCGCTGAGTGTGGCAGACCTGACAAAAGCGTTTGGCATCAATCCACCCAGTTTTTATGCCGCGTTCGGCAGCAAACTCGGGTTGTATACGCGCGTGCTCGATCGGTATGCCTGCAAAGGGGCCATTCCGCTGGATGCGCTTTTGCGTGACGATCGTCCGGTCGCACAATGTCTCATCGCTGTTCTGCAGGAAGCTGCGAAACGTTATGTTGCCGATAAGGAAGCGACCGGGTGCATGGTGTTAGAAGGCACGCATTGTAACGATCACGATGCGCGAGAGGCGGCGTGCAGTTTTCACACTGCAGCAGAAAATCGGATCCACGCCTTTATCGCCAACCGCTACCCGGACGACGCCGTGCGGCTGACTGATTTTATGGGAACGATCATGGCGGGTCTTTCAGCCAAAGCGCGGGCAGGGTATTCACTTGAACGCCTGCAGGAAACCGTGCGCCTGAGCGGTCTGGCGCTTGAAACGTTACTGACTGACAAATTCAGCGCCTGATAATCGTGGCCCTGAAATTCAATGGCGCCATGGTAAACGCGAACCGCTCCCGCACACTGTTCGGATCCTGCAAAGGGATGAGCTTAAAATTGCTGTAAAGGGCATGGAGCGCCATTTTTATCTCGGTCAGCGCCAGGCTGCGACCAGGACACATTCTTGCCCCTCCGCCAAACGGGAACAACGCGTTCATCGAGGCGCCTTCGCGGTTGGTCCAGCGCGACGGATCAAAGGACTGCGCATCGGAAAAATAGGCTTCATCGAGGGCGCCAGCGTGCAACGCCAGAAAAAGCGGCGTGCCTTTGCTGATCTCAACGTCACCGATACAGGTGTCGTTCATCGGCTCGAGATAAATCTGTGGCGCCACGGGCTTGAGCCGCATGGATTCTTTGATGACCGCATTCATCCAGGGCAGGGAGGGTAATGGCCATGGTAAGGGATCGCCATCATTATGCTGGTCAATCTCCTGGATCAGTTTCTGCTCCGCTTCCGGATGGCGGCTGAGCAGATAGACTGTCCACGCCAGCGTATTGGCCGTCGTGTCTTCCCCGGCCAGCAGTAACGTTAGTGCATTGGCCACGATATCCCGATCGGTCAGCATCTGATGATCTTTTTGCTGAAGCACCATCGCCTGCAGGAAATTTTCCGGCGTAGTAACGTCTCCGCTGATGATTATCCGCCGCTGCTCTTCGATGAGTTCCGCAAGGGTGACTTTGATCCGATCCAGACCTTCATCAAACGCTTTGTCTTCCTTGCTGCGGTACNNTGCAGCACCGGAAACACAGATTGCAGCGCCGATGATACCGGGTTCTCGCTGCTGCCCGTCAGGTTCATGTCTTTTCCGAAAGCCAGCATAGTGGTGATATCCGCCGTGTAGCGTCTGAACTCATCTGTTATGGAGACGCCTTGCGCCGCCAATGCCAGAGTAGTGAGCCTTTCACTAAACCGTCGGGTGATATTTTGCATATGCGGGTGAAAACGTTCCAGCTGACCTGGCTGAAGGGCGCCTTCCACAATGCGGCGGCGGAACTTCCAGTTTTCACCTTCGGAGGAAAAGACGCCATTCATGCCGGCTTCCTCGAAAACCGCCTCTATATTGCTGATGCGCCTGAAGTCGTGCGGCCTGGCTTTGAGAATCTCGCGGATAAGATCCACGTCGGCAATAACGAGCGCTTTTTTTAGCCCGGCACGCAAACGGTACAGAGAACCGTAGCGGTGTTGCCATTCCATCATTTGCCGGTGAATGTTTCCCTTCTTTAAATAATACACGTGACCCAGTAAGCCTTTTTCAGGCGGCGAGGGAAGTTGGCTCAGCTTACGCATCATTGATCTCCAGTGGCTTCGGCGTTCTGGCAGTGTTTATGGTTTGAGGCATCAACATAACAAAGATAAGGAGCGCTTTAGTTATAGGGTTTTTTTATGGTGGTTCGAAGAAAGAGAGAGGAGTGAGGATGTGCTGGAAAGCCACGAGCCAGGGATAAGATCAGCATTAATATCATTTAACATAATATACATTATGCGCACCAACACAAAGCCAGGCAGAATCCAGCGTTTTGCGGACCTCGTTGTCCTGGTCGATTCTGGCGATTTTTTGTTCAACTCTACACGGTCGGTGTGCTGTCGATGAAAACTAACTGCAAATCACCAGTCACCTGCATCGATCTCCGTTTTTGCTACACTCTGTTCTTCACCCCTTTGAATCCGGAGATGCTATGTTCGACCACGTTAAGTTCGGCGTGAGCAATTTTGAAGCCAGTAAAACATTTTATCTCAACGCACTCGAACCGCTTGGCATCAGACTGGTGTCTGAAGGCACACCTGATTACGGTGTTGAACTGAGTACCGATGACGAATCGTCGCTGTGTTTATTTCAGTCCGACGAAAAACCGGCGCATCTGCATATTGCGTTTGTCGCCGACACTCGCCAGCAAGTTGATGCGTTTTATCACCAGGCGCTCGCCGCTGGCGGTAAAGATAATGGCGAGCCTGGTTTACGTCCTCACTATCATGCCAGTTATTACGCGGCGTTTGTGATTGACCCCGACGGCCACAATATCGAGGTCGTTTGTCATCAGCCTGCGCCCTGACCTTTCTTAAACGACATCATGCGTCTCACGTCAGCTGGTAGTATTTATCCGGCATCATTTTTGCCGGCACTGGCGTGTCGTCGTTCATCTGCAGCAGATCGATTTCAATAGCATTACAGATTGCATCCAGAGATAAGTCATTGTTTTCCATGCCGAATGGCTCTTCAAGTTCTTCTGCCAGCGCATCCAGAGAGATAAATGTATATGAGATTAACACCGAGACAAACGGCGTCATGTAATGCAGATCGCTGACCAGCGCAAACGGCAGCATGATGCAAAACAGATAAACGGTACGGTGCAAAATTAACGTATACGCAAACGGTATCGGCGTATTAGCAATGCGCTCGCAGCCTGCCAGGACTACGGACATATCGTTCAGGCGGTTATTCAGGCTGTGAAAAAGGATGTCCGATAACTGCCCGTTAGCACGACGCGCCGCCAGCCAGTTTCCCATCAGCAACAGAATGCGGTTCGCTGGTGAATGCGCCATCACCACCTGCTGTAGATCGGCTTCAGACAGATAACGCGCCAGCGTGGCCGACTGTGGCTGGCGGCGCAGCGTCATTCGCAGACAATGAGCGAACGCGATTTGCATGCGCACGAAATCGCTCAGTGCCGGGTCTTCCGGCAACGTATTTTTCACTTCCCGCAGCAGCGACCGCGAGGCAATCATTAGCTGCCCCCATAGCTGGCGCGCCTCAACGTAACGCGAATAACAGGCGTTGTTACGAAAACCGAGGAAAACGGCGATGGCCACACCCAGAATACTGAACGGTGCGAGCGTAAACCGGATACCGAGCGTGGAATACCACGGCAGCATCACAATCACGGCGATGGAGAGTAAAAAGTTAAGCAGTAAACGGGTAGAAATCTTGGCTAACACCGAGCCATGCCAGACGAAAATTTGAGCAAGCCAGTGTTGGTGCGGACGAACGATCATGAGTTTTTTCGATAAAGTTGACGGCATGTAAATTAAACGTGAATGTCGTCACACTTTCAAGATCCTGCTGCGCGTTTTTATTGTCCGCGCCCTGCTCTGTCCATAAAAAAACGGAGAACGCACAATACGTTCTCCGCTTAAAAAGCAAAACGACCTTAGCACAGTGGCTGAACGGCGTTGCGCATGCCCTTCGTCAGAATTGCATCGAGATCATGAGTCACCTGCTCTGCCAGTCCAGGCACCGTGGTGAGATCCTGTTCCCAGTGTGACGTCACTGACAATACGCTGTCGACCAACTGGCGCGAGGTGATCTGGCGATCGCGATGCTGCGCCCACAACAGCTGGAAGCGGTCAAGCCACTCGACATCATCCTGAACCGGGTACGCTTCACCCTGACGTTCCGCACGGTAAAACGCGATCAGCGCCGCCAGTGCAAAAGTCAGGCGCGCAGACAATTTACCGTGAGTTTTCTGACCGGCCAGCAGTTGCGGGAGGATACGGGTGCGGAACTTGGTCATCCCGTTCAACGCAATCGACAGCAGCTGATGTTTGATATACGGGTTACGGAAACGGCCGGTGACCGCGCTGGCAAAGGATTCCAGCTCATCGCGCGGCAGGTTCAGCACCGGGATAATCTCTTCGTGAATCGCCTTTTCCACAAACGCACAGATTTCGGCATCGCTCATCGCCTCGCCGACGGTATTCAGCCCGGCCTGGAATGCCACCGGAACCAGCGCCGTGTGCGCCCCGTTGAGGATCGCGACTTTACGTTCTTTATATGGTTTGATGTCGTCGACAATCAGAATATTCAGCGGATACTGGCTGAGATGCAGTTCGCTCGCCAGTGATTTCGGTCCCTGGATCACGAACAGATAAAAGTGTTCGGCGGTATCAAGGAAGCTGTCTTTATAGCCCAGTTCGGCCTCAATCGCGGCCGCTTCATCACGCGGATAACCGGTCACAATGCGATCAACCAGCGTTGAACAGAAATAGTTCGCGCTGTCGAGCCACGCCACAAACGCCTGCGGCAGCGCCCACTCCTGCGCATAGCGCAGCACCAGTTCGCGCAGCGCATCACCATTATAATCAATCAGTTCGCAAGGAATGATCACCCAGCCTTTATCCTGCGCACCGTTGAAATGGGTGAAGCGCTCGAACAGCAAACGGGTCAGTTTGGCCGGGTAACTCACCGCCGGGGCATCATCAAATTTATCGCCTTCGTGATAGCTGATGCCCGCCTCGGTGGTATTGGAAAAAACAAAGCGCATCTCCGGGTTATGCGCCAGTTTCAGGAACTCCTGATAGTGTGAATAGACACTGATTTCACGATTAACCGAGCGGATCAGCCGGGCTTCGCTGACGGCCTCACCCTTCTCATTCAGACCGCGAATGATAGTGGTATACAAGCCATCCTGGGTACTGAGCGATGGCGGGAAATCACTGTTGATCGGACGAACCACCACCACCCCTGAATTCAGACCGGCATGTTCGTTCAGCAGATCGATCTGCCAGTCGATGAAGGCGCGCAGGAAGTTGCCTTCACCAAACTGGATGATACGCTCAGGGTACTGTGCGCCCGGAAAATCACGGCGGTTTAACGTTTTCACTATGGGTTCCCTCGGTTATTGGTAATACAACCTGTGTTATTGGTCTAATAACTTATCAGATGTATAAACCACGGAACCCTGTTTTGAATCAAATATTATTGTTCCACTGATTAATATCGCGCTGGTTTTTCATTTCATACATGCGCTGGTCGGCCGCTTTGAGCCAACTCTGCAGATCACTGTACGCCGCATGGTCGAACTCGATGACGCCCCAGGAAAAGGCCAGCCGCCAGGGTTTTCCGGATCGGCTGTTGTAGTCGTCGGCCACCTCTGCCATGTGCTGCATGGCGATAAACGCGCCGTCTTCATCGGTATCAAGGAACAAAATGGCAAACTCATCGCCGCCGTGGCGTACCAGCAGATCGGATTCACGGAAGGTGTTGCGCATCAGTTCAGCCAGCGCCCGCAGCGCCGCATCCCCTTCATCGTGACCATAGCTGTCGTTAATTTCCTTAAATTTATCGAGATCGATCCAGCCCAGCGTCAGCGGCTCTGCACGGCGCTGTGATGATGAAATTGCATAGTTCGCCAGATGCTCAAAGCCACGGCGATTGAGCAGTCCTGTCAGGTCATCGGTGGTCGCCACGCTGAAGACCGCAAAATCATCCTCCACAATCGAGGCCAGATCTTTGAGCATTTCTTGCTCGGCAGGCGCAAAACTGCGGGTATCGTGATCAATCAGGCAAAATGAGCCCACGATCGCGCCATCAGGCAGGCGCAACGGGTAGCCAGCATAAAAGCGAATGTGCGGCTTGCCCGTGACCAGCGGGTTATCGCTGAAACGCTCGTCAGCGGCGGCATCGGGAACAATCAGCGGGCGTTCGCTAAGGATGGCGTGTCCGCAGAATGAAATATTGCGCGGCAGCGTTTTCCAGCTCACGCCTTCAGAAGATTTGAAGACCAGCGTGGTTTCATCCACCAGGGTGACCAGTGCCATCGGGACGTTAAACAGATGCCTCGCCAGCCGTGTAAGTCGGTCAAAGCGATGCGGATCGCCCGCGTCCAGCAAGCCGGAGTCACGTAATGCGGCCAGACGCTGGGCTTCATTCTTGGGGATTTCTGGCGTTTTCATGACGTCTCCTCCAGGGAAAGTCATTAAATTTTAGCGCAAAATCGCCAGAAGCCCCGGGAAACGCACAGGTAAGATTGCCGATTAAGTGACAACGTCACCTGTTAGTTAAAATAACACCGGCTCATCCCGGCGGATGCTGGTACGGTTGCGCCCCATCTCCTTTGAGCGGTAGAGATATTCATCCGCTTCCACCAGCAGCAGGTTGAACGTGTCTGATACCGGTGCGTTGCCGGGGCTTCGGGTGCCAATGCCAATGCTGACGGTCAGTCGCAGCGTGTCTTCCTGCCAGCGGAAAGGATAGACCTCGATGGCATTGCGGATCCTCTCTGCGAGCGCGTAGCCCTCCGCCCCATCGGCGGTGAGCGCGGCAATGGCAAACTCCTCGCCGCCCATTCGCGCCACCAGCCCTTTTTCACCGACCAGATTTTTCACCTGCTGAGCAAACGATGCCAGCACATAGTCCCCGCACTCATGACCATAGCTGTCGTTGATGCGTTTGAAATAATCGAGATCCAATAGCATCACGGTCAGATGGCTGTTGTCAGTGTGCTCAATCTTTTTCAGCGCTTCATAAAGGCCGGAGCGTGAATAGACGCGGGTCAGGAAATCGAAATCAGCACGCAGTGCGACCTGTTTCATCAGTTTGCTGATGGCGTCAACGCTTGCCGCGACGATCACCGGGCTCATGGCCAGCGCCGCAATGCCGAGACGCGTGGAAAATAGCTGCGGTGTCTGCAATGGTGCGTCTACCGCGAGGTTAATAATATTGTTTGCCACCAGCAGGATCTCGGCGCACCCGGCCACCAGCGTCAACAGGCAGGTTAATGGCAGCGGATAACGCACGGCGCACCAGATCAGCGCCGGTAACGGAAAAGCCAGGCTCCCTGCTCCGCCCACCAGTATCGACGCGCCAATGGAAAGGAGCAGCGCCGCTACCGGCGTCAGATAGCGCAGGCGAAAACCCGAAAAGGCACCGGGCCGTGTCAGGGTCATGATGCAGGGCAAAAACAGGACGCCGGTAGAGAACTGTTCGCTGAACCAGTCGGCAAACAACGGAAGAAACGCTTGTCGGTCGATCCCCACCGACCCGACAGCGCCGAGCAAAGACGATAATATGGCGGCAAGCAGGCAATAATAAAATAAATGCAATGTACTCAGCGGGCCGGGCATATAATTTGTTCGTCTTTTATCACGTAATACCAGCTGAGCCACGATGACAATAAAAAGCATATTCGAGAGATTAATAACCAGCGATGCCACTCCCCATTGTGTGGTTATTGCATCGTAAACCAGCATAGCGACATAACAAACGGCGTAATGAATACCGCGATTGAGGAACGCGTAGCGGGCGAAAACCCCTGCCATCACGGCGTTCAGCGGCCAGAACAGCGACAGCTCCTGCACCATTCTCAGCATCGCGCCAAAGAAATAGAACAGCGTCGTCAGAATAAATACTACCAGCGCATCCCGCACGGGTTGTTCTTCACGAAACAACGTGAAAGACGTCAGAGAATATGAGCGCATGTATATTTACCCGGAAATAACTTTCGTAATTCGTTTACGGTTGCAGGTGAAGCCATAATATGATCATGAAAAAAAATTACACGATATTTTGTCTAAAAAAATATCTACCGTGTATTCATCTGTATCACCAGCCAGTGATGGATCACCGCCACAACGTATTGTTGTTGTTCNTCTGCAGACAGCCGCGGCAACAGGTGGCGGTCGCGTGCTGGGCGATAAACACCGGGTGACCGCGCATCGGCGTCTGCTTGCCGTCATTTTTCGGCTGTGCCGGTGCCAGACGGCTGGCGATAAATTCGGCGGCATGCTGGTCAATCACCTCCGGGCCTTTATCCCAGCAGTACTGCCGTTCTTTAGGGCCGAGACGAAACCGGCTGCGAAACGTTGATCGTGCCAGACGAGCAAAGAGAGCATCAAGAGAAATCATGACTAATAGACCGAGCGACCCAACTGCTGGGTCAGTTTTTCGAGAACGGCGATCCCTGCCAGTGAATTGCCCGCCTCATCCAGTTCCGGACACCAGACCGCGATGGCCATCTCCTGTGGCACAATCGCCACAATCCCGCCGCCGACGCCGGATTTAGCCGGTAAGCCNACTCACCGGCGTTCTGATACATGCCGCTGGTCGCCATCAGGGCGTTAACCTGGCGGGTCTGCAACGGGGTGATCACCGGCGTATTGAGGTGCGGCGCCCTTCCCTTATCAGCCAGAAACAGAAAGGTCTGCGCCAGCTCGGCGCAACTCATTTTCAGCGAACAATAGTGGAAGTAATTTTGCAGCACCGTCGCCACGTCATGATGAAAATTGCCAAACGACTTCATCAACCAGGCAATGGCGGCATTACGGGCCGAGTGGTCGAACTCCGAGCGAGCCACCACGGCATCATAGCGGATATCGGATTTCCCGCTAAGTTTACGCACGATTTCCAGCATCCGCTGTCGCGGCGCGCTCAGCCGCCCCTGCAGCATATCGCACACCACCAGCGCCCCGGCGTTGATAAACGGATTACGCGGAATGCCCTGCTCCATTTCCAGCTGCAACAGGGAATTGAACGGCTGCCCGGAGGGATCTTTCCCCACCCGCTGCCAGATCTCGTCTTCCTGATAATGATTCATGGCGACAATCAGACTGAGCACTTTAGAAATCGACTGAACCGAGAAGCGTTCGTGCGCGTCCCCCGCCGAGAAGTGCTGACCGTCGACGGTACTGATGGCAATGCCCAGCTTGTTTCCCGGCACGCAGGCCAGCGCCGGAATATAGTCCGCTACCCTGCCGCGGCCAATCAGTGGCCGTACGTCGGTCAGAATGGAATCCAGCATATTGTTGTTGATGACCGTCGCCACTCACTGCTCCTTGCCCGCAGGCCAAATTCGGCCTGCGAGTATACCAGAGCGACATGTCTGACGTCAGGCAGGAAGTCGAAAACGGGTAACGGCCTGCTTCAACAGCTGCGAGCTTTCCTGTAACTTGCCCGACGATTTAGCCGCGTAATCAACCAGTTCACCGGTCTGACGAGCCACCTGGTTCAGCGTGTGTAGCTGGCGGGTCATCTGATGGATACTGTCTCCCTGACTGAGGGTGGCCTGTGAGATCTCATTCAGTAGACCGCTCAAATTGCCCACCAGCCCGGTGACTTTTTGCAGGTTATCCTCCAGACGGGTCACCGCCTGCGATCCCTGTTCAATGCCGTCCAGCGAATGGTTAATCAGCTCCTGGATAGTTTGCGTGGATTCACTGCTCTTACGCGCCAACAGGCCGACCTCTTTCGCCACCACCGCAAAGCCGCGCCCCTGATTGCCCGCATGGGCGGCTTCAATGGCGGCGTTAAGCGCCAGAATATTGGTCTGGAACGCCACGCTGTCGATCATCGACACGATCCCGCGCATTTCAGAAGAGCGGTCAACGATCGCCTGCATGGATTCATTCACCGTCGCCATCATTCTGTCACCGCCTGCCGCGACCTGACGCGCTTCGTCCGCGCGCTGGCTGGCAAGCTGCGCATAGCCGGTGTTACCTTCGACGTGTGATTCCATGCGTGCGATATGGGTGGTGACCTCATCCAGCTCCTGTGACTGCTTAACCGACTGCTGGAACAGTTTTTCGTTGCCTGCCACCAGATGATCGATCTGCGTCATCATCGATCCGGTCGCTTGATTCACGCGGGTCACCAGTTGCTGTAGCCCGCGCTGCATATCGCCGATGCTGAGGCTCAGTTGGTCGATTTCGCGGTTAAAACGCGTCACGGTGGGCAGCGGACTGGAGAGATCGCCTGCAGCCAGCGTATTGATATGGCTAATCAGACGTCGCAGCGGAGAAATGACCCAGCGCGACATGCCTATCCATACCATTGCCGCAATTACTACCAGCAAGGCCGGGGCCAGCAAAAACAGCGTCTGCAGAGAGGAGAGATTACTCATCAGCGCCTGTCGCCCCGCTTCCGCCTGGGTTTCGCTGGCCTGCTGAAAACGGGCGTAGTTGTCGTTAAAGTCAGACTGAAACGCCTGTACCGGCACCGCAAAGAACGCATCGATCGACTGAGTTTTCGTCAGCCCGTCCGCCTGTTCTTTGATCGCGCCATAAAACAGTTGATAGCTGTTGATCAGCCCTTCGTCTTTCGGTGGGTTCAGCGCCAGCCACGCCTGCCAGGCCGTTTGCGACTGCGCCAGCGCTTTTTGCGCCTCATCCATCAGGCTGTTCCAGCTTCCCACCGAGCCGGTTTCTTTATCCTGCATAAAATAGACACCGGCGCGGTTGAGCAGATCGCTCGCCGCCAGCAACGACACACGCGCCTCGTCCACGTTGACCTGCTGGAGATGCGCCTGTTGATTGCGCTGCTCGTTACGCTGCGCGTCTTTTAAGGAAAATGTGAGGAGAAATGAGGAGGTTATCTGCAATGCAGAGAATAAACCGATGATGCAAAAAATCCCTGCCAGCAGGCCGAACTGCCGTGGAAAAAAGCGTTGTGTAAAACGCCGAATAGTTTGAATTAAGTTCATGATTTTCATCTGTTACGACTAGACAGGCGCGAGTCTACGGAATGAAAATGACAGAACCATGACGGTAAAATGACAGGGCGCCGTACGACGCCCCGGGAATGCCCTAGCGGCGGTCTTTCCATACGGTTTGCACGTTGCAGAATTCGCGCAAACCAAAGTGTGACAATTCACGACCAAAACCGCTTTTCTTCACGCCGCCGAACGCCACGCGGGCATCGCTGGCGCTGTAGCCGTTGATAAAGACGCCGCCGCACTCAAGTTCGCGGGCAAAACGCTGAGCCTGGTCGTCACTGGCGGTAAAGACGGTGGCGGATAAGCCGAACTCGCTGTCGTTCGCCAGTTCCAGCGCATGGTCGGCGTCGCGGGCCACGATAATCGCCGCCACCGGGCCAAACATCTCCTGACGGAACGCGGTCATCTCACGGGTTACGTTACCCAGTACCGTCTGCGCATAATAGTTGCCCTGCCCGGCAACCTTTTCACCGCCCAGCAGTAGCGTGGCGCCTTCCGCCAGCGTGGCCTGTACCTGCTGATCCAGTTCATCACGAAGGTCAAAACGCGCCATCGGCCCGAGGTAGTTCTGTTCCTCTTCCGGCGAACCCATTTTCAGTTGCGCGGTTGCGGCGACAAACTTCGCCGTAAAGGCGTCGGCGATCCCGGCTTCGACGATAAAACGCTTCGCCGCGGCGCATACCTGCCCGGTATTCTGGTAACGACCGATGACGGCAGCCNCATCCAGGTCGGCATCATTGAGGACAATAAACGGATCGGAACCGCCCAGTTCGAGCACGCATTTTTTCAGCGCCGCGCCGGACTGCGCGCCAATTGCCTTCCCTGCCCGCACGCTGCCAGTGACGGTTACCGCGGCAATGCGCGTATCGTTAATCGCCTGGCTGACGCCGTCATTGGTGGCGTTCACCCAGCCGAAGACGCCCGGCGGGATCCCGGCTTTGGCAAAGATGTCACCGATCAGCGCCGCGCAACCCATCACGTTCGGCGCATGCTTGAGTAAATAGCTGTTGCCGGCCAGCAGAATCGGCACCGCGCCGCGCACCACCTGCCACAGCGGGAAGTTCCACGGCATGACCGCCAGAATCGGCCCCATCGGGCGGTATTCAATCACTGCGTTCTGGTTTTCGACCATCGTCGGTTCGGTGGCCAGCATTGCCGGACCGTGCCCGGCGTACCAGTCAAACAGGCTGGCGGATTTCGCCACTTCGCCCCGCGCCTGCGTAATCGGTTTACCCATTTCGCGAGTGATGAGCCATGCCATCTCGTCAGCGTGTTCGCGAAGCGCCTGACCAACCGCGCGTAATGCATCAGCGCGGTCGGCAACGGACGTCTGTCGCCACTGGCGATAGCCACTGTCGGCCAGGCNTGTCTACCTGGTCGGCGGTGGCCCATGGCAACGACGAGAGCACCTCGCCGGTTGCCGGATTGACGGAAATTGCGTGGGTTGCAGGTGAGCTCATGTTTTCTCTCTCAGTCGATTGCGTTGTGATCTTATCCTGGCGTACTCTTCCGTTTATGAAAAATGAATAATATTAACCATTCTGTTCACGAATCGAGAATACTATGGATCTGACTCAGCTTGAGATGTTCAACGCCGTCGCCCAGACCGGCAGCATTACCCTGGCCGCGCAAAAAGTTCACCGGGTGCCGTCTAACCTGACGACCCGCATCCGCCAGCTGGAGGCCGATCTCGGCGTCGAGCTGTTTATCCGTGAAAATCAGCGGCTGGGGGGCTCCGCNGGATGAAGCGCGGATGGTGGTCGCCGGTGACGAACCACAAGGCCTGTTCTCGCTGGGGTCACTCGAAAGCACTGCGGCGGTGCGCATTCCGGAAACGCTGGCGCGTTATAACCAGCGCTACCCGAAAATACAGTTCGATCTGGCGACCGGCCCATCCGGGACCATGATTGACGGCGTGACGGAAGGTACGCTGAGTGCCGCGTTTGTCGATGGCCCGGTAATGCACCCCGGTCTTGAAGGTATTCCTGTCTATCGCGAAGAGATGATGATTGTCACCCCGAACGGCCATGCGCCGGTCAAACGGGCCAGCGAAGTCAACGGGGCGAGCATCTACGCCTTTCGCGCTAACTGCTCTTATCGCCGCCATTTCGAGAGCTGGTTTCACGCTGACCGCGCCACGCCGGGGCGGATCCATGAGATGGAGTCCTATCACGGCATGCTCGCCTGCGTGATTGCCGGTGCCGGACTGGCACTCATTCCGCGCAGCATGCTGGAAAGTATGCCCGGTCATCATCAGGTGGATGCCTGGCCGCTGGCGGAAAAATGGCGCTGGCTGACCACCTGGCTGGTCTGGCGGCGTGGTGCGATGACCCGTCAACTGGAAGCCTTCATTGAACTGCTCAACGAGCCGCAGCCTTTTGAGGGGTCATAGAAAAAGAAAATGAGAGGTAAGTCACAAAACGATTGTCTTTTCACCGACAATCGCTTTAAGATCGCCCTCTCTTCTTTTTTTGTAACCAATCCAGAACATTGTTATGACAACGAGCACAGTTTCACGCAAGCTTGCGTGGCTTCGGGTGGTCACGCTGGCGATTGCCGCTTTTATCTTCAATACCACCGAGTTTGTGCCGGTCGGATTGCTGTCTGATATCGCCGAAAGTTTCCAGATGGAGACCGCGCAGGTCGGTATTATGCTGACCATCTACGCCTGGGTGGTAGCGCTAATGTCGCTGCCGTTTATGCTGCTGACCCGCCAGGTGGAGCGCCGGAAACTGCTGATTGCGCTGTTCATTCTGTTTATCGCCAGCCATGTGCTGTCGTTTCTGGCGTGGAATTTCCCGGTGCTGGTGATTAGCCGTATCGGCATCGCCTTCGCTCACGCGGTGTTCTGGTCGATCACGGCGTCGCTGGCGATCCGCATGGCGCCTGCCGGGAAACGCGCGCAGGCGCTGAGCCTGATTGCCACCGGTACGGCGCTTGCGATGGTGCTGGGTATTCCGGTCGGTCGCGTGGTCGGTCAGCTCTTTGGCTGGCGCATCACCTTCTTCGCCATTGGCGTAGGGGCGCTGATCACCCTGCTGGCGCTGATCAAACTGTTACCGTCGTTGCCAAGCGAACATTCCGGCTCGCTGAAAAGCCTGCCGATCCTGTTTCGCCGCCCGGCGCTGGTCAGCATCTATATTCTGACGGTGGTTGTCGTGACGGCGCATTACACGGCATACAGTTACATCGAGCCGTTCGTGCAGAACGTGGCGGGGCTCAGCGGTCAGTTTGCTACCGTGCTGCTACTGATCCTCGGTGGTGCCGGGATCGTCGGCA
Organism: Trabulsiella odontotermitis; assembly: GCF_001188485.1. Taxonomy (GTDB): domain Bacteria; phylum Pseudomonadota; class Gammaproteobacteria; order Enterobacterales; family Enterobacteriaceae; genus Trabulsiella; species Trabulsiella odontotermitis_A. The sequence goes on from NZ_JNGH01000070.1 coordinate 43,317, forward strand.
GTATTTTGTTTGGCAGGCTGGGTAACAACCACTCCTCCATGCTGATCAACGGTGCGATTGCCCTGCTGCTGCTCTGCCTGTTGCTGCTGTTACCCGCCGCGCAGAGCGAAATGCACCTGGCGGTGCTCAGCATCTTCTGGGGCATCGCGATCATGATTATTGGTCTGGGTATGCAGGTGAAAGTGCTGGCGCTGGCACCGGACGCTACCGACGTGGCGATGTCACTGTTTTCCGGTATTTTCAACATCGGGATTGGCGCGGGCGCGCTGGTTGGCAGTCAGGTCAGCCTGTGGCTGTCGATGTCGTCGATTGGCTATGTCGGTGCGGTTCCGGCGCTGGCGGCGCTGATCTGGGCGATTATCATCTTCCGCCGCTGGCCGGTGGCGATGCTGGAACCCCAGCATCATTCCTGATTCGAAAGGGGCGCAACGCGCCCTTTTTTATGCGTGATAGTTAGTAATAATTTCCAGAATGCCGTTGATAATAAACTGCACGCCCATGCATACCAGCAGGAAGCCCATCAGCCGGGAAATGGCCTCGATACCGCCTTTCCCCACCATCCGCATGATGGCGCCGGAACTGCGTAAACTGCCCCACAGGATCAGCGCGACAGCGGCAAAAATCAGCGGCGGTGCCACCATTACCACCCAGGCGGAGAAGTTCACGCCTTCTTTCACCGTCGAGGCGGAACTGATGATCATCGCAATCGTTCCTGGCCCGGCGGTGCTCGGCATTGCCAGCGGCACAAAGGCGATATTGGCGTCCGGCTCATCGCGCAGCTCTTCGGATTTGCTCTCCGCTTCCGGGGATTCATGCGCTTTCTGCTGCGGGAACAGCATCCGGAAGCCGATAAACGCGACGATAAGCCCGCCTGCAATGCGCAGACCGGGTATAGAAATGCCGAAAGTGTTCATCACCAGCTGTCCGGCGTAATACGCCACCATCATAATCGCAAAGACATAAATCGATGCCATCATCGACTGGCGGTTACGCTCCGCGCTGTTCATGTTACCGGCGAGGCCGAGAAACAGCGCCACGGTAGTCAGCGGGTTTGCCAGTGGCAACAGAACGACCAGCCCAAGGCCAATCGCTTTTAAAAGTTCCATCATAAGTAACCTGATTCCTGGGATTTGATACTGAATTATATCGGCTTCCGGTGGCGTTGTGATTTTTGTGGCTGTAATAAACGTAACGGTATGCGACGAATATTCTGACCAAAAACGGTCTGCTGTACACGTTTTAGCAAAATGTGGCATCGGATTATTCATTCAGTTGACTTATGGTTGCCTGGGCAATAATATCCATCGCAATTAAACTACTTGCCAGGGCAACCATTGTGAAAAGCACAAGTGATCTGTTTAACGAAATCATCCCACTTGGACGCTTAATCCATATGGTCAACCAGAAAAAAGATCGTTTGCTGAACGATTATCTGTCGCCGCTGGACATCACCGCGACCCAGTTCAAAGTGCTGTGCTCCATTCGCTGCCAGGTGTGTCTCTCCCCTGTTGAACTGAAAAAGGTATTGTCCGTGGACCTGGGGGCCCTGACCAGAATGCTCGACCGGCTGATTAGCAAAGGATGGGTCGAGCGCCTGCCCAACCCGAACGATAAGCGTGGCGTACTGGTACAACTGACACCAGAAGGTGCCGCAATCAGTGAGCAATGCCACCAGCGCGTGGGCCAGGACCTGCACCAGGAATTAATTAAAAACCTAACGGCAGACGAAGTTACCCAACTCGAACTGCTGCTCAAAAAAATTCTGTTATAAGCAGAAAGAGGTAAGACGATGTCCAGACGAAACACCGACGCCATCACTATTCATAGCATTTTGGACTGGATCGAAGACAATCTGGAAACGCCCCTGTCGCTGGAAAAAGTGTCAGAGCGCTCCGGTTATTCGAAATGGCACCTGCAACGGATGTTTAAAAAAGAGACCGGTCATTCATTGGGTCAATATATTCGCAGCCGCAAGCTGACGGAGATCGCGCAAAAACTCAAAGAGAGTAACGAGCCGATCCTCTATCTGGCCGAGCGCTACGGGTTTGAGTCACAGCAGACGCTGACGCGGACGTTTAANAACTATTAATCGCCTGCACAAAGACGTATTGAGGAAATCATGAAACTGTTCGCCTCCGCCGCCCTCGCCTTACTGGCGCTGGCTTCCGGCCAGAGTTTTGCGGAGCAATCCACAACCCTTGCGAATCAACCACAGCGTGACGCGATGCTTATGCCGTCCGCACAAAGCCAGTCGCCGTTTGATTTTAATCATATGGCCGCCGGCAGCGACAAATCCGACGAGCTGGGTGTGCCTTATTACAATAAGCACAGCCGGTAAATCGACTTGCCCCGCAATAGTGCGGGGCTTTTTTTAGCCTCTGATCGCCTTCACCCGCCGCCACCGCAATCCGAACACGTTGATAAACAGCCCTGCCATTATCAGTACCGCGCCAGCCAGCTGTAGCCCCGTCAGTTTTTCGTCTAACAGCACGGCCGCACTCGCCAGCCCGACCACCGGCACCAGCAGCGACAGCGGCGCCACGCGCCAGGTTTCATAACGCCCGAGCAGCGAACCCCAGATCCCGTAACCGACAATAGTGGCGATAAACGCCAGGTAGACCAGCGACAGAATGGTCGTCATGTCAATCTCCACCACGCTTTGCAACATCACCGCCGGGCCATCCAGCAGCAGCGAGGCCAGCATAAACGGAATAATGGGGATCAACGCACTCCACACCACCAATGACATCACCGCCGGGCGCGCTTCATGCTGCATAATGATTTTATTGAAGATATTGCCACTGGCCCAGCAGAGCGCTGCCGCCAGGGTCAGGAAAAAGCCGAGCAACGTGACGTCCTGCCCGGACAGGCTGCCTTCAATCAACACCAGCACGCCAAATACGGCAAGCGTAATCCCGGCGAGTTGTTTGCCCTGCAGACGTTCGCCAAAGACAAAGGCACCGAGAATGATCGAAAAGAACGCCTGCGCCTGCAACACCAGTGAGGCCAGCCCGGCAGGCATACCGAATTTAATGGCGCTGAACAGAAAGGCGAATTGGCCGAAGCTTATCGTCAACCCGTAACCGAGCAACAACCGCAGCGGGATCTTCGGTCTGGCGACAAACAGCAACGCCGGAAAGGCAACCAGCAGAAAACGTAATCCCGCCAGCATCAGCGGCGGCATATTATGTAAACCCACTTTGATGACGACAAAATTGAGCCCCCATACCACGACAACCAGCAACGCCAGTAGCCCATCTTTTCGCGTCATACCTCGCCCCTGTGAGTTCAGTTTTTGTAAACAGATTTAAAGTAACGAAAAAATCAATGCGCTGATAGATCATTAAATCCAGGAGGGTCAAAAAGCACATGCCGACACGTACTCATCTGTACAAGCCCCCGCAAGGCGTGTTACTCCTGATATGACACAACCTCATGACAGAAAAACTACTCGGGCAGGAAAATGAACTCAAACACCCGGCGCTCAACCGCAGCGCTGCTGGCGTCGTCGTTGCTGTTAACCATTGGCCGTGGCGCAACTTTACCGTTTATGACCATCTATCTGACACGGCAGTTTGCGCTGGGCGTCGATCAGATTGGTTATGCGATGACGGTAGCGTTGACCATCGGCGTCGTCTTCAGCCTGGCGTTCGGCATCCTCGCCGATAAGTTTGATAAAAAACGCTACATGCTGATTTCCATTGCCGCGTTTATTGGCGGGTTTGTGGCGATTCCGCTGGTGAATAACGTCATCCTGGTGGTGCTGTTTTTCGCGGTGATCAACTGCGCCTATTCCGTTTTTGCCACGGTGCTGAAAGCCTATTTTGCTGATACGCTGGAATCCACGGCCAAAGCGCGCATTTTCTCGCTCAACTACACCTTTCTGAACATGGGCTGGACCGTCGGGCCGCCGCTCGGCACCTGGCTTGTGATGATCAGCATTAACCTGCCGTTCTGGCTGGCCGCCATCTGTGCCGCCTTCCCGCTGGTCTTTATTCAGCTGTGGGTGCAGCGCATTGCGGTTACTGCCGCAGAAGACAACCCCGTCGCCTGGTCGCCCTCGGTGCTGCTGCGCGATCGCGCGCTGTTCTGGTTTACCCTCTCCGGACTGCTGGCCTCGTTCGTCGGCGGATCGTTCGCCTCCTGCCTGTCACAGTATGTGCTGGCGGTGGCCGACAGTGATTTCGCCGAAAAAGTGATTGCCGTGATCCTGCCGGTAAACGCCGCGGTGGTCGTTACATTGCAGTACGCTATTGGCCGTAAGCTGACGGCGGGCAATATTCGCCCGCTGATGACCGTCGGTACGCTCTTTTTCGTGCTTGGACTGGTGGGCTTTATGCTGTCTGGCTCGAGCCTGATTTTCTGGGGAATTTCTGCGGCGATTTTCACTATCGGCGAGGTAATCTATGCGCCGGGTGAATACATGCTGATCGACAACATTGCGCCGCCGGGACTGAAAGCCAGCTATTTTTCCGCTCAGGCGCTGGGCTGGCTGGGGGCGGCGTTTAACCCGATGATCACCGGCACCATTCTGACGACCCTACCGCCGTGGTCGCTGTTTGCTATTCTGATGGCAGCGATTGTGGCGGCCTGGGTGATGATCCTCCGCGGTATGAACCTCAGCCCGCGCGAAGGGTTATTCAGCGCGGTCTGACGGCTGTCAGGTTACTGTCGCCTTGCTGTCGGGTTGAGATCGTGTTGCTTTCTCACGCCCTGTCAGACAATTCATGCCGGATATTTCATTCGGAGACGGTGTTATGAACAGCACTAACCAGGTAAAAGCATTACGACTGAAAAAAGCGTGGTCGCAGGAGCAACTGGCCGAGATGACCGACCTCAGCGTACGAACCATTCAACGCATTGAAAACGGCGAACGGCCAGGCCTTGAAACATTAAGTGCGCTGGCGGCGGTATTTGAGGTCAGCGTGGCGGATCTGTCTACAGCCCCCATTGAAGGTGAAGCACCGCTGGATCAGCGCATCAGCGATGCCCGGCATCAGGTTGAACAGGAATCGCATTTCTGGCGAGCGGTGTTGACCGCCGTGGTGGTTTGCGCCCTGCTGTTCGCCCTCAACCGCTTCACTCAGCCCGGCTATCTGTGGTCGTTATGGGTGATAGCCATCTGGGGGGCGCTGCTGCTGGTGCGCGGGCTGCGCCTGTTCCTGTTTGCTGGTGCCATTGAGCGCTGGAAGAAAACCCGCTTACAGCGCTTATTGAGAAAGTGACAGTGTCACTCATTCACCACCCGTGCGGGGGTTAACCACAGATAAAGCAGCGTGAGTACGCAGATAACTGCTCCGGTCCAGAACGTGCATTCCGCGCCCCACTGTTCCCAGATTACCCCGGCGCAGACGCTGGCGAGCAGTAACCCGACGCCGCTGACCATACTGAAAATACCGAACGCCGTGCCCCGCAAGTCCTGGGGCGCGGTTTTTGCGATCATCGCCGCCAGCAGCCCTTGCGTCATCCCCATATGCACGCCCCACAGCGCCACACCGATGATGATGCCAGCCCAGTGCGTGCTGACCGCCAGTATCACATCGGCAGCAATCAGCACCACCAGTCCGAGCTGCAGCAGCCGGGTGTGGCTCATCGCGTCAGAGAGTTTGCCGAACGGATAGGCAGAGAAGAAATAGAGCAGATTCATGGCGACCATCACCAGCGGGATCAGCGCCAGCGGAATGCCCGCCTGCTGGGCGCGCAGCACCAGAAACGCCTCGCTGAAGCGCGCAAGGGTAAACACCGCGCCAAGACCCATTACCCACCAACAGGATTTTCCTAACCGACGCAGGTTTTCGCGTTTGATGGGATTGCTGCGCTTGTGCGTCACTGGCGTTTTAGGCTCCTGGAGGCCAAAAAAGAGGAGTGCTACCGCCAGTACGCCGGGGATCACCGCCACCCAGAAGATGGTGCGGAAATCATTGTTCCACAGCAGCATCAACGCCACCGCCAGCAGCGGCCCCAGAAAAGCGCCAATAGTGTCCATAGACTGACGTAAACCATAGGCCGCGCCACGAATTTCTGGCGGCGTGACGTCGGCGACCAGCGCATCACGCGGCGCGCCACGGATCCCCTTTCCAACCCGGTCAATCAGCCGGGCGCTGAGGATCATCCCGGAAGTCGAGGCTATGGCGAACAGCGGCTTGCTCAGCGCGCCGAGGCCATAACCGAGCAACGCCAGCCCTTTTCGTTTTCCCAGATAATCGCTGATTGCCCCTGAAAAGACTTTAATGATCAGCGCGGTGGCTTCCGCCAGCCCTTCGATCAGACCAATCAGAATGACGCTGGCACCGAGCGTCGTCGCCATAAACAATGGCAGCAGGCTGTGGATAATTTCTGACGAGATATCCATCAACATGCTGACGCCTCCCACTACCCAGACACCCTTTGGAATACGGCTTAACGTTGAAAACCGGGAAAACATGTTGCAGCTCCAGCGACATGAAAACCCGCATTAAAGCCTGAAAGCGTGACAATTGTAAACGAGAATAAATGTCATTTGTTTTCTCTGACGCTGCCGCAAAACGGCGAAAAATGCCGACATCATCAATAAAGTGGCAAACCGTGGGCGTATAGTGGCAGAAAACGAAGCGCGAACGCGCATGACTCAGGACTGTCGTCACGATATGGAATTGCTGTTTTTTAAGCTGGTTGCCACACCGCTGTTATTACTTGCCGCCACCCTCGCCGGTCGTCGCTGGGGGGAAACGGTCGGCGGGCTTGTCGTTGGATTGCCGCTGACCTCCGGCCCCATCTCGCTATTTCTTGCCCTTGAACAGGGGCCAGAATTTGCCACTAACGCCACTTCCGGATCGTTGTGCGCCACGGCGGCACAGGCCTGTTTTGCCGTTGCCTGGTGCCGAAGCGCCAGCGCGGGCTGGGGAAAAGCCCTGCTTGCGGCCACTGTCGCCTTTGCGATTTCCGCCGGTCTCCTTGAACACAGTACGCTCTCACAGTCAGCGCTGTTTATCATCGATATTCTGGTCATGGCACTGGCGCTGATGTTCATTCCCAAAATCACGGTCAGAAGCAGCAAACTCAGGATCCCGCGCTGGGATCTGCCGGTCAGAATACTGCTGATCGCCGCGCTGGTGGTCGCTGTGACGCTGCTGGCACCGTTTGTCGGCGCGGGGGTGAGCGGAATCCTGGCGGCGTTCCCGTTAATGGCAACGATTCTGGCGGTGTTCGCCCAGCGCAATCACGGTCCGCATGCCGCGCAGCAAGTGATGCGCGGCATGGTGGGCGGTTCATTCAGCTTCGCGGTGTTTTTCTGGTCACTCAGTTTACTGCTTCCGCGCTTCAGCCTGCTGATGGCTTACTCCATTGCCGTCGCTCTCGCGCTGCTGGTGCAGTCTATTTCCGTAGTCCGCATGCAACGTCCCTCCGCCAACACGCTGACGCATTAGTTTCCGCAGGCGAAAAAAAACCGCCAGAGACTGGCGGCAAATGCTTGCATGGATAGATTCGTATTTTACTTTTAGCGTAAACCCACATTTCCTTGCAGCATCCACGCTATCAGCACTACGCTATCATGCGTATCTTCAATAGAGTCTAAACGACGGCAGTATTAGTCTTCACCGCTTAACCCCCGGTTTTTCAGCATCGGTTCGATCTGCGGATCGTGGCCGCGCCATTCACGGTACAGCGCTTCCAGGTCTTCGCTGTTGCCGCGCGAGAGGATCGCCTCGCGAAAACGCTGGCCGTTTTCCCGGCTCAGGCCGCCCTGCTCGACAAACCACTGATAACCGTCGTCCGCCAGCATCTGCGTCCACAGATAGGCATAGTAACCGGCCGCATAGCCACCGCCGAAAATATGCGCAAAATAGCTGCTGCGATAGCGCGGCGGCACCGCCTCCAGCAGCAGTTTTTCCGCCCGTAACGCCGCCTCTTCAAACTGCACCACGTCCGTCGGCAGCGCCTGGGTTTTCAGGCTGTGCCAGTGCATATCGAGCAGCGCGGCGGCCAACAGCTCGGTCATGTCATAACCCTTGTTGAAGGTCGCCGCGCGGAACACGCTGTCGCGCAGCGCATCCGGCATCGGTTCCCCGGTCTGGTAATGGCGAGCGTAATGGGCGAACACCTGCGGCTCGCTGGCCCAATGTTCGTTGATTTGCGACGGGAACTCGACAAAATCCCGCGGCGTGCGGGTGCCGGACAACCCCGGGTAACGCTGTTCGGCAAACAGCCCGTGCAGCGCATGACCAAACTCATGAAACAGCGTGATGACGTCATCCCAGGAGAGCAGCGCCGCGCATCCGGCGGCGGGTTTCTGATAGTTACAGACGTTGTAGATCACCGGACGCGCGTTGAGCAGCGTCGATTGCTGGACAAAATTATCCATCCATGCGCCGCCGGATTTCGAATCGCGGGCAAAGAAATCGCCGTAGAACAGCGCCAGCCCTTCGCCGTCAGCGTCGAAAATTTCCCACACACGAACGTCGGGGTGATACACCGGAATATCATGGCGTTCCACAAAACGCAGACCGAACAGTTGCGACGCCGCCCAGAACACGCCGTCATGCAGTACCCGGTTCAGTTCAAAATAGGGCTTGATTTGGTTTTCATCGAGCGCGTATTTCGCCCGACGCACCTGTTCGCTGTAGAACAACCAGTCCCAGGCCTGAACCGTAAAGTGACCCTGCTCGTTGTTGATCACCTTCTGGATATCCGCCTGCTCCGCCAGCGCCCGGTTGCGTGCGGCAGGGGCAATTTTGCGCATAAAATCCAGCGCCGCCTGTGGCGTTTTCGCCATCTGATCGGCAATGCTCCAGCTGGCGTAGTCATCAAAACCCAGCAGTTCTGCCTGACGGGCGCGAACGCCGACGATCTTCAGCACCAGCTCGCGCGTGTCGTTGGCATCCCCTTTCAGGTTCCGCAGCTTACCGGCATTGAACAGGTTTTCCCGCGTCTGCCGGTCGGTCAACGCCGCCAGCGCAGGTTGTTGCGTGGTATTCGTCAGCGTGAGCAGCCAGCGATCGTTCAGCCCTTTCGCCTCCGCTGCGGCTTTGGCGACCGTAATGTCATCGTCTGACAGACCGTCCAACTGATGCCGGTCATCGACCACCAGTCCGCCCGCTTTGACAGCGGCCAGCAGACGCTGGCTGAACTGGCTACTGAGTGNTTTGTGTATTAAGTGCTTTCAGCTCCTGCTTCTGCGCTGCCGGAAGCGTTGCCCCGGCCAGTAAAAACTGCTGTCTCACCACCTCGGTCAGGCGCAGCGATTCTGCATCCAGACCGAGCGCGTCCCGCTGCCGCCAGACCGTTTCGACCCGGCTGAACAGCGCCTCATTAAGGTAAATATCGTTCGCCAGCTCGGCCAGTTCCGCCGAAAACGCTTCGTCCAGCTGTTGGATTGTGTCGTTGGTATTGGCGGACGCCATGGCAAAAAAGACCTGCGTCACGCGGGACAGCATCGCGCCGCTCTTTTCCAGCGCCTCAAAGGTGTTGGCAAAGGTCGCAGGCTCCGGGTTGCTGGCAATCGCCGTAATCTCTGCCCGTTTGCGGCGTAAACCTTCATCAAAGGCCGGACGGTAGTGGCTGTCCTCGATACGGTCAAACGGTGGCGCCTGATACGGCAGCAGGCTGGCGTCGAAAAAGGGGTTATTTGCAGACATCATCTTCTCCCGGAATTTCAGTACATTGCCCAGAGTAGGCGTCACCCGCGAAAACCGCAATGCTTTCGCCTGCGGCATGCTTTTTCACCCGTGCCAGATCGTGCTATGGTAGTACGACATAAAAAGCGTTGAGGAACAGTGAGATGATTGTACTGGTAACCGGAGCAACGGCAGGTTTTGGTGAATGCATTACTCGTCGTTTTGTCGCTAACGGTCATAAAGTGATTGCCACCGGCCGTCGTCAGGAGCGTCTGCAGGAGCTGAAAGACGAGCTTGGCGATAACCTCCTGACCGCCCAACTGGACGTGCGCAACCGCGCCGCCATTGAAGAAATGATCGCCAACCTGCCCGCAGACTGGCGCGATATCGACGTACTGGTGAACAACGCCGGTCTGGCGCTCGGCATGGAGCCTGCGCATAAAGCCAGCGTTGAAGACTGGGAAACGATGATCGACACCAACAACAAAGGGCTGGTTTATATGACCCGCGCCGTGTTGCCGGGCATGGTGGCGCGTAATCGTGGTCACATCATTAACATCGGTTCGACAGCGGGTAGCTGGCCGTACGCGGGTGGTAACGTCTATGGCGCAACGAAAGCCTTCGTTCGCCAGTTCAGCCTGAATCTGCGTACTGACCTGCACGGCACCGCAATCCGCGTGACGGATGTTGAGCCAGGCCTGGTGGGCGGCACCGAATTCTCTAACGTGCGTTTCAAAGGCGACGACGCGAAAGCGGACAAAACCTACGAAAACACCACCGCGCTCTCCGCCGAAGACGTAACGGAAACCGTCTGGTGGGTGGCGACGCTGCCGAAACACGTCAACATCAACACGGTCGAAATGATGCCGGTCAGCCAGACCTATGCCGGGCTGAGCGTTCATCGTTCCTGACAAAACCCCTGCCCGGCGGTGCGCCGGGTATGGGCGTGATGATGAATTAAGCGTAAAATAGCGCTGTTATTTACCAGAAAGTAAGAGCCAATGGCCGTCGAAACGCAATTAAACCCAACACAGCCCGTCAACCAGCAAATCTACCGGATTTTGCGCAGGGATATCGTGCATTGTCTGATTCCGCCTGGAACGCCGCTGTCAGAAAAGGACGTCTCCGTGCGCTTTGATGTGTCGCGCCAGCCGGTGCGGGAAGCGTTTATCAAACTGGCGGAAAATGGCCTGATTCAGATCCGCCCCCAGCGAGGCAGCTACGTCAATAAAATTTCCCTCTCTCAGGTTCGCAACGGCTGTTTTGTCCGTCAGGCCATTGAGCGCGCCGTGGTGCGTCGCGCCGCGGGCATGATTGACGACGGCCAGTGCTATCAGCTGGAGAAAAACCTGCAGCAACAGCGCATCGCTATCGATCGCCACCAGATCAACGACTTTTTCCAGCTTGATGATGAATTTCATCAGACGCTGTCGTTAATTGCCGACTGTCAGCTGGCGTGGGATACCATCGAGAATATCAAAGCCACCATTGACCGGGTGCGCTATATGAGTCTGGACCACATCTCTTCACCGGAAATGTTGCTGCGCCAGCATCATGATATTTTCGCCGCGCTGGAAAAACGCGATGCCGACGGCGTTGAAAATGCGATGGCGTTGCATCTGCATGAAATCAGCGAATCGGTACTGTTGATTAAGCAGGAAAACAGCGACTGGTTTACCGAAGAGTAAAAAAAGAAAACCCCTCATTGAGGGGTTTTTTATGGCTGACGCTTAACGTGTTGCGTACTGCGCGACCGTGGCTTTCGCCCCTTTCTCCAGCAGGAGCAGATACGCGTCCGTGACGTTTTTGACGAACGTGCTTTCCAGCGGCAGTTCTTTGCCGAAGATAGCCTCAATGCCGAGCAGCGCCTGTACGCGCGCTTCCCCTTCCGGGCTCTGTTTCACCGTTTGCTGGATCACCGGCAACAGTGGGTCGCACACTTCAATGGCGTTCCCCTGCTCATCAACGCCGCCGACGTAACGCATCCAGCCCGCCACGCCGAGCGCCAGTAAATCAAAGCGGCTCTGGTGTGCGAGGTGCCAGCGGACGGAATCCAGCATGCGCTGCGGCAATTTCTGGCTGCCGTCCATCGCGATTTGCCAGGTACGGTGGCGCAGCGCCGGGTTGCTGTAGCGTTCGATCAGCAGATCCGCATAGTGCGCGAGATCCACGCCCTTCACTTTCAGCGTCGGCGCCTGCTCGTTCAGCATCAGGGCATGCGCGGCGCGACGGTAGTTGTCGTCTTCCATGCAATCATTGATGTGCTGATAACCTGCCAGATAACCCAGATACGCAAGGAATGAATGGCTGCCGTTCAGCATGCGCAGTTTCATCTCTTCGAACGGGATAACATCTTTCACCAGTTCGGCACCGGCCTTCTCCCATGCCGGGCGGCCGGCGACGAAATTGTCTTCAATCACCCACTGACGGAACGGCTCACAGGCGACGCCTGCCGGATCGCGAACACCGGTAATCTGTTCGATTTTATCCAGCGTGTCGGCGGGAACGGCCATGGTCGACGGGAAAGTGACATTAAGTTCGATCCACGCCGCCAGGTCGCTATCGACCGCACGCGCGTATGCGCAAACCACATTACGCATCACGTGACCGTTTTCCGGCATGTTGTCGCAGGACATCACGCTGAACGCGGGCAGATTTGCTGCTTTGCGACGCGCCAGCGCTTCCACCACCACGCCCGGTGCCGATTTCGGCTGATGTGGGTTTTGCAGATCGGCGGCAATTAATGGGTGATCGAGCATCAGTTCCCCGGTCGCCGGTGAGTGGCAGTACCCTTTTTCGGTAATGGTCAGCGACACAATCGCCACCTGCGGCTCGCACATCGCGGGCACGGTGTCAAGGCCATCAACCTGCGCATGCAGCGCCTGTTTGACCACACCCACGACGCGTGCGGTCCATGCATCGGCAGACATTTCCGCCACGGTGTAGAGCTTATCCTGATGATTGAGGTCGGCAATCTGCTGCTCGCCACCGATCAGGTTCACTTCGGTATAGCCCCAGTCGCTGCCATGTTCTGCTGCCAGAATATCGGCATAAACTGCCTGATGCGCGCGATGGAACGCGCCAAAACCCAGGTGCACAATACGCGGCACCAGTTTGTTGCGATCGTAGCCAGGAAGGGTTGCCNCCGTCAGTAACGTGTTTTGCATCTTTATACTCACAGTGTTGAATACGGGTTGCCATACTAGATTAACGTGTGTTTCCGCCCGTGTTTTGACTTACATTAACTAAATGGTAAGTGGTATAATATCATTTCAAAGTTGTGTGACACCCATGCCGTTGCGGGCGTGCGCTGCCTTCTCTGCCGCGTCCTCCGTCAGGCTTAAATCGCGGTCGCACACCTCTGGCATCAGAATGGCAGCCATCAGGCCAATCGCGGAATAGCCGATCAGCATGATGGCAATCGGCAGCCAGGAACCGGTCATATTGCAGAAGATCCCCGCCAGTACCGGCCCAAACCCGACGGCGATCAGTCCGCCCGCCTCTTTGGAGATCGCCATCCGCGTAAAGCGGTTCCGCGAGCCAAAGATTTCCGCCATGGTGATATTTTCGAGGGCAAAGACGCCCAGCACCGCGACGTTATGGATAACGATAATCGACGCCATGATGGTGCCCGGCGCGTAGCTCTTGTCGACGATGATCGCCAGCATCGGCCACGCCAGGATCATGGCGGAAATATTGACGATGATATAAGGCAGGCGACGGCCAAACGTGTCCGACAACCAGCCCAGCAGCGGAATGGTGATAAACCCAAGCACCGAGCTGAGCATCAGCGCATCCGTGGGAATTGCCTTATCAAACATCAATTGCTGGACGAGATATCCGGCAAGAAAGGTCTGAATAAGCCCCGAGTTCCCGGCCTGCCCGAAGCGTAAACCGGTCGCCAGCCAGAACGATTTGCTTTTGAACATTGCGCCCAGCGTGCTCTCCTGCGGTTCACGCTTGGCAGGTGTCATATTGTTTTCGCTGACTTTTTCAAACACCGGGCTCTCTTTAAGATTCAGCCGCAGCCAGATCGCGAAGATCATCACCACGACACTTGCGAGGAACGGTACGCGCCAGCCCCACGCCACCAGCGCTTCGCGGTCGAGCGCAAAAAACATGATTGCCCAGATGGCGGTGGCGCTCAGTGTTCCGCAGTTGGTGCCCATCGCCACCAGTGACGAAATGATCCCCCGCTTCCCTTTTGGCGTATACTCCGCCAGCATGGTGCCCGCACCGGAGATTTCCGCGCCCGCCCCGAGCCCCTGAATAATACGCAGCGTCATCAGCAGCACTGGCGCAAAAATCCCCACTTGAGCGTAGGTCGGCAGCACGCCAATCAGCGTGGTGCAGATCCCCATCATGGTGATGGTAATAAACAGCACTTTTTTACGACCAATGCGGTCGCCCATCTTCCCGAAGACAAACGCGCCAATAATGCGGGCGATATACCCCGCGCCATAGGTACCCATCGCCAGAATCAACGCCATGGCGGCGGACTGTTCAGGAAAGAATATTTCGTGAAACACCAGCGCCGCGCCGAGTGAATAGAGCTGGAAATCCATAAATTCCAGCGCGGTACCCAACCAGCCAGATACCGCCGCTTTGATCAGATCCTTCGTGCTTCTCTCATGTGTATTGTGCGTCATAGTCGCCATCTCTTTGGGTAAGATGCGTACAGCTCAACCGCATGGGTGGTGGTTATTTCGCAAAAGTCAGTAAAACTTTGCAGCAATGTCGTTGGTCTTGCTCAAACGTCTCAATCGCCTCGATAACCTGTGAGGCGTCATAGCGATGCGTGACCAGCTTGCCGGGATCGATAAGCCCCTGACGGAGCCAGTCAATCACCTGGGGGAACTTGTTCGCGTTCAGCCGTGAAGAGAAAATCGACAGCTCTTTGCCGGTGACTTGCTGTTGCACAATCGCCGTCGGCTCGCTGGAAAATCCCATAATGACTATCCGCGCAGCGGGCGATGCGATGCGGATCGCCTCCGGCAAAATGGTCGGGTGGCAGGCCGCATCGACAATCAGCGTCGGCTGGATACCCTTTTCCTCCAGCCAGGCCGGTAACGACTGCTGGCTGTTGTTGAAGATCTCGTCCGCGCCACAGCGTTGTGCCATCGCCAGTCGCTCACCGATACGGTCAACAGCGATCACCGTTCTGGCCTGATAAACGCTTTTCAGCACCTGCACCGTCGTCAGCCCCATCGGGCCTGCGCCGTACACCAGCGCCACGTCCTGCGTCGTCGGGTTAACCTGCCCGCAGACGTTGGCCGCAATGGTAAACGGCTCAATCATGACCGCATCGTCATCCGCAATCTCGGCCGGTATCGTCCAGGCGTTTTTCGCCGGCACCACCGCGAACTCGCTGAAGCCGCCGTCGCGATGTACGCCAAGAACAACCAGTGACGTACAGACATTCGGTTTGCCAACGGAACAGGGATAGCAGTGGCCGCAGCTGATCACCGGATCAACCGACACCCGTTCGCCGATCCGCGGCTCGCTCACCCCGTCGCCGACGGCATCGATCACGCCGAAAAACTCATGTCCGATGGTGCGCGGATATTTCGCAAACGGGTTGTGACCGCGATAAATATGACTGTCTGAGCCGCAAATCCCGGCCAGTTTCACCCTGACCCTGACTTCTCCCGTGCCGGGTTCCGGCAGCGGGCGTTCGGCGATATCCAGTTGGTTCGGTTGCTGAATGACGATGCTTTTCACTCTTCTCTCCTTTTTCAGATAAGCGTTGATGCCTGCTTAACCTCAGAGCCTGCTTTTTGTGCGTCGCTGCACCACAGGGTGTCGTAGTTGTAGCCGGTTAAATCCTCAACGATGTGGCGTGTCTCGGCAGTGACATCCGATTTCAGACCGTGGGCCTTCAGACGTTCCACTTCATCAACAAAAATCTTGTGGGTGCGTTTGTTCAGGTGGAACGTCAGCGCCTGCCACAGAGCAATCAGCAACAGACCCGCCGTCCCGATAAACAGCAGCATGGCGATGGTGTTGATGGCTTCCTGCGGCTGTACCTGGCTGCTTTTGACAAAGCCACCGCTTTGCAACAGCAGGCCGACAACGAACGTGGCGATAGCGACGGTGGTTTTCCGTGAGAAAGTCATCACCGCTGCAAACAGCCCTTCACGGCGTTGACGGGTGATCATTTCGTCAATATCAGGAATGAACGGGAAAACGTTCCACGGGGTAAATTCCAGCACGCAACGCCCGACCTGATAAACCCCGGCGAGGATCACCAGCAGTACGACTTTGTTGTCTGTCGGGAACTGGTATACCAGGAAGAACCCGCCCAGGCACAGCATCATCAGGCTGTAGGCAAAGATGTAGAGCCGTGACGGACCGTATTTGATAATGGCGACCCCGGCGGCGAGCGTGACCGGCAACCCGACAATACTCATCGACAACAGCGTACCGGCCAGCGACGAAGAGACGTTCAGGCAGTAGACGCAGAAGAAGACGAAGACGGTGTTATAAACATCTTTTGCGGTGAATGAGAACAGGTAGATAGCCAGATGTTTCCTGAACGCTCTGACTTTCAGCGTTGAAGCATACTCTTTAAACAGCCCGCCAAACGCCGCCAGCTTTTCGCTCATCGTGCGACGGGTACGCGTAGTTTCCAGTTCCGCTTTCATTTCCGGCGTTAATTCGCGTTCCCATGTCACTTTCCAGGACACCAGCACGCAGAGCATGAACAGAACCGCAAACACGATGCCGTTAATCAGATAGGCGTTGGCGTTGTGCTCGCCAAAGTAGCTGATCAGCAGACCCGGAATAAAGGTCGCCAGAAAAGTCCCCGACGCGGAAAGGAACATGCGGCAGGTGGAAAGTTTGGTCCGCGAGTTGAAATCACGGGTCATTTCAGACGGCAGTGTTTCCCACGGGATCAGCACCATCGCGGCGATAATTTCAAACGCCAGATAGACCGCGAGGTAGAAGGCGTAGTTCATCCCCTCCACCCACAGCAAGGCGTAGACCAGCATCAATGGCGCGCCGATCAGCAGGAAGAAACGACGGCGGCCAAATTTTTTACCCAGATAATTTTTATAGAAATGGTCGGTAAAGCTGCCCATAAACAGGCTGACGATCGCATCCACAATACGTGCAATCGCCACAATGGACGCCGCTTCGACCGGCGAAAGACCGACAAAGGTCGTGTAAAAATATAACAGCCAGGCGCCAATAACCGTAAATGCGCCACCACCCATAATATCTGTCAGACCATAACCAATACTGACCGGAATGGTGATTTTTTTGTTTGTGCGGGACATAGTTGTTCTACCCCATCGGATAATGCGTTAAAAGTTAAAATAGTGACTGGCGTTATCGTGACAAATATTTTTAATCATCCGGGTTAATATCGCCCGGTCGTCAGGAATTTCACCATGGGCGACCCAGCCACCAATCAGGTTGCATAATATTCTGCGGAAATAGTCATGACGGGTGTAGGAAATAAGACTCCGGGAATCCGTCAGCATTCCGATAAAATTCATCAGCAATCCCTGGTCGGCAAGGGTATTTAACTGGTTCTCCATTCCACGACGCGTATCGTTAAACCACCATCCCGATCCAAATTGAATGGGTGATTTCACGCCCTCTTCCGCTGACTGAAAATTCGCGATGGTCGAGGCAACCACATCGTTATAGCTGGCGTTTAAGTTATAAAGAATGGTCTTTGGTAACTCGTTACGTTTCGCCAGTGCATCCAGAAATTGATTCAGATTCGCGGCCAGATCCGTTTGATCATTAATCGAGTCGAATCCACTATTAATACCGACAGCCTGTAGCATCCTGCTGTTATTATTACGGATGGCGCCAAAATGAATTTGCATTGCCCACTTACGTGCTTTGTAGTGACGCGCGAGCATCAGGAACAGCGCGCTGGTTAATACCTCCTGTTCCGTCGAAGAGAGCGCTTCGCCTGCCCGCTTGCGGGCAAACAGACGTTCCGCCTCACCCGGTGCGGCGTCGCGAAAACCGATGGCCAGCGGGCCGTGGTCGGAAATGCGGCAGCCGGAGTCATGAAACCAGTCGATACGCTGCTCAATTGCCTGGCTGAAATCCGTCAGTGAAACGATCGCCTGCCCGGTCATGGCGCTTAATTTTTCAATAAACTGACCAAACCGCTGCGGATCGTTTTCAAATACATCATCGGGTCGGAATGTCGGCAGGACTTTTACCGGGAACGAATCATCATCACGAAGTAAACGATGATATTCCAGCGAATCCAGCGGTGAATCGGTGGTACAAATGACTTCGACATTCGAGCGGATAATTAACCCACGCGGTGTAAAATCAGCGCCGGATAACTGGCGATTACAGCGTGTCATGATCTCGCGCCAGTTATTCCGGTTCAGCGTCTCGTCAATGCCGAAATAAAATTTCAGTTCCAGATGCGTCCAGTGATAAAGCGGATTACCGAAACAGGCATCCACTGTTTCCGCCCACGCACGAAATTTGTCTTCCGCGCTGGCGTCGCCAGTAATGAAATCTTCGCTGATCCCATTGGCGCGCATTGCACGCCATTTATAATGATCCCCGGCCAGCCAGAGCCGGGTAATATGATCAAAGGTTTTATTTTCGTAAATCTCTTTCGCATCCAGGTGACAATGAAAATCGATAATCGGCAGCGTTCGCGCGATATCGCAATACAATTTCACCCCTGGCGTGTTGTTAATCATAAAGCTGTCGTTAATAAAGCTCATGATCGTCTCCGTAGTGAATACGCGTTACCAGTTCCACAACGTGCCGTCTTCAAGACGGGCAACGGGCAGACAGGCGGGTTCATAGGGGTATTTCGCTGCGAGCTTTTCATCGAACTCAATGCCGATGCCTGGCTTTTCACCCGGATGCATATAGCCGTTATCGAAGGTCCAGCTGTGCGGGAACACTTCCATCATTTGCGCGGAATAGCCCATGTATTCCTGGACGCCAAAGTTCGGTACCCACAGGTCGAAATGCAGCGCGGCGGCCATGCAAACCGGCGACAGATCGGACGGACCGTGCGCGCCGGTACGTACCTGGTACAGCGAGGCAAAATCAGCGATGCGACGCATGCCGGTGATCCCGCCCGCATGGGTCAACGTTGTGCGGATGTAATCGATCAGCTGTTCTTCTATCAGCTGTTTGCAATCCCAGATGCTGTTGAACACTTCCCCGACGGCAATCGGTGTGACGGTGTGCTGGCGAATCAGACGGAAGCTTTCCTGGTTTTCTGCTGGCGTCGGATCTTCCATCCAGAACAGGCGGTAATCTTCAATACTCTTACCGAAACGCGCCGCTTCAATCGGCGTCAGGCGGTGATGCATGTCGTGGAGCAGGTGCTCATGGAAGCCAAATTTTTCACGCACGGCGTCGAACAGTTTCGGCGTGAAATCGAGGTATTTTTCCGTCGACCACAGCTGTTCGTCCGGCCAGTCGCCTTTGGTGGCCGGTTCGTAAGCCAGCCCTTTCCCCTTCGCCATGCCGTAAGTGGTTTTCATGCCCGGAATACCGCACTGTACGCGGATGGCTTTAAACCCCATCTCCTTATGGCGCGCGTAATCCTCCAGCACCTCGTCGATGGTATGACCGGTGGTGTGGCAGTAAACCATCACGCCTTCGCGCGAGGCGCCACCCAGCAGCTGGTAAAGCGGCATGTTGGCGGCTTTTGCTTTGATGTCCCAGAGCGCCATATCGATCGCCGAAATGGCTGACATGGTGACCGGCCCGCGACGCCAGTACGCGCCTTTATAGAAGAACTGCCAGATATCTTCGATGCGCTGTGCGTCACGGCCAATCAGCTGCGGGCAGAGGTGATCTTTAAGATAAGAGGCGACCGACAGCTCGCGCCCGTTCAGCGTGGCATCACCCAGCCCGACAATGCCATCCTCGGTGGTGATCTTTAACGTGACAAAGTTGCGTCCTGGACAGGTGACAAAAACATCAGCACCAACGATTTTCATTTTTTCGATCCTTACATCTCAGCGGTTAATGCGGGAACTTTATGCATTTGCCTACTACCATACAAGTATATTGATCACAAAAATGGCATCTTCCTGGATTATTTTTCAGATTTCCTGCCATCCCTCACGCCCTGTGTTCATGCGCGGTCTGACATTAATCAATGCGTTTTCCGGCAAGAATGTTGTAAACTTTGAACAGGGATTAACCGCATTCATCACCAAAGGAAACCGCAATGAAAATTACGCTTAGCAACCGCCTGTGCCTCGCGGCAATGCTGACGCTGGGTGCCATCGGGTACACGACATCCTCTTTTGCCGAAACCAACAAACTGGTTATTGAATCCGGTGACAGCGCGCTGAGCCGTCAGGAAGCGGCGATGCAAAAAGAGCAGTGGAACGACACCCGCTCGTTACGCCAGAAAGTGAATAAACGCGCTGAAAAAGAGTTTGATAAGGCCGATGTTGCTTTTGACGCCCGCGATAAATGCGAGCAGAGCGCCAACCTGAATGCCTACTGGGAGCCGAATACGCTTCGCTGCCTCGACCGTTCAACCGGTCGCGCGATCAACCCATAATTCCGCCGGGTGCCGTCCCCCGGCACCCTTTTCACTCGTTTTACAGTAAGGATTTTTCATGGCTGACGCCTGGACTATCAAGCTGCGCCCGCTTGAGCGCGAAGACCTGCGCTTTGTTCATCAACTCGACAACAACGCCAGCGTCATGCGTTACTGGTTTGAGGAGCCGTACGAAGCTTTCGTCGAACTTTCTGACCTGTACGACAAACATATTCACGATCAAAGCGAACGTCGGTTCGTCATAGAATGTAATGGTGAGAATGCCGGTCTGGTGGAGCTGGTTGAGATCAACCACGTTCACCGCCGCGCAGAATTTCAGATCATCATCTCCCCGGAATACCAGGGCAAAGGGCTGGCCTCCAGGGCGGCAAAGCTGGCAATGGATTACGGTTTTACCGTTCTGAATCTCTACAAGCTCTATTTGATTGTCGACAAAGAAAACGAGAAAGCCATTCACATCTACCGCAAACTGGGCTTTATGGTGGAGGGAGAACTCATCCATGAGTTCTTTATCAATGGTGAATACCGCAACACTATTCGAATGTGTATTTTCCAGCATCAGTATCTGACCGAACACAAAACCGGTCACACGCTGCTGAAACCCACGGCTCAGTAATACTCAATATTGTTTTTGATGGTGTAATTCCGCGTGACTGGCGGTTTTACGCTTTCATCAACAATCTTCAGGTCACAGTTGATGGGATTATCGTGGCGATCGTAGTCGCAGCTCTGCGTCGCGTTGCCTACCGGCCTGTCGTTCAACATGCTGACCGCGGTGTAATCCATTTTTTTACGTCTGTCTTTTGATGGCGTGGCGACCACCGACAGATGTTCATCCTTTGCTTCGGTCGTTTTACCCAACGGATAGCCATCGCTGTCGTAATGATAGGTAATGCGGATATCTTTGCCGTGCGCGCTGACCACAAACCCGTTGTCATCGGTATCCCACGTTACGCCCGTCGACGGTAGCGCGGCCAGTTGACATTTCCCCTGCAACTGCAGCAGCTTTTTCTGCGAGGTCGCATCGACATAGTAGTTGGCATCCAGCACCAGCGACGCGCCAGTGTTATTTTCCAGATCGTGAAACTCCAGCAGATCAAAACACCCTTCTTCTGACATCTTCCCGGTCACGTATTTCGCCACTTTTCCCTGCGCATCCATCAGTGTCTGACTGAAATCTTTCACCGGGCCGCGCAGCGGGTCAAAATCAAACTCGCTGGAAAAGCTGGCCATTTCTGGAGTGAAAGCCGCTGGCGTCGACGCATTGTCACAGCCCGCTAAAATCAGCGTCACTGACGCCATCATCAGCAATTTCTTCACACGTTTTTCCTGTTCGGAGAATTTTCCCGTCAATAGTAGCAACTAAACCCGGCGTTCGAACAGCCATCACGCACGGCTTATGTCTGTCACATTGGGATCAACGAGTTAGCTCTGCTATCCTTTGAATACTATCCAACACAAGGAGGAGAACATGAAATCTGCCAAATGGTTACTGGCGTTATTGATGGCGGCATCCGCGTCCGCACTGGCGGCTCCCGATTCCTGCGAGCGCGTGAAGAGCGAGATCGAGCAGAAAATTATCAATAACGGCGTCCCGGAGTCTGGATTCACCCTTGACATTGTTCCGAACGATCAGGCTGATAAAGCAGGCTCGCAGGTGGTGGGCCACTGCGCTAACGACACCTTCAAAATCCTCTACACCCGCACCATCGACGCGCAGTAGTGCGTGACAACGTCACGTAAAGGCGATAAGAAAGTAATGACTTCAGTGAAATGGCCGGGCAGGTAGAACCGCTGCCCGGTTGTTGCTGTGCTATGCGAAAACGCGATCTACTGCCAGCACGCTACCGAGGATAGACACATCGACATACTGTGACAGCTCGCGCTGCTCGGCGCGCGGCAGGTACGGCAGTTCACCAATCAGCGGTGCGGGAAGCTTTTTACGCAGCACGTCAATGATTTCGGCATAGTGCGCCAGCCCAGGGTTAATGCGGTTCGCCACCCAGCCAATCATCGGCAGACCGTCGTTCGCAATTGCCTGCGCCGTTAACAGCGCGTGATTGATGCACCCTTCCTGGATCCCCACTACCATGACCACCGGCAATTGTTCCTGAACCACCCACTCGGAGAGCGGACGTAAATCGTTCATCAGGCTGCGCCAGCCGCCAGTGCCTTCGACAACCACATGTTCTACTTGCTGGCTCAGCTGTGCCAGCCCGTTCGACAGCAGTGAGTAATTGATGGGACCGCTGTGCGCGACGCTGCTTTCCTCTTCGCTGAATGCCAGCGGATTGACCGCCGCATAGGGCAGATCCGGTGTGGATACGCTTTGCAGCACCAGCGCATCTTTATTGCGCAGCCCTTCTGGCGTCTCTTTACTGCCCTTCGCAACCGGTTTGTACCCTGCTACGCTTTTGCCGCTGGCAGCCAGCGCCTGCAACAAAGCGCGGGAAACCACCGTTTTCCCGACCGCAGTATCGGTTCCCGTTACAAAGAAACGCTTAAGCATTACTAACCCCACAGTTATGCCGGTAAAATATCAAGAAAGGTAATTATTCAAAGTAGTGAAAGTCTACGCGATGCCAGAATGGCACAGATTGAGATAGCGCAATTTTTCTTGAACTATGAAAAATTGTTAACCCTGTAACAGTCGAATCAACAAAGATCCGTTATAGAGGGCGTCTTTTACCAGCGCGGCGCCGGCCATCGTGCCACGGTTAGAGAATTGCGTGCTTTCCACGGCGATGTGCCGACTGTAAGCGGGTAAGGATTGCTGGCGAATACAGTCAGTTATCGCCGGGAAGAGGATATCTGCCGCCTGGTTAAACGGCGAGCCGATCAATATTTTTTGTGGGTTAAACAAATTCACCATAATTGCCAGGATGCGCCCGACATTTGTCCCCACGCCGCTGATGATGTCTTTGGCGAGTAGATCCCCTTTCAGCGCCGCCTGACACAACCAGTCCACGCTCAGCGGTTGCTGGTGCAGCATCGAGCTCATTGACTGATTCATGCGCACCTGCGCCAGTTCCAGTACGCTCTCCACGCTGGCAATAGTTTCCAGACAGCCATGATTGCCGCAATAGCAGCGTTTGCCGTACGGGTCGACCTGCGTGTGACCAATCTCCACCAGACTGCTGCTGCCGGCATGGAGCAGCCGCCCGTCGGTGATCACCCCGGCCCCCACGTTATGGTCAATGACCACCTGAATCACGTCACGCGCGCCGCGAGAGGCGCCGAACAACGCTTCAGCCATCGTCCAGGCGCTGATGTCGTGCTGAATGTACACCGGCACGCCGGTATGTTCGGACAGCGTTTCGCCAAGTTGCACTTCCTTCACATCCTCATAGAACGGCATCCGAAAGATAATGCCGTTCTCCGTATCGATAATCCCCGGCAGGGTAATGGCGATCGCAGTGAGGCGTTCCAGCATATGCTGATGACGAATAAAAAACTGATCGATATGGGTGATGATGCGGGTCAGAAACGGCGTGGGATCCTGCAACGGCAGCGGTAACGTCTCTTCCACCACCAGTTTGCTGCTAAGATCGCGCAGCGCCAGATGGATTTCGCCGCGGTTGATGCGCACCGACAGATAGTGCCAGGCTTCCGTTTCCACCATCAGCCCGACGGCGGGACGACCGCGACTTCCCGGCTCCTGGATTTCCGTCTCCTGCACCAGATGCGCTTCCAGCATTTCGCGAACAATTTTGGTGATGCTGGCCGGGGCCAGTTGCGCCAGTCGGGAGAGATCGATACGCGAAACCGGACCGAGCTGATCAATCAGGCGATACACCGCTCCTGCGTTCGTCTGCTTTATCTGATCAATATGCCCTGGCTGACTGTCGGCTACCACCACTGTCTCCCTTATTTTCGCGCTTCGAAATAATCTGTGGACTATGGTGAAGCACTTCAATAGGGTCGTCAAATATTTACTTAGCCGTGTGATTTACCGCACGTTTTAGCCCCCGATTCAGCAGAAAAATTAAGTATTCGCCGCCTGAATGAGATGCTGTTTGAACCGTTCCGTTGCCTGGCTCAGTTCATGATGCTTCGACCAGACCAGCCACATTTCCGATACCGCCTCTTTTTCGGCGATCGGCAACCAGCACATTTCATGCAGTTGAACCCGCTTAAACGACGCTGGCAAAATCGACACCCCAAGCCCGGCAGCGACCAGTCCAATGATCGTCATCGCTTCCCCCACTTCCTGGGTAATCACCGGCGTCAGGCCGAAATGCCGCATCAGACCGAGAATATCGTCATACAGGCCGGTACCGACATGCGGATCGAAAAACACGAATGGCTCTTTTGCCAGATCGAACAGGCTGACTGATGTTTGCTGCGCCAGCGGGTGTACGCGCGGGATCATCGCCAGCAACGGTTCGCGCAGGATCATCTGCCACGCCAGGTTATCAGGCAGTTGCGTATTACGCATCAGCCCCAGATCGAGCGCGCCCTCAGTCAGCGGCGCGATCTGCTCGCGGGTGTTGATTTCGCGGGTCTGAATATGGACATCCGGATAATGCTGGCGAAACATTGACAGCGTGTCAGAGACGGCCGTAATAAACGGCGCCGACGACGTAAACCCGATGCGCAGCTCTCCCGTTTCGCCCTGATGGAGCCGTTCAGCGCGCGAGGCGGCGTCATCCACCATGCTCAGGATCTGCCGACTGTCGGCCAGAAACTGCTTCCCTGCCGCCGTCAGGCTCACGCTGCGGTTGGTACGGGCAAACAGGCGAGCACCAATCTGTTGCTCAAGCGCCTGAATTTGCTGGCTCAACGGCGGCTGCGAAATATTCAGCCGCGCGGCGGCGCGCCCGAAATGCATCTCTTCGGCGACGGCAATAAAATAGCGGAGATGGCGCAGTTCAATATTCATATTTAAAAAGTATCATTTGAGATTATTAATATATTAGACAGAATATTTACAATTTCCTACTCTGGTAATGCGTCTTTCTGGCGCGTGATGAAACGCTCGTTTTTGCAAGGATCTATTGTGAGTCGTACTACTACCGTTGACACCGTTCCGGCTACCGACGTCAACGAAGCACCTGCATCTCAGCCAACGGACTTTATCCGGCGAGGAACGCCCCAGTTTATGCGCGTTACCCTCGCGCTTTTCTCTGCCGGTCTCGCGACCTTCGCCCTGCTCTATTGTGTTCAGCCGATCCTGCCCATTCTGTCGCATGAGTTTGGCATCTCGCCTGCCAGCACCAGTATTTCACTGTCGATTTCCACCGCCATGCTGGCGATTGGCCTGCTGTTTACCGGCCCGCTCTCCGACGCGATTGGTCGTAAACCGGTGATGGTCACCGCGCTGCTGCTGGCCTCCTGCTGTACATTGCTCTCCACCATGATGACCAGCTGGCATGGCATACTGATTATGCGTGCGCTGATTGGCCTGTCGCTGAGCGGCGTGGCGGCGGTTGGCATGACCTACCTGAGCGAAGAGATCCACCCGAGCTTTGTCGCCTTTTCGATGGGGCTGTACATCAGTGGCAACTCCATCGGTGGCATGAGCGGACGTCTGCTGACCGGGGTCTTTACCGATTTTATGGGCTGGCGTATCGCCATGGCCGTGATTGGCTGCTTCGCCCTCGCCTCTGCGCTGATGTTCTGGCGGATCCTGCCCGACTCGCGCCATTTCAGGCCGACGTCACTGCGGCCCAAAACGCTGTTTATCAACTTCCGCCTGCACTGGCGCGATCGTGGTTTACCGCTGTTATTCCTTGAAGGTTTTCTGCTGATGGGGGCATTCGTCACGCTGTTTAACTACATCGGCTATCGCCTGATGATGTCGCCGTGGTCGCTGAGCCAGGCGGTGGTGGGTTTACTCTCTGTCGCCTACCTCACCGGCACATGGAGTTCGCCGAAAGCCGGGGCGATGACCGCGCGCTACGGTCGCGGCCCGGTGATGCTTTTTGGTATCGCGGTGATGCTCACTGGCTTGCTGGTGACGTTGTTTTCGTCCCTGTGGCTGATTTTCGCTGGCATGTTGCTGTTTTCCGCCGGATTCTTTGCCGCACACTCGGTCGCCAGCAGCTGGATTGGCCCCCGCGCCCGCCGCGCCCGCGGACAGGCGTCGTCGCTGTATCTGTTCAGCTACTATCTCGGATCCAGTATCGCCGGTACCCTCGGCGGGGTTTTCTGGCATAACTACGGCTGGAATGGTGTGGGTGGATTTATCGCGTCGATGCTGGTTGTGGCGCTGCTGGTGGGGGCGTCATTGCATAAACGATTGCATTGACATTTATGGGAATATGAAGCACTGGCGAAGGGTTCCGTTCACTTCCAGTGCATTGCTACTCTGAAACCACCACGCCCGTGAACGTGCAAGGGAGGCTCGCCGCCACCTCCCTTGCNTCGCGGTCCATTCGACTTATTCCGTCTGCCTTTCGGGTCGGGGTGTCGCTTCTGCACCCTGGTTTTCAGGTACTGAGGTTTCGCTGAAAGAAAAGCAACAGAATGCGCCGATGCCGAAATGTGAATTGAGGTGAACGGAACCCTGTGCTGGAGTGACATGAGCGTCTTAACATGTCATCACATAATTCCCCCTGACCCTTTTCCCTCGTCGCCTGACATGTAATAGTGACCCCACTCCTTCACAACGACATCCGGGCACTATGGAAAACGAAAACTACCAACAACTCACCCGCACTTTCCTTCGTCTCTCGCGTTTCTCTCACCTTTCGGCCATCGCTGGCTGGGACATGTTCGCGATGATGCCGCCAGGCGGTAGCGCGGCGCGTGGCGAAGCCCTGGCCGAACTCGGCGTACTTCAGCATCAGATCCTGACGGATAAAAAGGTAGCGCAGTGGCTTACCGCCGCGCAGCAGGAAGATCTGAACGATGACGAGCAGGCTAACCTGCGTGAGATGGCGCGGGCGCACCATCAGGCGGCGCTGTTGCCGGAGAGCCTCGTTGAAGCGAAATCGCTGGCAGGCAGCCGCTGCGAACATGCGTGGCGCACACAGCGGCCGGGCAACGACTGGCAGGGGTTTTCGACTAATCTGAAAGAGGTCGTCAGGCTGAGCCGCGAAGAGGCGCGCATTCGCGCTGAGGCGAAAGGCGTTTCCCGCTATGACGCGCTGCTCGATATCTTCGAGCCGGACATGACCAGCGCCCGGCTGGACGTGCTGTTCGCCGATCTCAAATCCTGGCTGCCGGATCTGCTGGCACAGGCGGTGGAAAAACAGTCCCGCCAGACGCTGATTGCGCCGCAGGGCCCGTTCCCGACAGAAAAACAGCGCGAATCCGGGCTGGAAGTGATGAGAATGCTGGGGTTCAATTTTGACCACGGTCGTCTCGATGTCAGCGCCCATCCGTTCTGCGGTGGCGTGCCGGACGATGTGCGCATCACCACCCGTTACAATGAAAATGAATTACTGAGCGCCCTGTTCGGTGTGATCCACGAAACCGGTCATGCGCGCTACGAACAGAATCTGCCGCGACAGTGGCCAGGGCAGCCGATTGCACTTGCCCGCTCTACCGCCATTCATGAATCACAAAGCCTGTTCTTTGAGATGCAACTCGGTCGCAGCAAGGCTTTTTTACAGCACCTGCTGCCGATCGTTATCGAGAATTTCGGCATTCAGCCCGCGTTTGAACTGGATAATTTTACGGCATGGAACCAGCGCGTGAAGCCCGGTTTTATTCGCGTTGATGCGGATGAGGTGAGTTACCCGGCGCATGTGATCCTGCGTTATGACATTGAACGTGCGCTGATTGATGGTGACATTGAAGTGGACGATATCCCCGCCCTGTGGGATGAAAAAATGCAGGCCTGGTTGGGACTTTCCACCAAAGGTAATTACCGCGACGGCTGCATGCAGGACATCCACTGGACCGATGGCGGCTTTGGCTATTTCCCGTCCTATACGCTCGGAGCGATGTACGCCGCACAACTGTTCAACGCGGCGCGTAGCGCGCTGCCGGGGCTGGATGAGTCCATCGCCCGGGGAGATTTGAACCCGCTGTTTGGCTGGCTGCAACAGAACATCTGGCAGCACGGCAGCCGTCTCAGCACCTCACAACTGATTCAGCAGGCCACCGGGGAAGATCTCAACAGCCGCTATTTCCGCCAGCATCTTACCGCCCGCTACCTCTGAAACCCACGCCGGGGGCCTGCTCCCGGCGTTGTACATTCCGTTACACGCCGATACCAAACACTCACGGAAAGCCTTTAAACACAGGGATATAGTTTCTTCAACGGCCCCGCAGTGGGGTTGAAATGAAGAAACTAATTTCGAGGGTATCAGAATGAATAAAGTATTAGCTCTGGTTGTTGCCGCTGCTATGGGTCTGTCTTCCGCTGCATTCGCGGCTGACACTGCAACCTCTACCGCGGCTCCGGCTGCTGCTGCACCTGCGACCACCACGCAGGCTGCGCCGGCNNAAAGCAACGCATCATAAAAAACACAAAAAAGCAGCGCCGGCTCAGAAAGCTCAGGCTGCTAAAAAACACCACAAAAAAGCGGCAAAAGCAGAGGCGACCAAACCGGTAGAGCAGAAAGCCCAGGCCGCTAAAAAACACAAAAAACACGTGAAACACGAAGCCACTAAACCGGCAGCAAAACCAGCAGCATAATCTCGTCTGGTCGTACATTCCTGTGTAATAAATCGGCGCTGGTTCAGCGCCGTTTTTTTCTGGAGAGCAATGATGTTGCGGCGCTATCGATTTGAGCTCATCCTTATTCTGCTGATTATTTGCGCGCTTATTGCTACGCGATTTTTCTTATCCTGAATGTAGCACGCTGATTTTACTCCCCCTTTTCTGCTGTCCCGTCTATAGTTGTTTCATTGGGTTCACTAATAATTCTAATTGCCCCATCAGAGTGAGATATGCGTAAATTCGTAGTACCTGTTCTGGGATCGCTTTGCTTGTTTTATTCTCTCGCCCACGCCGACAGCCCGGATGATGACGCCATCAGTGCGAGTGAAGTGAAAACGCTCTTTTTCGGGCAGGACGACCGGATCCGCGTCACCAATCCGACTGACTCTCCCTGGGACGCCATCGGTCAACTGGAAACCGAAAGCGGTAATCTCTGCACGGCAACGCTGATTTCGCCACGCCTCGCGCTCACTGCCGGGCATTGTCTGCTGACCCCGCCTGATGCCAGGCCAGACAAAGCCATCGCCCTGCGTTTTGTGTCGCAGAAAGGCGTCTGGCGCTATGAAATTCATGGTATTGAAGGCCGCGTTGAACCGTCGCTGGGTCGGCGTCTGAAGGCCGATGGCGACGGCTGGATTGTGCCGTCTTCTGCCGCCCCCTGGGATTATGGTCTGATTATTCTGCGCTATGCGCCGTCAGGCATCACACCGCTGCCGCTGTTTGAGGGCAACAAAGCCGCGCTGATCGCCGCCCTGAAAGCCAGCAACCGCCAGGTCACCCAGTCCGGTTATCCACTTGATCATATTGACGATCTTTACAGCCATCAGGATTGCGTCGTTACCGGTTGGGCGCAGACCTCGGTGATGTCACACCAGTGCGATACGTTACCCGGCGACAGCGGCTCTCCGCTGCTGCTGAAAACCGATACTGGCTGGCAGGTGATCGGCGTACAGAGCTCGGCACCGGCAGCGAAAGATCGCTGGCGCGCCGACAACCGCGCGATCTCCGTTACCGGTTTTCATGACAAACTGGAAGCACTGGCAAAGGAGACGCCTTAGCACTGACGCTGCTGACGTAACTGCAGCAGCGAGTCGATAGGCATTGGCTCGCTGAAGTAAAACCCCTGTAGCAAATCGCNCTTCAGCTGTTTTTCCGTTTCCACCCCTTCGGCAATCACCGTCATACCCAGCGCGCTGGCGACGCGGATCGTACCGCAGACCAGTGCCGACGCCTGTTCATCGTCACCCACCAGGCCCGCCAGCGACTTATCGATTTTGACGCAGTCAAAGCTGAAACGCCGCAGATAACCGAGGCTGGAATAGCCGGTGCCGAAATCATCCAGCGCCACGGCGGTGCCGAGCGGTTTCAGATTNNCCTCCGCCACTTTTTCTTCGAAGCCTGGATCGCGGAACTGTGCCGGGGAGATGTTCACCGACAGCCGGAGATCGTCCAGCGGCTGCAAATCCTGGCAGGCGCGACGCAGCACAAATTGCCCCAGTGAATAAATCAGCCCGCCGGTTTCCGCAATATTAATAAACTCATCCGGCTTCAGTTCACCCTTTGGGCGGCGCGGCCAGCGCACCAGCGCCTCAACGATGACCATCGTCTGCGTGCGGGCATCGACGATCGGCTGATACCAGACTTCAAATTCATCGTTTTCCAGCCCCAGACGAATGTCGTTTTCAATCATCAGATGGTATTCGCGGGCGCTGTTCAGCTCGGCGTCGTAATGGGTGATCCGCCCTTTTCCGGTAATTTTTGAATGGTACATGGCGATATCGGCACGGCGAAACAGCTCGGAGCGCAGACAATCCTCAGGCGAGCCGCTGGCAATGCCGATGCTGGCACCGATATGAATGGTGCGCTCGCCAAGGCGAATCGGCGCATTAAGGCACTCCAGCACCTGCCCGGCAAACGTCGCGGCCTGTGCTTCCGAATGTTCACCTTCGAGGGTCATCGCAAACTCGTCGCCCCCCAGACGCGCCAGCATCCCGCCTGGCGGAACAATCGCCTGTAGCGTGTGGGCGATACGGATAATCAGCTCGTCACCCACGTCATGGCCATGCACGTCGTTCACATCTTTAAACCCGTCGAGATCGATAAACACGGCAGTTTTGATTTCGTTATTACTGGGGTTCTGCGCATCCTCCAGCTTTTCGATCAGCGCGCGTCGGTTCGGCAGTCGACTGAGCCAGTCCGTCAGTGCAATGTCGCGGGCGTATTTTTCGTTGCTCGCCAGTTTGAACAACCCCACGCTGCTGAAGAGGATGAACAACGTGATCAACCCGGCGGCCAGCAGCACAATATGGCGAATATCACTGGAAGCCGCCTGCGCCGCCTCCGCGCCCGGGTGTCTTGGCTGCCAGCTGAGCCAGGCCACGGTGGCCCCGCCGACCGTGTGCAACGGTACGCTGAAGCTACTGGTTTTGTCCGCCGTCATCGTGAGATCGTTAATCTGAAACGTATTTCCCAGCTCGTTGAGGATCGCGGCGTTAATATGGCGGGTAATGACCAGGTAGCGGCGGGTATTGTCATAGACTTCCAGTCGACCGATCATCGGGCGAATCAGTCCAATCCCCACAAACGCCACGCCGACATCGGTTTTGGTGATCCCGGCGTAGATATTTTTTCCGCTTTTTAGCGCGTCGGCGTGCTTGTGAATAATAGACTGGAAGCCGTCACCTAAAAAACGCATGCTGCTTTCGGTAAAAGGCTCGCTGCGAAACGATCCCCACAGCAGTTTGAAATTCTGATCGAGGACAAAGGTGCCGTCATACAGATTGTTGACTTTATAACCCGCGCCCCAGGTTTCATATAACCATGCTTTATCCAGGGTTGGCGGATATATTTTGCGCACCGCATCATCCCAGATAGCATTATCGATGACCAGGGATAGCACGCGGTTAACCGAGGTCTGAATCGCCCNTTCATCTATTTCATTAGTTTTGGAACTGATGAGATGGAGTGAAAGATAAAGCAACGCGACAATAGAAACGACAAGACCAATCCCGGCCATAAAAATCATCACGAAGAGCGTCCGTGCGGTAGGAATATTACGCCACTTTAATGGATTGAGCATTCACTACCCTCATACAGGCAGAGGCCGGAAAAAATTTCCCGTTCTTTCCGTTAAGCGTAATACAGCCATTAAATTTCGCTGCCCGTATTTACGGGCAGCGATCACATCAGGCGAGTTTTATCATCACCATGCCGAGGATCAGCAGTATGACGCCAGCCCAGCCTTTGCCGTTCAGCCGCTGGCCAAACAGTACCCAGCCAGCCGCCAGCGTCGCGGCGATACCAAAGCCACCCCACAGGGCGTAGGCGACGGAAAGGTCAATGCCCTTCACGGCCTGCGACAGCGAACTGAACGCCGCCAGTACCGCGACCAGTGACAGAATGCCGTAGGTTTTGCGACGAAAACCGTCGGAAAACTTTAAAAGTACGTTAGCCAGAATTTCCAGCACGATGGCCAGTGCCAGCCAGGCGCCGTGGAACCACTCAAACTGTTGCATGAGTCGGCTCCTTCTTCAGCGAGGCCGCTTTACGGGTACCTGACTTGATCAGCACAATCCCCACCACCAGCGTTGTCAGGCCGGCCACTTTCATCATCGACAGTGTTTCATCAAATAACAGTACGCTGAACAAGGTGATCAGCAAAATACCGATCCCTTCCCACAAGGCATAGGCCACACCGAGGGCGATTTTTTTCACGGCAAACGCCAGGAAAATATAGGAAAGGGTGATCATTGCCAGCATTAAAATAAAACCGGCACTGCCATTACTGATACTTGCCCATTTCATCGACAACGTACCTGTAATTTCGGCAACGATAGCTAATGCTAATAAGATCCAGTAAAACATCTTTTTTCTCCTGCTTGAGAATATATTCCTTGACGGCGAGCGACTTAGCGCGAACCGAAAAATTTCGAACGGATTTAGCCGGACGCAGCGGCGTCAGCTCAGGCAGAGAAAAAGACTATAGCGCGGTGCGCCAGTGTTGCTCACCCAGTGAATGAGTAAAGGAGGAGGATAGCGGAACAGCGTGGGTAAAAATGAATGTCCTGAACATAGTGTCCATAAAATTACAATTATCCGCGGTGTTGCTTCTCGTCATTGCGGATGAAAATTGTCCTCGGTAGTTAAACACATATAATTTGTAGCATAACGCCACATTTTACTCAAATCCTTTTCATTTCTTTACTGAATGTATTTAACTGCGATTAGTTTATTCTTATGGCGACCTCAGCAAAGCGTAAAGCCTCCTGACGGTAATTCGCCAGGAGGTCACGACTATTTAATCAGATGGTCAACGCGCACGATCGGCGGGTTCATTTTCTTATCCAGACTGCCGTTGATGCTGAGCAGCTGATCGGGCTGCACTTCACGTCCATCAAACACCGAGGCGGGAATGATGACCTCAATGCGGTCAGATTTATCGCGGAACACGTAGCGATCGTCGCCCACATGCTCGATAAGATTACCACGCAGCGAAATCGTCGCGCCGTCGTGCATCGTTTTGGCGAATTTGACGGTCATGACGTGCTCATCTTCTGTGCCACGGTAGCCGTCTTCTATCTTATGCGGTGGCGGCGGCGCCGCGTCTTTTTTTAAGCCCCCTGCGTCCGCTGCATAGCCGTTTTGCATCATGAGAAAACAGTAACCCAATAGTAATAGTTTTTTCACGCGTTCCTCCACGTTGTCCGTTGCCTTGACTTATTAAGCCTGGTTGCTATTTTTAATTTTTACAAACGCAAATTCGCATAATTGTCTCTATTAGAATAGCACTGCCCGGTATCAGAGGGTGTTAATAAATAACAGACCAGCGAGATATTTATGTATGAAACAAGAAGATAAGGACGATCCCCGTGTTGAGGAAAGCCCCAGCGCCCTCAATTTTGAATATAATATTAATCGCTACGGCGTACTGTTTCTGCTGGCAATCATTTTTGCGGCGTTAGCAGGTCTTTTTTCGAGCGGATTATTCAGTTCCGCCAGCGAACAAAATAGCACCACAACAACAAATGTTAATTATGACCGGTTTGAAAGGTTAATGAGTGAATCGGAAATAAATATCGCTATCCAGAATGTTCGTGCCGAACGTTATATTGTCAGCATCGGTGATTCGCTACTGGAGAATTATCAAATGGGTGATATTCGACCAGAGCCGGACAGTATGTACAGTAAAAGCGGTACACTTTATTTGATTTACAACGCCGCTGATATTAAGCCCCCGCTTTCGCTCTGGGTTTCCGTTACGCCGAAAAAACCCGGCAAGTTCACGAATACCATCAAGGTTAACAGTGAACCCGAAATCACATTCAGCCAGTTTGTCTGGCCCTAGGAGATATGATGGAAATGGTATTCAGAGCGGTAGCGATATACCTTATCCTGTTGATTGTCTTCAAAATAGCAGGAAGAAGAACGCTGTTGCAGATGACCAGTTTCGACCTGATTTTGTTATTGATCATCAGTGAAGCCACACAGCAGGCACTGCTGGGGACGGATTATTCAGTGACCGGGGCAATGCTTACGATCGTGACATTAATTGTGGTCGACATTTTGTTCGGTTTTATGAAAAAACGTTTTTCCCGCGCTGAGCAACTGCTTGATGGCGCGCCTGTCGTGTTAATTGAAAATGGCACGCCCGTCGACAGTAAGATAAAAAAGGTTAACGTTACCACGGACGATATTATGCTGGTCGCCAGGCAGAATCATGGCATTTATCAGATTGAAAAAATTAAATTCGCAATTCTTGAACGTAACGGGCAAATATCGATTATTCCGGCAGACGGTTAACCGCCTGCCGGTGATTTTTATTTATCACGCTCTGGTTGTTTATCCCCTGACTCCGGTGCGTTTGCCGGATCGTCTTGCTCTTTTTCAATGGTTAGCAGCCTGTTCATATTTACCTCCGAACCTGTTGTCTGACAGATGATATTTAAGCGTAGAACGTTCTCCGGGGTTAACAAGCATGACGAGTGACCATGTTAAAAAATGTCGCCTGATTCAAAGAATCCTGAAGTTAAGATTCATCTTAAAATTGTACCTACTCATTTCACTGAAAAAATATCGAGGTCTGTATGTCTGTCGTTGTGATTACTGGCGGAAGCGCGGGAGCAGGAAAAGCCACGGCGCTGCGTTTTGCTGATGCCGGATACGATATTGCGGTTATTGCCCGGGGCGATGCGGGGCTGGAAGCAACGCGTGTCGCCTGTGAAAGCCGCGGCGCGCGGGTGCAGGTGATTAGCGCCGACGTGACCGACGCCGATGCGGTGACGCAGGCGGCACGAGAGGTGGAAAATACCCTCGGCGAGATTACGGTGTGGGTCAACAACGCCATGTGCGCCGTGCTCGCGCCGTTTGAAAAAATGCGCCACGACGAGTTCCGCCGCGTGACAGAGGTAACCTATTTTGGCTTCGTTAACGGTACCCGGGCGGCGCTGGAAGTGATGACGCCGCGTAACCGTGGCGTGATTATTCAGGTGGGTTCTGCCCTTGCGTACCGCTCAATACCTCTGCAGTCAGCCTATTGTGGCGCAAAAGCGGCGATCCGCGGCTTTACCGACGCAGTGCGCACGGAGCTAATGCATGAAAACAGCGACGTCCGGATAACCATGGTGCAGCTACCGGGCATGAACACGCCCCAGTTCGAATGGGCGCGTAATAAAATGGGCTTCGCCATGCAGCCGGTGCCGCCGGTGTATCAGCCGGAGGTGGCCGCTGAGGCGATCTATTCCGTCACGCAGCGCCCGGTGCGTGAACTGTGGGTGGGCAAAAGCACGCTGCAGTCGATTGTCGGCCAGTTCCTGTTCCCGCGTTTCCTTGACCGCCTGATGGTAAAGAAAGCCTGGGAAGGACAACTGACCGTAGAGCCGCATTTCGACTCGCATGATGACAACCTGTTTACGCCGTTACAGGGTCACCACCAGGCCCACGGCCGCTTCAGCGAAGGTGCCAGAAACCGGGCGCTGAACGTCTCTTCCGACCTGCCCGGCAAAGCGCTTTCCTGTGCGGCCGTGCTGACTGGCGTGGTGGTGCTGGCGCGGCTGCTACAGCGTAAACGCTAGTCGAGTTGCCTGCTGAACCAGCGGTAACCGTAGCCGCCAAGTTCAACACCAGTCTCGTCAGGCTCTGCATAGCGCTTGTCTTCGAGGCAGGCTTCCCAGTAACCGTCCGCCAGTTGTTCAATGGTCACGCTGGCGGGACGATCGCTGAAATTCGCCAGCGCCAGCACCCTTTTTGTTTCGCTCTGGTAGAGGATCGCCAGCACAGAGGTCTGCGCCACGTTGATGATGCTAAACGGCGCGTTACCGATTTCCGGCAACACCGCCCGCGCGTTAACCATATCAATAATCCGGTGTAGCAGTGAGTTTCGGCTCAGCAACGCCTTTTCGACATTGACCTGCTGATAGCGCCACGGGCCGGACGAAATGGGCGGCCGAATCAGTTTCTCCGCAGGTGCGCCGGAAAACCCGGCCGCCTCACGGGAAGACCACTGCATCGGCGTGCGTACCGCATAGCGCTCTTCCAGGCGCAGATCGTCGCCCATGCCGATTTCATCGCCGTAGCGCATCACCGGTACACCAGGCAACGACAGCAATATCGCATGGGAAACCGCCAGATGTTGAATATTGCCCGACAGCATCGGCGCCAGCCGCCGCCGGATGCCACGCTGATAAACATACATCGTCTTATCCGGCGCGAACGCCCCTTGTCTGCCTCCCCGATGCCTTCCAGATCCAGTTCATCATGATTGCGCAGCCAGTTGGCGAAACAACAGCCATCGGGCGGCGTAATCATTTTGTCCAGCGCTTCAATCAGCGGACGGGCACTTTTCCGCGCCAGGCTGACGTAAAAATATTTGTTGAGCCAGAAATTGAGCGTGATGTGCAGGCGGTCGCCGTCGCCAAAATAGTTTCGGTACTCTTTTACCGGCACATCCACTTCGCCAAGAATAATCGCCTCGGGGTTATGGCTTTCGACGAGCTGGCGCAGATGATTGAGGATCCAGTAGCCCTCTTTTTCATCCCCCTTTCCTGCCTGCTTTGTCAGGTGCGACGCCGCATCCAGCCGAAACCCCGCCACGCCGAGTTTGAGCCAGAACAGCACGATGTTGTCGATCTCTTCAATCACTGCCGGTAAGGCCAGATTCAGGTCAGGCTCATGGTGGTAAAACATATGCCGGTAATACTGTTTTGCCTCGTCGTCCCAGCTCCAGACGCTTTTCTCCACGCCTGGAAACATGGGCGGATCGTCATTGGGATCGGGCTCGTCGGCCCACAGATAGTAATCCCGATAAGGCGAGTTTTTGTCGCACCTCGCCTGCTGAAACCAGGGATGCTGCGACGAGGTATGCTGGATCACCAGCTCGATGATAACCCGCAGCCCTAACGCCTTCGCCTGCTCGACGAATTCAATAAACGCCGAGATGGGGCCAAAACGCGGGTCCGGCTGCAGGTGATCCGTAATGTCATACCCCTCGTCGAGAAACGGCGTCAGGTAGAATGGCGTAATCCACACCGCGGTGGCGCCGAGGCGGCGAATATAGTGCAGCTTTTCGGTGATCCCTTGTATGTCGCCACACCCGTCACCGTTTGAATCGTAAAAAAGCGAAGTATCTATCTGATAAATAACCGACTGGCTGTACCAGCTTTTTCTTGTTTTCATGTTCGCGCCTTTCTTATGATTTATGTATGCAGACCGGCCAGCGTCATAAACCATCGCAACAGCGAACTGACTGCCAGCAAGGCCAGGACACTACCCAGCCATATCAGCACCATCCAGCCGGTTCTGACTGCTATTTTTCGGATCATCAGTGATACCCTTCATCGCTTTGCACTTTGCCGCGAAAGACGTAGTAGCTCCATGCGGTGTACACCAGGATCACCGGCACGATCAGCAACGTACCGACCAGCATGAACAGCTGGCTGGCCAGCGGTGCCGCCGCCTGCCATATCGTGATATCCGGTGGAATAATGTTAGGCCATACGCTGATACCCAGCCCGCTGAAACCCGAACGAGAACCAGCGGTCAGCAATTTTCGGCAGCGCCAGCGGCGTCCACAGGCTGACCACCGCAATGGCGACCAACAGCGCCAGCAGGAACCCCCGCGACAGCGAGCGCATCTGCGTCTGCAGCGCATCGCTGCTTTTGAGGATCAGCCACGTCGAGCCCAGCAGGCTGTACGCCACCATCAGCCCGATGCCGCAGAACAGATTAAACGGCGTGATCCAGTCGAGCGCACCGCCCGCGAACTGGCGGCCGACAACCGGAAAACCGTGAATAATCGCCCCGACAGCCACGCCCTGACAGAAGGTCGCCAGCAACGAACCGACCATAAAGGAATAGTCCCAGAATGGCCGGTGCTCTTCCGTCGCTTTGAAGCGAAATTCAAACGCCACGCCGCGGAAGATAAGCCCGACCAGCATTGCCGTGAGCGGAATGGTCAGGGCATCAATCACCACGGCGTATGCCAGCGGGAACGCGCCAAACAGCCCGGCACCGCCGAGCACCAGCCAGGTTTCGTTACCATCCCACACCGGCGCGACGCTGTTTACCATCGCGTCCCGATCCTCTTTACCGCGCACAAACAGGAACAGGATGCCAATGCCAAGGTCGAAACCGTCCATGATGATGTACATCAGCGTGGCGAAGACAATGATGGCAAACCAGATGACCGCAACATCGATACCCATCAGAATTTCTCCTGTGGTGGTAATTTTTCCGCCGCAGAGAGTGGGCGAGCCGGGGTGCCATCGGTATGCACGGTAAGATCCTGTTCCGGTTTCGGTCCTTTCTTGATAAGCCGAATGAGATACAGATAGCCGACGCCGAACACGGCAAAGTAGACCACGATAAAGGCGATCAGGCTGACGCTCATCTGCAATGTGCTATGCGCGGAGACCGCGTCCCGGGTGCGCAACAGGCCGTACACTACCCACGGCTGGCGTCCCACTTCCGTCGTTACCCACCCTGCGAGGATCGCCACCAGTCCCATTGGCCCCATGCCCAGGGCGAACCACAAAAAGGGGCGCGACTGGTAAAGCCGTTTTCGGTAGCGCAACCAGAGCCCCACAACGCCCATCGCCAGCATCAGCAGGCCCGCACCGACCATAATACGGAACGACCAGAACACAATGGTGGAGTTGGGTCTTTCATCAGGCGGGAAATCTTTCAGTGCCGGAACCTGTTTATCCAGGCTATGGGTCAGGATCAGACTGCCCAACCCTGGGATCGCCAGCGGATAGCGGGTTCGCTCTTCGTCCATATCCGGCAGACCAAACAGCAGCAGCGGCGTGGCCTCTCCTGGTGTGTTTTCCCAGTGCCCTTCGATGGCGGCGATTTTGGCAGGCTGGTGCTCAAGGGTATTCAGCCCGTGCATGTCGCCAATCAGCGCCTGTACCGGCGCGACCAGCAATGCCATCCACAGCGCCATGGAAAACATTTTGCGTACCGCCGGGCTGTCATTGCCCCGCAGCAGGTGCCACGCGCCTGACGCGCCCACGAACAACGCGCTGCTGAGGAAGGCGGCGGTAGACATATGAATCAACCGCCAGGGGAACGACGGGTTAAAGATGATCGCCATCCAGCTGTCCGGCACTACCTGCCCGTCAGCAATATGGAACCCTTGCGGGGTGTGCATCCAGCTGTTCGAGGCGAGGATCCAGAAGGTCGACATCAGCGTCCCCAGCGCAACCATGCAGGTGGCGAAAAAGTGCAGCCCCGGGCCGACTTTATTCCAGCCAAACAGCATAACGCCAAGAA
Source organism: Trabulsiella odontotermitis (assembly GCF_001188485.1). Classification (GTDB taxonomy): domain Bacteria; phylum Pseudomonadota; class Gammaproteobacteria; order Enterobacterales; family Enterobacteriaceae; genus Trabulsiella; species Trabulsiella odontotermitis_A. The sequence goes on from NZ_JNGH01000070.1 coordinate 82,819, forward strand.
ACCCCGCCTCGAGGAAGAAGGCGGTGAGCACTTCATACGTCAGCAATGGCCCGGTCACGCTCCCCGCAAACTGCGAAAAACCGCTCCAGTTGGTGCCGAACTGATAGGCCATCACCAGCCCTGACACCACCCCCATGCCGAAATTGACGGCAAAAATGCTGAGCCAGAAATGGTAAAGCGAGCGCCAGAGCGCGTTACGGGTTTTCAGCCACATTCCTTCGAGCACCACCAGATAACTGGCGAGGCCGATGGTCAGGGCGGGAAAGATAATATGAAAGGAAACCGTAAACGCAAATTGTAGCCTGGCAAGATGAAAGGCATCTAACTCAGCCATTATGCTCTCCTGAATTTATGCGGACGCTTTATTTTTTGGCTTCAACGCCATCGGCATCTGAGCGCAAAATAAATTGTTCCGTCACTTCAGGAAGATGCTGCAGCAGCCAGTCGGCCATGTTGCGTTCTTCCGCGAGGATGGTCTGGATCGCCGGTAGGGATGCCGTATCACCGGCCTTTTCAGCGGCGATCAACAGCGAGGTGTAGCAGGCGATTTCGAACTGTTCAAAAACGTACCCACTAATGGCGCCTTTGACGATTTCGTCGGACGGGAACATACCGCCAACCGCCTGCCCCAGCGCCGCCAGTTTACTCATTGAATCTTTTACGACAGAGCGGGTAATACCGTTCTGATCAATAATGCCTTCCAGAACCGTAAGCTGCCGTTTTGTTTCAAAAAGGTGCTGTTCAATTCTGGCTTTTAAATCCGGATAGTTTTCTATCCGCTTTGCCATTGATTCAAGCATCGATTCCGCTTGTTTTTCCATGGCATGCGCATCACGTAACCAGTCGTGATAATTTTCTATGTGCGTCATGATTCCTCCTCGCAATATTCGTCAGCTATTCTGATTTCGAATTTTCATCTTCAGCGGCCTGATCGGCCCTTGCTGCGCTATAACCAGACAAATGGCCAACAATATTCGCATAGATGCTGATAATAATTACCCACAGCACGCTGTCTTTCCACCAGATAACAGATGGAATGGCAAGGGCGCACCATGTAACAGCGGCTGCGAGATGGCATCGTTTAATAATGCGTGGTGAAAGACTCATTCCTGTTAGCCTTTAAAGGGTTAACGCAACTATGCCGTTTTTTTCGCGCCCTGATTGACTTTCCCTACTGCGATATCGGTGAGTTTCAAGTCAGCACTTTTTTCTTCTTCCAGCGTTTCAGCCAGAAGTTTTACGGCTTTTTTATAGCCGAGCTGTTCCGCTAGGGTACAAAGTGTACCGTAAGCGGCAATTTCGTAGTGTTCCACTTTCTGCGCGGCGGCAATTAATGCAGCGTCACGCACTTCATTTTTTTCCGTGGACTCAATGACTTCATTGGCTTCTTCAATCAACCCTTCCATCGCGATACATTTCATGCGTTTAATACGCACGTTAGCTTCCTGCTCAACGAGCTGATCGATACGTTCGATCTGCCCCTGAGTCTCTTCCAGGTGGCTGCTGAACGCGGCTTTAAGCTGTTCGCTGGATGCTTCCCTTGCCAGTTTTGACAGGGCACGAGTGAGTTGTTTTTCTGCGCTATAAGTATCAGATAACAGGTGGATAAAAATATCTTCTACGCTCTGAAGTTTCATACTGTATACTCCTGTATTGTCCCGGAGAACTGCGAGTCCGTAGACCCGCAGCATTCTTGTTTCATTAATAATGGCAATGAAACATTAACGACGACAATTATTTATCGTCAGATTTACGGCCGCCACCATGGCTGCTTTGGCCGCCTTTTTTCCCGGCTTCGGAAGCACGTTCAGGGTCATTTTTAAAATTCCCGCCGCTGTGCTGTCCGCCTTTACGTCCTGCTTCAGACGCCTTTTCACGGTCTTCTGCGAAATTACCTGATCCACCTCTATGCTCTGCCATAACGTTACCTTTATGCTTCGTTGAACAAATAATGACATGCCATTGCATATCATCGCCGTGGATATTTAACACTAGCTTCTGTTGCCGTATAGTCAAATATAAAAACGCATCCCATCCTGCTATTAACGAAGCGGCAAAATATAAATACCAGCTTAAAAATAACGATATACAGGCCATTCAATCCCTGAGCTGTAATTATTTTAAGGATTTGTCTCTAATTATTCTGATTTAGTCCACGAACAGCGCAACAGCGTCTATCCTTAAAACTCATGTGATAAGGAGGCCCAATTATGAGTGACAACGTAAACCACTCGCAGCACTATCCCCGTCCACCCTTTCCAAAGCAGCCACAAACCCCACCAGGGCTGGCATCAGAAATGAAACCGATCCCCGATCACGGGGAAACCAGCTACAAGGGTTCAGGACGGCTTCTCAGCAAAAAAGCGCTGATTACCGGGGGGGATTCCGGGATAGGTCGTGCCGTGGCTATCGCGTTTGCCCGTGAAGGCGCGGACGTTGCCATCAACTATCTGCCTGAGGAAGAGAGCGATGCCGAGACCGTTATTGAACTCATCAGGGCGGAAGGCGGCAAAGCCATCCCGATTCCGGGAGATATACGTGATGAGGCCTTCTGTGGCGCTCTGGTCGAGAAAGCGGTACAGGAACTGGGCGGGCTGGATATCCTCGTCAATAATGCAGGTCGTCAGCAGTACTGTGAATCCATTGAAGATCTGACGACTGACGCGTTTGACGCGACCTTTAAAACCAACGTCTATGCGCCCTTCTGGATCACCAAAGCTGCGCTGCGGCACCTGCAGGCCAACGCGGTGATTATCAACACCTCTTCCGTGCAGGCATTTAAACCGAGTGCGATCCTTCTCGATTATGCGCAGACCAAAGCCTGTCTGGTGGCCTTCACCAAAGCGCTGGCCAAACAGCTGGGGCCGAAAGGTATACGGGTGAACGCCGTCGCACCAGGCCCTTACTGGACCGTGTTGCAGTCCAGCGGCGGCCAGCCTGAGGAAAAAGTACAGCAGTTTGGCGCCGACGCGCCGCTGGGACGCCCGGGGCAACCGGTTGAAATCGCCCCCCTGTACGTGACCCTGGCATCTGACGCCTGTTCGTATACGTCGGGGCAGGTCTGGTGCTCAGACGGCGGGACCGGCACGCTGTAAACCATAACGGCAGGGTTTCCCTGCCGTTGATTTTTCCAGCCAGTTAAATTTCCCCTNCGAATAAGCCGCTTGATTCGTACCGTTAATTCGCAATACTGTATATAAACACAGTAAAAAAGAATAAAGGTACTCTTATGCGATCGCACAGCCAGCCTGAACCTGGGGAAATGAACGCATTACCGCTCTTCCTTGAGCGCGTTCCCTGCGGCTTTCCGAGCCCCGCGCAGGATTATGTAGAACGCAACTTTGATCTGAACAAGTTCGTTATCAGACACCCTTCCGCCACCTATTTCGTGCGGGCCAGCGGCGATTCGATGATCGACGCCGGGATCCACGACGGCGATCTGCTGATTGTCGATCGCGCCCTCACCGCCGTGGATGGCGATATCGTCATTGCCGCCGTTGAAGGCGAATTCACCGTTAAAGAGCTATGCACGCGTCCGCGACTCCAGTTAATGCCGCGCAACCCGCTGTTCTCTCCCATCATTATTCATAATGAAGAGACGCTGGAAATTTTTGGCGTCGTCACTTTCACGCTGAAGGCGAATCGCTGATGTTTGCCCTGGTGGATGTGAACAGCTTTTACGCCTCCTGCGAGCGGGTTTTTCGCCCGGATCTGAAAGGCAAGCCCATCGCAGTAGTCTCTAATAATGACGGCTGCCTGATCTCCCTGTCGGCGGAAGCCCGCGTGCTTGGTCTGAAAATGGGGCAACCCTACTTTAAGCTCAAAAACGATCTGCAGCGCCTTGGCGTCAGCGTGTTCAGCTCTAACTATGAGCTGTACGCCGATATGAGCCATCGCGTGATGACAACGCTGGATGCGATGGCGCCGTCAATGGAAATCTACTCTATCGACGAAGCGTTTCTGGATGTCTCCGGCATTGAAAACTGCCTCCGTCTGGAGACCTTTGGTCGACAGGTACGGGACACCGTGTACAAGCACACCGGGTTGAGCGTCGGCGTCGGCATTGCGCAGACGAAGACCCTCGCCAAACTGGCAAACTATGCCGCCAAAAGATGGTCACAGCAAACCGGCGGCGTGGTGGATTTGTCAAACATCGACCGGCAGCGGAAGCTGNNCTGATGGGCATTAACACCGCACTGGATCTGGCGAACTGCTCCACCTGGGTTATTCGTAAGCACTTTAATGTGGTACTGGAACGCACCGTGCGCGAGCTCCGCGGCGAGCCTTGTCTGGGGCTGGAGGAGTTTGCTCCCACGAAACAGCAGATCATCAACAGCCGCTCGTTCAGCCACCGCATCACACAATATGAAGAGATGCACCAGGCGGTATGTGCCTACGCAGAGCGCGCGGCGGAAAAGCTGCGCGAAGAAAAGCAGTTCTGCTGCATGATCAGCCTGTTTATGCGCACCAGTCCCCATGCAGAAAACGAGGTGTACTACGCCAACCAGGCGTCTGGTCGTTTAAACACCCCCACCAACGACACGCGGGACATCATCCGCGTCGCGACAGAAAACCTGAACCGCATCTGGCGCAACGGCTGTCGTTATATGAAGGCAGGCGTGATGCTCAGCGATTTTTACAGCCAGGGCGTGGCGCAACTGAACCTGTTTGACGTGGTTCAGCCGCAGGCCAACAGTGCCGCATTGATGGGCGTTATTGACTCGCTGAATAAATCAGGCCGGGGAACGATCTGGTTTGCCGGACAGGGTATCCAGCAGCCGTGGGCCATGAAGCGAGAGATGCTCTCTCCCGCCTGGACCACGCGTTATGACAGTTTTCCACGGGTGAAATAAAAAAGTGCTGGCATAAGATGGCTTGCCAGCACGGTAAGGATGAAAGCAACAAACAACAGGCAAACGAGCTACCTGAAAAGACACCAGAATGGAACCCGTAATGTTATGAAGACGGTGTACTCAGCTGTTCGCGAATGTTCTGGTAGTAATCATCATCGATAATGAATTTTCGCATTATCCATGAAACCAGCAGGTGGAATACTCCAGGGATCAGCGTCATCATCAATGAGATAGCCATTAATGAGCTGGGCGGCTGAACGCTGTCTGGAGTGTAGTTTGCATAGCTGAGGATAAACCCAACCAGCCCGCCGGCTAACCCCATCCCCAGTTTCTGGAAGAAAAGGATCCCGCCGAATGCCAGTCCTGAAACTCTTTCCTTGTTTTTCACCTCTCCATAGTCCACCGCTTCAGCAATAGAAGCCCAATATACCGGTAGTTGCATATCCGCAAGGAAGGTAATAATGAAGTAGAACGTAAAGGCCAACATGACTGAATGGCTGTCGACCAGGACAAACATGGCTGCACTGAAGATAAATGTCGCGGCTTGCGAAACACGGAACATGGTCAGTTTGTTCATCCGTTTGGCCGCAAAGTTGGCGCCCAGCATGGAAAGAACAGACGCCACAACGCCGGTAGTGAGAAAGTAAGGGATCAGTGCATCCCCGCCGTTAAGAAAATATTTCGCATAGTAGGCGGCAACGGCGCTTCGTACCGACCCGCCCAGCATAATGATCAGAATGACAATACCGAGAATGACCCACTGATCGTTTTTCAGTAAGGAGCGAAACTGCTGAAGCAGTGGAATGCGGCTTGGCTCGTGCGTGATCCGTTCTTTGATGCTGAAGAAACAGTAAAAACACAGTAATGTTCCAAGTGCGCCCATCGACCCCATCGCAATCTGATACCCTGTTGCCAGATTACCCTGCCCCAGTTTTACCGCGGCGACAGGCACAATGATCGACACGAGGAACATGCCTATCTTCGTCATGACAAAGCGATAGGTATTCGCGCTTAATCTTTCACGGCTGTCATCAGTGATCACGCCAATGATGGAAACATAAGGGATCGCGATAAAGGTGTACGCCAGCGTCAGCAGAATATAAGTGACATAAGCCCAAATCAATTTACCGAGATAGCTGAAGTCCGGTGTAATGAACATCAGAAGAATAGTGATACCAAAAGGGATTGCGAAAATTAACAGGTATGGGCGATAACGTCCCCAACGACTATGCGTTTTATCCGTAATCAGTCCAATTAACGGATCAACAATGGCGTCAAGTATTCTTACCGTCAGTAATAATATCCCAACATCGGCTGCCTTCAGTTTAAAAATATCGGTATAGAAATAGGCGACTATCAATTGCATTGACATCATGACAATAGATATTGCCATGTCACCGGCACCAAATCCGATTTTTTCCCGCACAGTAAGTTTCATGAAAACCTCGGTGGCAATAAAGTGGGTACGAAAGGTACCCACTTTTCTTTCTGATTTAGCTGTTTCAGAAGGAATATGTTAAACCAACACGGTAAAGTACCTGGCGGTTGCTGGATGTTTTATCAGGCCCTTTTTCGTCAGAAATACTGGCATACGGGAACCAGGCTCCCCACTGATATCCCACACGCATGGTTAAACGGTAGTTCTGATTGCCGTTACGCCAGGTTAAGTATTCGTTATCGTAATAAATCGCATTAAGCTGATACTGGAAGTTGGTGCCTTCCGGCCGGTAATCTACCCACAGGTCCCAGCGCTGGTTGTTACGATCTTCGTTGCCGTAGGATTGTGACTTGGCAGTGGCCTTATCCATGTCATAGCGGTAACGCAGCGATGCACGCCATACTTTGCTGAAGTTATACCCTGCCGTTACACCGTACTCATAGGTGCTCCAGTACTCGCTGGAATCAAGCCAGAACATCGGTTCCAGCCAGAATTTTTTATCTTCCAGCGGGTTAAAACGGTACAGTACCGAGAACCCCTGGCCGTTACTGTTAAATGAAGACGGATCCCAACTGTTTGCTTTACCTTCTTTGGTGTTGTATCTCAGTTCACCGATAAACCCCAACCCATTCTGGAAAAACATACCCATTTGAACGCGGTCATTATATGCACCTGTTTTCTCATAAAATTCGTTTTGCCAGTTAAGGTAGCCATGAGGCATTTCCGCCTGCGCTGCGGAAGCCGCAAGCAGAACTGAAGATAAGAAATATAATTTTCTCATGTTCATCATATATGTCCTTTATTTATTATGTAATGTCCCCGAATAGCCATGCAACGCCCTGCTTTATTCCGGACATAACAACATCTGCCAAAAGAAGCACTATCATCATTCTTGTGTTATTAAATCTTAATAAAGTGATATTAATTCCTGGTCATAGCCTGGTAGTGATATCTCCTCGTCCACTGACTTTTGCTATTTTTTATTTCTCATAATACTTAATTGAGAACGGCGGTGTTTCTGAATTCAACCTAACAAATATCTGGTGTACACCAAAAGCCTGTTTTTATCCATTTGTGATCTTCGTCTAAATAAATAACTTGACTTCTGTGATTTAAATTTTCATCCATTTGAATTATAAGGAATAGTAAATATACTTTGTGACCAATATTGCATTTTTTCACAGCGAATATTGTTAGAGTTTCATCCAAAGAGTAATTCTTGGTGTACACCAGATGGCGAACTGATCATGAAAACAGATAAAACGAATGAGAGTTTGAGCTTAGATGGCTCCAGAAAGTACAAGCAAATCATTGAAATAATGATTGAGAAGATCGTTTCAGGGCAATGGATGGCTGACTTTGTCATCCCTTCCGAGCGTGAACTGGCGGAGACCTTTGGTGTCAATCGCATCACAGTGAGGAAAGCCATTGCGCATCTGAAGCAGCGAGGCTACCTGCACAGCGCAGCAAAACAAGGCACCTATGTTCTGCCGCCACGCAGCCACGATTCGCATCTGCTCTACAGCTTCAGTGATGACATTAAACGTAATGGCGGCAAGCCCGGGCAGATGGTTCTTGAGTTCAACCATGTTCCGGTTAGCGAGCTCATCCGTACCAACCTTCAGATACCGCTGTCGACGCAGAGTATCCTGAAAATCAAACGGATCAGGTTTTCGGATACCACCCCGATGGGGATCCAGACCTCATACGTCAAACTCAAACCGGGGCAAGAGATCACCCAGCAAGAGCTGGAAAAAGTGGGATCACTCTACGATCTGTTAGAGCAGAAATATGGCATTGAAATGGTTGAAGCTTATGAATCGATAGGTGCCCGGCTTCCTTCAGCCTCAGAGAGACAACACCTGGAAATCGCGGCGGATGAAGTGGTGCTGACCAGCTCACGTATTACCTATTCCAGCGAGCGGGTCCCGGTTGAACACGTGGAAATGGTTTATCCAACCAGTCGTTACGTTTACCAGATTAAGGTGAGTAAGGACACATTTGAATATTAAAGGGGACATTAAATGGCTCAGAGTAGAGCAGATTATTATAACAAGGTGTTGGGTGCGCTGGCCTGTGGGGGGATGGGAGATGCGCTGGGCGCGTCGACTGAGCTGTATACTATTGATGAAATCAAATCTCGCTTCGATGGCTTCATTGATGCGTTTCACACTCCGCCAAAAGACACCTTCGCCGGTTCGCTGGAAGGTGTTTGCGGGCTGATTACCGATGATGCCAGTCAAATGTATGTTTTTGCCGAAGGATTAATCGAAACCGGTAAAGCGGCGTTTGATACCCGGGCCTGGACAAAGTGCCTGCTCCGCTGGGCCGACATGCAGCCTTACGCGAATTATAAAGGTCCCACGACCGAACAGGTGGTGAAAGCGCTGAAAGAGGGAAAGCCCACCAATACGATTGGTCGCATTGGGACTTCTGCTCGCCAGGCACCTAACGTTGGCACAACCAATGGCGCTGCAATGCGCGTCGCGCCTGCGGGTCTGGTCTACCCAGGCGAATGGGAAAAAGCCTGCGAACTGGCCTTTGCGACCTGCCTGCCGTCGCATGATACGAATATCGCCATTGCCAGCGCCTGCGCTATCGCAGCGGGCGTCGCGACGGCCATGACGGCGGATGCCACCGTGGATTCAATTCTCGCTTCTACCCTCAATGGCGCGCTGTACGGTGAACAACTCGCAGCAGAACGCGCCAGGGTCGTGGCCGGGCCTAAAATTGAACATCGATTACGGCTGGCGCTGAATATCGCCCAAAATAACAACACACTGGAGACCTTCCTTCGCGAACTGGAAGGCTATGTCGGTAACTCTGTGAATGCCCATGAATCCGTTCCTTCCGCTATCGCCATATTCGCATTCTGTCAGGGCGATCCGTGGCAGACGATTTATGCCGCAGCGAATGCCGGCAACGATACGGACAGCATTGGCACGATGGCCGGGGCAATGGCAGGGGCGTATAAGGGTTTCTCTGCCCTGCCGCTCGATAAATATCAATTTTTCTATCAGGTGAATAAAAAAGATTTTGATGTTGAGCGTATTGCAAGGGAATTAAGCGCCCTCTGCTGATTAAGAGGTTTATTCGCGATGAACAGAGCTGAAATGCAGGACATGAGTTCAGCCATCATGCCGCTGTCTGAAACACGCAAAGAAGTAAATGAAATCATGAGTTTTATTAAATATCATGATCTTAATTCGGCGCGGAAAAATATTGCTGAACATATTGATGTGCAAAAGATTCGTCAGATACTTTTAATTGGCTCAGGTGATTCTTATGCGCTGGCGCTGCTTTATGCCGCAGTGCTTAACAATATTACATTATTACCCGCGCGCGCCATTCAGTCCTATGAATTTGTTAGCGAAAAAACGGATTATCTTGATAGCGCATGGCTGGTCATTGTACTCAGCGCGAGCGGCAGAGTGTCGCCTGTTCTGGATGTCCTGACGAAGGCGCAGCATTCGCAGGCGCAGGTGCTGGGAATCACCAACAACAATGAAAGCCGGTTCGCCATTCTGGCGCAAAAATGCGTGTTCACTCAGGCAAGTAAAAAAGGAATGCCAACACAAAGTACGCTGGCGATGGCGCTGTTTCTCGATGCGCTGGCCTGTGTGCTGCACCCGGCGTATGAGAAAAAACACGGGTTGCAATTGCAACACCTTCGTCTGTACGCCATGTACGCTCCCGTGCTGTCGCGGCTGGCGTTGGGAGACGAGCTATTGCTGCATCTGTTTTCACGGCGCATTACGCTGCTGGGGAGCGGCGGAAATCTGGGATTAGCGACCCTGTTTTCGAACCTGCTCTGGTGTGGTCCGCAGCTCGCAAGCCAGGTATTTCCACTGGAGGAATATGAGCACGCGTTGCGCCTGAATCAGGCCTCTGACAATGACCTTATTATTATTTTTGATTGTACAGCAACGCAGGGCGTCCTTGCGTATCACATCAGACAAAAGCTGATGAAAAATAACGCGACAGTAGTGCATGTCGATAACGGCTTATTAAGTCTGATGTTTAGCGGAAGCAGTCGTACTTTCTCGGGGAATGGAGACTGTCGTTATTACGCCATGCTTTTTATATTCAGTTTAATTATTTCGGCCACAGAGATGTTTCTTTCATGTGGGGGAAAACGCGTTACGGAGTGAACTCAATGAAAACGTTCGATGTTGTAGCGGTCGGCAGTGGAACCGTTGATCTTGTTTTTCGTGTCCCCCGCTTACCTGGTAACGATGACAAAGTTGTCGGGAAAAAAGTGGCAGAGCTAATTGGTGGAACCGTAGCCAATACGGCCTGCGTGATGGGAAAACTGGGATTACGGGTAGCGTCGTTGTCCACCGCAGGCAATGACTATTTCGGGCAAAGCATTGTGGATGACTTTGTCAGAAATCATGTTGATATCCGTTTTGTGCAACGCAAGTCCGGTATCGACGCCAACATGGCGGTGATCTTTCTGGATGACTCAGGAGAAAAGGCTCTGGTGTATGCGCCGAATGACGAAACGGAAACGAGTATGGTTCAGGCTCAGGAAGCAATCAGCGATAGCCGGGTGGTCTATATCATGCCCGGACGTCTCGATAAATTCCGCGCCATTTCCCGATACGCCAAAGAAAAAGAAACAAAGATTGTCGTAGATATCGAGTCACATCTTCCCGACAGTCAACAACACATCCATGAAATTTTGTCGCTGTGCGATGTGGCGATTTTTAATAAAGAAGGCTTCAGAACCAGCCTGCAGCAGGAACCGGAACGCGAAACGCTGGAACAGTTAGTGCGTAAACATGATTTGGATGCGCTGGTGGTGACCTGCGGCGGCGGTGGCGTGATGGCCTGCAATCGCGAAAAATTTGCCAGTCATCCGGGGTATCAGATCCCGGTGGTGGATACGACCGGTGCGGGGGATACCTTTAACGGTGCCTTTATTTACTGCTACCTGAATAACACCGATCTTGCTGATGCATTGAGTTTCGCCAGCGCGGCTGCCGCTATCAATATTTCGCACTTCGGCGCGCGCGGAAAATTATCGACGGTAAACGATATCAATAATTTTAAAGAGAAATACCAATAATACTTTTGGGGGTTAATATGACTACGCTTCGGTTATCTAAGCTCATTGCGCTGGCTGTCGGCTTTTCAGCGCTGAATGGTTTTGCGGCGGATTCAGGGCTGCGCTTTTTGAATGAATATTCGATCCCGACAGACACGACGTTTCAGCAGGTGAAATTTGGCGGGCTGTCCGGTATTGCATGGGATCAACAAAAGAATGTCTATTACAGCATTTCCGATGCCCGCAATACGCCTGCTGAAGGCGTTGCCCGTTTTTATACGCTTAAAATAGATGTCAACGATAAAGGGATTAATCGTGTTGATATCCTGAGTATGAAAGAGTTAACCGATGAGCAAGGTCTCTCTTTCAAAACCCAGGAAGTGGATGGTGAAAGCCTGGCGCTGACGCCGGATAAGAAAAACCTGCTCTGGACATCCGAACTGGGCAGCCCACTCCGCCTCTCTTCGCTGGACGGCAAATTAATAAAGGATTACGCCGATAAAGTGCCAGCCTGGTACAACGCGGGCGGCGATTTGAAAAAAGCGCCTGAGGGGTTACGCAACGGCCTGACGTTTGAAAGCAGCACGGTGACGCCCAGCGGCAAATTTGTTTATATCGCCGCAGAAAGCGCCCTGAAACAGGATGGTAATATCAGTACTACCGTCAGTTCTTCACCCGTGCGTATTCTGAAATATACCGTGCAATCGGATGGTAGCGTCGGCGAACTGGTGGGTGAATTTATCTATAACGTTGACCCTATTCCGCAGGTGACGAAACACGGCGTCAACGACAATGGCCTCGCCGAAATGCTGGCGATTTCTGATGACAAACTGCTGATTACCGAGCGTGCCGGGCGTAACGCCAGTGAAGGGTTTAACGATTTTGATTTCACGATCAAAACGTATCTGGCCGATGTCAGTCAGGCCTCAAACATTAAAGGCGAGAAGAGTCTCAACGCCATTGAGAAAAAGAACCTCCTGCAACCCGTCAGCAAAAAAATGCTGATCGATTTTAACGATTACACCAAAGCGCCTGACTGTATTGAAGCCATGACCTTTGGTCCGCTGATCAACGGAAAAAAGTCGCTGCTTTTTGTGTCTGACAATAATTTCCAGCCGTATCAGGCCAATAAGTTCTTTGTTTTTGTGGATGACAACGGTGTGTTGAACTAACCGTGATGATCGGTACCGGAGGGGAAAATGGCTTTTTTAAGGTACTTGTTCGTCATTCTCGCCCTTCCCTTTTTGATTTCCGTCTCTGGCTGTAGCCGCCAGAGCGGAAACGAAAATGGGGAGTTACTGACTATTTTGCATACGAACGATCATCATGGCGCCTGGTGGCAAAACAAGTCCGGCAACGAGGGGCTCGCTAACCGCTACGCGATGATTGAACGTATTCGTCAGGAGGTGGCGGCGCAGAACGGCACCGTGGTGCTGCTTGACGCGGGAGATGTGAATACGGGCACCCCCGAATCCGATCTGCTGCTGGCTGAACCTGATTTCAAAGGGATGGCGCAGATAGGTTACGATGCGATGACATTGGGAAACCATGAATTCGATCATCCACTGACGCTACTTCAACAACAGCAGGTATGGGCGGGTTTCCCGTTTCTGTCGGCCAATATTTATAACACCACCACCGGGCAGCGCGCATTTACGCCTTACACGGTTCTGCAGAAGAACCAGCTGAAAATCGGGGTGCTGGGGTTAACCACGGTCGATACCAAAGTGGTGGGCAGCAAGCAGATCCTGGCGAACCTTGATTTCAGACCACCGGTCAGCGAAACCAGGAAAGTGCTGGCAGAGATGCGTAATGCGAAGCCGGATGTTGTGATTGCGCTGTCGCATCTGGGCTATTACTACAACGGTCACCATGGTTCAAATGCGCCGGGTGACGTCACCCTGGCCCGGCAACTGCCGCCTGGCAGCGTCGATCTCATTATCGGAGGGCATTCGCATACCGCCGTGTGCCTTGACGGCGATAAGTTAGACGCTGACTGGCATAAAAAAGCATCATGTCAGCCTGATCGCCAGAACGGCATCTGGATCTTCCAGGCGCTGGATAGCGGGCATTATCTCGGGCGCGCCGATTTTCGTCTGAAGGCCGGAAAATTGACACTGTTGCGCTATCAGTTATTACCCGTTGTCGCCCCCGAAGGTGAAAAAACCGCAAACGTGCAGGCGCTTTACACGTTGCTCGAAAGTATGAAAAAGCAGGTTGATGGGCAGCTTACCGCCCCATTAGGGAAGGTAAGCCACAAGCTGGAAGGCGATCGCGACCAGGTACGAAATCGCCAGACCAATATGGGGCGGCTGATTATTCAGGCGCAAATGGAGAAAACCGGTGCCGATTTCGGCATCATCAGCAGCGGGAGCATTCGCAGTTCGATTGTGGCGGGCCCGGTTTCCTGGCGGGATGTGCTGAAAGTGCAGCCCTTTGGCAACACGCTCACCTCTGTCGAGTTAACCGGTCAGGAGATTATTGATTATCTGAATGTCGTGGTCTTTAAAACGCCTGGCTCGGGCGCGTATGCCCAGCTCCATGGGATTTCGTGGAAGCCCGTAAAGGGTCACGTCACTGACGTTGTCATTAATGGTAAACCGCTGGAGCGCGACAAACGGTATCGCATGAGCCTGCCGAGCTATAACGCCAACGGCGGTGATGGCTATCCTGAAATGAGCAAACATCGTGGTTATGTGAACACGGGGTACGTCGACGCCGAAGTGCTGAAATCGTATATCGCGCGGCAGTTCCCGCTGTAAGTGAAAAGAGGGGCGTGTGCCCCTCTTTTCAATGCAACCCATGTCGTCAGGCCGCCCGATGGGGGATCATATGGGCGGGTCGTTGTTTGACTATCGCCCCATAACGATAATCACGGATAACGGCTTTCGGGTTATGCCATATCTCTTCACCCACTTCCTGCAGACCGATTTCCAGCCCGAACTCCCCTTTCTGCACCTCGCTCACCCGGAAGACGGTGTAAGCCGGATACAGAACTTCCGCCTGCTTAATGTGCGTCAACTCGGTGATATTTCGCCCACTGCTGCCCTCAATATTCAGAATTGCCGTATCGGCATAGAAGGCCGAGCCAAAACGTTGTCGCATGATAAATTCTGCAGCGACGCCTTTCGCAGCGCTGGTTGAGAAAAAGGTTTTCGTTGTCACGTAATCACCGACCTGCCAGGCCCGACGATCGCCATCTCTGGCCGTTGCGGTGGTCATGCTACGAGTGACGGGTACGCCCGCAGTCGCGTAAGTAAAGCCCTTCTCGACAAAGGCGCCACGATAGGTTTTACCATGATAAGGCGGCAATTGCGCCAGGGCATTGATAAGTTCAACCCCTTGTCCCATATGGTATCCCTGTGCTTTTTCCTGTTCGTTAAGTTCCCGAAAACCCAACGTGATGGTATGAAACGGCAATGATTCCTGGCTGTAGAGATTGATGATATTGCGTTCGCTCTCTTTCAGCCTGCCGACCGCGCCGCTGGCAACGGATGACGCGACCAGTTGATCGTGTTCTGGCTGTGCCTGGGGGGTGACGGACTCAGCAAATGGATTGATGCGCTTATCCATGAGGATCCGATTACCCAGGCTGTTTTGATCGTTACTCCAGAAGTGCCGCTTTCTCAACGCAGTCTGATAGACAGGATCGCTACCCGAACGTAATTCATAGGGGCGATAGCGGTTTGCTATCTGCGCGCGTAAACCCTCAGAAATGGGCCATGGCTGAAGCCCGATGTCATCAATAAACGAGAGCGGGTTATTATTCACAAACGCGTAAACATTCAACCCCGATGAAACACCAGAGGGGTCGGCGCTTAACCAGCGTCCTGTCCAGGGTTGATAATAACGGTAACCGTAATAGTAAAGCCCGGTGGCATCCCGTTCTTTGCCGGAATAGCGGAGGATTTTGTAGGCGGCTTCCTGCTGGCTTCTGGCCGTCCACACCGCGGTTCCACCATAAGGGTAATACTCTTCCTGCGTGATAAGATTGCCCTCGCCGTCAACCTCCAGACCGCTACTGCCGAGCAGATTATCGTAGCTGTAGCGCACCTGATCGGCATTCATGTCCGCCGGTTTTCCACTCTCCCAGTGCAGTATCCGTACCTGCGCCCTTCCCGCTTCGCCGATGCACAGGACCTGCATACGTTCAGTTTCGGTGTCTCCGGTCGCGACCGTGCGAAGCTCAAGCCCGGGGAGATAGTAAACACGATGGATCTGCTCACTGTTGCTGGTGATTTGTCGGGTGATCTTTACCAGGCGCTGGCTGTTGCTGTCATAGCGGTAACTCTCCGTATCATTCGCCCCCTCCGCTCGCGTTACCAGCGTAATCTGTGCCACCTCACCCCGCGCGGTCCAGTTGATAGTTTGACCGGGCAATATCGCCGTTTGCTGCCCACCGGCAGTGAAAAACCCATCAACATCAGCAGGGTTTTCGGTAAACGTATTCAGAACGGCCCGATTACTGCGATCACTGACAGTGATATCCAGCGTGTAATTGTTCCCTGACGCAGATGCACTATGGCGAATTTGTTGCAGATTTCCGCCGGGATCATAAAGGTAGCTACGGGAATAGTGGGTAAACACGGTGTTATCGGCGGGCAGCGGCACGGTGGCTGGTGACGGCACGTGGTTCTGCTGCGCGATGCCCGCCATTTCGCGCCCNCCGCAGTGTTGGCAATCCTGACGACGTTACCTACTCGATCGTACTCATATTGCAGATCCTGAAAGACTTTCGCCCCGGCGGGATGTCCTGCGGGGCGTTCGGTTTTTATCCCCGTCAGACGTTGTGTTTGCGGCTCGTAGCGGTACGTGGTGACAACGCCATTGCCGTGTTCTTCACCCTGTTTCTGACCGGCGGCGGAATAGGTTAATGACCTGACGATAGTCTGCTCCTGGCCGCCTTTAACAGTGACCCAGCTTCCCTGTAATAACCCGGCCACATCATATGCCACGCGTTGGCGGTTGCCCGCGCCATCCTCCGTCAGTAATGGTGCGCCGGTAGCATCGGCTGTTGACAGGGTTGTCCAGGATTCTGTTGCTAATAGATCATTCCAGGCCGAACTGTCTGCGCCCTGCCAGTCGGCAACGACGGCAGGGTTATCAGCCTCTTTCAGCAAGCGCTGCGTTACCGATGTTGGTGCGCCCGTCAGGGCTACACGATCGATGTGATCGACCCCCGCCGTATGGTAATGGCTGATACACTGCCCTGCGAGGTTGAGCGCTTGTTCATCGGCAGACGCCCCGGCCCAGACAAAGCNNATCGGTAACGCGCAGCGTGCCTTCTGCGGTTTGTTCCGTGGCGCTAAGCGGACGCCCCGGCAAAGTATCATTTTCATATTCCCAGCGGTGAACCACCACCTGCTGCCTGTCCAGCGTTCCGCTCGCCGTCAGCGCAATACCCGTTAATGACAGAAAAGGCCGACTGGCGACGTCATTTAAGGCCACCGAAACGCCGTCATCCACACTCCGGGTGCTCAGCACCGACCCGGTGAGATCAGTCAGGTAGGCAATATTGACACTACCGGCAGCAGACAGCCTGGGATCCGCGCTCTCTGTGAGAAACCCTTGAGCATTATAGTGATGGTGCGTGATCCGTTCTTCCGTCGCCTCCGGTGTGTCCGGGTGGCGATAGTATTCAATGTTGCGTACGGTCAGCCCCCGGTTATCGAGGATCCTGACAGAGGGCGTACGATGATAAACGGTATCGGGAGTCATAGATGTTACTCCAGTAGTCAGTGAGTGACGTTATCACCTGAGGTATCATTTTCATCTTCATTGACAATAAACCAGGGCGTATAACGCGTACGGCGCAACCCGCCCTTTGCGGTCTCCGTAAGCCATTCCCGGCCAGGTGGATCGTAGTAGAGGGTGTCGGCATACAGCCCCGTGCGGGCAGCGTCATTGCTGACAAACTTCCAGCTGTTGAGGAAATAGGGCTGCCATTGCCTGACCGGCTGACCTTTGTTGTCATACTCTGTTTTCCCCGAAACCGCCCAACGATAGTCAGTCTCCGCCTCTGCCCCCAGGCTGCCGTCGTCATTTCGCTGTAAGGCGGAACCGCTGGCCTGCCTGATGGCGGTTTGTAGCGGGCGCCCAAACCCATCGCTAAAGACAACCTGCTGACGTATTTGTTGATCGGGGTCGCTGTCATACCGGTCGGTTGTTAAGGTGACCGTATGCGGCGGTAGCCGCGCATTGCCTGTCAGCATCCAGCTGTCTGCAACGTAAACCTGACTCCGGGACACCGGAATGGGGGCCGATACGTTAATGGCCTCATCGGCGGTCTCAGGCAGCGTGTAGGATTGATCGCTATAACCGGTCATGACCCCGTCTTCCGTGCCGCGGAATCGGAAACTGGTTATCCGCCCCAGCGCATCCAGCGTAACGGTGCGACGGTTGGCGTTCGCATCGATGATGAGATGAGGTGTCAGGAACCGCCAGTCATATTCCGCTGAGGTAGTGAACCCGGCGGCATCGGTTATCTGCACGACCACACAATCAAAACGATCCCGTACGGCGACCATTTCGCCTGTCAGCAGTGCGCTTCGCCAGCGAGTGGGAAGGAAAAAATGGTCAGCCGGTGCGTAAGCAGTATGTCCGTGTCGGGCCGTCCAGACTGTGGTTCCCTCGTCCCAGTCCTGCGGAAAAAGATAAGCGGAAGTGCTGTAGCCCGCCTGTGCCAGGTCGCTTTCGGTAATATCTCCCTCAAGGGCTGAGAGGATATTTTCATCCAGAACCGCCGTTTCGGTAAAAGCAACCCGGGNNGTGATGGTGGGCTGCTGCTGACCGTCCTGATACCAGGACTGCTGTTGCCCGGTAAACGTCGCGGAAGAAGGATCAAACAACAGCGCGTAGTGTTGTTCGATGTCATCCAGCGTCAGCCCCTCCGCAGGCACAACTGTTGCAGGACGGCTAAAGCAGTCATGGCGGGTGTTATTGCTGATGCCATACAACCACTGTCCTGCGGACAAATCTCGCCATTCATGCCAGCTATTGTGCTGCACATCCAGGTAAAGCGCTTTTTGCTGATCATCAAAACTACTGGCGAAAAGCGTTTCCGGTAGCGTATCGGGATAAGGACTGCTGGCGGGGGGGGGACNTCGGCACTGACCCGTTCATAGACATAGACCCGACTCTCGATCGTCATCGGCCTGACGACGGGATAACGTCCATCGGGCTCTACCATCCTGACCTGAGGGCGAAACTCACTGACCGTGTAAGGAATTGCGGCCTGCTCGCTCCCGTCATCGCCATACAGTTCGCTGCGCAGGAGCATCCCTTTCATTGCCCGCCTTAACCAGAACAGCTCATCTTCCCCGGGGGAGTACGGCACCTCGCCTTCCCGGCTTCCCGAGGTGAATCGCGGCGTAAACAGCAAAAACGCCCCGGCATCGCCCTGCCAGTATTCCTCTTTCAACAGGTCATCGACTTGCGCAAAACCCGTTGCGTACCAGCTGCGATTAACGGCGGGCATGCTGACATTTCCTGCTGTTCCCTGACTGGCAGCAACGTCAGTATCTCTCACTTCCACCAGGCCAAATCCGCGAAACTCTCGTTCTTGACTGTCCCACACGCCATGTCGGTAAGCGATGGTCGTCGCCAGTTGATTTCCCGTGATTTCATCCAGAATGTCCATCTTCTGCAGCGTTTGTAAGGCGAAAGGCATGGTACTGGAGGGAGGTATTTTCCCGGCCGCCAAGGCCGCGGCTTTCTCATCCAGCCAGTATTGAGAAGAGCTCCGGTAGTGCAGCGTGTGGCGCGCGCCCATATTGTTGTTTATGGTGCTCAACAACCCAGGTTTTGACGTGGAGAGATGACATACCCAGTGTTTCGGGACGGGATAAGGCACAGTCAAAACCAGGCTGACAATGCCCTGCCCCTGAATATCTGCCAGTTGCAGCGTACAGGTCCGATCAAAACGGACGCCATCGGGTAAATCAACGCGCATCGGACTGGCAAAACGATTTCCGCTCTGGTTGAGGTAGATCAGCAGATGATCGCTGAGCGCATAGAGGAGATCCGTCGTCCCTGAACCGTCGATATCGGCCAGGTACAGTTGAGACGGATTGAATGTCTCCGATGGCTGACTGAAACCCGGCATGATGACAGGAGAAGCAAACTGGCCATGGCCGATGTTTGGCCAGTAACGAACCTCCTCAGCCCGTATTTCAACCAAATGCTGTTGCCCGCTGCCCGCCATATCGCTGAAGGCAACCATCCTGCCGTCATCATTTCCTTGTACGGGGAGTGGCAGTCCGGCCTGTTGAAGCAGGGTTTTCGCTTTGTCCCAGCCCTCGCCGTTACCGGCATACAGCCGAAGACTGTCTGGACCTATAAGCACCATATCCACCAGACCGGCTCCTGCAAGATCCACCAGCTGTGTCTGCGGATGCGCATACTCAATGGGCAACGATGACAGCGGAACAAACGGCTGCCACTCTCGTTCGGCGGTTTGCTTGTATTGCCCCGCCACACCCGGCGCAGTAACCACCAGCCATTCCAGATAACCATCGCCGTCAAGATCGATGAGCACGCCGTTGTCACGAAGAACAGGTATCGGTGACAGCAATTCAGCCTCATCCCACGTGATGGCATCAGGATCGTCTCCCGGCAACCGGACCGGCGCCCGGTACCACCATGCGCCCTCATCCTGGTAGAGGATCCCAGCTACGCCATCTCCCTTCAGATCAACCATCTGATAGGGCTGTAATGGATTCATGTTGGCTAAATCCTGCCGCTCCTGCCAGGTCAGTGATACCGGAGCGGAAAGCGCTTGCCACCCCAGCGCTAAGGGAGGCAGCGCACGTAATGTGCCTTCCGGCTCATACGCCACCTGGCGAACAGATGTGAGTGTGGCAAGGGTTGGTGTCTCCTGGTATTCCAGCGTAAGACCGGTAATATACGCAGGGGGACNTTCCCTCTCCGGGCGTCTGCCAGACTGGCGGAATCGTGAGATCCGTATCGCGTTCGCCATAGTCCAGCGCCAGAATGAACAACCAGTCGGTGGCAGGCGGTGTGGCGATGAGCGCGGGCAATTTTCGACCCGCGTGGATATTGCCGTAATAGATTGCTACGGGATAACGCTGTGCCGTGCTGTCAGGATGCACTTCGATCTCCGACGCGTCGCAGTTCACATCATCTTCAGCACGATACTGGTAATAGATTTGCTCCCCCGACGGCGAAACAGAGGATTCAAGTAACCAGATGGCCACCTCATTTTGATCGCCAGAATCAATGCGCGCCTGGCGATTCCGGCCAAACAGACTGATTTCACCATTGGGTGAATAAAAAACCCAAAATGCGGTTATGTTTGCTGAATCCTGCGTCTGCGGTGACCAGCGCTCCATGCGCGTGTAGGTGGCTTCAAGTCGCGAACGCCAGGAAGTGACGGAATACATTACCGTCAGTGATTCGCCCAATAAGACATCCGATTGCCGCTGAACCGGTTGCCCGTAAAGAAGCTCAGGGACAATAACATCACCATCTGGACCGATAAACTCGTCGTTATCATTATATGACGGCGTTCCCAGACGCGTCCGCCGTCTGATCGTCGGGAGATCCAGCGACCAGCCGATTCCAAAAGCGCCGTTTCCGGCATAACTGTGATAGCGCAGCGCCAGCGTCGGCGCATAACCCCGACCAGCCGTTACCGGCAATGAAATACTGAACGTGGCGGCGCCATCAGGTCCGGCATTGGCAAGTTCGGTTTTTAAACCCGTGACCGTACCGCCTCCCGTCGGAAGTGAAGGCGGCGTCAGCAAAGGCAGATGTTGATTAAGCATGTTGCACCCCTTCTCTCNGTCCAGACTCAGCAGGAGCGCTTTCTGTTTTCCGGCACTGTCTGGAAAACTGAGCGTCAGCCCCCCTGTATCATCGACAGGAATGCCTTCAAACGGCAGATGTTGCGGGTCGTTGAAATCGAGCTGAAAAATGCCGCTGTCATTCATACCGTGCGACACCACGATGGCGGAACATCCTTTCGGCAGCACCACGCTGCCGCTATAGCTGAGCACCGCACGAACATCCTGATAAGGGCCAACCAGCGCGGGCAGTGTGACGCTGATCTGCTTGATTCGACGGGTTGCTCCAAGAGCATCCGGATAATCGCCGCGAATGTTCAGGTCGGAAAGCTTTATCGTCGCCACGAGCTGACCCGACGTAATCTCCACGGTGTTTCCCCCACTGCCCGCCGTTCCCGAGCCGGCGGTGATAATCTCCGTGACTTTGTCGGCAAAACTGAATGCCCCGGATGATAAACCGCTATAGACCGCCGAAAGCGACACCGTTTTATTGACCTCAAGCAGTCGCTCTTCCTGGGCGTACCATGCCTGTTCCATTTGCGCCAGATTCAGCATTAACGTCTCGCCAGAGAGCAGCCCCGCATAAGTCCCTTGCCAGGCACCCGGACGAATAAAGCTGGCACTGTTATCATTGAACCGCCACTGCCATGCGCGCTGTGCCATCAGACACCGGGTCACTGCAATGTCGTAGAACTGATAATAAATGCCTGCCAGCTTACCTCTGAGCCAGTTATAGAGCGCTTTACTGGAGAATTTGTTTTGCAGGTAAACCTGCTGTGCCTGGGTCTGCGCCTGCTGCATTTCTGCCAGCGATTTTTGCAACACAGCAGCTTCTCGACGAACGGTCAGTGAAGCAAGCTGGGAATCAATCAGCTTGATCTCAGCCTCTGCATTATTTCGCTGAATTTCCCATTCCTGACGACGACGCCGGTACATTTCCGACTGACTGATTTTATCTGCCGCAATGCGCGTCCCGTCGGAGGCTATCTGTGTGCCAATCGCGAACGCATTAAACAGCGCGCCATAACGGCTTCCCCCCACAGCAAGCCCGTAGATATTCGGCACCATATCCAGGGCGGCGGCCCCCATTTGCAATCCTGTGCCCACCGCAGCCGTCACCGAAGAGGCCAGATAAAGCTCCATCGCCTGTGTTTCACCGGCATTAACATTCTCATCATAAAGGTGGCTGTAGCTGTCCCGTCGGTCCAGAGCGCCGCGCCGGCTCTCCTCCAGCGCCTCCCGATCCGCATCAATTTCAGCGATATTTTTATCCTGCTGCAGGATGCTATTTCGCGCCAGTTCAGCACCCTGGGTTTGCAGAAGTTCGGACAGCGCTTCGGCATCCTGACGCTCGGTAAGGGTGAGTATCTGATTGCCAAACTGCATCAGCTGGTTAAGCGTGGCCCTGGCCGTCTCCAGCAAAACAGGAAAACGAAACAGCGGGATATCGGTCACTGAAGGTAAATCCCCCCCACCTTCGGATGCCAGTACCGCCGCACTTAACAAAGATGCCGGATCGGCTGGCGTGGCATAAAGCGGTAATGAAAGTGGTTGCCCGTCGATAGACAGGTTATGACGCAGGTTGTATAACCGCTGGGCCAGCGTTTGCCAGTAACCGGTCAGTTTTTCGTTCTGTTGAGGATAAAACAGGCCTGTTAACGTGTTGGCGGTTCTTTCCTCGACGCCAGAAAGATCCGGCGTGCGGACCCACAGCATGTGTTGCTGATAGCTTGCCTGCAGCGTCTGGCTGGCGGCATCAGAAAGCACTGGATCGGACCACCCGCCTTTCAGTAAGGCATCATAAGGTTCTTTGCCGAGGATATTCAGCGCCTGTGCGTACCACATTTTCGCTTCATTCAGCGAATCGCGTTCGAGTCGGCGGTAGGCGTCATCTCCTCTGGCAATTAATAAATCCAGCGCCCGCATAAAAGTCGCCACTTTATAATGCATCGGATCAGACTGGGAAACCGCATCAGGATCGACCGAATCAAGAGGCGACGCATTCCAGGAGGTGTCCTCTTCAAGCGGACGCACATTCCATGTCCACGTCGTTTTTTCACCGTTTTCCCCAAGGTACCCTTCCGGACTCCAGATAAATTTCATCCAGCGGGTGGCTTCTTCGTAGCGGCTTTCCTGTAATAAGCGCAAAAAGACCATAGAGGGGACGTAAAAGAACATTTCCCAGAAATAGAGCGCGTTGGCACCGCTGAAATCCATAGGCTCGGTATTTTGTTGAGCCAATACAATTTTTACATCCCTGGCTGCTACAGCACTGGTGCTGGCTGTAAACCCTGTCAGCGATAAATCAGTTTGTGTAATATTATTAAAAACCCCCTGGTAATAATTTCCCATCTGACATGTCAAAAAAACAGCTAACCCATTATTTCTGTCCTCTGGAAACTGTACAGGATCGCCATATGATATCTGGGATGTTGGAACAAAAAGTGTAATTTGCAATGGTGAATCCTGTAATACCCCTGACCAGAATATATATTCTGTTGCGCTATTCTGGCTGGAGAAAGGAGAAATACTCAAAGTAACATTAGCATTAGTACCATGAACAGCTGCATCATACGCAGGGAAAGTAATAGTAACATAGCTACCCTTTCCTAATTTTGGTTCAGGTAATAACTGAGTTTCCATTGAAAGTACAGCGTTAAGCCCTAAATCAGCTCTTGCAACCAGTTGTCTGGCAAAAAGGGTATTTATTCGCGTACGATAACATCCTAGTTGTAAGTACTGGCTCCCATTATCCTGTCGATACAAGGATATGATTTGATCATTATCAAGAACGACCTGACGCAGGCGGAAGGTTCCGTTTTGCTCACCTAATACGCCACCTGCGGCATCCAGCACAAAAAATCTTACGCTCACTTCTATTGTACTGTTAGTGCTTGTGGCTAATACGTCTAACGGTACGCTGAGCGTTACTCCTGTATAGGGGTAGATCATTTCGCTCAACGAAAAATCAGGCAACTGGTCTGACGGAATATCACTGGAAGCGAGGTGTTCTTCTTTAACGGCATTATAAGAAAAAGAAAGACCAACCTTATTATTTTCCGCGCCCAGGGAAATTTTGTCATAGGGATCGGTAAGAAAGACCGTATCCGTATCATCAGTTTCAGACTTCATGATAAAGAACATGCCTGAATCTAAAGAAAAATCCTGCGAGATGGCCGCGCGATAATATCCACCTCCGTCTGCCGGTATTGTCATACTAAATGCCGTAGCAATATCATCAGGGTTTGTATATACACAATATAATGAAGTTCGGTTCTCGCTGCTGTAACAGATGAGTTCTTTGGTTGTACCATTAATTCTTATTGCCGGATAGATAACTGACCAGGGCACTCCAGACTTGAGATAAAAAACATCACCATTCTGACCGTAACGCTTGATTAAATTCGCATAAGTAGTTGTTTGATCATAAATCGTCGGAATGTATCGCAGACTGGCATCCATCAGGAGATCGACACTATCACTGTCAACGGTGAGCGATTTGAGAGTAAGTTTCCCGCCACGTACACCACCACTCCCATTGTCGCTGGCAATATCATGAGTCCATGAGAAATTCACCCCCATGGAATAGGCGTCTTTAGAATAAAACTTACTGATACGCTTGCAACCGGTCAGGTCAAACTGTTTCCAGATAAAGTTTCTGTATATTGCAGCATCAGACTCGGCTAAACCATGAATCTCATTATCGGCAGAAACAATCATCCCCGAGCAAGGGTTTGATTTATTTTCATCTTCCGTCGCAGCGGGTTTGTAAAAAAGAAGAACAAACTGCAGATCATCCTCGTTAATGGCACTCATACTCACATCAGCAAAAGATGGCATATCGTCTGCAATAAATGCATCCGAAAAAGAGTAAACAACCGGAACGCTCCAGGTTCCGTCATGTTTAATAAAAGCCTGTTTCAGGACATACTCACTGGTTTCACTGACACTGCTTCCGTCCGAAACAGCAGCCACCTGCTTTTCAATCCAGAAGATATAAAGTCGACGATTGAAGACTACCGGGCGGATAATATTTCGCCAGGCGGAGATCGCAGTACCAATTTCTTTCCACTGCCCCCATGCGTTTGCCGGATATTTACCATAATCGAGCATATGCTGTTGTAGAGAGCGCCAGTAATATTTTTCACCATCCAAAATACCTTTGCCGATAAAATAGGTCGTTCCTTCTCCGGTGGAAAGATTGTCATGATAGCCGCTGATCACATCCAGATTTGCCACCCGTTCAAAGCGCGACATATAGGTTTTAAATGCCGATTCAACGTTTTCAACGGAGAGCTGACTCTGCCCCAGCGTTTGTAGCATTTCATCCATCATATCGGTCTGCCCGATACGGACGGTAGGGTCGACATAATTCTCCGGGAAGTAAACCAGTTCAGAGACACCCGCCCACGAACTGTAATTTTTATTGTAAGTATCCCAGTCTTTAAAAAACTGTCGTGACTTCACCGCCAGGCTTTCCCCAGGCTCAAGCCCGTTTAGCGTACGATTGACATACAGCTGCACACTGGCAATCGCTTCGCCAATCGCGGTCGTTTTAATTTTCCCGGAAACCTGGTTGTCGATCAGCAGCCAGGAATACAGGCTGTCGCGATCAATAACCTCAGGCATATTGATGAGCTTGATGTAATAAGCACAAAGGGAGGTACTGATGAGTTCATCAAGCGTTAAATAAAGGGTTGCGGTGTCAGCCTGACTGAGACCGGCCTGGATCATATTACTGACGCTGACCCATTCGCTATAGGCAGGTTGCGCCTCTGCGGTGACGTTGATATACCGTAATGTAAACAGGGCGGCAATCGTGTCCGGTGAACAGCCAAGGGTTTCAGAAATATCCATCCATTGCAGCGAAATGCCAATTTCGGCCCAATCTTTATAGGTTTCCGCGTCGCCACCCCTGACAATATTTAACGCCTGGGACATCGCAAGCGGGTCTTTAGAAATCGCCTCTGCCAGCATCTGCGGCGTTAACACGCCTTCGCTAAAAGCCCTGATAACCTGGCTGGCATTTTCACCGCATTTCAATATGGCATCATGAATCTGGGTGAGCGCAAATAACAACGTCAAATCCCATGGCAACGACGTTAATCCCTGCTGAAAAAGCTGCGGTGAGGAAATCATTAACGACAAAACAGGAGGGCTAATACCTGTCAGGCGAACCGCCAGCGAGAGCTGCCCAAGAACCTGACAAAATGCCACCAGATCCTTCGTCTCCTGGTCGCTGATATCATCCTTAAGAACAAGATCAATGAAGGTTTCTGTTGTCAGGCCCTGCGGTTTGAGTTGATCAACCCATAACAACAGCGATTTTGCGCTATCACTGGAATTAAGCTGTACGGCAGCAGCAATAAAGGGAGCTATTTGTGCGAGCAATGCCGTCCCCGTTTCACGGTGACCGCCCATTCCACTTCGCAGCGTCGCAATAAGATTCTCTATCTCCTGGGTGATAACCGTGCTGTGCGTCTTCGTCAGCATTAAATAGACATCCGCAACCGACCATCCCTGTTGTGCTATCCATGAAGTAATGCGATAAACAAACTCGACCAGTTTGATTTTGTTTGCCGCGTCCAGTGAATTTAACGGAGTCGTTGACCATGGCGATATCGACAGCAGAGCCACCAGCTCTGCGACGGAAATACCATGCAGCCTGGCAAGGAGCACCCCAAAATAGAGCGCAGAAATATTTTCGATAGAGCAAATCAATACCGTGCTTTCACCCGCTAACAATCGCCAGACGAGCTGTAACTCGCTTTCGGTGACCTGGAATGCTCTTTTTAAAATACTGATACGCGCAATATCTTCTGCAACGTCAGAATTCCAGTTAACAGAAACGTCATCAGCTGAGAATGAGATACCATTGATCAGTGGCGTATTAAACAACGTATCAAAGAAACTGGTTTGGTTCGCCACACTGACCCGGCTAATATTCCCCTGCCCAAGGACAAGGGCATCCGTCACGTCAATGGCATAGCGGCGGGTATAATACTCAACCAGAAACAAAGCCTGTAATACGTCAGGATTGAAGATCTCGTCGCTAACTTTGTTATATGCGATCAAATAAACCTGCTCAGGACTCAGTCCACTGGCCTTATACAGTCTGATAATTTTATTCAGGTTGAGGATAAAAACGCGTGGCGAGACGGATGTCTGCTTAAACGACACGGTGGAATAGTATCCGCCACCCACTCGGGTAAACCCGATCTCCACACCGTTTTTAACATTATCTGCCGGAATCTGAACCGGGAGACTGATATGTTGATTTTTGACAAATTCAAAATCCCCTGCGTAAAAAAGATCCTGGGTACCATACCCTCCGGTGCCAATAGCAAAAGAACCCGATCGGTTATCCGTAAAGCTGAAATTAAGGAGATACTGATTCCCTCCTTGGGGAAAGAGTTCAGCATAATGAATCTGGTAGCTGTTATCCCCGTAGCTTCGTACTATCTGGTCGATTTCACCAGTGGCGCCGGTATCATCAATGACCAGCGCGGTTAAAGTATCATTTCGGTAATATTGCTCAGGTGAACTATAATCCCGATGCCCCAACAAACTGGTTAATGAAACCATCTCTTTTATCGACAGGCCGTAATATTCCGCCAGGCTTTCAATATTCATCAGGAAGTTAACATCACGATCGCCAAAATTTTTCTTATACAGTTCGGCTGCATTAGCCTCTGTAATTTCCTCGCTAAGAATAAGATAGAGTTCTGGGGAGATATTTGCCTGCACGGCCAGTAGAGAATTAATGTCGATTAATTCGGCCACGTCAGGATTTCTGGAAAAAGCTGAAAGAGAGTTATCTTTTAGCAGAATAGTCTCACGGATAGTCTCATAAGGCTGATGGAAAGGTGTGTCACCCGTTTCCCGATATGTGGATAACTGCTCCATAAACACTTCATATTTTACGCCCAGCGTTGCCATACAATTATCTAATAATATCTGATTAGACAACGACAGCGTAGATATCTCTTTATCCAGATTGGCCTGGCTTAGTGCAAGCTGTTCAAGATCGGGGCGCCTTTTCTTCAGGCTGAATCTGGAATCCGCAGCGTGGAGATCTCTGGCTTCCCGGTACAGCTCTGTCAAATAGCCAGCAGGAGAAAACATTGAAGCGACAGAATCGGGACTGACAAATTTTTGTGCCCGCCGCTCAAACAGGTCGTCATAGCTGCGTTGTAAAGGTGAGTTAGCAATCGCCAGGCGTATAGAATGATGCAACTGCGGATTCGCTCTGCTTAAAATGTGCAATTCACTTAATGTATTATTTTTATTTTCTTGTTGAGCCGAACGGTAAAGGTAGCGACATTCGCCCCACGATAACACATCTTTATAACGTTCATTTATTTCTGGAAAAGACAATGAAAACAAAGAGGATAATTGTATTGAAGAGGTGTTAACGTCATCTGTATTAATTTTACTCATTAGTTCATTGATATTATACACAATCTGCCTCCACGATAACTATTAGTGAGCTAACCTATTAATATATGAAGGATATATAGCGAGTTTTACTGCGGCAGATAAATTGTAGCACTGAAAGGATTATTCACCCTTCACCCGTAAGTTGCGTAGAAGTTATCTCCAATAACCAGGGAAAATGGCAGGTAATTTGATACCATTAAAAATGACCAATTTTAATGAGTTAACATAAACGCCAGGCGATTCTGGCGTTTAGCAATTTTTGAATTATTCAAAATCAGTCTTTAAAAGATCATTATTTAAATGAAATTCGTCTAAGTGTTCAGTGTCACACATTTACCGTTGATCAACGGCTGCGTTTGGCGTGACGTTCCCAGTTTTCCTGCCGGGCTTCGTCTGATTTGCGCAACGCCACATAGCAGGCGCCGTTTCCGCCGTGGTGTGGTAATGCGCAACAGAACGCCTGGACATCGTCGAACTCCGTCAGCCAGCGCGCCAGATAGCTGCGCACGATATTGGCATGAGCGTTATCTTCACGCCCTTTGCCATGCACAATCAACACGTTGCGAAGGCCTTTCGCACACGCCTGATGAATAAAGGCAAACAGTTGCTGGCGGCACTGCTCCACCGGCTGGCGCAACAAATTCAGGCTGGCCTGCTGGCTGTATTTCCCCTGCCGCAGTTTATCCAGCACGCCGGTCTGTAATCCTTCGCGTTTAAATTCCAGCGGCGTGTCTAACGGGATCACATCGAGAAAACCGGTGGTAAGAAAATTATCGAGCTGCAGGGTGTCGAGGGTGTGCGGCTTTCGGGTGTTTCGGTTCGGCTGCCAGTGCACATCGTTACATCGCTTCAGGGGCTGGACATCCTCCATGGCGTCAAGAAACAGCGATTTGTCGTCAAGGTTCATCATCAATCCTCCAGCAACGTCTGAAGAAGTACTATAGCCGCGTCACCGCGCTGTCACAATGCGTTTTACTGGAGAGATTTACCTGCACATTCCCGCACGTTAGCGCCATTCAGTAACAATTAAATGTCACTTAACGGGAATTCATGCAGATTAATATTTATCAATATTGTTAATTCAATGTGAAATAATATGAGAAAATCATGGAAATATTTCCTGGAAACGCTATAACTCTAATTAACCCACGCAGGGAGCAATGCGCGGGTATAAATTAAGGACGAATTGCTGTGTGTACTTCGGGGCCTGGCGGATGTCGACAGGTCCTGATTTTTTATTTGCCACGCACGTCTCTTTTCGGGGTATGTTGTTGATGCAAATGGCATGATATCGTGTCGGCAACCAATTTGGTCAGACCACCCTCACTCTCAGCGAAATAAAGGGCACCGATGCTGAAAATACTCGAAGATAAAATCGCGACGCCGCTGGGGCCATTGTGGATCCTGTGTGATGAGTTATTTAACCTGCGCGCCGTTGAATGGGAAGAACATAGCGATCGCATGGAGCAACTGCTCGATATTCATTATCGTGTGGAGGGTTATCAACGCGTCGCGGCCAGTAATCCCGGCGGCCTGAGCCAGAAAATGCGCGATTATTTTGATGGTGATCTCGCGATTATCAACACGCTGCCCTCCGCCACCGCCGGAACGCCTTTTCAACGTGAAGTCTGGCAAATCCTGCGCACCATTCCCTGCGGTCAGGTGATGCATTATGGTCAACTGGCTGACATGCTGGGCCGCCCTGGTGCCGCACGCGCCGTCGGCGCCGCGAACGGTTCTAACCCGATAAGCGTCGTGGTTCCCTGCCACCGCGTCATCGGACGCAACGGCACCATGACCGGTTATGCAGGTGGCGTTCAGCGCAAAGAATGGCTGTTACGCCACGAAGGTTACCTCCTGCTTTAACGTTCCGTGCTTTCTGGAACCGTTTGGTAAGTCTTATGCTCAAAATCCTTAAAATAAGTGCCAGTTTTTCAAAACGTTGCGGTTTTGAGACTTTTTCACTTTCTAATATTGCGTGAATCGGGATCTACAGACTTACTTGCGCTATAAAAAGATGTTAAAATTGACCAATATCAATTACGGCTTGAGCAGACTTATGATCCCGGAAAAGCGAATTATACGACGCATCCAGTCTGGCGGTTGTGCAATCCATTGTCAGGATTGCAGCATCAGCCAGCTCTGTATCCCGTTCACGCTGAATGAGCACGAGCTTGATCAGCTGGATAATATTATCGAGCGTAAAAAGCCGATCCAGAAAGGACAGACCCTGTTCAAAGCAGGTGATGAGCTGAAATCGCTGTATGCCATTCGTTCTGGCACCATCAAAAGCTACACCATTACCGAGCAAGGCGACGAGCAGATCACCGGTTTCCATCTGGCGGGTGATTTAGTCGGCTTTGACGCCATCGGTACGGGCCATCATCCAAGTTTCGCACAGGCACTGGAAACCTCCATGGTCTGCGAGATCCCGTTTGAGACGCTGGACGACCTGTCGGGCAAAATGCCGAACCTTCGCCAGCAGATGATGCGTCTGATGAGCGGTGAGATTAAAGGCGATCAGGATATGATCCTGCTGCTCTCCAAGAAAAATGCGGAAGAGCGTCTGGCTGCGTTTATCTATAACCTGTCTCGCCGTTTCGCGCAGCGTGGTTTCTCTCCTCGCGAGTTCCGTCTGACCATGACCCGTGGCGATATCGGTAACTATCTCGGCCTGACGGTGGAAACCATCAGCCGCCTGTTAGGTCGCTTCCAGAAAAGCGGCATGCTGGCCGTGAAAGGCAAATACATCACCATCGAAAACAGTGATGCGCTGGCGCTGCTGGCCGGTCAGGCACGCAACGTCGCCTGATACCCTACTCCCGTCACGCGATAGCCGGAACGACCCCGTTCCGGCTTTTTTATGTCCGCGATCCAGTAATATTATAAATACGTAATTAATATCACCACTCCTCTTTTATACGAATAATAACCTCGCGCTTTTTTAATATTAATCAAACACTGTGCGTAATGTCTTATGGCTCGTATATCTTCGGGGTGTTAATCTCATGATGACTTGTCGATTTCAGGAGAGATGTTCTATCGTTAATTAATATTTATCATGATGGATTGTTTGAATAAAGGAGGTGAGATGCATTGGGAGATAAAAAAAATGCTTGTGTGCCCGGAAAGCGGCACGGCATACGCTGTCGCCGCGACGCCGGAGGATCTGGATATCATCGTATGGTATGAAGGTTCTTACTTTTTACGCCCGGGTAATACGTTAACTACCAGTGATTTAGGTTTATTTGTGAATGGCCGTCCACGCGATATTAAGCTTATCAGTTGTTTTCCCTACACCCGCTCTCTATGGTTATATTACACAGTCCGGTCAGTCTGCCCCGGTAATAATAACGAACTCCTCAGTCACTGCAACGATACAGACATTTGCCAGTTTGAATATTGTCCTTATGGTGTTCCATTATGTCATCAGCGTCGGGAGCCGGAATAATGCCTTCCTGCACAGACAGATGCGTAAGTCGCAACATCTCACCCTTTTTTCTGATTTGTTGATCTGACTGCGTCTCTTTGCTGTTTCATTTTACGTAGATGGGTTATCTTTTAGTTAATGAATGTAGTTACAGCTGTAAGGAGACCCTGTATGGCAATGTATCAAAACATGCTGGTGGCAATCGATCCGAACCAGGACGACCAGCCAGCGCTACGGCGTGCTGTTTATCTGCATCAGCGGATCGGGGGCCGTATCAAGGCCTTCTTACCGATCTACGATTTTTCGTATGAAATGACGACGCTGCTTTCCCCGGATGAGCGTACCGCGATGCGTCAGGGGGTTATTAGCCAGCGTACCGCATGGATCCGCGAGCAGGCAAAATACTACCTCGAAGCAGGGATCCCGATTGATATCAAAGTGGTCTGGCACAACCGTCCGTTTGAGGCCATCATCCAGGAAGTCATCAGCGGCGGTCATGATTTACTGCTGAAAATGACGCACCAGCACGACCGACTGGAAGCCGTTATCTTCACTCCAACTGACTGGCACCTGCTGCGTAAATGCCCGTGCCCGGTGTGGATGGTGAAAGATCAGCCCTGGCCGGAAGGCGGCAAAGCGCTGGTTGCGGTTAACCTTGCCAGCGAAGAGCCCTATCACGATTCGCTGAACATTAAGCTGATTAAAGAGACGCAGCAACTGGCCGAGCAGATCAACCATACCGAAGTCCATCTGGTGGGCGCCTACCCGGTCACACCGATCAACATTGCTATCGAACTGCCGGACTTTGACCCCAGCGTGTATAACGACGCCATTCGCGGGCAGCATCTGCTGGCCATGAAAGCGCTGCGACAGAAGTTCTCCATTGCAGAAGAACTGACGCACGTGGAAAAAGGATTGCCGGAAGAGGTCATCCCGGATCTCGCGGAACATCTGCAGGCGGGGATTGTGGTGCTGGGCACCGTGGGACGCACCGGACTTTCCGCAGCATTCCTCGGCAATACGGCAGAACAAGTGATAGACCACTTGCGCTGCGACCTGCTGGCGCTCAAACCTGAGCAGTATCAGACACCGGTTGAACTTGACGACGAAGAAGACGATTAACCACAAAAAAAGCCGCTCTCAGAGCGGCTTTCTCATCATGTATCCTGTCAATGGATACCCAAACGCCAGGCAAAATAAATCTCTTCTTTCAGCTCGCTGGAAGATAGCGCCATCAGATCGGCAAATTCCAGTTCCAGCTGTTTCAGCTTCTTCAGGTATTGTGCGGGCGTCAACAGGCTGGTGTCGCGGCGAAGGTATTCAATGGCCAACTGCGCCGGGGTTATTTCGGTATCCATAACATCCTCATTCGTGTTTAAATCCTGACCAGTATAACACATCGACCTGGGTGTTTTTTGACCATTTGCAATTATTTTGTGAATAAAAAAGCCGCCTCCTGAGAAGCGGCTTTGACAACAATAACGGCGATCAGAGCGCTTTCAGAATTGCATCCACGCTGGCTTTCGCATCGCCAAAAAGCATTGAGGTATTCTCTTTGAAGAACAGCGGGTTTTGTACCCCGGCGTAGCCCGTATTCATCGAGCGCTTAAAGACGATGACGTTTTGCGCTTTCCAGACTTCCAGCACCGGCATACCGGCAATCGGACTCTTCGGATCGTCCTGTGCCGCCGGGTTAACGGTGTCGTTAGCGCCGATCACCAGCACGGTGTCGGTGTCGGTAAAGTCGTCGTTGATCTCGTCCATTTCCAGCACGATGTCGTACGGCACTTTCGCTTCCGCCAATAGCACGTTCATGTGGCCTGGCAGACGACCCGCGACCGGGTGAATACCAAAACGCACTTTGATACCGCGCGCGCGCAGCTTCTCGGTGATTTCAGCCACCGGATACTGCGCCTGCGCCACCGCCATGCCGTAGCCCGGAGTGATGATGACGGAGTGCGAATTTTTCAGCAATTCTGCAGTCTCTTCCGCGCTGATTTCGCGATGTTCACCCGTTTCTTCGTCGCTGCCCGTTGAAGAGCCATCGGTACCAAAGCCACCGGCAATCACGCTGATGAACGAACGGTTCATCGCTTTACACATGATGTAGGAGAGGATCGCACCCGACGAGCCGACCAGCGCACCGGTCACGATCAGCAGATCATTGCTCAGCATAAAGCCTGCAGCGGCAGCCGCCCAACCGGAGTAGGAGTTCAGCATTGACACCACCACCGGCATATCGGCCCCGCCGATGGACGCCACCAGATGCCAGCCAAACGCCAGCGCGATGAGGGTCATCACCAGCAGCGCCAGCACCTGCAGCCCGACGCTTTCGGTACGCACGAACACAACCAGCAGCAGGAACGACACGACCAGCGCCGCGAGGTTCATTTTGTGACGGTTCGGCAGCATCAGCGGTTTCGAGGAGATTTTGCCGCGCAGCTTACCAAACGCCACGATGGAACCAGTAAAGGTCACCGCACCGATGAAGATACCCAGGAACACTTCGGTGAGATGAATGTTGACCAGAATCGGTTCGAGGCCAGGTTCGTGATAAAGATAGCTGTTGAAGCCCACCAGTACCGCCGCCAGACCAACGAAGCTGTGCAGAATTGCCACCAGTTCCGGCATTTCGGTCATTTCGACCTTTTTCGCCAGACGGATACCGATCGCGCCGCCGATGATCATCGCGACGAGGATCCACGCCACGTTGCCGGTATCCGGTCCGAAAATGGTTGCGACCAGCGCAATCGCCATCCCGGCGATACCGTAGTAGTTGCCCTGCTGGGACGTCTCATGCTTCGAAAGCCCCGCCAGACTGAAAATAAACAGGATCGCGGCAACAATGTATGCAGCTGTAACTAATCCACCAGACATTTGTTACCCCTTACCCTTTGCGGAACATTTTCAGCATGCGCTGAGTGACGGTGAAACCACCAAAAATGTTAATACTGGCGATCAGTACCGCGATAAAACTGAGGAAGCTGACCCAGCCACCCTGCCCGATCTGCAACAGCGCGCCTACCACAATAATCCCCGAAATAGCGTTGGTGACAGACATCAACGGCGTATGCAGTGCATGCGACACGTTCCACACCACGTAATAGCCCACGACACAGGACAGTGCGAAGACGGTGAAGTGACCAAGGAACTCTCTCGGTGCCACATCGGCCAGCCAGCCGAAGAGAATAATCACCAGCGCCATCAGCGCGTATTTACGCCATGGTGAGGCCGGTTTTTCTGGCGCTTTCGGCGCAGTATCGACTTTCGCCGCCTGCGGTTGTGCAGACACCTGAATCGGCGGCGCAGGCCAGGTGATTTCTCCTTCACGCACCACGGTGACGCCGCGCACCACCACATCATCAAAATCGATGGTGACCGTGCCGTCTTTCTCTTTGCACAGCAGTTTCATCAGGTTAACGAGGTTGGTGCCATACAGCTGAGAGGACTGCGTCGGCAGACGTCCCGGCAAATCGGTATAGCCAATCACCTTCACGCCGCTGGCGGTGGTCACCACTTCGTTGGCGACGGTGTATTCGCAGTTGCCGCCGTTTTGCGCCGCCAGGTCCACGATTACACTCCCCGGCGTCATGGAATCCACCATTTCGCGGGTAATGAGTTTTGGCGCTGGTTTGCCCGGGATCAGCGCGGTGGTGACGATGATGTCCACCTCTTTCGCCTGCGCGGCGAAAAGCGCCATTTCAGCCTTAATAAAGGCTTCCGACATTACTTTGGCGTAACCGTCTCCGCTGCCGGCTTCTTCTTCGAAATCCAGCTCGAGGAATTCCGCGCCCATACTCTGCACCTGCTCTTTCACTTCAGGGCGCGTATCGAAAGCGCGAACAATCGCGCCAAGGCTGTTTGCCGCACCGATGGCGGCGAGACCTGCCACCCCGGCACCGATCACCATCACTTTGGCTGGTGGAACTTTACCTGCGGCGGTGATCTGACCGGTAAAGAAGCGGCCGAATTCATGCGCCGCTTCGACGATCGCACGGTAGCCTGCGATGTTGGCCATCGAGCTCAGGGCATCCAGCGACTGCGCACGGGAAATACGCGGTACCGAATCCATCGCCATGACGTTGATGTTACGCGCCGCCAGCTTTTCCATCAGTTCAGGATTCTGCGCGGGCCAGATAAAGCTGATTAAGGTCGTGCCCGGATTGAGCAGCGCGATCTCTTTGTCGGTCGGCGCATTCACCTTGAGAATGACATCCGAATGCCACACGGCATTGCCGGTCACAATCTCTGCGCCCGCGGCCGCAAAGGCGCTGTCGTCAAAGCTGGCCAGATGCCCCGCGCTGCTTTCAATGGCGACCTCGAAACCGAGCTTAAGCAGCTGTTCCACCGTTTTTGGCGTCGCAGCAACCCGGGTTTCCTGGGCCCACCTCTCTTTTGGTACACCAATACGCATAATATTCCCTTCCATCGGCAAGTGATGATGGTTTGTTGAGTCGTCGGCTAACGCGGGTCGCAACGTGACGCAAACCTGCCATCAGCCTGAAAAATAAAACAGTAACAAACTGTCTATAACCTACTGAAAATAACGGCTGCGATCTACATCAAGAAAAAAGTATTTATGAATTTATTGAGGAAAAGTCATCGCTGCACTGCGCAGCAGCAATATTTACCTTTATTTTATGACGAGGCCTGATAATTCGCTCTAACGAAGCGGTAAAACGTGATCAATCGCCTGCGGAGAAATGCACTTTTAACAATACATTAACTTATAAAAGTGGTATCGATGACCTGTTTGACTGTTCAACCGCCTGTTTTTTCAACATATCACCAAAATATCGCTAAACGTTATCTGACTCTGTCATCGACATCGCACGGGAAATGAAAAATGGCGCAGACAGCAAGCAGAATTAAATGCAATAATCAGCCACGTTTCTATTCAACAACACTACCAGTATCTGGTTTGCGCAAGGCGAAGGATTATTTTTATGAAGCTTAAGTATACACTCCTGGCGTCAGCACTCCTGTCTGCAACTGCCCTGTCAGCCAATGCAGCCACCGAGTTGACCCCGGAGCAAGCGGCAGCACTGAAGCCCTACGACCGCGTCGTGATCACCGGCCGCTTTAATGCTATTGGCGAAGCGGTACAGGCCGTTTCCCGCAAAGCGGATAAAGAAGGCGCTGCCTCTTTTTATGTTGTAGATACCTCGGATTTTGGTAACAGCGGCAACTGGCGCGTCACCGCCGATCTTTATAAGAGCGATGCAGGCAAAGCTGACGAACCGGTTAACCGCGTGATTAACGGCGTGACTGAGCTGCCGAAAGAACAGGCCGTTGAGCTTGAGCCGTTTGACACCGTAACCGTTCAGGGCTTCTTCCGCAGCCAGCCGGACGTCAACGATGCCATCACCAAAGCCGCGAAAGCGAAAGGTGCGGCCTCCTTCTTTATCGTTCGTCAGGTCGATGCGAATGACGGCGGCAACCAGCGCGTGACTGCATTCGTTTATAAAGCCGATGCGAAGAAACGTGTACTGCAGAGCCCGGACGCAATCCCGGCGGATTCTGATGCAGGTCGCGCAGCGCTGGCACAAGGCGGTGAAGAAGCGAAGAAAGTCGAAATCCCTGGCGTGGCGACCAGTGCCTCTGTGGGCATGGGAACCGGCGTGGGTCGCTTCTTCGAAACGCAGTCCTCTAAAGGCGGGCGTTACACTGTCACCCTGCCGGACGGCACAAAAATTGAAGAAGTGAATAAAATCACCGCTGCTCAGATGGTTCCGTTCGACAGCATCAAGTTCACCGGTAACTACGGCAACATGAGCGAAATCTCCTACCAGGTCGCGAAACGTGCGGCGAAAAAAGGCGCGAAGTACTACCACATCACGCGTCAATGGCAGGAGCGCGGCGGCAACATCACTATCAGTGCCGATCTGTATAAATAAGCGAATACCCTTCACAAAAAGGCGGTTTTTACCGCCTTTTTTCATTTTATTATGCATATGTCATTGCATGCAGCCTGGACACTTCGTAAAATCCCGCGCCTTAGCGTAATCCACCATGTTTATGCGATTACACACAATAAATATTCTTTCATCCCGATTTACTATCACAGGATGCCCATGGAAAAGAAACTAGGTCTCAGCGCGCTCACCGCTCTGGTATTGAGCTCAATGCTCGGCGCTGGCGTGTTCAGTTTGCCGCAGAACATGGCCGCCGTGGCCAGCCCGGCAGCGCTGCTTATCGGCTGGGCCATCACCGGTGTCGGGATCCTGTTTCTCGCCTTTGCCATGCTGGTGCTGACACGGATTCGCGCTGACCTCGACGGCGGTATTTTTACCTATGCCCGCGAAGGTTTTGGCGAACTGATTGGTTTTTGCTCGGCGTGGGGATACTGGCTGTGCGCGGTGATCGCCAACGTTTCGTATCTGGTTATCGTCTTTTCGGCGCTGAGTTTCTTCACCGACACGCCGGAATTACGCCTGTTTGGCGACGGCAACACCTGGCAGTCCATCATCGGCGCGTCGGTGCTGTTGTGGTTCGTGCATTTTCTTGTCCTGCGCGGCGTACAGACAGCGGCGAGCATCAACCTGGTCGCCACGCTGGCGAAGCTGCTGCCGCTCGGGCTGTTTGTGGTGCTGGCGGGCCTGGNATTTCAGCGGTATTGCACTTGGCGTACCGGTCTGGGAGCAGGTCAAAAACACCATGCTGATTACGCTGTGGGTGTTCATTGGCGTCGAAGGCGCGGTGGTGGTTTCTGCCCGAGCGCGCAATAAGAATGATGTCGGGCGCGCCACGCTGTTGGCGGTACTTTCTGCGCTGGCCGTCTATCTGCTGGTGACGCTGCTGTCGCTGGGCGTGGTGGCGCGTCCGGAACTGGCGGAAATGCGTAATCCTTCAATGGCCGGACTGATGGTGAAAATGATGGGTTCCTGGGGCGAGGTGATCATCGCCGCCGGACTTATCGTCTCCGTCTGCGGCGCGTACCTGAGCTGGACAATCATGGCCGCTGAAGTGCCCTATCTGGCCGCTACGCATAAAGCGTTTCCGCGTGTCTTTGCCCGTCAGAATGAAAACAGCGCGCCGTCCGCCTCACTGTGGCTGACCAATATCAGCGTTCAGGTCTGCCTGGTGCTGATCTGGCTGACCGGCTCCGATTACAACACGCTGCTGACCATCGCTTCAGAGATGATCCTCGTGCCCTATTTTCTCGTCGGTGC
Source organism: Trabulsiella odontotermitis (assembly GCF_001188485.1). Taxonomy (GTDB): domain Bacteria; phylum Pseudomonadota; class Gammaproteobacteria; order Enterobacterales; family Enterobacteriaceae; genus Trabulsiella; species Trabulsiella odontotermitis_A. The sequence goes on from NZ_JNGH01000070.1 coordinate 122,005, forward strand.
TTTCCTGCTGAAAATTGCCACACGTCCACTGCATAAAGCGGTAGGTATCGGTGCCTGCATTTATGGCTTATGGTTATTGTATGCTTCCGGCCCGATGCATCTGCTGTTGTCCGTGGTGCTGTATGCGCCGGGTTTACTGGTCTTTCTTTACGCGCGTCGCACGCACCAGCACGATCAGATGCTCAGACGTCGTGAAATGGCATTAATTGGTTTTATACTGGTTGCCGCTTTCCCGGCAACGTGGATGCTGATGGGGTAATCGTGTTTCCCCATCGCAGAACGCTAAGGAGACACTGATGGGAACCACCCGACAGCGCCCTGTCCTCATCACCGGTGGAGGCCGACGTATCGGCCTCGCCCTTGCCCACCATTTTCTCAATCTGAAACAGTCCGTTATCATCAGCTATCGCAGCGAATACCCGGCTCTCGAGGGTCTGTGCGAAGCCGGTGCAACCTGTATTCAGGCGGACTTTTCTACCGATGACAGCATTCTGGCGTTTGCTGAAGAAGTGAAAAACCACGCCCCGCACGGTTTGCGGGCGATACTGCACAACGCCAGCGGCTGGATGGCAGAAAAGAGCGGTGTCCCGCTGAGTGACGTCTTAAGCGCGATGCTGCACATTCACGTTCATGCACCCTACCTGCTCAACCATGCGCTGGAAGGATTACTGCGCGGCCACGGCCACGCCGCCAGTGATATTATTCATTTCACGGATTACGTGGTGGAACGCGGGAGCGACAAGCATATCGCTTACGCCGCCAGCAAAGCGGCGCTGGATAACATGACCCGCTCATTTGCGCGGAAATTGGCACCGGAAGTGAAAGTGAACGCCATTGCGCCCTCGCTGATTCTGTTTAACGAAGGCGATGATGCCGATTACCGGCAGCAGGCGCTGAATAAATCACTGATGAAAACCGCGCCGGGCGAGAAAGAGATCATTGAACTGGTCGATTACCTGTTAGTCAGCTGTTTCGTCACCGGACGCAGTTTCGCGGTAGATGGCGGCCGTCATCTGCGTTAGTGGAAGCGGCTCCACACGGCAATCAGCACCCAGGCGCTGAGCCCCCAGCAGGCGACAGCGCCGGTCAGCGCCCACGGCAGGCGCCAGAAACCGGTGAAATACCACAGCGACAGCAGATAAAGAAAGTACGGAATGATCGACCACATGCCGAAAACAATGGTCGCACGCAGCGCTTCAATGCCTCGCTCGCTGGCGACGATGTAGTGCGCGATCAGCGCGAAAGTCGGAAAAAGCGGGATCAGCCCGGCAATGTAATAGTTTTTGGTCTTCGCCAGTACGCCAATCAACACTACCACCAGCGCACCCAACGCCGCCTTAATCACCAGCCCCATCGTTTTTTGCCTTAACATTCAAGTAACAACAACGGGCAGCATAACGGAATTCATCGTGTTTATAAAAGATTAATGGAAGCCGGTTGTGCGGGGGTGTATGTTACGTTTTTTAGTTGCGCATGTAGATTATGAACAAGATCGTTTATGTCGAAGATGATCCCGAGGTTGGCGCGCTGATTGCCGCTTATCTGGGCAAGCATGATATGGATGTGGTTGTTGAACCACGCGGGGATCGCGCTGAAGAGGTTATCGCCCGCGAGCAGCCTGACCTCGTGTTGCTGGACATCATGCTGCCGGGTAAAGACGGCATGACGTTATGCCGCGATCTGCGCAACCAGTGGCAAGGCCCGATTGTGTTGCTGACGTCTCTCGACAGCGACATGAACCATATACTGTCGCTGGAAATGGGCGCCAGTGATTACATTCTGAAAACCACGCCCCCCGCCGTTTTACTGGCGCGTCTGCGTCTGCATTTACGTCAGCGCGTCACCCCGTCGACGGCGACGACGGTATCGCCATTAACTCCGCACAAAGCCATTCGCTTTGGTTCGCTGTCGATTGACCCGGTGAACCGGCAGGTGATCCTCAGCGGGGAAAACGTCGCCCTCTCGACCGCAGATTTCGATCTGCTCTGGGAACTGGCGACCCATGCCGGGCAAATTATGGACAGAGACGCGTTGCTGAAAAACCTGCGCGGTGTCACCTATGACGGCATGGACCGCAGCGTCGACGTGGCGATTTCCCGTTTACGCAAGAAACTGCTCGACAGCGCGACGGAGCCCTATCGCATCAAAACCGTGCGCAACAAAGGCTATCTTTTCGCGCCCCACGCCTGGGATAACTGACCCTCGATCACTGTACAGGTCGCCCTATGAAAAAGCTGTTCGTTCAGTTCTACCTTCTGTTGTTTGTCTGCTTCCTGGTGATGACCATGCTGGTCGGGCTGGTCTATAAATTTACCGCAGAACGGGCCGGACGCCAGTCGCTGGACGACCTGATGAAAAGCTCGCTGTATCTGATGCGCAGCGAGCTACGTGAAATCCCACCGCGCGACTGGAGCAAGACGCTGAAAGAGATGGATTTCAACCTCTCATTCGATTTGCGCGTGGAGCCGCTCAATAAATTCCACCTGACCGACGTCGCCATGAAACACCTGCGCGCCGGTGACATCGTGGCGCTGGACGATCAGTACACCTTTATTCAGCGCATCCCGCGCAGCCATTACGTGCTGGCCGTCGGGCCGGTGCCCTACCTCTATTTTTTGCATGAAATGCGTCTGCTGGATATGGCATTGATGGCCCTGATTGCCGTTTCGCTGGCTTTCCCGGTGTTCGTCTGGATGCGTCCCCACTGGCAGGACATGCTACGACTGGAAGCCGCCGCCCAGCGTTTCGGTGAAGGACACCTCGCCGAACGTATTCATTTCGATAATATGTCCAGCTTCCAGCGGCTCGGCGTCACCTTTAACCAGATGGCCGACAACATCAACGCGCTGATCGCCAGTAAGAAACAGCTAATCGACGGCATTGCGCACGAGCTACGCACGCCGCTGGTGCGCCTGCGTTATCGCCTGGAAATGAGTGAAAATCTGGATGAAACCGAGTCTCAGGCGTTGAACCGCGACATCAGCCAGCTTGAAGGGCTGATCGAAGAGCTGCTGACTTACGCCCGCCTCGATCGTCCGCAAAACGAACTGACGCTAACGACGCCGGATTTACCGCAGTGGATCGGCGCGCATATCGAAGATATTCAGTCGGTGAATCCGCAACGCGCCGTCACCCTGTCGCAGTTGAATGCGGGTGACTACGGCGCCCTGGATATGCGTCTGATGGAGCGCGTGCTCGATAACCTGGTGAACAACGCGCTGCGTTACAGTAACCAACGTGTGGAGGTCAGTCTGACGTTAGCGGGCTCTCGCGCCACATTGTGCGTTGAAGACGACGGCCCGGGTATTGCGCCAAACGAACGTGAACGCGTGTTCGAGCCATTTGTCCGGCTTGACCCAAGCCGCGACAGAGCGACGGGCGGCTGCGGTCTCGGGCTGGCGATTGTCCACTCTATCGCGCAGGCGATGTCTGGCGACGTGGCCTGCGACCCAAGCCATCTGGGCGGCGCACGGTTTAGTTTTAGCTGGCCGGTTTATCATCACATCCCCCTTTCCGCCCTTGCCTGACGAGGGATTGCACAGAAGTTGACCTCTGCGTATACTTAGCCAGTCACTAGTATGTTGTAACTAATGAAGGGCGTAACGATGCAATACGATCTTGTTGAACGACTGACCGCGACGTTCCGCGCGTTAGAGCATGAACTGGCCGCTTTTCGTGACGATCTCACCGAATGTCGGCTGCTGGCGGCGCGGGTGTTTGTCCTGCCGGAAATCAGCAAGGAAGAGGAGCATGCCCCGCTGGCGCAGATTCAGGTGACACAACTCATCGGCCAGGAGGCGCGCGACGTGGCGCTCACCCACTTCAGCCATCTGTTCATTCAGCAACAGTCTGAGAAACGCAGCAGCAAAGCCGCCGTTCGTCTGCCGGGTGTACTCTGCTTTCAGACATCCGCGGAACAGCACGCGCAGCTGACGGCACGCATCACTCATATCAATACCCTGAAAGCCGCGTTTGAAAAGATCGTGACGGTGGAATCCGGGCTGCCCTCCGCCGCTCGCTTTGAATGGGTTCACCGCTATTTGCCTGGCCTGCTTACCCTCAGTGCCTACCGCTCACTGACGCTACTCAATGATCCGAGTACCTTACGTTTCGGTTGGGCGAACAAACATTTCATCAAGAATCTGACCCGTGACGACGTGCTTAAACAGCTGGAAAAAAGCCTGAGCGCGCCGCGTGCCGTCGCGCCGTGGACGCGGGAGCAGTGGCAGGCGAAGCTGGAGAAAGAATATCAGGATATCGCCGCGCTGCCGCAGCGTGCGAAACTGAAAATTAAACGGCCGGTGAAGGTGCAGCCCGTCGCCCGCGTCTGGTATGCGGGCGAGCAAAAACAGGTTCAGTACGCCTGCCCGAGCCCGATGATCGCCCTGATGTCCGGCACGCGCGGCGTCAGCGTGCCGGATATTGGCGAGTTGCTGAATTACGATGCGGAAAACATTCAGTATCGTTATAAACCGCAGGCGCAGCCGCTGACCCTGATGATCCCGCGGCTGCATCTGTATCTGGCNNCTGGCTAGTGATTAATGTCCATGCTGCCGACCATCTCTTCCGGACGGACCCAACTGTCGAACTGTTCTGACGTGAGGTAGCCGAGCGCCAGCGCCGACGCTTTCAGGGTCAGCCCCTCTTTATGCGCCTTTTTGGCAATTTCAGCGGCTTTGTCATAGCCGATGTGGGTGTTGAGCGCCGTCACCAGCATCAGCGATTCATTCAGCAACTGATTGATTCGCTCACGGTTCGGCTCGATACCCACCGCGCAATGCGCATTGAAGCTTTCCATGCCGTCAGCCAGCAGACGGACAGACTGCAGGAAGTTATGGATCACCATTGGCCGGTAGACGTTAAGCTCAAAGTTACCGGACGCCCCGCCCATGTTCACCGCCACATCGTTGCCCATCACCTGACAGCACAGCATGGTCATCGCTTCGCACTGCGTCGGGTTAACCTTGCCCGGCATGATGGAGGAGCCCGGTTCATTTTCCGGGATCGCAATTTCGCCGATACCGCAACGTGGGCCGGAGGCCAGCCAGCGCACGTCGTTGGCGATTTTCATCAGCGACGCCGCCAGCCCTTTCAGCGCCCCGTGGGCATGGACCAATGCATCGCAGGTGGCCAGCGCTTCAAATTTATTCGGCGCGGTGACGAACGGCTGTCCGCTGAGGGTCGCCAGCTCTTCGGCCACGCGGAAGGCATATTCCGGATGGGTGTTCAGGCCGGTGCCGACCGCCGTGCCGCCGAGCGCCAGTTCGCTCAGGTGCGGCAGACTGAGTTCGATATGCTTCAGGTTGTGCTCAAGCATCGCCACCCAGCCGGAAAATTCCTGCCCGAGGGTCAGCGGCGTGGCGTCCTGCAGATGGGTACGGCCGATTTTGACGATATCGGCAAACGCGGCGGATTTATCGCTCAACGTCTTTTTCAGCACCTTGAGTTGCGGGATCAGCTGTTCATTGAGCGCAATCACCGCCGCTACGTGCATGGCCGTCGGGAAAACGTCGTTAGAACTCTGGCTTTTGTTAACGTCATCGTTAGGATGAATTTTGCGCTCCATGCCACGAATGCCGCCGAGCAGTTCACTGCCGCGGTTGGCCAGCACCTCATTCATGTTCATGTTGCTCTGGGTGCCGGAACCGGTCTGCCAGATCGCCAGTGGAAATTCGTCTGCGTGTTTGCCCGCCAGCACTTCGTCCGCGGCGGCGATTATCGCGCCCGCTTTGTCCTCGGCCAGCAGGTGCAAATCCTGATTCACTTTTGCCGCTGCACGTTTGGTCAGCGCCAGCGCGTGGATCAACGCGGTCGGCATTTTCTCCGTTGAGATACGAAAATGCTCCAGCGAACGCTGCGTTTGCGCGCCCCACAGCTTATCCGCCGGGACGTCAATCGCGCCCATGGAATCTTTTTCGCGGCGTAACGTTGTCATTACTTTCTCCTTGATAACGATAAAGTTAGAGACATTGCTCACATGCCAATCAGGATAAAGTATTGCTTGCTTCAGAATGACTGCATGGCGCTTTGTGCGCTCTTGATGTGCCGGGTGGCGACTACCGCCTTCCCCGGCTTACGGATTTGTAGGCCCGGCAAGCAAAGCGCCGCCGGGCAATAGTGCTATTTCACGCAGCGCGTGCACTGCGATGACTGGATCTGCTGGAAGAAATCGTTGCCTTTGTCATCCACCAGGATAAACGCCGGGAAATCTTCAACCTCGATTTTCCAGATAGCCTCCATGCCGAGCTCCGGGTATTCCACGCATTCCAGGCTTTTGATACTGTCCTGCGCCAGTACCGCCGCCGGGCCGCCAATGCTGCCAAGGTAGAAACCGCCGTGCTTATGACAGGCGTCCGTCACCTGCTGGCTGCGGTTGCCTTTCGCCAGCAT